>JAJFTI010000038.1 GCA_021373115.1 Eubacteriales bacterium | reverse complement strand
GAGCTCCGATTTCTTGAATCCCATCTGGAATAACCACGTTTTGCACGGACATCTCAGACAATGTGACTGTTTTTCTGATTGTATCGATTAACAGCCCATCTTCCATAACAAAAGTTGGGTTTCCGTCTTCCACTTCAATTTGCTTTGGCTGAAACTGAGGACACTCAATTCCGCTGCCAGCGAATTCGTCTGTATTATCATCAAACAAAGAGAAATCTGTCAGTTTTTGCCCGATGACCAGCTTATTGATTACCTCACTTGCGCCATGTTTTAAATAATCCTGCCATCCTGCATTGTTCTCGATTGTAAGAACCCCGTCAGCCGTCAAGTTCCAGCCGTTACCATCCCGCGCGCGAAACTCGCCTGCAGCGAGGGAATGTGTGCTGAGGCATAAAGTAATCAATATGGCTATCAATATAAAACATGTTTTCTTTTTAGTTATTGAAGTTTTTCCCATAACTCGACACCTCTCCTTCATCCAGTCGGTTTATCTGTACTAACTCAGATTTGCTTCCATCTCCATCTACGGTTGTAAATCTTACTTCAGTTAAGCTAGCTGCTTTAGCAGATTCTACCATAAAGCCTTCCCCTATATACATAGCTGTATGTACAACTTCGCCGCTTTCATCCGCCCAATATAACAAATCCCCAGCTCTCATATCCTCAATATTTGGTCGGGCGGTGGCATCCGTTTTCTGCCAAACCACATTATTTCCCGTTCTATCCATTTGGTATTTTGCTACATTCCCAAAAATTTCTACAGCCCAGTCCGGGTTAATCTGATATACAGCATATTTTACTAATCCGGAGCAGTCGATATTGATCCATTTTCGCTTTTCATTCGGGTCTGCGTGTGGATTGAGAATTGTTGGGTCATTATAACCTATCTTTTGCGCAACTGGTTCCAATATGTATCTCGCAGCCCTTGCACCATCACTATTATCCTCTGGATTAATCAACTCATCAGTAGTGACAGTTCCTAATGCCTTCTTCCCATAAGCATTTCTATACTCGTACTCATACACCCTTGTTGATAATCTGTTAGCAAGGGTATGGAAAATCTGATCTTTATCCTCTTCTGTTAACTGCCCATTCATTAGTTTGTTTCGAATATCTCTAATCGCATTATTGTATAATGTCTTTTGAGCTTCGGTTAACTTTCCAATGTCAAAGCCTATCTCATTTTTCAGTAAGTTATCCATTTCTTTGGTTGTAGATATCACTTTACCGTTGAATTCTATATCACTTTTCTTCTTTTCTTCTTTTCTTTCTTCTTTTTCAGCTTCCATACGTCGTTTATAACCCGGATCCATTATCGTAACATACGTTACCCCCGGCGGTGGCGTCGTTTCTGTTGCTATCCTGTAGCAGACCGTATCAACAAATTCATTGATGGCATCACCTTTTATCGACCCATTCAGCATGCCGTCGGCGAGATTTTGTTGTTCCGCCAGTACGATTCTTTTCTGCTGATCCGACATTTTGCTTGTATCAACGTTAATACCTTCAAGCGCATCATCCAAAAGTTGACCCGCTTGGTTGAATGCCGCCCCTCGCCGTATCATAATCTGGTTTCGTTTTGCCTCTTCGCTCCTTAAGTCCAATTTCGGATCAAACAACGTAACATACGTTACTCCCTTCGGTGGCGTCGTTTCGCTCGTCACATTATTACAGATTCGGCGAATCATCTCGTTCGCCCCGTCTTTTGTCAACGTTCCGGAAATGATCCCATCCCTTAACATCCGCTCTGCTTTTTCAATGATATAGCTTTGCTGCGTGGTGAGATGGTCGGTGTCAACATGCACGCTATCGAGCGTGTCCATCAGTTTCTTTGATTCGGTATCCGCAAAAGCAACCCTCTCATTCCAGTCCTGAACCGTCTTTGGCGCTGTTTTTCCCGATGCGATTCCTGCGCTCGCATCTTCGATCATTTTTGACTGTTTGCTCGAATCCAATGTCCCTTGCAGAACAGCATTTGCCATTGCAATTCGGGTACTTTTATAAATATCGTTTCCCGTGCCGGAAAGACTGCTCGCATCCACGTTTTTACTTTCCAGCGCTTCGTTCAGTTGGTGGTATGCGTCCGTCGCCTGTCGGGACGCGCGTTGTTCCGCTCGCTGCGTTTCGGCGTCCTGCCCCGAAAACGGAGACTGCTGCCCTCCGGAACTTCCCGTATTGCGTGATCCGGATGATGAATCCGGGCGTACGCTTACCGGCAGCTTGAGTCCCGGTTGTTTTTCGTAACTTGCCGCATTGCTCGTTCTGGATGTCACAATTGGGGTAGCGGTTACAAGCACTTTGAATGGCGCAGTCGCATTCAGTAGAGTCCACTGCTCCTCTTTGGACAACCCGCTCTGCTGCATGGCGAATACCTGTGCTTTTACCGGCATACTCTCCCAATTCTGAATGGGAAAATCCTTGGGCAGTTGACGAACGAGCTGCGCTTCAAGAGCTTGTCTCTCGTTCAGAAAAACGGCGTCGTTTACGCCTTGTCCAGCCAAGTACACCTTCTGTGCCGTCTGTCCCGCTCGATTCGCCGTCGATGCAGCAGGTAAAATGCCGCTCGAGCTAGGGTTCGCTCCCGTGGTGCCTGTTTTCACAGGATTCACTGCACTCGTGTTGCTGCCCGCTTTCGCTTTTGCAGCAGCCCTATCCAACGCAGAGGTGACAACGTTGATTGAGGTTAGAATCGAAGTTTGGTTTTTCTTCATGGGATTGATCCTTTCGTTTGATACCGAAAGAATAAACCAGATTCAGGCCAAAAAATTACCGGAATTTTTGTTTTTTTTCAAACAAGGCGCTCTGCTGCACTAGCCCCGATTATACCAAACATTCGTTCTGTTTGCACGGGTAGAATTTGTAAAAAAACGAGGTGTTCCCACCCCGTTTTGTCAAATCGTATGTCGTCTTCTCGATTGATTATTGAACACCATTGAGCGACCGGATCTCTTCGAAATCCTGCTTGCGCAGTGTTTTTTCCGTAACGAGCGCAATCAGCGGAATGCCGACGAGGCTCAATCCGAGCCGGATCAGCGTGAATTTCAGCCCCATGCTCGCCGCCTCAAACGCCAGAAGCGGAATCTTCGTCGTTGACCACGCGCCAATAAAAATCAGCACATTCGTCAGACTGCTGCCCTTTTTTAGCATAACCCCCGCAAACGGAAATGCCGCGTAGAGCGGCCCCGCCGCCGCCGATCCGAGCAGAAACGCAATCAGAACGCCCTTGAAGCCGGAGCCTTTTCCGGTATACTTCACCATCGTCGCGCGATCCACCCAAACATCCAGCAGCCCCAGAAGCACAAAGATCGGCGGGAGGACGGAGAGCATTTCCTTCAGGCTGCCGAGCGTGTTACTAAGCGCCTGCCTGCCCAAATCAGGCAGCGCCAGTCCCGCGGCGACGCCCGCCGCCAGCAGGAGGAAAAACGCACCGTAGCGCTTGAGAAACGGCTGCTTCGGGCTGCCGGGCTGTGCGGGTTTTTGCCCCGACGCGTTCTGCGCTTCCGACTGCATCATCGGTTTCTGTTTGCTCATTTCAACACCACCCCCATCACGATTGCAACCACGAAGGAAAAGGCGAACGCGGTCGCGTTTCGCGTAATCGTCGAGCGCAGTCCAAACGTTTTACGCTCAATCGGAATCGTAATGATGCCGACCATCATCAGCGTGGAGACGAACGCCGCGAGCTGCATATACCCCGCGCCGCTCTTGAGCAGCGCCGCCGCCAGAGGGAACGCGATAAATCCCGGTATCAGCGTAACGGAGCCGATGGCCGCCGCGGCGAGCACACCCCATATGCCGCTCTCCGAGCCCAACAGCTTTCGGATCATCTCCGGCGGGAAAATCGCCAGCGCAAAGCCGATGACGAGAAAAATCGTCAAAATCTGCGGCAGTATGTTTTCAAACGCCTTCCAGGCCTTGACGAGCGCCATCTTCGTCTTCTGCCGATCTCGAAAGAACGAGATCGCGAGCCCCGTGATGGCGAGCGCATAGAGAATGTAGGTAAACAAGCGGTGTTCCTCCGTGCTTTTTATGATAGGTATCGTTCAAGATAGATGCGCGCCTGATGGCGGCTCAGCACGCAGCCGACAGAGACGACCGTTCCGTCGATGACGAGCGCGGGCGTACCCAGCACATAGTAGCGTTCCTGGTCGGCTGGGTCCGCGCGAAAGCAAATCGGCTCGCTTTCTCCGAGATCGGCAAGCGCTTTTGAGACGGAGCGCGCGAGCCAGCGGCGCTTCCAGCCGTCCGTGCCGAGAATCAGCACGCGTTCCTCGCCAGCCGGACGTGTTTCGCGCGGAAACGCGCCCGCGCAAAAGCAAATATTGGTTTCTTCCACAAAGCTCTTTTCTTTGTTCCGTTCCATATTCTCCTCTGCTCCGTAAAAGCGGTTGTCTCTGTTGATGATAACGGATGCGAATCAAACGGTCGGTTGTTTTTCCCACGAAGCGGATTTGTGTGTTATTTTATGGGATTCCCATCCATTCTTCCGTGATCAAAGTCCTGTCCTGCCGCTCCCTGCCCGCTTCCGATAAAAAAGTCCCGCGGGACACAGCCTTCGCGGGGCAATTCGGTATGCACTTCTATTTATTCCGTACAGGAGGCGTTTTCACGCTCTGCGCATGTCCGCAGCCGCCGCATTCGGCGCAATTACCGCCGCAGCCGCAGAAGGAACCTTCCTTCTTCCGTTTGACCATTCTGCGAATTACGAGAAACACCCCGAACGCCAGCAGCGCAAGAAGCAGATAATCAGCCAGCCGCATGTTAAACCAATCCTCCAATCTGATACACTGCGAACGCAACGATCCATGCAATGACACACTGCATCGCAACGACACCGACCGTCGCAACCCCGGATTTCAGTTCCTTTTTCAGCGTTGCCACCGCGGCAACACAGGGCGTATACAGCAGCGTAAAGAGCAGAAAGCTCACGGCGGACAACGCGGTAAACAGCCCCGGTAGTACGGTGTGCAGGCTGGCGACGCCTGTGCCAAGCAGCACGGAGAGCGTGCTGACCACCGCCTCCTTGGCGACAAAGCCGGAGATGAGCGAGGTAGCGATCCGCCAGTCCCCAAACCCAAGCGGCGCAAAGACCGGCGCAATCAATCGCCCGACCATCGCGAGCAGGCTATCCGCGCTCTGTGAAACCACGTTAAACCGCGTATCGAACGACTGTAAAAACCAAATCACGATGCTCGCAAGCAGAATAATGGTAAACGCGCGCTCCAGAAAATCCTTCGCCTTTTCCCAGAGCAGCAGCAACACGTTCTTGGGCGAAGGCATGCGGTAGTTCGGCAGCTCCATTACAAACGGAACCGGCTCCCCGCGAAACGCGGTACCCTTTAAAATCAGCGCAACGAGAACCGCCAGAACGATGCCAGAGCAATACAACCCGATCATTACGAGTGCCTGGTACCGTGCAAAAAAGGCAGCGCAGAACACCGCGTAGATCGGTATCTTCGCCGAGCAGCTCATAAACGGAGTGAGCAGAATCGTCATCTTGCGGTCGCGGTCGGAAGCGAGCGTCCGTGTTGCCATAATCGCGGGAACGGAACAGCCAAAGCCAATCAGCATCGGTACGAAGCTGCGCCCGGAGAGCCCAATTTTGCGCAGCAGCCGGTCCATCACGAACGCGATGCGCGCCATATACCCCGTATCCTCCAGAATGGAGAGAAAGAAGAACAGCGTCACCACGATGGGCAAAAAGCTCAACACGCTGCCAACGCCCGCAAACACGCCGTCGATAATCAGGCTTTGCACGACCGGATTGATGCCATAGGCGGTCAGCCCCCGATCCACCAGGGCCGTCAGCGCGTTGATTCCCGTTGAGAGCAGGTCGGAAAGCGAGCTGCCGATTACGTTGAACGTCAGCCAGAACACAAGGAACATCACCCCGAAGAAGACGGGAAGCGCGGTGTATTTTCCCGTGAGCACCCGGTCGATTGCCACGCTTCGCCGGTGCTCGCGGCTCTCGCGGCACTTGACCACCGCTTCGCCAACCACATGTTCAATAAACGTATAGCGCATATCCGCGAGCGCTTCGTTGCGGTCGAAGCCCGTTTCATGTTCCATTTCCAGAACGCTGTGTTCAATCAGCTCGACCTCGTTTTGATCCAGTTCCAGGCGCTCCTGCAGGCTTTCGTCGCCTTCAATCAATTTGGTCGCGCAAAAACGCGGCGAAACGCCGATCGCCCGCGCGTGATCCTCAATTACATGGGCAACGGAATGGATGCAGCGGTGCACCGCCCCGTCCGGACAAAAATCCTGAACCGCGGGAAGCATCCGCTTTTTAACCACGAGCACGGCCTGGTTAACCAGTTCGGATACGCCTTCATTTTTTGCGGCCACAATGGGGACAACGGGAACGCCGAGCAAACTGCCAAGCAGTTTCACGTTGACCGAACCGCCGTTTTCGCGCACTTCGTCCATCATATTCAGCGCAACCACCATGGGAATTCGCATTTCCAGCAGCTGCAGCGTAAGATACAGATTCCGCTCCAGATTGGTCGCGTCTACGATGTTGATGATGCCGTCCGGCTTGCCGTCGAGAATGAAGTCTCGTGAAACGATCTCCTCCTGCGTATACGGGCGAATAGAGTAAATCCCCGGCAGGTCAACGACCTCCGCGCCCTTTACCCCGCGAACCTCTCCCGCTTTCTGATCCACCGTCACGCCCGGAAAGTTTCCGACATGCTGTTTGGACCCCGTAAGCGCATTGAACAGCGTCGTTTTTCCCGAGTTCTGATTCCCCGCAAGCGCAAAGATCATCTTTGTTCTCCTCTCCTTCGGCAAGCGCAATGCTGCGCGCATCGTCCTTTCGCAGCGTCAGCTCGTAACCGCGCACGCAAATCTCAATTGGATCCCCCATCGGCGCGGCCTTGATCAGCGTTACCTTTGTCCTTGGGATCAGCCCCATATCCAGCAGCCGCAGCCGCAGTGCGCCGACGCCGCCAACCGCGCGTATCACGGCCGTTTGTCCTGCTTTCAACTCGTCCAATGTCATCGTTCAAACCTCATTCCTGTCCGCCCAGCCACCGGCAGCCGGTTTGTCGGATCGCTGTTAGAGTGTTCTAACTCCAGTTAGCAGTTTACAGCATCTAACTCGAGTTGTCAATCCCTGTTGAAACAGTCGTCTGCCGTTCTCCACCCCGCGCAAGGATCCTTCGGCCGGATTTTTCCTTGAATTTCCCCGGTACGGGGTGTAGCATAGGATACAGGACAAAAAGGGGGTGCGGACATGCAGGTGAACGAATCGATTGAAGATTATCTCGAACAGATCCTCATTCAGCAGGAAAAAAGCGGCTGTGCGCGCTCCGTGGATATTGCCGCGAGTCTCGGCGTTACCAAAGCAAGCGTCAGCCATGCCACGAAGCTATTGCGTGAAAACGACTACATTCGCATGGCGGACGATAAATACATTACCCTCACACCCGCCGGGCGGGAGATTGCCGAGCGCATATACCGGCGCCACCTTATCCTCGCCCAATTCCTCATGCGGCTTGGCGTGGTCGAAGAAACCGCTTTTGCGGATGCCTGCCGAATGGAGCATGACATCTCCGCCGAAACGTTCGCCGCTATTTGCCGCCACGCGGAAAAAAGCTGGTAAAAGTTTGGTTTTGCCTGTAGCAACTGGATTTGAAACACAAAGCCGTCCAATTTGGTTTTGGACGGCTTTTCTTTCATTATCGGAGAAATGTATTTGGATTCGAAGCGTTTTCCGTTTCACGTTCCCCGTAGGGAAAGCAGTGTTCGGCCTTCGACTGGAACTCCTTGAGCGAGCGAATCCTGCCGCTTTCTCCCAGTTCAATCAGGGAAACGCCGCAAACCGGCTCTCCTCCCCGTCGTAGACGCATGCAAACGTCCATTCGACGGCGAGCATGTTTCCCTGCCGGATAATCCTGTGGATATCCCAGCGAAGAACCCGTCCGCGTTTATTCCAGCTGCGAAACCAGCTCGTAATATAGGAATAAATTATCCCTGGAAATCGTCGCTGCCGCCGAACCCCTCTATCTTTTATAAGATAGAAATAAATTTATCCCTGGAAATCGTCGTCCCCGCCTGCCGTCGTCGGAACAGGCGTGGTTATCGGCGCGGCGGGCGTAATGGAGGCCATCGGCAGGCCGGTGTTGTCGTCCAGACCGTCCCCGTTCTCGTCCACCTGCGGCGCTACATACGGCAGGCCGGTGTTGTCGTCCAGTCCGTCGCCGTCCGCATCGACGGGCAGCAGGCCGCCGGTATTCGCCGTATCGTCCGGTACCTCAACCGGCGTGCGATCCTTGTAATCGGTCGTGGAATACACCGCGCCGCCCTTTGCCGAAAGATAGAGCGTACCGGTATAAACGTCCTTGGCAAAGAACTGCGGCAGAATGCGCGAGAGCACGTCCATCTTGCTTTCCAGATCGGTTGCCTGGCCTACATGGATCTTGAGCCCGTTCGTCGCGGTCATCGTAATTGCGAGCGGCGTGGTTAAATCGATGGATTTGATCGAGCTTGAAAGCGAATACTGCTCAAGCACGGCGATCAGCTGAACCAGCGTCGCCGTTGAAAAGTCGTTGCCCTCGCCGAGGCGCTGCCCCAGTTCGTAACCGGTCATACTTACGCCGGTGACCTGAATTAAATCCGAGATATCTGCTCCGGCGGTCATGGAAAGCACATAGCCGTTTTTATCAATAATAACGGTACTGTCTAGACCTTCGATCCCCGCAACCTCCTTGCGCTCGCTGACCACGATGCGCACGCGGCTCGGGAAGATATAGGTGACCGATTCGACCTGCAAATACGGGTTCTCCGAAAGATCCGCCTCTACCTCGTCCAGATCGACAAAGAGCATATGCGTGCCAAGCTTGAGTCCGGACTGTTTCAGGATATACTCCGTGGAAAACTGCTCGTTGCCCATCACCACAATATCCGAAAGCAAGAAACCGTAGTACAGCGCAACGCCAACTGCGACGAGCATCAGAATCACAACCATCAGATTGCCAAAGAGTTTCGCGGCTATGGCGTTCTTCTTCTTTTTCCGCAGCTGCCGCTCTACATATTCCTCATGTTTTCTTGCCGCTTCGCGTGCGCGCGCCTTCTTTTCGGCCTCGTGCATGCGCATGGTTTCTTCGGTCTCGTTGATGTGAATGCGCGCGGTCGTGGAGGAACCGGTACGAAATATGCGCGTCCGCGTTGTATGCGTTCGCGCGTGCGGGGCGGTTTCCTCTTCGTCGTCGTCAAAATCGTCCTCAACCCCGTCAAAAAGGTGGATGGGGCCGGTCGCATTTCCGCGCTCCGCGCGTTCGTGGCGGGCGGTTTCCCGCTGCCGGCGGATGGTTTCGCGCTCCTCGGAGGTATAGCGTATCCGCACGGAATCGCTCACAACCTGCTCGCCATCGTCCCAGGTGAGCTTAGCCAGGCTGTTCGCATCGTCCTCTTCCGAAAAATCGAGCTCTTCGTCATCAAAAAGATGCTTGAGCGGCGGTTCAGGCGGCTCGCCGTACTGGCGGTTTGCCGATGCCGGGTCGTATTCTTCGTCCGAAGGCACGGGTTCGAAGAAGTTGGACCAAAAGCCCTTCTTCTTTTCGCGATCCCTGTCGTTTTTCGGTTGTTTATCCCTGTTTTTCGCCATTGATGAATGCGACTTCCCCATCTAAAACCGTTGATTACCGCCGCGCGGTATGCGCCCGAATCCGCTCAGGTTTCCATGCGAAGCGGCTATGCCCTGCCCTTCACGGGTGCTGCGGTTCCTTGCGTCAGGCTGTTATAACGCGAAATGCTCAGCAGAACGCCCATGGCCGCAAGGAAGATCATCATGGAGGAACCGCCCGCGCTGATGAACGGAAGGGCCTGGCCCGTCGTGGGCAGCAGCCCCGTGCAGACGCCGATATTCACGAATACCTGCAGGCCGAAAACCACCGTAATACCGCCGGCGAGCATGCTGCCAAACCGGTCGCGGCACTGGAGCGCAATCCGGATGCCGCGGTATATGATGAAACCGTATGCCGCAATCACAAGAACGCCGCCCACCAGTCCGAGTTCTTCGCAGACGATTGCGAAAATAAAGTCCGATTCGCCGTAGGTCATATACAGGAGCTTCTGCTTGCTGTTGTTCAGGCCGACGCCGAAGAGGCCGCCGGAACCAAGCGCATAGTAGGACTGTATCAGCTGGTAGCCATCCCCCAGCGCGTCCTTCCAGGGATCGACAAACGACGTCAGCCGCGCCATGCGGTAAGGCTCGATGACCGCAAGCAGCGCAAACAGGCCAATAAACACCAGCAGCAGCAGCAGCATCTGCTTGGTGTCGCAGCCGCCGATAAACAGCAGCGCGTACCCCATCAAGCCCATGATAACCGCCATGGACATATTGGGTTGCAGCATAACGAGGCCGCAGATCACGCCAATGACCAGCAGCATGGGCAGCATGCCCTTGGCGAAGCTCTGCATCACCGCGTGCTTTTTCGCCATAAACGAACACATATAGAGCATCATGCCGAATTTTGCAATCTCGGACGGCTGAATGCTTTGGCCGCCGATCACGATCCAGCGTCTTGCACCGTTCGTTTCCTGTCCGAAGGCGAGCACGGCAATCAGCAGCACAATGGAAACCAGAATGCCGATGAGCTTGAACCGTTCCAGCTTTTTGAAGTCCACGAACGAAATCAGCAGCATCATGGGGAATCCAACAGCCAGATAGATCGCCTGCTTGCGGATATAATAGTAGCCGTCGTAGCCGACGGACGCGGTATTCTGCGCGTAGTAATAGCTCGCCGAAAACACCATGACAAGTCCAAACGCGCAAAGAAGACCGATCATCAGTACGATCGGGTAATCAATGTGCCCTGCTTTGCGTTTTTTTTTCGCGGGTGCGCGTCGTTCCATTCTTTCTCCGCAAAACGTGAATTTCGCCAATCCGGCGACGTAAATGTGCAGTGTGTATCATACCAGAACCGGAGAACAAAGCATAGCCCGCGGGGGATTTGTTTTCAGATTCTTTCCAAAATCCTCCAATTTGCCGAAAATATCCCGGTTTAAAATTCTGTTTTTTCCCGCCCAGCGCTTGGGCGCGCGCCTCATCCCTGCGCGAAAAACGGGACGTAATACGCCCCGTTTCCCTATATCGTGCGGTTATATCGACCAACGAAGGTCAGGCACGCAGTACCCGCTCGCGGAACACGCTGTTCCAGCGCTCGCTTTCTTCCGAAATCGGTGCGTGCGCGCTTTGCTCAAACCAGATCCATTCCTTTTTCGGCGCGTCCAGCGCGTCCAGCCAGGCTTGCGCAAGTTCCGGCGGAGTATTGCGGTCAAACCGCCCTATCGTAAGCGTAACGGGAACGCCGAGTTTCCGCACGTCCGCCATGAAATCGCAGGAAATCACCTCGCGCCAGAGCTGATGCATATTGTAGAACTGCCCGCGCGCATAGCGAATCAAATCGGCCAGCGTGTATTCCGGCGAACGGAGCACCGGCAGGATCAGGGAGGTTATCAGCCCTTCCTTTTTGCCATGCGCCGCGCCGCCGTACTTCGTCATGAGGTTTCGCTGCGTCATCAGATCGTTCAGGGAAGCGTACATTCCTTTCTGCGGCCAGCCGATGCGATTCAGATCCTTCAATGCCTTACGATCGCCGCGCTTCTGTGCCTCGTTCAGCACAAATTCATAGGAAATCCGCTCGTTCTCCGCGCCGTTGGCCAACTGGCCAATGCCGACATAAGCCGCAACCCGCTCCGGATATTTCTCGCAGAACAATACGCCGAGGTAGCTGCCGTAGGAGTGCCCCACCAGAATGACTTTTTCCTGATGAAACCGCTCACGGAGAAAATCAACCACACAACGCACATCCTCCACGGTGGTTTCCATATTCATCGTCCGTTTCGCCTGCGCCGAATCGTAGCTCTTTCCCGCGCCGCGCTGATCCAGACAGACAATCGTGCATTCGTCCGCCAATGGCGCCTGGTCGCGCAAAACGGCGTGGCGGTTGCAGGCGCCCGGCCCGCCATGCAGAAACAGCACAACCGGGTTGGATTCCCTGGTTCCGCGGATGCGAATGTCCAGCTGTGTTCCGTTGACCGGGAGCTTCCGGTGTTCGTCGATCGGGTATTCGCGCTTCAAAGCAAGACCCCTTCTTTCCTGTAAATTTGAAAGGAATCGGAAAAGGCGGTGCAAGCCGTTCGTTCGAAATGTCCGGCTTTGTTTCCATACAAAACCTCGTATTCCGGCTTTCGGCACCGCTTCGTATTTCCCAATAGTATACCTCTTTTCGCCTCGCCGAACACGGCGCATTCGCTCTTCATTGTGAACTTTTCAATTTTCCCGCACCGTGCCGCCTGCCGCAACAGCCTGTGAACTTCCTGCTACGTTTGCGTTAACATTTCGTCATCGCGCACGCGCGCACAACGATCAACCTAGAACGAACCGGATTCATTTCAAGAAAATCAGATGATTTCAGGAACGATTCCTGGCTTTCTCCGATCAATTGAACACAGGTTGCGTTTGTTGACCGGTATTCGGGGGAATGCTATACTGAATCCAGTTTTTGAGCGTTTTTCGCGCGACGAAACCGTTTTGCCGTTCGTCCGCCGCGCGGCGGAATATCGCTTGAATTCCCGCGGCGCCCGGACTGGAAAGGATAATAAAAGCATGTCGAACCACAGCTTGCGATTGATCTGCCTCGCGCTGGCCCTGCTGCTGACTACTGTCTCTGCCGCCTGCGCGCTTCCCTCGCCCGTTCCCGTTGAGGACGGCGCGGCAGCGGCGGCTTCCGTCGCCAGTACGGCAGGTACGAATCCCTCGGCGAACGCAGACAGCTATGCCGTGAACGTAACCGATATGGCCGGAAACGCCATCCAGCTCAGCACCGCGGTCAGCAGCATCGTCGTGCTCGATCCGGCGGACTGCGAACTGCTTTATGCGCTCGGCGCCGGGGATATGGTTGTTGGGCGCACCTCGGAGTGCGACTATCCGGACGCCGTAAATCTCATTCCGTTTGTCACGGTGGAGGGGAAAACGGATCCGGATCTTGTTGTTATGCGCGCGCCGCAGGTCGTGATTCTTTCCGCCGAGCAGGCACAGGACACGGCGCTGCTCTCCGCGCTCGGCGGAGCGGGCATACTGCCGGTCGTTACGAACGCCACCGATATCAACAGCCTTTACAGTGCGATTACGCTGCTTGGCGCGGTAACAAACCACGTAAGCGAAGCAAATACGCTCATCTCAAGCACGATCACTTCGCTTGCGGAGCTGCAGAAAAAAATCACCCCGCATGAGGAAACGGTCTATCTGGAGCTCTCCCCGCCCGCAAACGGCCTGACGACCGCGGGCGGCAATACCTTTGCTTCGTCCCTGATTGCTCTGCTTGGATTCCATAATGAGTTCGAAGACCAGTCCGGCCTGCTTGCCATTACGCAGGATCAGGTGATCGGGCGCAGTCCGGACTATATTCTGACCACCGCGGCAGCCGCTTCCGTCCGCACGGCGGAGGAAACGGCCACACCGGACGAAACGCCGGCGCCGGAAAGCACACCGGCCCCGGAAAACACACCAGCGCCGGATGGCACCGTGCCCGATGGGGCAACGCCCGCGGCGCCCGTAACCGGTGTGGACGAAATCCTTGCGCGGGCAGACTGGCAGAGCATAGACGCAGTCGCCGCCAAACGCGTTTACTATCTGGATGCGCGTCTTCTCACACGAGCGGGCCCGCGTGTGCTCGACGCGCTCAACGCGCTGTATGCAATCCTTTATGAAGGGAAGCAGCCGTAAAAGCAGCGAAAACACGGGGAATATAAAAGCGCGCCGCGGAATTTCCGCTGCGCGCTTTTCTTTATCGTGTCGAATAAGGATTCTAACGATCGCCGTATTGACCACTCAGTCGATCGCGGAGAACGCATCCTTTTCCATGCCGCAAACAGGGCATACCCAATCCTCCGGCAGGTCTTCAAACGCGGTGCCCGGTGCGATGCCGTTATCGGGATCGCCGACTTCCGGATCATATACATAACCGCAAACGCATTCATACTTCATAGCATCAACCTCCTGCTTGTTATTGAACCAGGCGGCCGTTCCTCCCGGCAGGAGGACAGGACTTGCCGGCAACCTCGTTCTATCGTTCAATATAGCAAATTCCCACAGCAAAAACAAGTGGCTTCTACCGCTGCCCGTGTGCGCCGGTTACAGACAGGCACCTTTTTATTAGCAAAGCAAAAGCGGACGGCATATGCCGTCCGCCCGCGCGCTTTCGCGATTAGTTTTTCCCGATATCGCGGTAAACGTCTTCGTAATAGGTAACGATCGAGGAATCTTTCTCCCACTTTCCAAGCGTTTCGTTCCAGAGTTTATCCGCGTTGGTCGCAATGACCTGCGCCTTGATCTGGTCGGTAACCTCGTCGAGCGTCTTTGTTGCGGAAGGCTCGGCGCCGACAAGCTGGAGAATATAGAACATGCTGTCAATCTGGATGACCGCGGTATATTCGCCGTCCTTGAGCTGCTTGACCGCATCGACCAGTTTTGCATCCCAAACCTTGTCCTCACCGCCAACATACATCAGCAGTCCGGTATCCACAAACGACGGATAGCTCGTATACATTGTGTCCTCGCCATACTGCTTCAGAACGTCGATAAAGCCCGTTCCGGATCCGAGGGCGGCGTAGGCTTCGTTCGCCTTGGCGCGCGCGTCCTTTATATACTCCTCAAACAGCGCATCCGCGGCGGCCTTCTTGGTCAGATAATCGTTCACGAGCTTGTCGCCGCCTTCGATTTCCGCGGCGGAGATGGTCACGCTCGTATCCGTGGGAGCCTTGCCGCCAGCGGTATACTTGTCGGCCAGCGCCGTAAGAGCGGCCGCGCCGTATTCATTCGCTATGGTGCTCATATCGTTCTTGAGCGTGGTGTAGTCCTGCGAAACATCCTCCGCAGGCGAAACGGTGATCGAACGAACGCGAACGTATCCTTCCGGCGTATAGAGTATCGGGTCCCCGCCGTTCATCTGATAATCCTCCGCGGCGCTGAGATAGTCCGCCGGGGTGGTTGTGTAAGTGTCCGTCTGCGTGGAAAGCAGGTTGTCGAAGTAAGCCTTGACCTCGTCGTCCGTCGCGGTTACGCCCTCGGTTAACTTGGCTTTCAGCGCGCTCTTGAGCGCTTCATTCTCAAGGTTCTCGGTCATGTACGCGCGGAAGCCTTCCACGTCCATATCCAGATTCGCCGCGGCCAGCTGTTCCTCGAAGATTTCATTTGCCCTGGTTTCCACATCCGCGGCGCCTTCGGTCTTCGCCTGCTCACGGAAGGAATCCAGATAGCTGTTCATCTGTTCTTCCGTTTGGGCAGCTACGTCCGCGTTCTGTTCGTCCGTCAGGGCAATGTCCATCTGGTCCGCTTCATAGAGCTGGACCTCGTTGGAGACCAGAGAGGAAACCGCGTTGTCCTGCAGCGATTCGATGTCCGCTTCCGCCGTCGGCGCGGTCATACCGTAGTAGGTATACATCTGAACCATATAATTATACTCATCCAGGATATCACCCTTGGTAATCGTATAATCCTTGCCGATCTTCACGGCAACCTGCGACAGCTCATCGTCGGAATACTGTGCGTCCGCGGCAGTCGCGTCGGAATTGCTCGCCGTATTGTCGGTTTTCTTCGCGCAGCCCGCGAAGGACAGCATCAGCGCAACCGCCAGCAGCGCGGAGAGCGCCCGCTTCCATGTAAACTTCATAATCTACTGATTTCTCCCTTATGTTATTCCGCGCTTTACGCGTAGAAAGGATATATATTTGCGCGCGGCGCGCGTAAATATTGGAGTATTGCGCCCAGCGCGTAATATTACCGGAAAATATGCCACTCGTACATTATATGCCCGCGTCCGTGTCAACGCAACGGACAATTGTGTAAAGGAATTGTGGCAGTTTCGCGGTAATTGACGCTGCATCGGCGTTTTTTTGCCGTATTTCAATCGTAAGCGGATCGCCCGCAAGCAGGCGCGCGCCCTCGTAACTCGAGATGGCGGCAATCAGCCTGCCCCCGTCGAGCTGCGCGTTTGCGCCGAACTTGAGCTTAGCTTCGCCGTCGCGAACGGTAACGCTCTCCAAGTACGCCCGCGAAGCGTACGCCTTGACCTCGGAGATGCGCATGAGGTTTGTCACGCTCTCCGGCGGTTCGCCGTAGCGGTCGATAAACTCCTCCGTTACGTCCATCCGGCTCTCCGTGCCGTCGATCTCCGCAATCCTCCGGTAGGCTTTCAGCCGCATGATCTCGCTCGGCACATAGTCGTGCGGAATATGCGCGTCAATCGGAATATCCACGGTCGTTTCCGTAACGGGCTCCAGTTCCCTGCCCTGCTGCTCGTCCACGGCGCGGCGAACAAGCTTGACGTAATATTCGTACCCAACGTCGGTAATATGCCCGTGCTGTTCCGCGCCGAGCAGCGAACCCGCGCCGCGAATCTCCAAGTCGCGCATGGCAAGCTGGAACCCCGCGCCAAACTGCGTGAATTCCCGAATCGCCATCAGCCGCTTGGCGGCCTTTTCGTTCATCACCTTGCCGGTCTGAACTGTAAAGTATGCGTACCCGATGCGGCTGGAGCGCCCCACGCGCCCGCGCAGCTGATAGAGCTGGGCAAGCCCCATCCGGTCCGCATCCAGCACCACGAGCGTATTTGCGTTTGGAATATCCAGCCCGCTTTCGATAATCGTCGAGCAGAGCAGGATATCCGAGCGGTACTCCAGAAAGTCCAGCATCGCCTGCTCCAGCTGCGTTTCGCCCATCTGCCCGTGCGCAATCGTAATACGCGCCTCCGGAACCAGCGTCTCCAGGCGCCGCGCGGTATTCTCCATGTTCTGCACACGGTTGGAAACCACATACGCCTGCCCCTTTCGCGCAATTTCGCGCGTGAGCGCATCTTTTAACAGCGCGTCCGTATATTCCAGTACAAAGGTTTGAACGGGATAGCGCGCTTCCGGCGGTGTTTCGATGACGCTGATATCCCGAATGCCGGTCATGGACATATTCAGCGTCCGCGGAATCGGCGTTGCCGTGAGCGTCAGCACGTCCACGGTCTTTTTCATTTCCTTCATCTGTTCCTTGTGGTTCACGCCGAAGCGGTGCTCTTCGTCGATAATCAGCAGCCCCAGCGCCTTGTAGCGCACGTCCTTTGCAAGCAGGGCGTGGGTACCAACCACAACGTCGATCTGCCCCTCGGCGAGCTGCTTTTTGATATCGTTCCGCTTCTTTGGCGTTTGAAACCGCGACAAACAGGCCACCCTGACCGGGAAATCGGCAAAACGGGAACACATGGTGTTGTAATGCTGCTGCGCGAGAATCGTGGTCGGTACGAGAATCGCCGCCTGTTTTCCATCCTGAATGCACTTGAACACCGCCCGGAGCGCGACTTCGGTTTTGCCGTAGCCAACGTCCCCGCAGAGCAGGCGATCCATGGGACGCAGCTGCTGCATATCCGCCTTGATCTCCTCAATGCTCTGCTTCTGATCCGGTGTGAGTTCGTAGGGGAAACGCTCCTCAAACGTCCTCTGCCAGGCGGTATCCTTGCTAAACGCGAATCCGGCCGCGCTTGCGCGCTCCGCGTAGAGCGCCGCAAGATCGACCGCGAGCTTTTTCGCCGCGCTTTTCGCCTTGTTCACGCGGTTGGTCCACTCCGCGCCGCCGAGCTTGCTCAGCGGGGGAGCAACGTCCTCATCCCCGCCGCCGACGTATTTCTGTACGCGGTCAAGCTGGTCGGTCGGGATATAAAGCCGGTCCCCGCCGCGGTATTCGATTAATAAATAGTCCTTCGTGTTGCCCTGCACACTCAGCGCTTCCACCTTGACAAAGCGGCCCACGCCGTGCGCTTCGTGCACGATATAGTCGCCCACGGAAAGCTCCGAGAAGGAGAGGTGCTTCTTTGAGCGGGAGCGTTTGACCGGGCGCTCCGTCCGTCCGGTGATTTCATACTCGGTGAAGACGTTCGTCTTGATCTGCGGATAACTGAATCCGCGCGCCAGCGAACCGGGCAGGATCAGCGTTTTTCCGGCGGGCAGCCCGTCCGGCAGCTCTTCCGCAACGGTGGCTTTCGCGTCGTATTCCTCCAGATTGTGAAGAAGCTCCTGGCTCTGTTCGCCCGCGTAGATAACCGTCTTTTCACCCGCGCTGTTCAGCCGCGTAATCTCGCGGGCAATCTCGTCGAACGCGCCCATGAACTGCGGCGCGCCGCGGGATTCCAGCGTAACGATTTCGCGGGGCGAAAACTGCGGGTGCGTCCGTGAGAGCGCGTAAAGCAGCGCCGTTCGTCCGGTATGCAGCCGCTCCAGCGTTTCGTTCGCGCCGCGCTCCAGCGCGCCCTGCTCCGGCAGGCCTTCGCCCCGTTCGAGCATGGCCTGCACCGTTTCGGCAAAGCGCATCTGTTCGGTTCGCAGCGCTTCGTCGATAAGAATCGCTTCGTCCACCGCCAGAATCGCGTCCGGCGCAAGATAGTCCAGCAGCGTGTCCGTTTTTTTATAAAGAAGCGGAAGCAGTACGTCGCCCGCGATGCTGGAGACGCCCGCGTTCCAGGCCTCCTCCGCGTCGCTGAGCCCCGCGTGTCCTTCCAGCCGCCTGAGCGCCTTGGCGGTGAGCTCCTTCGGCTGCGGCGTTTCCAGAGCCGGTCGGAGGAACACCTCGCGAATCTGCTCCACGCCGCGCTGGGTTACGGGATCGAACCAGCGCATCTGATCGATTTCGTCCCCGAAAAACTCAATTCGCACAGGGTATTCCTCGCCCGGCGCGTAAACGTCCACCAGATCGCCGCGCGCGGCAATCTGCCCGCGCCCTTCCACCATCTCCACGCGCTCATAACCCGCCGAAATCAGCTGTTCCATCAGCGCGCGCGGATCATGCGTATCCCCGACCCAGAGCCGGAACAGGCTCGCGGCAAACGCGTCCTTCGGCGCGAGCGCCTGCAGGAGTGCGGCGGCGCTGGCGCAGATTGCGCAGGGTTCGCCGGAAAGCAGTGTGCAGAGCGCGGAGATCCGCTCGCCGCGCTGTTCCCCGGACGCCGCATGAACATAGGTCAGCGGCGTTTCGCGCGGCAAAAACAGTTCCGCGCGCACGCCAAACAGCCGCGCGCCTTCGCAGAGCTGCGTTGCGGCCACGTCCGTTGCGGCCACAAACAACACCTGCCGCCGTTCGGCCAGCGAGGCGATCAGATGCGCTTTGGCGTTTGCCGCAACGCCGAACGCCGCGACCGGGCCTTTGCCCCCCTCCAGCGCGTCTTTCATGCGCCGGAAGTCTGTCGCGGAATCGAGAAGGTGCAATATGGAGCTGTGGTTCATACTTGGCGTCAGAATTCCCCCATTTTCGTTTGTTCCGGAGTTATGCAAAGGACTTACCGTTCCGTCTTTGCCCCCCCAATGTGCTTTTTATTAAACTTTGCCTGCGCCTCCGGCAGATTGCCCTCGACGATCAGTTTCACCGCGCTCACCGCGTCTTGAAAGGCGGTTTCCAGCGCGGCCTGCTCCGCCTTGCCGGGCCTTCCGAGTACATGCTCCTTCAGATCCCCGCCGTCCCGGTCGCCAACGCCAATGCGGACGCGCGGAAAATCTTCGCCGCCAACACAGGCTATGATGGAGCGCATGCCGTTGTGCGTGCCCGCGCTGCCTTTTTCGCGGATGCGCAGCGTTCCCACCGGCAGTTCAATATCGTCGTAAAGCACGATCAGGTGCTCCAGGGGGCACTTGTAGAAGTGCAGAATCGCCTGAATGCAGTCGCCGGAGAGGTTCATGTAGGTCGTGGGCTTGACCAGCGCGACGCGCTCACCGTGATAGACGCCCTCGCCGTAGATTCCGCTAAAGCCGCGCTTCGTCACGCGGATGTGCAGCTCGTCCGCCAGCCGGTCCAGCGCCTGAAAGCCCGCGTTGTGGCGCGTGCGCTGATATAATAATCCCGGGTTTCCGAGTCCGGCTATGATAAACATGCTGCGCTCCCATAAAAATAAAATCCAACCTATCTTAGCACGATCCCGCGCTCTTGACAACCTCGCGCGAAAAGTGATATGCTCACAAAACAATATGAGCTTCGACGGAAAGAGTAGGCGCGGCGCGCGTTTTTAGAGATTCGGGGATTGGTGCAAGCCCGAAATCGCGACCCTGCCGAACATGGCTCCCGAGCTTCTCGCGGTGAACGCTCCATTCGCCTCAGCCGCGGCGGGTCTTCGCCCGTTACAGCGGAAACTTATGCCCCCGCGTCTTTGGGGAAGTAAGGTGGTACAGCGGCAATGCGCTTTTATGGCATGCCGTCCTTACACGAGGGCGGTATGCTTTTTTTGTTGGATATTGAATTTTGGGAGGACATCAGGATGGAAGAGAACAAGACGTTTTACATCACCACGCCAATCTATTACCCGAGCGCGAACCTGCACATCGGCCACGCCTACAGCACGGTTGCGACGGACGCGATTGCCCGCTACAAACGCCAGCGCGGCTACGACGTCTTCTTTCTGACCGGGTCGGACGAGCACGGCCAGAAGATCGAGCGCAAGGCAAAGGCCGCGGGCGTGACCCCGCAGCAGTATGTGGATACGATCGTCGCCGGGTTTAAAGACCTTTGGAAGCTGCTGGACATCTCCTACGACGGGTTCATCCGCACGACGGACGACTACCACGTAAAAGCCGTCCAGAAGATGTTCCGCAAGCTCTACGATCAGGGCGATATCTATAAATCGAAGTACACCGGCCACTACTGCACCCCCTGCGAGAGTTTCTGGCTCGACCGTCAGGTGCAGGAGGCGGGCGGCGTTTGCCCGGACTGCGGCGGCCCCGTGGAACTCGTCGAGGAGGAAAGCTACTTCTTCCGCCTCTCGAAGTACGCCGACCGGCTGATTCAGTACATCAAGGACAACCCGACGTTCATCCAGCCGAACAGCCGGACGAATGAGATGCTCCAGAACTTCCTCCTGCCCGGCCTGGAGGACCTCTGCGTGAGCCGGACGAGCTTTACGTGGGGGATTCCGGTCGATTTCGATGAAAAACACGTCGTCTATGTCTGGTTGGACGCACTCTCGAACTACGTTACCGCACTCGGGTGGGGAAGCGATGACGATTCGCTCTACCGGAAGTTCTGGCCGGCGGACGTGCATATCGTCGGCAAGGAGATCGTGCGGTTCCATACGATCATCTGGCCGATCATGCTCATGGCGCTTGGCGAACCGCTGCCCAAGCAGGTGTTCGGCCACGGCTGGCTCGTGCTCGACGGCGGCAAGATGAGTAAGAGCAAGGGCAACGTGGTGGATCCCGTCGCGCTCTGCGACCGCTACGGCGTGGACGCGATCCGCTACTTCCTGCTGCGCGAGGTTCCGTTCGGTTCGGACGGCAACTTCTCGAACGAGGCGCTGATTGCGCGCATCAACACCGACCTGGCCAACGACCTCGGCAACCTGCTGAGCCGCACGGTCGCGATGATCGATAAATACTTTGGCGGAGTTTTGCCCGCCCCCGCCGCGATCGGCGACGAGGACGCGGCGCTGATCGAACTCGCGGGCGAACTGCCCGCAAGGGTGGACGCGCAGATGAACGAGCTGCATATTCCGGACGCGCTCGCGGAGATCTGGAAGCTCGTCGGCGCCTGCAACAAATACATCGACGTGACCGCTCCCTGGACGCTCGCCAAGAGCGACGCAGGGCGGGAGCGGCTCAAGACCGTGCTTTACAACCTTGCGGAGAGCCTGCGCATCGTCGGCATTCTGCTGATCCCGTTCCTCACGAGCACGCCGCAAAAACTCTTTGCCCAGCTGGGGTTGAACGACGCGCAGACCGCGTATGGATCGCTCGCATGGGGTGGCAGCGTACCCGGCGCGACGGTGCATAAGGGCGAGGCGCTCTTCCCCCGCATCGACGTGGAAGCGGAGCTTGCGCACTTTGCCGCCGAAGCGGAAAAAGCGAAGGCCGCCGCCGCGCCCGTCGAACCGGCAAAAGCCGAGGAAGCGGACGAGGACGCGCCGCTGCCGGAGATTGAATACGACGATTTCGCCAAGGTCGATCTGCGGCTGGCAAAGGTCGTTGCCGCCGAGGAGATCAAAAAGAGCAAGAAGCTGCTCAAGCTCACGCTGGAAGTCGGCGAGGAGACGCGAACGGTCGTCTCCGGCATCAAACAGTGGTACGCGCCGGAGGACCTTGTCGGCAAGACGGTGGTGCTCGTCGCCAACCTCAAGCCGGTGACCCTCTGCGGCGTGGAAAGCCGCGGCATGATCCTCTGCGCCTCGGATGCGGCGGATGCAAACCTCTCCGCGCTGACGACGCTCGCGCCGATGGAATCCGGGCTGAAGGTTCGATAAAGCTGTTTTGAAAGGCAATCCTATGGCGGAATACAGGCTCAGGGACGGGCGGACGCTTCTTCTGCGCGACCCCGCGGAAGCGGACGCGCCGGAACTGGTGGAATACCTGAAGATCGTGGGCGGCGAGACGGACTTTCTGCTCTGTGATGAAACCGGCATCGAAGGCCTTACGGTGGAAGGCGAAAAAGAATGGATTCGCACCACGCTCGCGGCAAAGAACACCAAGATGTTCATTGGCACGATCGGCGGCGAGATCGTTCTGGTCTGCGACGTGCGCGCCGCCGCAAGAAAGCGCGTTTCGCACAGCGCCGGGGTTGCCATCTCGATCAAGCGCTCCTGTTGGCATGTCGGCGTCGGTTCCATCGCCATGCAGGCAATGATCGACTTTGCCAGGAGCACCGGCGAACTGCGGCAGCTCTCGCTTGAGGTGCGCGAAGGCAACGAGCGCGCCATTGCGCTCTACCGGCGCTTCGGATTCGTCGAGGTCGGACGGCACAAAGGACGCATTCAGATCCGCGGCGAGTATTTTGACGAGATTCTGATGGATCTCGATTTAACTTTGACACAACGATAACGTTAGGAAGACATTGCATGCGATTATTCGATACCCACGCGCATCTGCTCGACGACCGGTTTGAGCAGGACCGCAACGCGCTCATTGCCTCATTCCCCGAATCGGGCATAGCCGGGTTCGTCGAGGCTTGTGTGGAAGCAAACGATATCCCGAAGATCCAGGGACTGACGCTGCTGTATGATTTTGTCTACGGCAGCGCGGGCATCCACCCGCATTCGGCAAACACGGCGGACAACACGAACCTGCTGCGCGTGGAACGCGCGCTGGAGCAAAAGAAGATCGTCGCGGTCGGCGAAATCGGGCTGGACTACCACTACGACTTTTCCCCGCGGGAAGCGCAGCGGGAGGCGTTCGCCAACCAGCTCGACCTCGCGGTGCAGGCAAAAAAGCCCGTGATCATACACGACCGCGAAGCGCACGGGGACGTAATGAACATGCTGTACGCGCGGCGCGGCCGGCTGGGCGGCGTTCTGCACTGCTACTCCGGCAGCTACGAGGACGCGGTTCGCTATATCGACATGGGGTTCTATATCGCGTTCGGCGGGGCTCTGACGTTTAAAAACGCCAGCAAACAGCGCGCAATCGCGGAGAAACTGCCGCTGGAACGAATCGTCCTCGAAACGGACTGTCCCTATATGACGCCGGAACCGCTTCGCGGTGAGCGGAACAGTCCGCTGAACCTTCACTTCACGCTGGAGACCCTCGCGAAGACTCGCGGCATCACGGCGGCCGAAGCGGCGGAAGTAACGTTTCAAAACGCACTGTCGCTCTACGGCATTTCTTTGAAATAAAGCAGTAGAAAGAACGCCCTTATCCGGCGGACGCGCTTCGTCCTGTAAAAAAACCACGCTTCGAACGAAGCATGGTTTTTTATTTTTCACCCGCAATTGCGCGGTATTCGCAGCAAACGACTCTGTCCGGGTCAGCCGGCCGGTATTTCGGTTGGGGCAATATCGGTGGTTGCCGGTCCCGCCGTCTCGTCCGACAGCGCCGTTACGCCCGCACTCTCAATGATTTTGCAGCTCACCAACAGGCGCTCGTCCCCGCCATCCGGCGTGACGACGCAGAAACTGACCAGCCGGTCTGTGCTCTCCACCTTCACCGCGCTGGAAAACGCCGAGAGCGTACGGAGGTTTTCGACCATTGCAAGAAAGTCGTCGTCGCCGGAAAACGAAATAGGAATCGAGCTGCGCACCCCGGGCACACGCGCGCAGGCAAACACCGCAAGCGTCAGCTGCCGCCCGTCCGCCAGGACAAGCTGTATTTCCGGATGCCGCTGGTAATAATTCGGATTCTCGTATTCCCAGAGCGAACCGAGCATAGCCCCGCTGCGTACCGCATGGCCGTAAATTACCGTATGCCGGTCCGAGAATGTTCCCGTGTTGCCCGCGTCGATGAAGGGCGTACCAAGTTTATTCCTTTTTTCGTCGAACCGGTGGGTCAGGTAAAACGTGTTGTCGCTCGTTTGCACAACCGGAAAGTTAATTGCCGTATCGTTCAGCGTAACCCAGGCCTTGATCTCCGGGTTCTTTGCCGCAAGAGCGGTAAAATTCACCGCGTCCTGCGTATGCATATCCTCGGCAAGGCCGGCATAATAGCTGTTGCCAACCTCCGCGCCCAACAGCGTATACACCAGCGAACCAAGCCCGTACAAGGCCGAAAGAACAAGCATGCCGAATATGACATACAGCACGCCCGTGATGATATCCGCTTTTGATCTGCGTTTTTTGCGTTTCATATGCGCAGTATAAACCAATCCGGCGTGCTTTGCAATCAAAATGAATATTGCATGTATTACATGCATTCAATTCAGCCTGGTTATTTTGGAAATGTTCATGTAAATTAAGGAAAATCGGTCATTCTGTGAAATCGTGAAAAAACTGTGAAACGTTGTTCATGCATTTTTACACGCGTGAAAAACGTATTTTATCCGAGGTTTGACGCGCAGTAAAACATGGAAACCGCGCCGTACGGCGACTCCGGCTCGGTATAGCGATAGACCGTAACATCGAAGCGGTTATTCGGCCAGACCACAGAATTCCGGATTCGCGCGCGCAGCACAAAGTCCGCATAATAAGCGGCGAAGGAAAACGGCATCGGTTCCCTTTTATGCGATAGCTGGAGAATATCCACGTCCGTTCGCCGTGAAAACCGGCGCAGGCTCTCGGAATACTCCTGCACGGTTCCGAACGGATGCAGAAACAGCCAAACCTGCGTACCGATCCCATCCGCAACAAACGCGGTCCGGCTGGCGGGATCGATCACCATCGTACTCTGCGGCGTATGCCCGCCTATGATTTCAAGTTCCATCTCGCGCCCGCCCAGATCGATCCGTTCCGGCAGCGGTAAATACCGCGTGCCACCCGGCGGTGTTTCCCAGTTCTCCTTGTCCACCATGAACTGCCGCAGATGCGGCCTGCTCTGGCGAAGACTCTGGAACAGCAGGAGCCGTTCGCGGTCCAGCGAACCGTCGAATACCTTCGGCATTTCGCCGCCCGGCACATAGACCGTTTCAAACGCGCCGTTGCAGCCGGTATGGTCGGTATGTACATGGCTGTTCATCACGACGAGCGGAAGATCGGTGATCTGGCGAATCGCAGGCCGGATATCCCGCAGGCCGTATCCGGTGTCAATCAATAAAGCGCGTTCTTTTCCCAGAATCAGGCTCTCGCCAACGCCGAGCGATTCGCTGATGCGGTAAATGCCGTTTCCGCGCGCCTCGATTTTATAAAAGGATTCCGCGGACACCGCCGCCAAAGAGGGTTGTTTGATTTCCATTCTGTGGTTGCCGTTCCTCTAGCCAAGCCGCTTCTCAGCGGAAATCGTCCGTTTTTTTGTCTGCGCTATGCGCGGTTTTCCAGAAATTCCTTCGCTTTTCGCGCAACGACGATTTCCTCGTTCGTCGCAACGATGAAGATGCGCGCGAACCCGCCCTCACCCGTGAGTTCGCAGTCCGGCCTTGCGCTTTCGTTTTTCGCTTCGTCCAGCGAAATGCCAAGAAAGCCGAGCCCTTCGAGCGTTTTTTTTCGTATAAGCGCGCTGTTTTCGCCAATTCCGCCCGCAAACGCAACCGCGTCCACGCCGCCCATCGCGGCTGCATACGCGCCAATCTGTTTTTTTATTTGGTAGCAGTAACTCTCAAGGGCGTTTTCCGCGTCCCTATTGCCTGCCAGCGCGGCCGCTTCCACATCCCGCAGGTCGTTCGAAACGCCGCTCATACCGAGAAGACCGCTCTTTTTGTTGAGCATAATTTCGATCTGTTCCATCGAATAACCGAAGTCCTTCATTAAATAGATTGGAATATACGGGTCGATGTCCCCGCAGCGGTTGTTATGCGGAATGCCGCATTGAAGCGAAAATCCCAGGTTTGTATCCACCGACTTTCCGTTGACCACGGCGCAGAGCGAGCCGCTGCCGCCGAGATGGCAGGAGATCAGCTTGAAATCCTTCCGCCCCATCCACTCCGCCACGCGGGCGGAAACATATTCGTGCGACGCGCCGTGGAATCCGTAACGCCGGATGGCATACTGGCGGGAAATCTCGATCGGGATCGAATAGAGATACGCTTTCGGCGGCATATCCGCATGAAACCCCGTTTCAAACGAACCAACGAGCGGCGTGTCGGGCAGCGCCTGCCGAAACTGCCGAATCGCGGCGATATATGGCGGGTTGTGGCTGGGCGCAACCGTGTTGAACGCCGCCATTGCGGCGAGAACGCGCTCGTCGAGCAGCTGTACGCCGGTAACGTCCTTCGCGTGCACCACCTTGAATGCGACGCAGTCCAGCGCATCCATAGACGAAAGCGCCCGTTTGAGAAGCGCGTTTTGCATGAGCGAAATCCCCGTTGCGTAGTCGGGGATCGGCAGCGTTTGCTGCGCCGACGGTTCGCCCGTGTCGGTATGCGTCCAAACGCCGGCCTGCGTGCCAACGCGCTCCTGCTTTCCCTCCGCCAGCGTCGTTTCACGCTCGCCCAGATCAAACAGGCGGTATTTCAGCGAGGTGCTGCCCACGTTGCAAACGAGAATTTTCATTTCGATTCTCCCCAAGCGCGCTTCGATATTTCTGACAGTATAGCGTGTTTTAAACCCGCTGTAAAACAAAAACGCCGTTCTGCGCGGCGCTTTTGCAAAGCAACGCAGGAATATTCATTTTTGCGGATGATAGAGCAGCACGCCGAAATACGTCACCGTATTCGCTCCGTTGATATAGCGAAGCCCCGCGAGCTTTGCAAGAAACGAAACGTCCACGCCGCAGGCCTCCAGCGAGGTAATCGCGCGTTCCGGAAACCGGCAGGGCAAATTTTCGCGCTTTGTGCAGGTTTCGCATACGCCGCAGGCGCCCGCGCCAAGCACAATACAGCGCAGCCCCTGCGCTTTCGCCGCGGACTGCACCTCCTGTACAAGCCGGTTGTGCCGCAGGCTCGCTTCGTGCATTCCTTCGATATCGAAGGAATCCTCCAGCGGAAACACCGTTTGAAACACAACCGCGCGTTCGAATGAACGTACCTGTTCCATACGCGACTCCAGCGTCCCCGCGTCCGGCGGGCAGGTCCAGCAGGCGCCGTAGAACCCGCAGCTGTTCTTTTCACAGAGCACGCGAAATTCCGGGTCAAACCGTATTTGCGAAACATCCGCCTCGCCAAAGCGCGCGCCGCGCGCCGAAAGCAACTCTTGAATTTTCACTATTCATTCCGCTCCCAATTCAGAGGATTTCTTCTATTCTAACGTCGTACATCCGTTTTCGCCAGATAATTTTAAGTTTGATCGGCGCTCCGGAAAAGCGATCGTCGTAATCATACAAAATATCTCATGATTCTACAATCAAGAATGTGTCAGTTTGATAGAATGAGTAAGAGAGATTCAGCCGTAACAGGTACGGCTCAAGAATTTTGCCGGAGGGTTCTTTTTTTATGGCTATTTTAAACGAGATTTCCGAACAGCTGCAGGAAGGCAAGGCGAAGGTGGTCAAGCAATTGGTCGCGCAGGCGGTTGAGGAAGGGTTTTCCGCCAAGCAGATTCTGGAGGAAGGCCTGCTGCACGGCATGGGCATTATCGGCAACAAGTTCAAGAATAACGAAGTCTTCGTTCCGGAAGTCCTGGTTGCCGCACGCGCCATGAATATGGGCGTCGAAGTTTTAAAACCGCTTCTCGCGGAAGCCGGCATAAAAGCGACCGGACGGGTCGTGCTTGGCACGGTGCAGGGAGACTTGCACGATATCGGCAAGAATCTCGTCCGCCTTATGATGGAGGGCAAAGGTCTGGAGGTGATCGACCTCGGCACGGATGTTTCGCCGGAGATGTTTGTTCAGGCCGCGATCGAACACAACAGCCAGGTCATCTGCTGCTCCGCGCTGCTGACGACGACGATGGGCTCGATTAAGGATGTCATCAGCGCCATGAAGGCCGCGGGCGTCCGCGACACGGTGAAGATCATGGTCGGCGGAGCGCCCATTACGCAGACGTTCTGCGACCAGATCGGCGCGGACTGCTACATGCCGGATGCGACGAGCGCCGCGCTCGCCGCGGTCGAGCTCTGCAAAGCCAGCTAAAAACATACTGTAACGTCAGCCGCTTCCGTTTCGGAAGCGGCCTTTTTTATTCTTCCGGTCTTCGTTTCGCGTCTTCCGCCAGCTCGTCGAACCCGCGCAGCCTGCGGCGGCGGAACGATCCCGGCGTTCCGCCCGTAACGCTTTTGAACGCGTGCGTCAGATGGCTCTGGTCATAAAACCCCGCCTGCGCGGCAATTTCGGCCATGTCCAGCTCCGGGCTGCAGAGCAGGCGTTTTGCGTGCTCCACGCGAAGCCGCGTAACGTAATCGCTGAACGTCCGCCCCGTACGCTGGCGAAACAGGCGGCTGAAATAGGCGGGCGAAAGATGCGCCTGTGCTGCCGCGTCCTCCAGCGTAACGCGGTTCGCGCTGTTGCGCCGGAGATAGGCCAGCACGCGCGGCATTGGATTCTTTTCATCCGCGGATTCACGGTCAAACAGGCAGTCGAAGAAATGCCGGAGCACTTCTGTGAGCCAGTAGCACAGCCGATCCACATCGTAAATCGCGCTCATCTGGTCGATGGACTTCGCGCTGAGGGAGAGAATTTGTGTTTCGTCCGCGCCCGCGTCGATGGCCGCGCGCGAACTGAGCACAAGCAGTTCCATCACGCGCGCATGGATCAGGGCGAAATTTCCGCCGGAAAGAAAAAAGATATGCCCCAGGAGGTCGTTGAGCAGGACGTTTGCGCGCGCGCGGTCGGAGGCGGAAATCGCCTGCAGGAACTCGCGCTCCATTGCAACGGGATATTGCCGCGAAGGTTCGTCCGCCTGTTTTTCGCTTTCGGTAAAACCGGAAAGGTCTCCCATCAGCCGGTCGGTGCTCTGCCGCGCGAGCAGGTCGTGGATACGGAAGGTTTTTCCGCTGCCCCCCACGGAAAGAAACAGCTGCCGCGCAATCGGTTCCGCCTGCTCCGTTGCAATGCGCGGAACATCCGCCAAAGCGGCGCGCGCGCAGCGGAGGCCTTCCACGCCCGCGGCGCGTGCGGAGAGTTCACACTGGACAAAATCCTCTTCGTCCACCATTAAAAACGGGCCGACCGTTACGCTGCCGAGCTGATCCAGTTCGGTCTGCACGGGCGTTGCAATGCAGGTGAGTCCCATCGGGCAGGAATAGATGTATTTCCCGCCGAAGCGTTCGGCTTCGCGCCAGGCCTGCGCGCGGGAAACGACGCAAACGTCGTCCTGCCTGCCAAGGCAACGGCAAAGCTCGCATTGCCTGCAGCTGTATCCCGATTCAAACAGTACCGTGCCCTCCGGCGCGCAGAGCAGCGCGCCAAGACCCGTTACCCGCCGGAACGAGTCCAGGCAATCGCGAACCAATGCGTATTCGTCGTTGCTTCTCTGCGTTGCCGTTTTCGCCGCCTCCGATTCCAGATTTATTTCACGCGTACAATGTAGTTTGCCTTGCGCGGCGCGGGCTCGGCGGGCGCTTCCGCCGGATAGCCCAGCAGAACATGGCCAACACCCTCGACATCCCCCGTAATTCCCCACTCGTTTAAAAGCGCTTTCCCTTCCACGCTCTCAAACTCCTCCCTGGCGCGGTGAACCCAGCAGGAACCAAGGCCGAGCGCATGCGCCGCGTTGAGCAGCGTGGTGATTACCGCCGCGCCGTCGAGCAGATAGGTTCCGCGGGAGCGTTCGGCCAGTACGACCAGCACCGTCGGCGCGCCGTAAAACGGGTCGCTCTTGTTGCCATTGACCGCCGCGTTCATACGCGAGAGCCGTTTAACCGTTTCCGGATTCTGCACCGCGACGATTACGGGCGTCTGCTTTCCAGCGCCGGTCGGCGCATAGGTACCCGCCTCCAGCACCTGCTCAAGCAGGGATTCTTCGACCTGCTTCGGCAGGTATGCGCGCACGCTGCGGCGTGTTTTCAGGTTGTTCAGAGTTTCGTTCATTTTTTACACCTCCGGTTTGATCCGTTCTTTCCCGGCCGTTCCGCCCTCTTGCCGGGTGTTGCCCAGCTCCGCGTGCGTGTCCGTCCGTAAAAATGTCCTTATTCCGCGTATCCGTTTGCCAAGCGGCAAGGTACGCTCCACGTTCCCGGCATATGGCAGCTTCAGCCGGTCATACAGCGCGTAATGCGGCTGCAGCCGGCGCAAAAAGTCCCGGTAGCGTTTCTGTTTGGGATTCGTCCACCCCGTTTCCGCCGTTGCGGCGAGCCGCGGCAGCGTATTGAAAAAGAGCTTTTCCTCCGAGTCGATCCATTCCGTCCAGATCGCGCTCTCCACGCCGAGCACGCGCTGCCTGGCGCGCGTCCGGATCCCCCGCAGCACCGGTTCGAATCCATACGTCTTTTTCAGAGGCGTCATCGCATATGGATAATCGTAATAAACGCGCAAAAACGGACTCATAACCGCCGCGCTGCCCGCGTTGACCCGGCGCGCGGTACGACCCGCGCCTTCCATATAGAACGGCGTCCAGAACTGTGTGATAATATCCTTGTCTAGGTTCGCGCAAAGCCCGTCGTTCCAAACGATCGCCTTTCTGCCACGCTCCCGCAAAAAACGGCTGACGCGGTTGAGGAAATAGCCCTCCAGTTCCCGCTCGTCCTTCAGACCCTGCTCGTGGATCACGCGCTGGCAGCACGGACAGCGCTTCCAGTTGTCCTTCACTGCCTCGTCCCCGCCGATATGAATATAGGGAAACGGGAATACCTCCAGCAATTCCTCCAGCAGCGAGGAAACGAATTCAAACGTTTCCTCCTTACCGGCGCAGAGGAGCTTTCTGGAAAAATCGCTTACGCCAAACGTCGTCTCCACCTCAAACGGTTCGTCAAAACATCCGAGCGCCGGATATGCGGCCAGAATCGAGAGCGCATGACCCGGCATGTCCAGTTCCGGAACGATTTCGACCCCGCGCGCCTTTGCGTATGCGACGAGCGCGCGCAGTTCGTGTTTGGTGTAGTACCCGCCGTGTGGGAGCTTGTCCTGCACGGCCGTTCCGCTACGCCGGATTTGTGTGCTTGTCCGCCGGGAACCAACGCGGCTGAGCAGCGGAAACCGCTCGCTCTCAAAACGGAACCCCTGATCGTCCGAAAGGTGCAGGTGCAGGCGGTTATATTTATAGTAGGCCAGCAGATCGACCAGCCGGTAAAGCGTCTCCATCGGAAAAAAGTGCCGGCAAACGTCAATCAATAACCCCCGCCAGCCAAAGCGAGGCGCATCCTCCACAAAGCAGTATGGCAGCCGTCCTTCGTTTTCGAAGCAAAGCTGGCTCACCGTCGCGGCAGCCCAGACCGCCGCCGTTTCGCTGCCCGCTTCCACGGAAACGCCGCCGACCCCGCTGCTGATGGAATATTGTTCCTGGTCAAACGCGGGATTGTGGACGAACCGGATCGCCGTTTCTCCATCCGCGCCGCCGTCTGCGCCAAAGGCGAGCATGGCGAGTATCCCTTCGCGCGCCCCTTCCAGCCCCGTGCCCAGAAGCGCGGTGCTGCGGCGGATCGTCGTGCTTGCGGCGTATCGTTTTTCCTGTAGAACCTGCGGAATCGGCATGGTCGCCTCCGAAAGCTGTATTCGATTTGTAATATTTGTATCATACCATAACGATTTACGAGCGGCAACGCCGCACGCGTGGTATACTGTTTTCGAAATAACGTACGGGAGGACTTGGTCATGTTTCTCGCCATACTGAGGCGCTTTATGCCGGTGCCGGTATTGACCGGATTCGAACGATACCTGCTCATCGGCCCGCACCCGGACGATATTGAGGTCGCCTGCGCGCCCACCGTCCGCGCGCTCACGCAGGCGGGGAAACACGTTTCGTTCGTGATCCTGACCGACGGACGCATGGGCGCAATCGACCCGAAGCTCTTCGGCGATCCGCTCGTGGAAATCCGCAAAGCGGAGGCTCTGGCCTCGGCGAAGCTGCTCGGCGTGAGCGACGTAACGTTTCTGCCGTTTCACGACGGGGCAATGTACTCCGTTGAGGAAGCCGCCTGCGCGGTTGCCAAGGAGATTGTCCGCCTCCGGCCGGACGTCGTTTTTGCGCCCGATCCAAACGTGATCAGCGAATGCCATCTCGATCATATTAAGGCCGGTATGGCGGCAAAGGCGTCCATGAACATGGCTCCGTTTCCAAGCGTGATGCAGAGTATCGGCGGCAGCGGCAGTCACAGCGTGAAGGCGCTCGCGTTTTATTATACGGATAAGCCGAATTCATATGTTCCGGTCAAAAAGACCTTCTCCGCGCGATCGGAGGCGCTCGCCTGCCATAAGAGCCAGTTCGACGAGAAAATGATTCAGGATATCGGTACGTATTTCAAGCTCCGCTCGCTGCGCTTCGGCCTTCGCAAATGCAAGGGCATGTGCGACGGGTACCGCGCGCTCTCTCCGACGCATATGCACTGCTTTCCGGAGGCTTCCGAGTGGGTGAGATAGTCGCTCAATAAGATACTCTTTTCTATACAGAAGTTTCCCAACACCAAACGCGCCGGTTGCCCGGCGCGCTTCGCTTTTTCCGCCGCATGAAACTGCGGTCGGTTCTTCTTCTTTTACGGCTGCGTTAAACGCGGCTGTTGATTTCTTCCATCATCTTATCGTAGTAGTCCTCGTCGATGATGAATTTCTTTCTCTGCGTATACAGCGCGGCAAACAGCATCAGCACCGGAAGCAGCGTTGCCGCAAGGCGCACCCAGATCCGCATCGTCAGCGTCCGCTGGTCGCGGAAGTTGATGTTTGCGGCGCTCTCGTCGCCGCTCTTGAGATCGTCGATCTTGAGCGAATACGTCCCTTTCGACTCGTCGATCGAAGACGCGTTGAACGTGCCCAGCCGCCCGAGTTCCTGCTGCCCGCCGTCCGGCGTTGTCAGCACGACCATCGCATCCTTCAGCGCGGGTACATAGCTTGGATCGAGCTGGAATTTGCTCACGATATCGTCCGCGGCGATTTCGGAGGAAACCGTATCCGAAACAGCCTGATATTCCGGCGTACCGGCGGGTAAGCCGACGTACTCTTCGAGATATCCCTGGACCTGCGTGATGTAATACGTTTGATCCGACGCGTTGTGCTTTTCAAAGAAGTCGCGCTGCGTTTCCAGCGTGCTGATCGACTGGCTGAGCAGGAACGTGCCGGAAACTGCCAGCACGAGGGTTACGATGAGTGTATGCATCGCGGCGGCAAACTTGGCCATGAACGGGCGGAGCGTCGAAACAACCGCCTCGTTGCGCTCGCCGTGCTTATAGTCGTTGTACTCCACGCAGTTGGCCATGTTGATGATGCAGGTCATGTAGAAGAGCGCCTGCCCGCTGGAAACGAGGACGGCGAACACGCATAGAAGCGCAATGCTAAACGGAAACACCGGCGACCAGCCCATTGCCGCAATCGCGAGATACCCGATGGACGCGATGAGGATGCTCGTGTTCTGGAGGCGCTTGCGTCCCATCTTGCTGGCCAGCCAGGGATACAGCGCGTTGACCGCAACCATCGTGACGCCGTAGGCGACGACGATGTAGAAGTAAAGCGTGCCGTTGTAGCCAAGCTCCAAATAGATGAGGTTCGCGGCGAGCGCGATGAGCATCGTGCTGCCAATGTTGTAGAAGAGCATCGAGAGCGTCATCCAGAGCACCTGGTCGTTGCGCGCGATGGTCTTCCACATCTTCTTGAGCGAGATGTTTGCACCCTGCTCCACCTTGCGACGCGGCGGCTCCTTGACCGTAAAGAACAGCAGCGCCTGGAAGGCAATGAATGTAACGCCGACGATGATGCCCACCAGCCGGTAGCCCGCGCGCATGTCGCCAACCGTCACCTGCGGAATCAAGCCCTGCGCCAGAATTGCGCCGACGCCCGCGAACAGCACCGTAAGCGTGGTAATGGAGTTTCGTTCCTCCTTGACGCTCGAAAGGCTCGGCAGCATGGCCCAGTAGCCGATGTCGTTCATCGTAAACGTGGACTCCCAGAGCAGGTACATTACCGTCATAAACACCACGAACCGCCAGCCGGGAATACTCTGTACGTTGAACATGATAATGATGACCAGGCCGCAAAGGATCGCGCCCAGCAGAATCCAGGGGCGGAACTTGCCTCTCTTGAAGTGCGACCCTTCAATAATAGCGCCCATGAGCGGATCGTTCATCGCGTCCCAAATACGCCCGCCCACGCCGATGATCAGGCTCAGCGTCGTAAACTGCGCCAGCGTAAGGGAAACGCCGAATTGAATGTAGATCAAAAGGAACGAATCGATGAGCGAATAGCTCATGTCGCGGCCGATACCGCTGACGGAGAAGAACCATTTGTTGCGGTTGAAGGTCTTTTTTCGGAGCGTTTCGTCGGTCTTGCTCCGTTCCAGCGAAACCACTTCGTCCGTTGCTGAATTCTCCATGCTGAAATTGCTCCCATCCGGTTGAAATGTTGAAAAAGAAATGCCCAATCGGCCGATCGACCGTCTGCAACAGCGTACCATATCCCGCCCGCAAAAACAATGCTTCGGTATGTTTCTGTATAGAGGATTCACATCGTGATTGCGCATGGAGCAAAAAGGGAGCCGCTTCTGCAGCTCCCTATGAAAGGTATTATTCGTTACAGACGGATTTCGCCCGTATACACCAGCTCGGCAGGCCCGGTCATGTAAACGTGATTGTCCTCTGCCCAATCGATGTGCAGAGTACCAAGTTCAATTCTTACGTCCACGCTCCGCCCGGTTTTTCCGTTCAGGAAGCTCGCAACCGCCACGGAACACGCGCCCGTTCCGCAGGCCAGCGTCGGCCCGCAGCCGCGTTCGAAGGTGCGCATGACCACCGTATGATCGTCCAGCGCACGCGCAAAGTTGACGTTCGTGCGCTTGGGAAACACGCTTGCGTGCTCAATGTCCCAGCCAAGCGCCATCCATTGCTTGTCCGCCGGGTCATCCACATAGATCACCGTGTGCGGAACGCCGACAAGCACGGTCGTATACCGCAGCATTCTTCCCTGCACGGTCAGTTCCCGGTCGATGCAGCGTCCCTCGCCGGCCACCGGGATCTCCGCGCATTCCAGATACGGTTCGCCCATGTCCACGGTTACACCGGCCACTTCGCCGTTCTTGAGAACGAGCTTCGGGCGCATGATTCCCGCAAGGGTTTCCACGCCGAATTCCGTTTTCGGTACAATGCCGCGCTCGTACACATATTTGGCGAAACAGCGGATGCCGTTGCCGCACATCTCCGCTTCGCTTCCGTCCGAATTGACAATGTGCATGCGGATCTCCGCCTGATCGCCCGGCAGGACAATCAGCAGCCCGTCCGCGCCAATGCCGGTCTGCCGGTGGCAGAGCTTCGGCGCAAGGGCGCAGTAATCGCGCGGTTCCCCGCGTCCGTCCAGAACAATAAAATCGTTTCCAAGCCCGTGTACTTTCGTAAACTGCATGTCTGAATCTGCTTCTCCTTGTCCGTTGTTATGCGTTCAGCCGCCCATAATCTCGACAAACGCTTCGTCCGCATATTCGCGGACCGATTGTTCCAACCTGCGATAGGCGGTAAGAAACTGCTTCGCTTCCTCCGTGAGTTCCGCGCCGCCGCCGCCCTTTCCGCCGGTTACGGACTTGAGCAGTGAAAACCCGAGATTTGCTTCCGCCGTTTTCACAATCCGCCAGGCTTTGCTGTAGGCCATATCCATTTCGATGGTCGCTTTCCGCAGCGATTTCAGCCGGTCCACGCGTTCCAGCAGTTCCGCAACGCCGGGGCCAAAACACTTCTCTTCGCCGTAGATACGAACGCTCGTCTGGCATCGCAACTGCTTGTTTGTCATGGCGTCCTCCATACGAATCCCTGGTTTACCGCGCCTGTTCCGGTCTCCCTTTCCGGGGAACAGCCGCGCCGCCGCATAGCGGAATCATTACGGTCGATTATACCATATCGTCCCAATATCATCCAGCGAAGCAATAAGTTTACAATTCTCAACCGAAAAACGCGGCGCGCCGGAGCAAAAAACGTACTAGAACCGCTAAATAAAACGGTTTGCCGCACGTTGCCGTACACGGTCATTGACAGTCCGTCTCTGCGCGGATAGACTAGCGGTATGATTTCATCGTTTGACCGTGAAATCCGAACGCAAATTGCCGCTGCGCTTAGCGGCGCACTGGGCGTCGCCGTCGAAACGCGGTCCGTCCGCCTGCCCGCGCGGCAGTCCGACGCCGGCGTTTCCATTCCGCATGGATGCGACGGTGCCCGCGCGCAGCGCGCGGACTTCGGCTCGCTCTGGGGCGCGCCGCTCGTTTCCAGCGTTCATCCTTTCAACGGCTGGCTTCTCTTTACGTTTTCGGACGCGTTTTTTGATTCGCTCGTCGCGCGGATCAACGCCTCTCTCCCGCTGCCGGAAAACGACGGCGGAAGCCGCGCCGTCAACCGCATGCTTGCGCTCGGTCGGCACGGCGGAGAGGGTTGTCCATCCGTTCCCGCTCTAAAACGCGCGCTGCTGGAGGCATTGCAAGCCGGCCGCTCCCCCGCCGCATACCGCAGAGCCGCCCGTGCCGTGGAAACGATGTTTCACACCGTTCCCCCGCGGGAACGCCCCGCGATCCTGCCGCGCTCCGGCGCGCTCGGAAACGCGCTGGCCCGGCTTCTCGGCAGCGTGCCGTAAGTTTGGCGTTGGGTGCGGCCGCTTCCTTTCTCCCAGCCAATCCGTCTGTTCCTTCTATACTTGTTTCAAACAGACTGTTCCCGCAAGCAGATCAAACGCATCGGTTGGGTACCTTTCGCATAAAGGAGTGATTAAATATGAAAATCACCTGGTACGGACATTCCTGTTTTCTGCTGACCAGCGAAACCGGTTATTCCATTCTGACCGACCCCTGCGACCGGGAAACGGGCTATATCCTGCACGATATCGCCTGCGACGCGGTCACCGTCAGTCACGACCATCACGACCACAACTGCCTTGCGGGCGTTTCCGGTACGCCGCTCGTTATCCGAACATCGGGCGAGCACGAAGCGGGCGAAATCGCGATTACGGGGTACGACAGCTTTCATGACGATAGAAGCGGCGCAAAGCGTGGTAAAAATATCGTATTCCGTTTTCTCATCGACCGCCTGAACGTGCTGCATCTTGGCGATCTCGGGCACATGCTCTCCGAAGAGCTCATCGAACGCATCGGGCCGGTGGACGTGCTCTTTGCCCCGATTGGCGGCGTGTACACGATCGACGCAAAAACGGCGGCGCATCTGGCGGACACGCTTTCCGCCAAGGTGATGATTCCCATGCATTACAAGACTCCGGCGCTGCATTTCGACATTGAAGGGCTGGAGCCGCTGCTTGCGGCGAACGCAAGCCGCCGTGTACACGCGCTCAACACGAACACCGCCTCCCTGAGCCGCGATACGCTCGGTGAAAACCGTCTGCTCATTCTGGATTATAAACACTGAGGATTCACGGCCGTTTGGCAAATCGTTTCTTTCGCGTTACATCTTGATAGGCGAATGACCCGCCGGGAAAAATCCGGCGGGTTTTCGCTGTATTCCAACATTTTGCGCGATCCTGCAACAACGCGAACCGAAAAAACCCATCAGCTTGTAACAAGAGTTAACGATCTGTAAACTCCGCAATATATGGTTCGTATCGCGCTTGCCAGATACTAGATATGGTGCTATGCTGAATATGCGCCTGAACAGGGCGTCTTATCTTCTAAGCGATTCTACAATCGGTTTTCCAAGAGATTCCGATATGGGCGGGGGGTTTTATCAATGGCCAATATTTCTGAAAACGCGAGAAAAGTACTCGAAAAGCGGTACCTTGCCAAGGATGAAACCGGGCATGTCACCGAGGATGTGGACGGCATGTTTCTGCGTGTTGCGCGCGCGGTCGCGGAGGCGGACTCACGCTATGATCCGGCGGCGGACGTATCCGCTCTGGAGGCGGAGTTTTTTGAACTCATGACCACGCTGCGTTTTCTGCCGAATTCGCCGACGCTGATGAACGCGGGCCGTCCGCTCGGACAGCTTTCCGCCTGCTTTGTCCTGCCCGTGGAAGACAGTATGGAGGCCATCTTCGAGGCGGTAAAAAGCGCCGCGCTGATCCATAAATCCGGCGGCGGCACGGGATTTTCCTTTTCACGCCTGCGCCAGAAGGGCGCGACCGTGCGCTCCACCGGCGGCGTGGCGAGCGGGCCGGTCAGTTTTATGCGCGTGTTCAACGTTGCAACGGAGGCCGTTAAGCAAGGCGGAACACGGCGCGGCGCAAACATGGGCATCCTGCGTGTGGATCATCCGGATATCCTCGAATTCATTCGCTGCAAGAGCGATACGAACGATATCAACAACTTCAATATCTCCGTCGGCCTGACGGAGGCGTTCATGCGCGCGGTCGAAACCGGCGAACGGTACGACCTGATCGATCCAAAGAGCAAAAAAACAGTGGGCTCGCTCGCTGCGCGGGATGTGTTCGGTGAAATCGTGGACGCCGCCTGGCAAACGGGTGAACCGGGCATCGTGTTTCTCGACCGGCTGAACCGGGATAACGTCGTCCCCTCCGTCGGCGAGATTGAAAGCACGAACCCCTGCGGTGAGCAGCCGCTGCTTCCCTATGAGAGCTGCAACCTCGGCTCGATCAACCTCATAACCATGCTCAAAGAAGAGGGCGGCGTCATGCGGTTCGATTTCGACCTGCTCCAGAGAACGGTCGAGCAGGCCGTGCATTTTCTCGACAACGTGATCGATATCAACAGCTATCCGCTCGAGCGCATCGCCGAAATGACGAAGGGCACGCGCAAGATCGGCCTCGGCGTCATGGGCTTTGCGGATACGCTGCTTGCGCTCGGTATCCCGTACGGGTCCGAAGAAGGCGTCGCATTTGCGGAGCGGCTGATGTCGTTTCTACAGGCAACGGGGCATAACGCGAGCAAGCGGCTCGCCGCCTCGCGCGGCGCGTTCCCGCTCTTTGACGAAAGCACGCTCAAAAGCGGAGAGCCTGTCCGTAACGCAACCGTAACCACCATTGCGCCGACGGGGACGCTTTCCATCATTGCAAGCTGTTCTTCCGGCGTGGAACCCGTATTTGCGTTCGTTTATATTCGTAACGTCATGGACGGCACCCAGATGCTGGAAATCAATCCGCTTCTCATGGAAAAGCTCCGCGCGCTGGGGCTGGACAGCGAAACCATGTTCCAGCGTATTGCGCAGGAGGGCACGATCCAGCACATTGCGGAGATTCCCGAGGAGATTCGCCGCGTGTTCGTCTGCGCGCACGACATCTCCCCTGAAGCGCATATCCGCATGCAGGCGGCATTCCAGCGGCACACGGACAACGCGGTCTCCAAGACGGTCAATTTCCCGCAAGGCGCAACCCGCGAGGATGTGCGGGACGTTTATCTGCTCGCCTTCCGTGAAGGACTCAAAGGCGTCACGATTTACCGTGACGGCAGCCGTATGGGACAGGTACTCAACATCGGCAAGGTCAACGACGGAAAATCCGGTGCGGCGAAGGCGGATCTGGAAGCGCCGCTGCCGGAGAATTACGGCAAAATCGAGCCGCGTTCCCGGCCGCTCGTAACCCGCGGGTTTACGGAGAAGATGAACATTGGCTGCGGAACGCTGTATGTTACCGTGAACTACGACGAAAACGGGATCTGCGAAGTCTTTACAAGCACGGGCAAAGCGGGCGGCTGCCCCAGCCAGAGCGAAGCAACGGCCAGGCTTGCGTCCATCGCTCTGCGCAGCGGCATCTCCATCAACGAGGTATACGACCAGCTGAAGGGAATCCGCTGCCCCTCCACAATCCGGCAAAAGAACATGAGCTGCACCTCGTGTCCGGATGCGATTGCCCGCGTGCTCATGAAGGTGAGTAAATATATCGACGACGGCGCGGATTATACCACGCCGGAAGCGCAGGAGCGGTTCCAGTCGGCTCAGGCGGCGCCTTCGCCGCAAAACGGCGGAATCCCGTTCGTTCCAAACGCATCAAACGAACCTGCACAAGTGCAGCCAAATGCCGAAGAAATCCACGTTTGCCCCGAATGCGGCGGCAAGGTGGATCATGAAGGCGGCTGTGTGATCTGCCGCGGTTGCGGCTTCAGCCGTTGCGGCTGAGCTCCAAATACTTTTTATGTATTTTTTTAAAAAATACATGCGGCTTGAAAGCGGCTGCGGCTTCAGCCGTTGCGGCTGAGTTCCCAAATTCTTTTTATGTATTTTTATAAAATACATATAATATTACTCATGTGTTTTTAAAAACACATGAGTAATCTCAATGTTTCATTCACATGGGGATGGGAAGGAAACGACCGGTATGAAAACAGTCCTATTAACCTGCAGTACGGGGCAGGGGCATAATTCCGCCGCGCAGGCGGTTCGCCTTGCTCTGGAAGCCCGCGGCGCCCTCTGCGAAACGCTGGACGCGCTGACGTTTCTCGGGGACAACGTTTCCGAGGCCATTACGAACGCGTTTGTCGATATCGCGGTGAAAACGCCGCGTGCGTTCGGTTTTATGTATGCCGCGGGCGAGTTCATCCGCTCGGACAAGCGCAAATCCCCCGTTTATTTCGCAAACGCGCTCTATGCGGAAAACCTCCACCGCTACCTGGAAGAGGAGGAGATCGACGCGGCGGTCTGCCCGCATCTGTTTCCGGCAGAAGCGCTGACGTATCTAAGGCGCAAGCATTCGCTTTCCACACGCTGCTACTATGTTTCAACGGATTATACCTGCATCCCGTTTCTGGAGGAGACGGATCTGGACGTGGTTTTTACGCCGCACGCGGATTTATCGTCCCAGTTCATTCGCCGGGGCATCCGCGCGGATCGTCTCTGTCCCGTTGGCATTCCCGTCCGGGACGATTATCGAACCGGTCAGGAGCGGTCGGACGCGCGTGCGCTGCTGAATCTGCCCGCAAATCTGCCCTGCTTTCTGGTTATGACCGGCGGCGAAGGCTGCGGCGACGCGGTCACACTCACAAGAAAGCTGCTGGAACGTCTGAAGAACCGGGATGCGCGTATCGTGGTTCTCACAGGACGAAACGCCGGACTGCAAAACGCGCTGGCGTCTCGCTTTAACGAGGATCTTCGCGTACTGGCAATACCGTTTACCGAGCAGGTGCCGCTGTATATGGACGCCTGCGACGTGCTGTTGACGAAACCCGGCGGCATCTCCAGTACGGAGGCGGCGGTCAAAGGGATTCCCATCGTGCATACGCCGCCAATTCCCGGCGTGGAAACGCGGAACGCACAGTTCTTCGCGGAGCGCGGCATGAGCATTGTCGCGCCAAACGAAGATTCCGCCGCGGACAACGCCCTCCGCCTCGCGGCGGACGCGCCTCAGCGCGCGCGTATGCTCGAAGCGCAGCGCCAGTATCTGAGCCGGGACGCGGCGGAGCATATTGCGGCGCGGATTCTGGAAGGCAGGCCGCCGCTGGCGGACGCAACCGTATAGCTCGGCCGCTTTCCCCGTTTGCTGCCAACCGAAAGATTCCAACGCAAAGCCGGAAGAAATTCCGGCTTTTTCAAGTATCACACGTGAATTCGCTTTTTTTACGTGAAATTACGCGTTATAATGATAAAAATCTTATTTCGTTATCCGGAGTTGTATGAAGCGTTTCCTGAAAAAGCAGCTGCTCAACATGATATTTCTGGCGCTCATCGTCGGCGGCGCGTTGACGATCTACTTCCTCTCCCGCGCGGAGCATGCAAAGGAACCTTCCGACGCCGCGGAATCCGCGGGTGCCGTAACCGTTTCCAGTGCGAGTCCCTCCCCTGCGGCAGCCGTAAGCGCGGCGCCGCGCGCGCAGGGCGTTCCCGAATCCGTATTTACAGCGCATCTTTCCACAAGCAGCCTGTTTGAAGCAACCGCCTCTCCGGATGATCCGTGTCTCTGGACGCTCGTCTATGGCGAGAGTCCGCCCGTGACCACGACGCTGCAATACACCGTGGACTACGGTGCGGTATCCTCGCTGGAGCTCGCGTTCCAGCTTCCGCCGGAATACGATGAGAAGAGCGAATCCGCGATTGAGCAATACTTGGCAAATTCGGAGAACCGGACGCGCGCGGCGCGTGAAGAGGCGGTACGCACGTTATTAACCGACCTGCTGCCCGCCTGCGATCTCAACGATGCGCTCTCGCGCGCGAGCGTACGCATCTGGACGGAGGAAGCGTTGAAAATCTCCTCGGAGGACGACGATTATTCCCAGAAATCCGACGGCTGCACATTTTACGCATATCAAATGCAGCAAGAGGGGCGCGATATCCTCATTTGCCTGCTCTTTTTCGAAACCTGATCCGGTTCTTTCTCCTTTCTTTCATTCGGCGAAACCGTTCCTGCCGCAAAAACGTTTCCTTTTTTCTGTTCGGCGGTCTTTCTGCACGTTTTGAAACACACGCGATACAAATATTTCATTTTTTCGAATGCTGCATATGGTATAATATCGGTATTGCTCCAATAGGAGGTAATTCGAGATGACTTTCATCGAAATGCTCGGACCGACCGCTGTCCCAACGCTCATTTGTCTGATCGTTGGGTTTGTCCTTCTCGTGATTGAAATGTTCCTTCCCGGCATAGGGTTAGCCGGTGTGTCCGGCGTACTCGCGCTGATCGCCGTCGTGGTCATGCAGCTCGGCTGGGGCAACCCGCGCGTGGCGCTCTATGTCATCGCCATCGCGCTGCTGATCATCATTCTGGGACTGATCTGGATTATCCGTTCCTTCCAGAAGGGGCGGCTTTCCAAATCCTTCCTCGTGCTGCACGAGCAGTCCGACGGAACCTCCGTTCCCGAAGTCGCAACCGCCAAGTCGGAGCTCGTCGGCAAGTCCGGCATCGCGGTCACAATTCTGCGTCCGGCAGGTATTGCCGAGATCGACGGCAAGCGAATCGACGTCACCACCGCGGGTGAATTCATTCCGAAGGGCAGCCGTGTCACCGTTGTTCAGGCGCAGGGCATGCATATTCTCGTGAACAAGTCGGCGGAATAAAGCGAGCGAAAGAACTGCTTTCGTTTTGCGCGGATTCCAAATTGAGCCCGTTTAACCAACCCCCGTTCGAATCCTGATTTTTTAAGGAGGCATTTATGTTTGGAACTATTTTGATCATCATTCTTGCGTTCATCTTCCTTGTGCTGTTCTTCAGTTTCGTCCCGCTTGGGCTCTGGATTTCCGCCCGTGCTTCCGGCGTGAAGATCGGTATCTTCCAGCTCGTCGGTATGCGCGTGCGTAAGGTTGTTCCGAGCCGCATCGTGAACCCCATGATCAAGGCCACGAAAGCCGGCCTTGAGGTCTCCATCAACAAACTCGAGGCACATTACCTTGCGGGCGGCAATGTGGATCGCGTTGTCAACGCCCTCATCGCAGCGCAGCGCGCGGGCATTCCGCTCGGCTTTGAACAGAGCTGCGCCATCGACCTTGCCGGACGCGACGTACTCAACGCCGTTCAGATGAGCGTCAACCCGAAGGTCATTGAAACCCCGATCATCGCCGCGGTCGCGATGGACGGCATTGAGCTGCGCGCCAAAGCGCGCGTCACCGTCCGCGCGAACATCGACCGTCTCGTCGGCGGCGCAGGCGAGGAAACGATTATCGCCCGTATCGGCGAGGGCATCGTCACCACCGTCGGTTCCAGCAAGAGCTATAAGGACGTTCTGGAGAACCCGGATCGCATTTCCCACACCGTTCTGGACAAGGGTCTCGACGCGGGCACCGCGTTTGAGATTCTCTCGATCGACATCGCGGACGTGGACGTTGGCCGCAACGTCGGTGCCCAGCTGCAGATCGACCAGGCCGAGGCGGACAAGCGCATATCACAGGCAAAGGCCGAAGAGCGCCGCGCAATGGCGGTCGCCCAAGAGCAGGAAAACATTGCCGCAGTCGCCGGCATGCGCGCACGCGTCATCGAAGCGGAAGCGGAAGTGCCGAAGGCCATGGCGCAGGCGTTCCGCGACGGGCACCTCGGCGTGATGGACTACTACCGGATGCAGAACGTGCAGTCCGACACCGAGATGCGTAATGCCATCGGAAAGGGCACCAAACCTGCCACGACCGAAAACAAGAAGTAAACCGCTATGGAAACCGTACTGATCATCCTCGCCATTGTCTGGGTCGTGATCCCAGTGCTGGTAAAATCGAAACAAAAGCAAGCGAAGGAGCAGGCCGAGCGCGAGCGCCTGGCGCGTCAGCGCGCCGCGCAGGCCCCCCTGCAGCAAGTTGAGCGCGCACGAAGCGTTGCGCAGCCCGTTCGCACCTCGCCGCTGACCCCGAACGTTGGCACGTCCAGTTCCCGGACCCCATCCTCGGGTGAGGGCTGGGGTTCGCTGGAGGGTCGGGACGGCCCGGTCTTCGAAGGCGAAGAGGCACACGAGGTTGCGACCACGCTCAAGACCGTGCAGAGTTCGCTGACACAGTTGAACGTTTCCGTGGATCATGAGGTTACGCCCAGCGGCGTCTCCGGCCATGCACATCAGGAAACGAGCTTGAGCGGCGTTGATACCTCCTGTCCGCCGGAGAAAGCGCCCGCGACACAGCCGGCGCCTTCCGTCGCTGCGGCTGTTTCCGCTGACAGCGCGTTTGTCTGGAATCCGGCGGATGCGCGAAGCGGTCTTGTTATGGCTGAAATTCTGGGTCCCTGCCTCGCGCTGCGGGAGTAACGAATGCGTTTGAATTCCACGCAGGAAGAAATTACATTCTGGAAAAGGGTACTGTTTACATCGGTACCCTTGATTGTATTGTTCTCGGCGTTTGCCGAGTGGGTGCTTACCTCGGCGCCGAAAAACCCGCTTGCCGTTTTCGCCGCGGCCATCGTCGCATTCCTCTTCGCGCTGGCGGGCATCCGTTTTATCCCGCAGTGGATGGCGGCTTGGAGCAAAAAGCCATGGCTTCCCGAGCGCCCCGAAGAGGGGCGGCGCAGCGCGCGCAAAAGCCGCATGCATCCGATTCTGCAGCTTGTTCTCTATCTGGCGCTGTTTCGCGTGTTCCTGTTTCTGCTGGCGTATCTGATCTCGCTCTTGCAGGCGGGTTATACCGGAGGCCTGTTTGATCATCTCGACCTTTGGAACCAGCTCGGCACGGACAGCCAGCACTACCTGAACATTGCGGAACACGGCTACGTCAACACCGGCGACGACCGCCTGCTGATTGTTTTCTTTCCGCTGTATCCAGCGCTTGTAAGGGCTTTTGCGGCCGTGTTCCGTAATTACCTCGTCAGCGGACTGCTGGTTTCCAACCTTTGCTGGGTCGGCGCGGCCTATCTGTTTTATGAGCTGGCGCTCCTGGACACCGATCGCAAAAGCGCTTTACGCGCGCTGAAATACCTTTGCATCCTGCCCGCGTCGTTCCTCTTCTCCGCGCCGCTTTCGGACAGCCTGTTTCTGCTGCTCTCCGTTGCCTGCGTGTACGCGGCGCGCAAACGTCTCTACCCGCTTGCGGGAGTGTTCGGATTCTTGGCGGCGTTTACGCGCATGCCCGGCATCCTCGTCCTGGTTCCCGTTCTATTCGAATTGGTCGGCGAGATCATTCGAGAGAGGGTGCTGCATCTTGGCCGCAAACCGGCCGATCTACGCTGGAAACGGAAAACGGCGGCAAACCTGCTGTCTCTGCTGCTGATTCCCGCAGGGTTTCTGGCCTATCTGTATATAAACGATCGCGTTACGGGCAACGCGCTGATGTTCCTGACCTATCAGCGCGAGCACTGGCATCAGCAACTCGGCTGGTTCTTTTGTTCGATGGCGACCATCGTGCAAAACGCGACCACGAATTTTTCGGATAATACGCAGATGCTCTGGGGACTTTGGATTCCCAGCATCGTTTCGCTTCTGGCTTCCCTCGGCATCGTAACCGCGGCGCAGAACAAACTACGCGCCTCGAATGTCGCGTATTTCCTGGCATATTATGCGGTTTGCATGGGAGCAACCTGGTTGCTTTCCGCGCCGCGTTACCTCACGGCGGCGTATCCGCTTGCCCTCGCGCTCGGCGCGCTGACGCAAAAAAAGTGGGTGGATCGGCTCGCAACCGCCATCTGCATCGTGTTATTCGTTTTGTACTTGATTGCTTTTGTGAACCAATGGTACGTCTACTAAGATTTCTCATGCACCGTTCGCCTGGCAGATGATAGGAGCAAGATCGTTTCAATATGAAGAATGTCCTGGAACTTTTTGTCTCGTTTCTGAAAATCGGCGCGCTTATGTTTGGCAGCGGCTATACTATGCTGCCGCTGTTGTTGCGGGAGGTCGTTGAACGCCGCGCATGGATTACGGAAGATGAATTGATGGACGCATACGCGCTCTCTCAGTGCGTTCCCGGAGTCATCGCGGTAAATACCGCGGCGTTCGTCGGGCAAAAACGCGGCGGATGGGGCGGCGCGGCGGCGGCCGTACTCGGCGTCATCGCAGCGCCGGTCGTCGCGATTCTGCTCGTAGCGACCGTGCTCATGCAGTTCTGGAACAGCCCCACGATGGTGAGTATTTTCAATGGCGTCCGCGTGGCGGTTGCGGCGGTCATTACGAACGCCGTGATCCAGCTTGTCCGCTCCAACGTGAAGAACTGGCTCGGTATCGCGCTCTGTGCCGCCGGCTTTGTCATCATCGCGCTGCTGCATCTCTCCCCCGTTTTCGTCGTGTTGCTGGCGATAATCGTCGGGTTCGTTCTCTGGGGGGTACGCAGATGACGTATCTTCTGTTGTTTTGGGAATTCTTTCAAACCGGCCTGTTCGCCGTTGGCGGCGGTTATTCCACACTGCCTTTTTTACAGAAGATCATGGAGCGGTATCCCGCTTGGTTCGGTTCGCTCCAGCTCGCGGATATCGCGGCCATCGCGGAGGCAACGCCCGGTCCGGTCGGCGTTAACGCGGCAACGTTCGCGGGTTACAGCGCCGCTGGAATGCCCGGCGCGATTCTGGCTACATTCGCGCTGGTGCTGCCCTCGTTCATACTCGTTTCACTGCTCGCGCGCGCGCTGGAGAAGCACCGGCAGAACCTGCTGGTCGATTCCCTGTTCTCCACGCTGCGCCCGGCGGTCACCGGGCTGATTGCTGCCGCCGCGTGGTCCGTCATTCAGGCCGCGCTGCTGAAAGGCACGCTTGCGGGCGGGTTAATACAGGCATTCGAATGGAAGAATGTCGCGCTGTTCGCCGTACTGCTGGGACTTTTGTTCGTGCCCAAGGTAAAGAAGCTGCACCCCGTTTTCTTCTTTCTCGCAGGCGGAATCGCGGGCTGGCTGATGGGGATTTTTATATAGTTCGAATTTGAATTTCATAGGAAGGCAAGAATTGACATTCCCTTCCTGCGTGGTACAATAACTTAGTTGCGACCGTGGTGGAACGGCATACACAACGGACTTAAAATCCGTCGGGGAAACCTTGAGGGTTCAAATCCCTCCGGTCGCACCACTAGAAAAGCCCGTAAACATTGACGTTTCGGGCTTTTTTCTTGTGTGAATATTTGCGAATACCCCTTGTTTTACCCCTTATAACTATTGGGCGATATACTTTTTATGAAATTTTCCATTCTTGCGGCTGAATCATTTCTCATTTTTTCAGATACGTGACCATAAACATCAAGCGTAAATGATGCCGTTGCATGACCGAGGTTCACTTGCACTGTCTTAATATCATCGCCCTCTTGCAAGGCTGTTACGGCGTATGTGTGCCGCAAATCGTGAAAACGTGCCTCCGGCTTGCCAATCTTCGCGGCAACTCTTTTGAACCTTCCTAAAACCGTATCAGGAAACATATGGTTGCCAATTTCATCAACGAATACAAGATCCCATTTGTTAGCCCAAGCACGTCCTACTTTCAACCTGTTTTCGGCTTGCTTTCGCTTAACTTCTTTAAGTATCGTCATGACAAATGGAGCGGGTGTGTTTTTCCTGATTTTATCATTTTTTGTGCTTGCAATGTAAAAACTGCCACCTTTGATCTTTTCCCGTTGAAGTTGCTGACGAACTGTTATAGTACCGTTTTCAAAGTCTACGCTATCCCACGATAAACCGCAAATTTCACCCTCGCGCATTCCCGTAAAGAGTGCAACGGTAAATAGGTCTTTAAAGCGTTCGCCCTCTGATATTGCCGCGAGAAACGCTTTCATTTCCGCTTCGGTCAACGGTTGTATTTCTTTTTTTTCTATGCGCGGCAATGTGCAAGCATCGGCGGGATTATATCCAATATAGCGCAACTCTACAGCCTTTACTAAGGCTTTATGTAGAATCCCGTGTACATTCTTCACGGTCTTTGCAGACAATCCATTCACACGCGTTAAGTCGTTATAAAACTTCTGAATCTGCGTTGCATTCAGTGCGGATAGCTTTAACTTGCCTAGCGCAGGGGAAATATTCGTTCGAATCTGCGACTGATACGCAGCGAGTGTCAGAGGCTTTACCGAGGATGCGACATACTCGTTTATCCATGTTTCTAGCCACTTCCCAACTGTCAAGCGTGTTGGCTCGAAGTATACTCCATCGTCAGCAGATTTTTTCGCCGTGCGCATTGCCTTCACAACATCGGATTGCTTTTCGCCATAAAAAGACTTTCTTTCGCCGTTGATTGTGGTACGCCCTTCAAATGTTCCATCGGCACGTTGTCGGATACTTCCCTGTCCTTTTGCAGCACGCTTATTACTTTGCACTAGTTTCATCCCTCTCTCCAACAAGTTTTTGTATCATAAATTTTGCAAAATCGAAAATTTCATTGGCAGTTCCATTAAATCGGTCAAGACTGCATGTGGCAACCATTTTTCCACCACGGTATATTTTATAGCCCTCCTTGATATTTTTTAGCGCATCATCAATGTTGATAAGCCCCGATTCTTCAGTTTTATCAAACAAAACAATTTCATATCCCGCTGTATAAGCAATCATAGTAACTGCGTCTAATAATAAATTACCTTCATTAATAGGCTTTCGGAGTTCTGAAATTTTCTTATCAGCAAGGGTTTTAAAATCGTCATATCCCATTAACCATTCAAACCGAACAGGCGGAAACATCTTGGCGATTCGCACTGCTGAATCAGTTGTAAGTCGACGTTTCGCAGTAACAAGTTGATCTGCCCCCGATTTATGGTCCAGGAGCAATGTTAGTAAACTCGGAATTCTAGGCAGCGATTGGAACCACGGTTTGTGGAGCGGGCGACCGCCCGCTGAGGCTCGAATGCGGCCTTATTTGATTGTAGTATCGGATC
>JAJFTI010000017.1 GCA_021373115.1 Eubacteriales bacterium | reverse complement strand
GCAAAGCCCCGTGAGCATGGTGCGGTCTAGAAGTAAGTCCAACCGAAGCACATCCAATTGCACTTCGAGAGAGGCAGTAGTGAGAGGCACATCGCCGGGTAGCGACCCTTCCAGTTGGCGGGTGTGGGGGCAAAAACCAGGTCAGCCGGCACTCGGATATCAGAAATTCATGAACCGAAAAGGGGAAAAAATCCAAATGTTCGAAGACAAGACACTGGTATGCAAGGATTGTGGTAAGGATTTCATCTTTACGGCCGGCGAGCAGGAGTTCTATGCTGAGAAGGGTTTCCAAAACGAGCCCGTCCGTTGCAAAGAGTGCCGCACGAGCCGCAAGTCCACTCGCAGCAGTGACCGCGAAATGTTTGATGCGGTCTGCGCCGAGTGCGGAGCGCCCACCAAGATCCCATTCCAACCGAGAAACGACCGCCCCGTTTACTGCAGCGCTTGTTTCCAGAATCACAAAGGCCGCTAACGTATTCCCCTTATTCCGTTCTCGGATATAATCGGAATCAGAGTTGAAGAACCGACTTGAAAGGCGTTTCTCCAAAAGGAAACGCCTTTTCCGATTTTTTGGGGATGCTGTCTTTCTGACTTGTCACGGGAAATACCGCGTGGTATTCTTTTTTTGAATAAACACATGAATATGGAGTAACTGGAATGGAATCGGTAAAAGATCGTTTTCTTCGCTATGTAAAAATCGACACGGAATCCAAACAGAATGTGGAGCATATCCCGAGCACGGAAAAACAGCTCGACCTCTGCCGAATGCTGCGGGACGAGCTGACCCGGCTTGGCGCGGCGGACGTGAAGATGGACAAGCATGGCTACGTAACCGCCAGCATTCCTTCCAGCACAAAGAAGGCGGCGCCCATTGTCGGGCTGCTCGCGCATGTGGACACCGTGGACGCGGTCAGCGGCGCAAACGTAAAGCCCGTGCTCACGCCGAATTACGGCGGCGGGGACATCGACATAGGTAACGGGTATACGCTTTCCCCCATACAGTTTCCGGAGTTGCTGGATCACTTGGGCGAGGAGATTATCTGCTCCGACGGCACAACCCTGCTCGGCGCGGACGATAAAGCCGGCGTTGCCGAAATCATGACGCTCGCGGAGCGCCTGCTCTCGCCGAATGCGCCGGAACACGGTCTGATCCGGATCGGCTTCACGCCGGACGAGGAGGTTGGCCGCGGGGTGGACCTCTTCGACGTTGCGGCGTTTGGCGCGGACTTTGGCTATACGGTGGATGGCGGCACGCTGGGCGAAATCAATTACGAATGCTTCAATGCCGCCGGCGCGGAGATCCATTTTCAGGGAATCAGCACGCATACCGGATCGGCTAAGGGACGCATGGTGAATGCAAGTCTTGTTGCCATGGAACTGCAATCGCTGCTTCCCGCCTTTCAGAATCCCGCCTGCACGGACGAATACGAGGGATTCTTCCATCTCGACAAAATTGAGGGCTGCGTCGATCACGCCGAGACGCGCTATATCCTCCGCGACCACGACATGGCGAAATTCGAACAAAAAAAGGCGCTCCTGCAAGGCGCCTGCGATTATTTAAACCAGAAATACGGCGCGGGTACGGTATCGCTCCAAATGAGCGACACGTACTACAACATGAAATCCAAGGTGCCTCAATTCGTTATAGACGCGGCAAAGCAGGCGATAGAGGCCGCAGGCGTTACGCCTTACTTCGCGCCGATTCGCGGCGGCACGGACGGCGCGCGGCTGAGCTATATGGGGCTGCCCTGCCCCAATCTCTGCACCGGCGGGCATAACTTCCACGGCCGTTATGAATTCATCAGCATACAGGCCATGGAAAAGGTTACGGACATTCTAGAGGCGTTGGTCACGTCGTTCGTCAAATAGCGGGTAATTACGTAAAAAATACTCTCCTGAACGGGAGAGTATTTTGGTTTATAATACTTTTTCGCCAGATTCCAGCTCAGATATCCCAGCCGTTTCGACTGCTTTTTCGGGCGGCTGCCTGATCCGCCTCGGCACGCTTTGCCTGCTCCGCCAGATGCATTCGAACCAGCTCATCCTTCTCCGAATAGGACATGGGGTTACGGGTAATCATGTTTCGCATTACGTCAATCTTAGCTTGCAGCGATGCCTGCTCGGGGTCGGACCAGTCGATCGCCGTGGATGAACTCGCGCCATTCGTCAGCACGCGTTGTCACTTCACTTTCTGTTTTCACATTCGGTGAGCTCATTCTAGTCCCGCGCAAAGCGATTGTCAATGTGAGGTTTGCACAAAAAAAGCTCCCCCGGTTGGAGGAGCCTTGGTGTCCTGTGCTTGCCCTTACGCGAACGCGTGGTAGATCGCCTTGACCGCGGTGTTGAGGTCGTCGTTTTCCACGCCGACGATGATGTTCATTTCCGAGGAGCCCTGATCGATCATGCGAACGTTGACGCCCGCCCCATAAAGCGCGCCAAAGAGCCGCGCGGCCACGCCGAGCGAACGGATCATGCCCTTGCCAACGGTTGCGACGAGCGCCATGTTGGAATGCACCTCGATGCTCTGCGGGTCGCAGTCGTGCTGAATTTCGCGCAGAACGGCTTCGAGGTGTTCCTTGAGCTTTGAATCCGAAATCACGAGGCTCATGGTGTCGATTCCGCTCGGCACATGCTCGAAGGAAATGTTGTAGCGGTCCAGTACGCGAAGGAGGCGGTAGCCAAAGCCGACCTCGTTGTGCATGTTGTCCTTATACACGCTGATAACCGTAAACCCTTTGCGTCCGGCAACTCCCGTAAGCACGCCTTCGCGCTTGTAATACTTTAAATACGCGTCCGGAATCACCATGGTCCCCTCGTCCTCCGGACGGTTCGTGTTTCGAACGTTGATTGGAATCTGCGCGCGGCGAACGGGGAAAATCGCATCCTCATGCAGCACGGTCGCGCCCATATAGCTCAGCTCGCGCAATTCGGAATAGGTCACCACAGAGATCACCTTGGGGTTATCGACAATGCGCGGGTCGGCCATCAGAAATCCGCTGACATCCGTCCAATTCTCGTATACGTCCGCCTGCACGGCGCGGGCGACGATTGCGCCGGTAATATCGCTGCCGCCGCGCGAAAACGTCTTGATGCTGCCGTCGCGCTTGCGCCCGTAGAAGCCTGGTACGACGACGTTCTGCGTATCCGCGAGCTTCTGCGTCCACTTCTGCGTGGTTTCATCGTCGTAGGTTCCGTCCGCATGGAAGCTCACGAGTTCCGCCGCGTCGTAAAAATCAAAGCCCAGATAGTCCGCCAGCAGCAGGCCGCTGAGGTATTCGCCGCGGCTGGCCAGATAATCCTCGCTCGCGCCCGCGATTACGTTTTTCTTGATGGCGGAAAGCTCCGAAGCAATGTTCGTCTTCAAACCAAGCTCGGTTTCAATGGCAACGTACCGCTCGGCAATCTGCTCAAACGTCTCGTCGAACGAGAGCCCGTTCGAATTCTTTGCGTAGCATAAATACAGAAGATCGGTAATCTTCTCGTCTCCGGGAAAACGCTTGCCCGGCGCGGAGGGCACGACGTATTTGCGCGCCTTGTCGGCCAGAATGATGTTCTTGACCTTCGCGAAATTCTCGGCATTGCAAAGACTTGTTCCGCCGAATTTTACTGTTTTTACTGCCACTGATGTTCCCCCGTTTCTATGTTACAGCCGAACGGCGTCCTGCCGCGCGCCGCGAGTTGCCAAACCCGACTTGACCGTTACGCGCTTATTTCCGTTCGAGCGAACGACACTCGAGATAATAACGCTTCTCGTTCGCCTCTCCCATGGAGAAGGTCTTTCGCGGCAGCGCGCCGTCGTAGATCACCGTAGAGAAGAACTCGCTCTTTTTCATGGCAGGCAGCAAAAAGCCGATGGCGCCGCCCTTTCGAGCAAGTTCCTTGACCACGTCCGCGCCATGGATATAATCGATCTCCGCGCCGCAGATTTCCGCAATCGTTTCATCGAGCGCCGCCTGCAGCGTGCCGACCGCGAGTTGGGATTTCGGGCAGCTCACGATAAACGCGCCCTCCACCTCGCCCGTAACGAACGGAAGGATATGTGTGTCTCCGCCCTGCGCGCAGGGCAGGCGGCCAAGCTCAACCCTGGCGCAGCTGTTCTGCGCCTTGAGGTGGCGAAGGATGGTCTCGATCGCCCTGTTTCCGCTTGCGCCAAACACAACGCGGTGGATCGGTTCGAAAACAATTCCGTCGTCATGAACGTTTTCCACCTCGACCAGCGCATACCGCGCGGGATGATCCGCGCGTTCGCCTTCCGGCAGATTGCCCTTGATCTTTTCCCAGTTCGCTTTCGCGGTTGCGAAGCTGTGATTCCCGTCGCCCATGGCAAAAAGCATCGGCTGGCGTTCACCGTATTGCGCGGAAAAGTGCTTCGGGTCTTTCAGCACGGCCAGCGCGTCAAGCACGCCGCGGATATCGTCTTCGCCGTCCACAAGGTGGCCGGTGATGTGGCCGCCGTCAAGCATCAGTTCCGTATCGTAGAGCTTGTTCAGCTTCGCTTTTTTCCCGATTAGCGGTTCTATGACCGTCCGCTCCGGGTCGTCGATCAGTACGAGGATATGCGGAAGCTCGATCGGCGCGCCCTCGCGGATTTTGAGACGCGGCGGAATCCGGGAAACAATCGTCCCCTCCGTGGCGCGAATCAGCGTGGTCGATCCCTTGGCGTAGTCGTACGCTTCCAGATCGAGTGCCAGAATCAGGCCCGTGCGCGTTGCGCCGCCGACCGTGCGCGTAACCAGCACAAACCCCTGCGGCTTCTCTTCCAGAACACCCTTTTCGAGATAATCCCGCATGTGGGCCTTAATGCTCTTGATGCGCTCGGCCTCGCCCGGTTTTTCCAAATACGCCTCCGGCAGAATCAATTCAAGCGTGGAAGGCGCCTTGCCGACGATGCGTTTGGCTTCCTCCCAGTAATCCGGCTGCGAAGTAAACTGGTCGCAGGCAACGACCGCCCATTTATAATAATCCGTGCCCTTTTTCGGCAGAAGTACATGCGGAACCTGCACTGCGACGTCGTTTTGATAACGTTCTTCCATAAGTATGATTACCCTCCATCAAACTTTCCGTACCATAATCTGGAACCCCATCCACGGGTTTCCGTTCCTGGCCGCTGCCGGTCGCTCCTCCGGAAACGGCATACGCCCGCAGTTTACAGGACGTATTGCGGGTATTATACCTTAGATTTTTTTTGCTTTCAATAATATCTATGGGAAAATCGCTTGTTTTACAGATATATTCGATATAACCGCATGCCTGGAACGCATGGGATTGGCGCTCCCGGCGCAAGATGACGCGTTCACACCCGCCGCTTTTCCGCTCTTCCACGGGCAATATCGGTCATCCCCGCCAGAGCGGCATGCTCATCTGTTATCCGATTTAGCAGTTCCGTTTCGTCCCGCCAGAGTGGCATGCTCATCTGTTATCCGATTTAGCAGTTCCGTTTCGTCCCGCCAGAGCGGCATGCTCATACAGCGCGGCCCGCCCCTTCCGCGGGAAAGCTCGGCGGAGGGAATCTCGTGAACGAGAATTCCGTTGTCCCGCAGGATACCGTTCGTCACGTGGTTGCGCGAAAACGCGATGACCTCGCCCGGCGCAACGGCCAGCGTATTCGTTCCGTCGTTCCACTGCTCGCGGGCAGCGTCGATGATGCTGTTCCCGCCGCATTGAATCAGCGCAACATGGTCGAGCTGCAGCGCATTTGCCAGCGCTTCCGCAAGCCCGCGCTTTCCCGGTTCGATCGCGAGCTTCCCTCTTTTCCTGGTCAGTGAAAACGTCCGGATGACGGGCAGAATGGACGCGTGAATCGTAAATTTGTCCCGATCGACCATGGTCATGATGGTATCAAGATGCATATAGGAACGCGTCTTTGGAATATCGATGGCAAGTACGCGCTCAATCCCCGTCCCTTCGCCGATCAGGCGCTCGGCCAGTGCTTCCACCGCCTGCGGTGCGGTGCGCTGGGAAATGCCGATCGCGACGGCCTCGCCGGAGAGCACGAGCACATCCCCGCCTTCCACGGAAAACGGATCGCTGCGTTGGTGCAGGAGTGGCGTGTCCCGATAGACCGGATGCTTTGAAAAGAGGTATTGCCCAAAGAGCGTTTCCCTGGCGCGGACGGCGTTTGCCATGCTGGACATACAAACGCCGGTTCCAACCATGAAAAACGGATCGCGCGTGAAATAGAGATTCGGCATGGGATCGGCAAGAAAGGGGTACGCGTCGTCAATAAAGTCCACAAGGTGCTTCGGTTCCCGGCGGCCAAGATCGCTCTTGCGAACGCCGCGTGCCATGCAGTTGAGCATTTGCGGCGCGGGCATGCCCAGCAAGTATTCACGCACCGGCTGCTCGGCTCCGCGGGCGGAAATTCCGATTTCCGAAAGAAAGTCGTCTACAAGCCGTTCCCGCTCGCCGGAAAATAAAACCGCTTCGGCGACAAGGTCGAGCAGGTAGCAGACCTCGACGCCGCACGCCCGCAGCGTTCTTGCGAATTCGTCGTGCTCCTCGCGCGCATGTACGAGGTATGGAATATCCTCAAAGAGCTGCCGCGACAGATACTGGGGCATGAGATTTTCCAGCTCCTGCCCGGGGCGGTGCAGCAGTACGCGCTTCAGTTTTCCAACCTCGCTGTTCACGCGAATGGGAGAATTCATGTGCTTCCTCCTGAAAGGGGAACGTCCCGTAATAACGGCTCGTTTTATATCCCCGCAAACGCATAAAGATCGGTGTTATTCGCGAAGCAACTCGTACTTTTCCGCGAAATATGCCGTCTTCCAACGCATATCATTATTCTAGCAGGAATTTTATGCAAAATGTGTTCTTACCGTAAATATATCTTTTTTGGCCGTAAGAGTTATAAAACATAAAAAACCGCGTTGTTGCGCGGTTCACGGTTCATAATGATTTTAAAAACGCCGTTCGAATTGTCCCCAGCGTTCCTTCGAACGCAATAAAAACGAGCTGTTTTTTGCGGCGGTTTGCCGGCAATCCCGCAAAACGCATTTATTCCAGCGGAAACGGCGAAAGCGCGTCACCTTTGACCAGAAACGCCTCGCGAGCCATCCGCGCCAGCGGCGTATCGTGCAGGCTGTCCGAATAAAATTGCGCAACCTGTGCCTCCGGATACGCTTCACGCATGCGGCGGACCTTCTCCCCGCCGTGGCAGTTCAGCCCGTCATAAAGACCCGTTGCGGGATCGACGCGTGAAGCGAGAAACGACAGTTCCAGCCGCCGCATCAGCGGTTCCAGCAGGAATGCGGGCGACGCGGAAATGATCAGGTCGTCCGCCCGTTTCTGCGTGAAATACCAGTTTTTCAGATTTTGGTCATGCGTCAGCCAGAAACGCGCCACCTCTTCTTCCACCTCCGGCACCAGCCGCAGATAGCGGTAAAAGCGCTCCTTAACGCGCGTTTTTTCGGCAAGGCCAAAAACCATCGCAATTAGCCACGGCAGCGCACCGGCGACGCTGAGCAGCACGCGCGGATATTTCACCGCGCAGTGCCGGAAGAAATCAAAGCTCGAATCGCCCCGATAGATCGTGTTGTCAAAATCGTAAACGTTGATCAGCACATTACGCCCTCGCCCGGATCGTTGAGTACCAGCTCCGGCACCCTGGTCGGATCCCCCGTAACGCAGGTTGCGCCCGCCGCAAGAATCTCCTCCACGGAGCGGAATCCCCAGTTGACGGAAACGCAGCGCATGCCCGCGTTATGCGCAAACTGCACGTCCACATCCGAATCGCCGACATAGACCGACTCCCCGGGCGTAACGCCCAGAAAATCCATTACGAAACGCAGCGCGTCCGGCGCGGGTTTCACCGCGAATTTCTCCGTCCGCCCCAGCACGAGCGAGAACATGCCGTGCGGATACAGCTGGGAAATCACCTTAACGGTGTCCGCATGCGGCTTGTTGGAAACAACGGCGAGCGTAACCCCCGCCTGTTTAATCCTGGACGCGGCCTCGATCATTCCATCGTAAGGCTTCGAGCGGTCGAGGTTATGCTCCCGGTAACGCGCCGTATAAATTGCCAGCACTTTCTCCGCCTGATCCTTGTGCTCCGGCGGAACGGCATTTTCACACATATAATGGACGCTATGGCCAACGATTGCGGCAACGCGCTCTTCCGTGAGCGTTGGAAACCCGCACTCCGCCAGCGCGTAATTCAAGCTGTCGGTCAGGTCATGAAGGGTATTGACGAGGGTTCCGTCAAGATCGAAAACGCAGAGTTTTACCATGATGATTCCTGTATTCTTTCCTATGATTTCCATATCTCCCGGGTCGGCCGGCAATCGCCGGTTCCGTCCGCTAAAAGCCCATTAGAATGCCAAACTGCCCCAGCAGCACCAGCAGCGTTCCAAAGATTGCCGCGCCGGGCTGTTTCTCTTTCTGAAAGATCCGCGCAAAGAGCATTGCAAACAGAAACGACAGCACGCCAACCGGTGCGAGCGTGCTCATTTCCCCGCGCCGCGAGGCAAAATAGGTCGCGGCAAAGCTGCCCGCAAAGAACACGGCGGCAAAAAAGATACTGACCCATGCCCGTGGCTGCACATACTGCAGCAAACGGTTCTTGCCGCGCACGAAAACGAAAATCCAGAGAAACACGGCTGCAAAAGCGGCTCTTCCGGCCAGCAGAACCTTCTCGTCGAACGCATCCCCTAAAAAGCCCCGCCGTACAAGCGAAAGACCCGTGGCCGCGGCAACCGCGATCAGCGCGTAAACAAACCAGAGCTGGCTTTGCAGCTGCTGCGTTTTACTCTCGATAAAGACGATGCCGAGCAGCGTCAGCACAATACAGCAAATCTTCCAGAGTCCCATCGGCGCGCCAAAGAGAAAGTGGGACGCCGCGAGGGTAAGGAGCTGCGAGAGGAGGAGCACCGGAATCACCTTGCTTACCCGTCCGCCCGTGAGCGCCGTAAAGAGGCTGAGCCACGTGAGCGCGGAGAGAAGTCCGCAGACGCCGAGCCAAACGATCTGCATAGCCGAAAGCGAGAGCAGTGTTTCGAACCCGCCGCAAACATATAGAAGCGCCGCGCCGGCAATCGTCAGCACAAGCGCAAACACCGCGGCGGCCGCGGAGGGATCGGCGCTCTTCGCCCCGCCGCGCATCCAGCACGGCACACCGCCAAGCAAAATCGTATTGCAAACCGCAAGCGCGATCCAGATGAGCAGATTTCGTATCGCCAGAGGATCCAGATTCATACGCCGCCTCCATATCGTTCGCATCGTATTGTATCATACCGGAGCGGATGCCACAACCGCGCGCAACGGAAAAACGAAACGCGGTTTCGCGGGTTTTACGCACCGCGCACATGTGATATACTGTCCGCAGGATGCCGGGGAAAACCATCGTTTTCTTCCTGCGGATGTTTCTTCGTGATTGCTTCAATCGCTCTTTCAGCCATTTTTCAGGAGGCGGCATTTCTATGTGCGACACAATCGGTATTCTGCTCGATTCCTATGCGCTCTTCGGGAAAAACAGCGACCGCAGTCCCAACGAACCGCAGGCGACGGAGTTCCACCCCGCCCGTGTCTGTAAGGAAGGCAGCGTGGCCGCAACCTACATTACTATTCCGCAGGCACGTGAAACGCTCGCCGTGCTGCTCTCGCGTCCAACCTGGATGTGGGGCGCGGAAATCGGCGTCAACGAGGCGGGCGTCGCCATTGGCAACGAGGCGGTGTTTACAAAGGGCGGCTATGGCAAACCCGCGCTCACGGGTATGGATCTCCTGCGCCTTGCGCTGGAGCGGGCCCAAAGCGCGGAGCAGGCGGCAAACGTGATCATCGAACTGCTCGAAACCTACGGTCAGGGCGGCAACTGCGGATTCGATCACAAGTTCTATTACGACAATTCGTATCTGATCCTCGACGCGGCGAAGCTCCTGGTGCTCGAAACCTGCCGGAATAGCTGGGTCATCAAATCCTGCCCCCGGGCTTCCATCAGCAACCGTCTTTCCATTGGCACGGATGGCGACCGCTACGGCGGGGGGATATGCGACTTTGCGAAAACCTATTCCGATCCGCTGTTCACTTTTTTCTCCGGTTCCGAGCGGCGGCAGGGGCAGAGCGGCTGCGCGCTGCCATCCGTCCGGGATGAAGCGGCTCTGACGCAGGCGCTGCGCACACACGATACGAACGTACATAACCCGTTTGCGCAGGGTTCGGTTTCAAGCTGCTGCATGCATTTCGGCGCGGCGGTTGGCGACCATACGACCGCGAGCATGATCGCACGCCTGGACGGCAACGCTCCGCTCGTTTACCTGACCGGATCGTCGCTGCCCTGCGTTTCGCTCTACAAGCCCTATCTATTTGGAAACCCCACGCGCCCTCCCGTTTCCAATGCGGGGGACGGCGCTTCCGCGGCTTACTGGAACACGGCGGAGCAATACCGGCGCGCGCTCATCGGCCGAACGATTCCACCCGAATTCTACGCGGAGCGGGACGCGCTGGAAGCAAGCTGGCGAAAGGACGTTTCCGCCGACGCTGCATCCATGGATGCGCTCCTTCGGCGCGCCGTTTCGGAGGAAGCGGCGTTTTACGCAAAGTACGATCCCGCGAAAATGGAGCGCGCATCCGCGCGCCGCAGTTACCTCGCCCGCTGGAACAAAAAGAACGCGGCGTTCTTTTCGCCGCGGCAGACAAGCGGGAACTAAGGCATGGCATATTCCCCCAGAGAGCAATTGGATCAGGGTGTTTGCCATCTTGTGGATGAGCGAAAAATCGTCAGCGGCATCGCGGTTTCCTACGGCGACCTGACACGCGGCGAATCGTTCTGCCGCGGGCAAATCCGCGAGGTGCGGTTGCAGGACGGCGCGTTTGTTCCGGATGAAGCGCCCATGAAGGAGGATTCAGTGTTCGACCTCGCGTCGGTCACCAAGCTCTTTACCTGCATTGCCGTGCTCCAGTTGGCGGAACGCGGAAAATTGCGGCTCGACGATACGATCTTTTGCCTGGACAAGCGCTTTTCCCATCTGCGGGATGCGACGGTCGAAGGCCTGCTCTCGTTTCGAACGGCGCTGCAGACCGCCGCGCGTATGGACGAACAGCCAACCGCCAAGGAAGCGGAAGAGCTGTTGTTCGATATCCGGATCGGTCCCCCGCCCGTTCGCAAATTCTATACGGACATGGGCGCCATGGTGCTCAAATACGTGGTCGAATCCGCGTCGGATATGGCTTTCGGTGATTATCTGAACGAGCGGATCATCCGCCCGCTCGGTATGAAGCGCACCTTTTGTGCCGTACCGGATGAATTGCTCGGCGAAACGGTAAACTGCAATTACGAGCGGCGGATCGTCAACGGCGCGTTCTGGCTGGATACCGGCTGCCCGCCCGGCACGGTACACGACCCGAAAGCGCGGCTGCTCAACACGGCCGAACCCGCTCCCTGCGGACACGCGGGCTTGTTTTCCACGCTGGACGATATGACGCTGCTCGCGCGCGGCCTGCTCGGCGGCGCGCTGCTGCCGCGCAAAACGGTGCTGGAAATCGGCGTCAACCGCACGGGCGGCAAACTGCCGAATGGCGAGGATTCCCAGTATATGGGTTATCTGTGTTATTCCAAGCAGCCGGTCCAGACCTTCAGCGAAGTGCCCGCTTATTTCGGGAAGCGTACCATCGCGCTCAACGGCTTTACCGGCAACCACTTCTCCGTCGATCCCGAGAGGAACCAGTTCATGATCCTGCTTGCCAACCGGATTCACAACCGCGCAACCACCGTCACGGGACGCGCCAACCCGGAAGATCAAACGCAGCGCATTCGCTGGGACGACGGGAAGGACTATATCGTCTCCCAAAATTTCGTTTATACGAAGGACAAGTTCCTGAAAAATCACATTGGCAATATCCTCGCCGCCTATTAAGCAGCAATTCAATCAAAGCGCACCGCACGGTGCGCTTTTTTTGTTTCATTCCATCGCGTTGCGTTCCGCCGCGGCCAGGCGCGAGGCACGCCGCTCGAGGAGCAGGTTCAGCGTAAGGCCGAGCGCAACCAGCAAACCGCCGGCGATGTTTTCCACCGAAAAGACGCCGTCCATCCACGCGTCGAGCAAAACGCCGGTAAACACCTGGCCGACAAACATCAGCAAGGTCACATACAGCTGCGGAATCCTGACGACAACCACATTGCTGAGCCAAACGGTTATTACGCCGATTGCGCCGCCGAGATACGTCCACCAGTTCGGCGCAAGGATGAACCCGGCCGGAACCGGATCTCCCAAACCGAAGAGAAGAAGAACCAGGATCGCGGTCAGTAGCCCGCTCACATAATTGAAAAACGTACTGACATAGACGCTCGTTTCGTCCGCGAGGCGCGCGTTCTGCGACCGGGAAACCACCAGCAGAACCCCCGAACCGAATACCGCAAGAACCGGCAAAAGCAGGAACTCCTTGCCCATCATCCAGGCGATACCGCCCACCACGAACAGAATACCCGGCAGCTGATAGGCACGGAACCGGTGCCTGCGCATGCCGAACAGTCCGAATTGATCGACCAATACGCCCGCAACACTCTGGCCAAACAGACCAAGCGCAAGGATTGCGGAAAGGCTGATTTGCCCGAACGCATAATTGGTGCTCGCCGTTGTTGCCACGCCGAGCACGCCGCCGATATAAAGATGCCACGGCTGCGGTTTTGCAAACGGTTTTTCCCGGCGCAGAGCAATGATTGCGCCAATCAGAATCAGCCCCACGATGTGGATAACGACCGTTGCCGCATAGACGCCATACAGCGAGGTCAGTCCACCGTTCAGGGCGATCATAACGGCAACCAGAATGCCGATGAATAAGGATATGAGATAATACATGCTTTTTTTCACCCCACGCCGCTTCGCTCGTCGCAGCAGGCATATGCGCGCTGCGACGCGATGACCGGCAGGATGAGTATAATCGAACCGCTTGACAGCGAATATGACATGTGTCACACTCAACGCAGCGGAGCGCCTTTTCCGCGCGGAAAGGAAACCGAAATGCAAAAGCTGAAACTAACGCCGCAGCATGCCCAAATACTCGCGGATTACGATCTGGGCGGAATCGACCTGTCCGCCGCGGCGCTGTTGCGCTGCGAACGCGGAGAGTGGTTTCTGATGGAGGGGAGCGCTATCGAATACGTCTACATTCTCGTTTCGGGCAAAGCCAAGGTTTGCATGAGCGAAAAGGGCGGGCGCAACCTGCTGCTATGCTACTATATTTCCGAGGGAATCATGGGCGATATCGAGCTGATGATGAGCAGGCACACAGCGATCTCCTCCGTGCAGGCAATGACGCCGCTTACGTGCATCGTCCTGCCGTTGGCCGTTTACGCGCCGGTTTTGCTGGCAAACCTGCCGTTTGTCCTGCGCCTTGGTCACGGTTTGGCGGATAAGCTGTACGCAAGCGTTTCAAACACCACCGAAATCATCCTTCGGCCATTCGAAGCGAGGTTATGCGCCTATTTGCTGCACAGCGCGCAGAACGGGATTTTCTCCGAGCGGCTTACGGACGTTGCCGAACAGCTTGGCGTAAGCTATCGCCACCTGCTGCGCCGCCTGAAAGCGCTCTGCGCAGAAAATTTGCTGGAAAAGCGCCAAACGGGCTATTATCTGAAAAACGAACCGGAAATTAACAGACGCGCCGCGGAATGACCGCGGCGCGTTTTTGGCTGGTAACTGAACGTTTATTGTACGCCAGGCGTTTTTGCCCGCTTCCGGCGCAGCAGATTTCCCGCGCCGCCCAGCAGACAATAAACGCCAAACGCCGCGAAAATGATCAGAAACGGCATGCCAAAGTAGCGGTAGCGCGTTTGAATCTCAAGAAAGAAATGCGCGCCAATCCAGCCCATGAAGATCCAAAGCAACAGATCCCCCGCGTTCCCGCGCCGCCGGAACAGCCCGCCAACCCACGCGAAGAAGAAGATTCCCGCAACATAGAAGAAGTCGAGCAGCGCCGCCCCCGCCAGCCAGGAACTCGCGGCGATCCCGCCATCGCCCGTTTGAGCGGGCAAAAGCGTGCCCGTCGTTGCCCAACCGAAGCTGGTGTCCGGTACCATCCACATGCGCAGCAGTTTCGTATCGAAGAAGCCATACAGATCCGGCTGATTGAGCCGCTCCCGAATGACCTTGAGGCAAAACGCATTCTGCTCGCTTTCCGGCTGCGCCCAGACCATTCCCCAGTCCGACTCGGAGTATGCCCCGGTCGTCTCGGGGTTAAGGCCGATGACAACTTTTGTCAGATAGCTGGAATTCGCGGCGGAAGGCTGGCTCAGTCCCGTTGCGCGCAGAACCGCATATGTCCCCGCGCGCAGCACGAAAAAACCGGCGCAGAATACAGCGCCAATCAGCAGCAAGCGCAGCAGTTCCCTGCGCTTACGCAGCGCGGAAAGCAGCAGCACGAGCCAGAACAGGCCAAAGGCAAGCAGCGTTGTCGCCGTGGAAGGATGCGAAAAATAACTCAGCAGCAGCAGAACCCCGCCGCCCAGGGAAAATGCGCCCGCTTTGATGAAACCCGGTTCCGAAAACGCCAGCAGCATCAGCCAGATCGACAGCAGCGCAAAGAGCGTTGCAATGTGCTGATTGCTCGTTACCTGTGAAAAAACGATGTTCGCGGGATACAGCGCAAAAAGCACCCCCGCGGCGGGTGCGCTTGCTTCGTCAAAGCGCCGCGCGATAAGATAGGTTGCCACGCAGGAAAACGACGAAATAACGCACTGCGCAAACTGGAACGCGCGAACGGACGTACCGGAAAGCAGCAGAATCAGACCGTTGATCACGCCCAGACCGGAGAAACTTGAAATATGATAACCCGCGGCTTTGCTCGCTATAAAGGAATAATCGCCGCGCACAAACGCTGCGCCAATATCGTAATAATTCTGAAAATCGCTGGTCGGTTTATAAAAAATGTGCGCATAGGCAAAAAACCGCAGAGCCAGTGCGAGCAGAAAAATCGCCGTGCCCCAAACCCAGGGCGAGCGGAACCCCGCCCGATTCAGCCGGAAGTGGAGAAACAGGAAAAGAGCCGCAAATAGAACGTATCCCATCAGCAGCCAGCCAAACATGGGCGTGGTCATCACCTGTTCACGCAGGATATAGGTGAAGTATTTATAGCGAACGATGATATAGCCGATCTGCGCCAGAAACGCGACGGTGATCAGCAGGGACGCACCGCGTGCGATCCCCCGGTCCTGGTTGCGGTCAAACAGCAAACTACCCTGATTCATTGCGAAGGCTCCTCCCGATACACGCGGAATTGCTCTGTCTGTTTGTAGTATACGCAAGGTTTTCGAACGCGTCAAACCTCTTTGGATCAAAGAACGCATACGGCAAACCTTTCTCCCGTACTGGAAATCGTGGTATACTTCTTCTTAAAGGCCGACGGGTTATTCTATTGCGGCGTTTCCTATTTTATTCCGATCTGTGTTCCATTCTTCATTTATCCATTCGCGTCAGCGGCCGACGCGGAAGTTTTCCATCGGGAGGAATCTATGACTCGGTTTCAACAGTTCATCCACTCGCGCACGTTTCGGGCAGGTCTGTTTCTGCTCCTTCTGTTCACAGGAGCTTTTATGCGGTTCTACGCGCTGGGACAGGTTCCACGCGGCGTAAACTGCGATGAGGCGATGTCCGCTTACCAGGCGTTTACACTGCTCCGGAGCGGGACCGATCTCAACGGCTACTGTAATCCGGTCTACTTCGTTGCATGGGGCGGCGGCCAGAGTATTTTGCAAAGCTGGCTCATGGTTCCCTGCATTCGAGCCTTCGGACTGACGGAATTCGCCATTCGGCTGCCGCAGGCGGTAATTGGCACGCTCTGCCTGCCGGTCTTCTTTCTGCTCCTGCGCCGTATCTTCGACAAGCCGACCGCCTGGATCGGCTATGCGCTGCTCGCAATCAGTCCCTGGCACATTATGATGAGCCGCTGGGCGCTGGATTGCAATTTTGCCGCCGCGTTTCTGCTCTTCGGGTTATTTTTCTTTCTGCTGGGCTTGGAGCGGCATCCCGGTTTCTTTCTGCTCTCCGCGGTGTTTTACGGGCTCAGTCTCTATAGCTACGCAACGGTATGGGTCGTTTTACCAATCCTGCTGATCCTCCAGTTCGTCTGCCTGATCTGGACGAAAAAAATACGCATCCGCGCGTATACGCTCGGATTTGCGGGAATCCTGCTGCTGGCCGCGCTGCCTCTTGTCCTGTTTATCGCCGTCAATCAGGGATGGATTCCGGAAATACGCAGCGCCGTGCTCTCCATTCCGCACATGCCGGAATATCGCAGCAGCGTTTTTACGACGGAGGGATTGTTTAACCTGCAATCGTTCTACCGGCTGTTCCAATTACTCGTCACGCAAAGCGACGGCTACCTCTACAACAGCTTCCCGCAGTTCGGATTGTTCTATCTGTTTTCATTGCCATTCATCGTGTACGGGGTGCTCTGCTCCATCAAATCCGTCTTTTCCGCGCTCCGCAACCGCATGTTCTCCGCAGAAGCGCTGATCCATAGCCAGCTTCTCGCGGGGTTGTCCGTTTGCCTGCTGATCGATATCGTCAATATCAACCGCAGCAATTTTCTCTACCTTCCGCTGATTGCGTTTCTGGCGCTTGGCCTCAGACAACTGCTGTATCTGCGCAAAAAGACGGTGTTCCAAGCGGTCGCAATCGCGTATGCGGCCAGCTTTCTCGCATTTGCCGGTTATTACTTTGGGGACGGCAGAAAAGAGCTCGCGGATCACTACCGGCCGGGTACGCGGGAAGCGCTTGTTTTTGCAAACGAGCAGTCCGACGACACCATTGTTTGCCGTACGGAGAGCGGTTATGTTAAGGTCCTATACTATCTTGCAATCCCTGTGGAGGATTATAGGAGCATAGCCGTTTTTCCGGATACGTCCAACAAGATTCCAACCACGTTCGGAAAATTCCAGTTTGAAAACCCCGGAGAAGCACAGCTTCAGGGCGACGTCTATGTGCTGCAGGACGAAGATGCGCAGGCATATCTCGACGCGGGCTATACGGTGGAGATTTTCGACCGCATGGCGGTTGCGTATTTACCGGATGAAACCGGCGAATAGTTGTACGCAAGGAACCGGTATCCTCTCTTTCATTTAAAAATGTGATAAGGGATGTTTTAGAAAGATGAAATGGAATTTTAATATAAAACGCTGGAAAACGCCACTCGTTCTTACGCTGATCCTGCTCGGCATCCTGGTTCGCTTGCTGTATCTTGGTACGATGCCGGACGGCATCAATCAGGACGAAGCAATGGCGGCTTACGAATCCTATTCCCTTTTGAAAACCGGCGTGGACATCAGCGGATACCATAATCCCGTCTATCTCGAGGCATGGGGCGACGGAATGAACGCGCTGGAAACCTACCTGATGATGCCGGCTATTTCGGTTTTCGGGCTTGAGATCTTCGCCATCCGTCTTCCGCAGGCGCTTATCGGTTGTCTTTGTCTGCCGGTATTCTATCTGCTGCTTAAGCGTTTGTCGGATGAAAAAACTGCGCTCATAGGCCTGCTGCTGCTGGCAATGAATCCCTGGCATATCATGATGTGCCGTTGGGCGCTGGAATCCAATCTGGCTCCCGCATTTTTACTCTTCGGCCTGTACTTTTTTGTGCTCGGACTGCAAAAGCATCCGGCATATTATCTGCTCTCGGCGTTGTGTTACGGACTTAGTCTGTATACCTATGCTATTCTATGGCTGATTGTGCCAATCGTTGTCGGATGTCAGATTCTATACGCGCTGTTCTCGAAAAATGCGCGCATCACAGGCTGGACGATCGGGTTTGTACTGCTCCTGTTTCTGTTTGCGCTTCCGCTCATTCTGCTCATGCTGATCAATCAGGGTTCTCTGCCAGAAATCAAAGCGTCGTGGTTGTCCATTCCGGGGATGTTCGGCTGGCGCAGCGGGGATCTTGTTTTACGAAACCTCATTCGTCCAGGCTCCTATCTGCAGCTGCTCAAGCTGTTTCTCCGACAAACGGACGACACGGTCTTCGGCAGTTTCCCCGGTTTCGGACTCTACTATATGTTCTCTGCGCCCATCATCCTCTATGGGTTCTTCACGGCCGTGCAGAACAGCATTCGCGCATTTCGCGCGCGTCGGTTTGCGCCGGATTTCTTTCTGCTTCTTTGGCTGTTTGCCGCCGTATTGCTTTCGCTACTGCTCACAAGAATCAATATCAACCGGATAAATGCCATCCACTTGCCGCTCATCTACTGTTGCGTCATCGGGCTCAGGCGCCTCATTGACCTCCCGCATAAGGTAATCGGGGGCGGCCTGATCGCGCTCTATTGCGTTTCATTTCTCGCATTTTCGGTCTATTATTTCGGTCCGGGACAAAACGAACTCGCCACCGAATTCCAGCCGGAGGTTCGCAGCGCGCTGTCCTATGCCGAGTCACTCTCGGATGACACCATCGTTTGGCGTAATCCGGCGCGTTATACAAAGATATTGTTCTATACGAAGCTCGATCCGGCAGTCTATCGGGAAACCGCTCAATACGAAAATCCCGACGATCCAACCCCCTATGCCTTTGGCCGATATGTGATTGAACCTCCCGATGAGCCGGAGCTTGGCGCGAAAATCTATCTGATCGACAGCGCGGATTCCGCACGCTATCTCGACGCGGGTTATGTCGTTCAAGGCTTTCAAAGCTGCTCCGTTGCCTGGCTGCCGGGCGCGCTCGGCAGCGATTGATCCCCGCTTTGTGCCCTTGTCACGCGGAAGGGTTCCACATTCGTTGCTTTTTCCCCGCTGCTTCGATATACTGATAATACTTTTTTACCGTTTCGGAGGTTTGTTGCGTATGTATTCCGATATTGCAATCATCGGCGGCGGCCCTGCCGGCTTATCGGCCGGTCTTTATGCGGCGCGCGGCGGCGCAAGCGTAACGCTGTACGAAGAGCTCTTTCCCGGCGGCCAGATTGCCAAAACACCGCTGGTGGAGAATTATCCCGGTTTTCCGGACGGCGTGGTGGGTTACGAAGTCGGTTCACTGATCCAAAAACAGGCGGAGAAATTCGGCCTTAAAGTGGAGTATGCCGGCGCGACCGGGCTTGTGCTGGATGGCGCGGAGAAGAAGATTCTTCTGCCGGATCGGGAGGACACCGCAAGAACCGTTATCCTCTGTATGGGCGCGCACGCACGTCCGCTCGGCATTCCGCGCGAGGATGAAATGGTCGGTTCGGGTGTGAGCTATTGCGCAACCTGCGACGGTGCTTTTTTTAAGGAAAAGGACGTTGCCATCGTTGGTGGAGGGGATACGGCAATTTCCGACGCACTTTACCTTTCCCGTTTCTGCACGAGCGTAACGGTTGTCCACCGACGGGACGAATTCCGCGCGGCCGCCGTTCTGGTGGAAAAAGCGAAACAAGTTCCCAACATCCACTTTGCGCTTTCCTGCATTCCGCTCTCCCTCAAGGGTGAAAAACACGTGGAAGGTCTTGAAATTCTGGATAAAAAAACGTCTCTCGCGCGGGTTTTGCCCGTCAGTGGCGTATTCGTCGCGGTCGGCATTGTTCCGCGAACCGAACTGGTCAAGGATCTTGTTCAGCTCAACGAAGCCGGAAGCATCGTGACCGACGAATTCATGCGCACAAGCATCCCCGGCGTGTTCGCCGCGGGCGATATCCGCAACACGCCGCTTCGCCAGGTGATTACCGCCTGCGCGGACGGCGCGGTTGCCGCAACCAGCGCGCTGGAATATCACTCCTGCCACTGACCCGCGTATGAATACCGAGACCGGAACGGCTGCACGCCTTGCATCGCTTCGGCCATCTTTGACGACACAGGAGATTATCATATGGCTAGACTCTTTGGAACGGACGGCGTCCGCGGCATTGCGAATCGCGACCTCAACTGCGAACTGGCGTATCAAATCGGCGCGGTCGGCGCATACGTGCTGACCAACGAGGTGCATTCGCCCCGTATCCTGATCGGCATGGATACCCGCAAATCCGGTCCCATGCTCGGTGCTTCGCTTTCCGCGGGTATCTGCTCCGTCGGCGGGGACGTGCTGGACGTCGGCATCCTTCCCACGCCCGCCATGGCGTATCTCGTCCGGCTGTACGAAGCGGACGCGGCGGTCATGATCTCCGCGAGCCACAATCCCATGGAATATAACGGAATCAAATGGTTCGACAAAAACGGATTCAAGCTCTCGGACGAAATCGAGGATCGCATTGAAGCGATCATCGCCAGCGGAGAGAAAATTCCGCATCCCGAAGGCCGGGAAGTCGGCCGCATCATCTCCGCGGTACGGGCAAAAAAGGATTACTGCGACTATCTTGTCGAGCAGTCCGAATACAGTTTCGAAGGCCTGCGTATCGTCGTGGACTGCTCAAACGGCGCGGCCTCCTTCATTGCCAAGGAGGTGTTCGAACGTCTGGGTGCGGAAGTCATCGCAAAATCCTGCGCGCCGGACGGCATTAACATCAACGACCACTGCGGCAGCACGCATCCCGAGCGCCTGCAGGAGATGGTGGTCAACTACGGTGCGGATCTCGGTTTCGCGTTCGACGGCGACGCGGACCGGCTGATCTCCTGTGACGAATATGGAAACATCGTGGACGGCGACCAAGCGATGGGCATCCTCGCGCTCGCCATGCAGGCGCACGGAACACTCGTAAAGAATACGCTCGTGCTCACCGTCATGAGCAACCTCGGCCTGAAAAACGCGCTCAAGGAAGCCGGCATCAACATTGTCGAAACCAAGGTTGGCGACCGCTATGTGCTGGAAAACATGCTGCAAAACGGCTATATGATCGGCGGAGAGCAGAGCGGCCACATCATTCTCCTGAATAAAAACACGACCGGCGACGGCATGATGAGCGCCATCGCGCTGCTCGGCGTCGTCGCGGAAACAAAGAAACGCCTGAGCAAACTTGCCGCGCGCATTCCGCAGTACCCGCAGGTGCTGGTGAATGTTATTGTCGAAAACGAAAAGAAAGCCGACGCGATCGCGGACGCCGAGCTGCAGGCGCTCACGAAAGAAATTGAAGCGAAGCTCGGCAAGAACGGGCGAGTTTTGATTCGTGCCTCCGGCACGGAACCGCTCGTGCGCATTATGCTCGAAGGACAGGACGAAAAGGAAATCCTCGACCTTGCGCTTTCGCTCGCGCATATCATCGTCCGCAACCACAGCGGAAAAATCCGCACCTGATGCTCAGCCGCGCCGGAAAAAACGAAGCGCTCACGATACTTGCAGCAACCTACCCGAACGCGAAACCCGCGCTGGAGTTCCGTTCGCCGTTTGAGTTGCTTGTTGCGACCATTCTCTCCGCGCAGTGCACGGACGTGATGGTCAACCAATGCACGCGCGAGCTGTTTCCCGTTGCGAACACGCCGGAGCAGTTCGCAGCCATGACGGAGGAGGAGCTCTTTCCCTACATCAAACGCTGCGGGTTCTACCGCATGAAGGGGCAGCATATTCTCGAAACCGCGCGGATTCTCGTTGCTCAATTCGGCGGCGAAGTGCCCGCCGATCTGGACAAGCTGCAAACGTTGCCCGGCGTCGGGCGAAAGACCGCGAACGTCGTGGCCAGCAACGCCTTTGGCATTCCCGCCATTGCCGTGGATACGCACGTGTTCCGCGTGAGCAACCGCATTGGTCTTGCCAAGGCAAGCAACGTCGAGAAAACCGAGGAACAGCTGCAGCAGGCCATCCCGCGCAAAGACTGGACGGCGGCGCACCACTGGCTCATCTACCACGGGCGCCAGATTTGCGAAGCAAGAAAGCCGAAATGTGAAATCTGCCCGCTGAACCATCTCTGCGAATACCGGCAGGCCCCGCGGAAGGCTGGCGCGGGAACTCCCGCAAAAAAGGCGAAACCGAACAGTGTAAAACAGAAAGAATAAGGGATAACATGCAATTTGTCGATCATGCGAAAATCGTCATGAAAGCCGGCAACGGCGGGGACGGTCACGCATCCTTCCATCGGGAAAAATACGTTGCGCAGGGCGGGCCGGACGGCGGGGACGGCGGGCGCGGCGGAGACGTTGTGTTCTTCGCAGACCCGCATCTTTCCACTCTGCTGGACTTTAAATTCCAGCGTTTCTACCGCGCGGAGAACGGCGCGCCGGGTCAGGCCGCGCTCAGTTCCGGAAAAAACGGCAAGCCGCTGATCATCCACGTGCCCATCGGCACCATCGTTCGGGACGTGGAGAGCGGCGCAATTCTCGCGGATCTGAGCGAGGGCGGCAAGGAACGCGTCGTCCTGCATGGCGGGCGCGGCGGAAAGGGCAATGCGAAGTTTGCAACCTCCACGCGACAGGCGCCGCGCTTTGCCCAGCCCGGCCAAAAAACGCTCGAATACGAAGTGGAGCTGGAACTCAAATCGATTGCGGACGTGGGGCTCGTCGGCCTCCCGTCCGTCGGAAAATCGACCATCCTCTCCGTTTTAACCGCCGCAAAGCCCAAGATAGCGGCCTATCATTTTACGACGCTCTCCCCGAACCTCGGCGTTGCCTCGCGGCACAACCGCTCGTTCGTACTCGCGGATATCCCCGGCCTTATCGAGGGTGCGGCGGAAGGCGCAGGGCTTGGGCACGATTTTCTGCGGCACATTGAGCGCACGCGGATGCTCGTACACGTGCTCGACATCTCCGGCAGCGAGATGCGCGACCCAATCGAAGATTACGAAAAGATCAACGATGAACTGAAGAAGTTCTCGCCGCTGCTGACCGAGATTCCCCAGCTGGTCGCCGCAAACAAGACCGACCTGCCGGAAGCGGAAGAAAACCTCGCGCGGTTCAAAGAAGAATACCCAAACGTGGAGGTATTCCCCGTTTCAGCGGCCACCGTCCAGGGGTTCGAGGCGCTGCTCGACCGCGTCGTACAGGTGCTCGACACACTGCCGCCGGTGCTGCGCTACGAGGAAACCGACCTCGTCGAGGGTTCGGCCTACGAGCCGGGATTCCATATTACGCGCGGGGACGACGGGGTCTTCGAAGTCACCGGCGGGGATGTGGAAAAGCTGCTGGATACCACCGACCCGGACGACGAGATTTCCATGCGCCGTTTCCAGCAGTTGCTCGTGAAGAACGGCATCATATCGGCTCTTCGCGAAATGGGCGCGAAGGATGGCGACGGAATCCGCCTCGGCGAATGGGAATTCGACTTTATGGAGTGATTCAAAATCAAGTAAATCCGAGCGTCTTTCGAATGAAATGACTATAAGCCAAATGAATTCTTGATCAGTCTAAGGAACAAAGCCCCCGGAACAATATCGCTTGCTTTCTATTAAACAGCGATAAAGCAACGAAAGGACTCCGATTCTGTTCAAGAATTCATTTTCTCTTGGTCACTCAACTCAAATTCTGTTTGCATGGAGAGAGCGGTATGAAGAAGAACATAGGAGTATATCTCGGCATTGCATTTGGTTGGACATGGGCTTGTTGGATCGGAGCATTTGTCATCAGCTTAACGCGGGGCAGCATTCTTTCGACAAGCGGAACATTGTTCGAAACACTTCAGAATCTAGGCAAAGACAGTGGATGGATTCCAGGTGTTTTTGCGTTGGGTGTTTATGGCCCGCTTTTGGGATATTTGTTTTCCCATAGTCATCGAAAGGAGTTTTTTCCTGGCAAGGTTTCTGGTTTCAGTATTGTACTTGCTCTTTGTATCCCGCTCATTATCATGTTACCCGGTATCATCTTGAGTCTCGCAACTCGAGTTGAGATGGATAAAACAAAATCGTTTGGTGCAATATTGCTTGCCATTCTGGTCTACTTTATTTCAAATGTTATAACCAGCGGAACAGAGGAGTTTGGCTGGCGCGGTGCTTTATACACTCACTTGCGCCAAAAGGAAGCTAACTTTTGGTCGGCTTCCTGGAAAGGCGGACTGATTTGGGCTGTTTGGCATTATCCGATGATGATTATGTTATATTGGGAACAAAGCCCATTTGTTATGATTCCGTCCTTGATTGGTTTCACCGCAGGCATCGTTGCCATGAGCTATATCACTAATTTTGTGTTCGAAAGAAGCCAATCCATCCCTCTTTTAGCGATCTTGCATGGTTTGAGTAATACAGCAGGATTTGTTCTTCTTCTTTTGTTCCCGCTATCGCCTTTTATGATTCTATCCCATTTAATGGCTTGGGCTGTCGTGATTTATATAGAAAAGAAGTATAAACCTGTCTTGCAAAAAGTGACGGACTAATCTCGAAAAGTGCTTCTCGAAGCGATGATTCCTCTTCCTTTTCTGGTCTGAATCTATTGCGGCAACTAACCATAACTCCGTGTCCCTACATACCAGATTTTCCAAGCGAAATCTCTTTCCATATAAAATCGTAACGAGCGTTTTTTGCTCGTTACGATTTGTTTTCCAAATACCTTTGAATCAAGCAGACTGCTATTTCAAACGCGCGTATCCTTCTTACCGCGAGCGTATGCTGCGGCGTGCCCGCCGCAAACTTCGGCAGTATTTTTTCTACGCGGGAACGGACGGAGTCGAACGCCTCACGCGCCCGCAACAGCTCGTCTTTATCGAATGCAAACGCTCCCTGCGCCCCTTGCTCATGCCGAATCAGTGCCAAGGCAATCTGAAACGCGCGAATGTTCTCCGCCGTCAGGCGATGTTGCGGCGAACCCTCCCGTACCTTCAACAGCACCTTTTCGCTTTTCATTAAAGCGGATGAAATCGCCCGCGCGGCTTCACACAATTCGACTTCGGAACAGATAAGCGACATGATTTCCTCCAAAAACTCCAAAGCAAAAAGCCATATGTAAGAAAGTCATAATCATTCTTATTTTTGTGATGTATAATCAAATCATCAAATATGGAGGTGCGTTATGAACATCGACTACAAAGCCACAGCCTATGCAACCGGCGGACGGGATGGACATGTCCGCGTGGAGAATAGCCCGATCGATTTTGAAATGGCCCTGCCTGCCGGTCTGGGCGGGAAAAAGCAGGAAGGAGCCAATCCGGAACAGCTCTTCGCGGCAGGTTACGCTGCCTGCTTCGGCAGCGCGCTGCAGCACGCGATTCGCGTGCGACGGCTGCATCTGCCCGCGCCGGATGTGCAGGCCACCGTGGGGATCGGTCGCAATGATTCCGGCAACTTCCAGCTGGAGGTTGATCTTGTCGCCATCATCGATACCGACGACGCGGCGCTTGCCGAAAGCCTCACGCAGGAAGCGCACCAGGTGTGCCCTTACTCGCATGCGACGCGCGGCAACATTACGGTGAATCTTTCGAGCCGCACGAGATAAAAACTGCTTCGCGTGTCAATCTCAAAAGAGGGCTGCCCACCATTGGGCAGCCCCTTGTCTTCTTATTTTTCTTCTTCCGCAAGCCGGCGCCCCATGAGAACCCCCATCACGGAGGCCATCATCAATCCGCGCGTCCAGCCGCTGGAATCGCCCAGCGAGTAGAATCCGGCGATGTTGGTCGTGAAGCGGTCGTCCATCTTCACGCGGTTACTATAGAACTTTAGTTCCGGCGAATAGAGCAGCGTTTCCGCCGCGGCAAATCCCGGCACGACCTGGTCCACCGCCTGAATGAAGTTGATAATGTTCGTCATCGCTCGGTACGGCATTGCCGCCGTAATATCCCCCGCTACCGCGTCCGGCAGCGTTGGAACCACGTTGGAAAACGAAAGCTCCTTTTGCCAGGTGCGCTTGCCGTCCAGAATGTCCCCGTAGCGCTGGACGAGGATATGCCCGGCGCCCAGCATGTTGGTCAGCTCGCCAACCTTCTGCGCGTAGGCAATCGGCTGGTCGAATGGAACATTGAAGTTGTGGGAACAGAGAATCGCAAGGTTCGTATTCGGCGATTTCTTTTCCTTATAGGAGTGTCCGTTGACAACGGCAAGGTCGTTGTCGTAGTTTTCCTGGCTCACGAATCCGCCCGGGTTCTGGCAGAAGGTGCGCACTTTGTTCCGAAACGGCTGCGGATAGCCGATCAGCTTGCCCTCGTAGAGCACTTCGTTGACCGTTTCCATAACCTCGTTTCGAACCTCGACGCGTACGCCGATATCCACCGTGCCCGGCTGGTGCGCAATTCCATGCTCCGCGCAGAGGCTCTCCAGCCAGTCCGCGCCGCGCCGCCCGGTTGCGACCACCACGTTTTTTGCACGAATCTCGAATTGCTTCGTTCCGTTGTTCACGAGAACGCCGTGGCAGGCGCCGTTTTCCAGAATCAGGTTTTCGCAGGCATGACCAAAGAGCATCTCCACATCCTGCTGCAGCAGATACTGTTCAATGGCATAATAGATATCCTGCGCCTTTTCCGTGCCGAGATGACGAATCGGACAGTCCACCAGTTTCAGCCCGGCGCGAATCGCGCGGCGGCGGATTTCCTTGACCGCGTCGGTATTGCTGATGCCTTCAATATGCTCATCCGCGCCGAATTCGAGATAAATCGCATCGGTATAGTCAATCGTTTCCTGCGCGCGCTGTTCGCCGACCAGCGTCGGCAGATCGCCGCCAACCTCGTAGGAAAGCGAGAGTTTCCCATCCGAAAACGCGCCCGCGCCGGAAAATCCGGTCGTAATATGGCAGTAGGGCTTGCAGTTGACGCAGCGTCCCGTTATGCTTTTCGGACAGCGGCGCTGTTCGACCGCAAGGCCTTTTTCGACAAGAATGATCTTCTGCTTGCTGCCGTGCCTGCGCATTTCCAGCGCGGTAAAGATACCGGAAGGTCCCGCGCCAACAATCACAACGTCTGTTTGCATGTCATCTCCTCCAAAGAAGGGTATTCGCGTTCCATATACCAACAAAGTATAATTCTATACCCGAATACAGTGTGTTTGTCAATGAAAACCTGAATTCCTGCTTCTTTCGGCGGAACAGCCATGCTGCCCCGCGCGCGGGGCTTCGCCGCGCCCTTTGCAGTTACGCCAAAACATGTTATAATACGTTATCTTTCGAATGGGAGTACCGCTATGCAACTCGAAGAGTTGGTGCGCCGAATCCGCCGCGGAGATAAAAGCGCAATCAAAGAACTCGTTGCCACTTATGGCAACGCCGTCTATCAGCGCGCGTTCGAACGCACGCAGGATAAAGAACTCGCGCGGGAAGCTGCGCGGCAAACCTTCGGTCAATTCGTGACCATTGTTCAGCAGCAGCCGGAGGACGACGGCTGGTCGCTTTGGTTCGGCGATCTGATTGAGCGGAATATTTCGGCTTACGCGCAGATTGGCGTCGATATGAATTATATTGAAAACGAACTGGAAAACGAACTGTATGACAGTCAGCCCGCCTTACCACAGCAGGCACAGTCCGCGTCAAAGCAGTCTTCGCGCCAGCCGTATGCGGAAAAGCAGCCGTCTGCAAGAGCGGCGGAATCAGTCCGGGACAAGGGTTCGCGTTCGTCCGCTCGTTCCGCGCGGGAAGAAATGTTCGAAGAACCGGTGGAGGCGCATCCGCATAAACGTTCCGGTCAGGGATTCACCATCGTGGTGCTGGTGATCATCTGTCTGCTGCTCGTCTGGGTCGTTGGCGGCGTCGCTATGACGATGAAATGGATTCCCTATTACGATTTGGGATATTCCTGGTTCAACGCCTCGGTTTTCCGCCTGTTCTAGCAAAAAATAAACGATCGGATGTGGATCCGGTCGTTTTTTATTTTAGCCAAATCGGCCGTTTTGTGCCATTACTTGTCCTCCGGTTTTTTCCGGTAAAGCACGAATTTGCGGCCGATGCACTGAATCACGTCCGCACCCAGCGTTTCGGCGAGAGCGTTTGCCGCTTCCTTCGCGCTCAGCGTGCTCGTTTCCAGCACAGCGAGCTTAATGAGCTCCCGCTTGGCCAGCGCTTCGTCCGCGGTTTTGATCAGGTTTTCCCCGATATCCTCTTTGCCAATCTGAATGATCGGCTTCAGCGTGTTCGCTTCTTTTCGAAATACGGCGCGTTCCGCTCCGGTCATATAAAAAATCTCCTCTCCCGCCTCGCGGGTTTTTCTTTTAGCGTTTGATTATAACACGAAGGTTCCAAAAAAGCCAGAAAACCAGCCTTATCAACAGAAAGGCTCCCGTCTTCTCAGACGGGAGCCTTTGCGCGTAACCGGGATTATCGATCAATACACCTTGCGCTTGACGTAGGTCGTGTGCAAAATGTGGTGCGCCTTGTGCGAACCGGGCTTTTCGAGGTAGGTATCGTAGAGCTCCTTCACAAAGGGATTCTCATGGCTCTTGCGCAGTTTCATCTCTTTATCCTGACCGTAAAGGCCCTTGGCGCGTTCCGCACGCAGGTCATGGAAGTTGCGGACTTCGCCGGGCTGGTGCGGCTGTCCGCCGCCGTTGACGCAACCTCCGGGGCAGGCCATCACCTCGATGAAATGGTAGTCCGCTTCGCCCTTGCGCACCATTTCAAGCAGCTGGAAGGCATTCTCCGTTCCGCTTGTGACGGCAACGCGCACCTTGGTGCCCGCAAGATCGTATTCCGCTTCCTTGCAGCCCGCAACGCCGCGAACATCGGTAAAATCCAGATTGTCCAGCGGTTTTCCGGTAACGATTTCGGCGACGGTGCGAAGCGCCGCTTCCATAACGCCGCCGGTCGCGCCGAAGATATGCGCTGCGCCGGACGCGACGCCGAGCATGGGATCGAACTCCTCGTCCGGCAGTTCGGTAAAACGGATGCCCGCGCGCTTGATCATGTTGGCCAGCTCGCGCGTGGTCAGCGAAACGTCGATATCCGGAACGCCAGCGGCGTTTTCATTGTCCCGCGTGCACTCGAATTTCTTTGCCGTGCAGGGCATGATGGAAACGACGAAGAGGTCCTTCGGATCAATGCCCATCTTCTCGGCATAATAGGTTTTCACGAGCGCGCCGAACATCTGCTGCGGGCTCTTGCAGCTCGAAAGATTCTCGATCATATCCGGGAAGTAATACTCGCAGAACTTGATCCAGCCCGGCGAGCAGGAGGTGATCAGCGGCAGCTTGCCGCCGTTTTTCAGGCGGTCGAGCAGCTCGGTGCCCTCTTCCATAATGGTCACGTCCGCGGCGAAGTCCACGTCGAACACCTTTTCAAAACCAAGGCGGCGCAACGCGGTGGCCAGTTTGCCCTGAACGTTGGTGCCAATCGGCATGCCAAAGCACTCACCCAGCTGAACGCGTACGGAGGGCGCCGGCGCGACGATCACGTGTTTGCTCTTGTCCGCGAGCGCGTCCCAAACGAGATGTGTGTCGTCCCGTTCGCACAGAGCCCCCGTCGGGCAGACGGAGATGCACTGTCCGCAGTGAATACAGCTGGTCTCGGCCAGCGGCAGATCGAAGTGGCTGCCAACGTGCGTATCGAAGCCGCGCTCGTTCGTGCCGATGACGGCAACATGCTGGTTTTGATTGCAAACCGCGACGCAGCGGCGGCAGAGAATACACTTGCTGTTGTCGCGCACCAGATGCGGCGCGCTGCGCTCATACTGGGGCTTTAGGTCTTCCTTGCCCATGTACTTGTACTGATCCACGCCATATTCGCGGGCAAGCGACTGCAGTTCGCAGTCTCCGTTACGGTCGCAGCTGAGGCAGTCCATGCGGTGGTTGCTCAGAATGAGCTCCAGCGTGGTCTTCCGCGCCGCGCGCAGTTCCGGCGTGTTGGTCTGAATCTCCATGCCGTCCGCAACCTGCTGAACACAGGCGGCCGCATGGCCGCGCACGCCGGACGCCTGCACGAGGCAGACGCGGCACGCCGCGATGGCGTTTATCTTTTTTAAATAGCACAGCGTCGGGATTCGGATGCCAGCATCGTGCGCCGCCTCCAGAATCGTTGCGTTGGCGGGAACCTTTACTTCGATTCCATTTACCTTTACCGTTACCTGATCCATGTTCCTGCCTCCTTACTTCTTGGAAATGGCGCCGAATTTGCAGTTTTCCATGCACGCGCCACACTTGATGCACTTGCTCTGGTCGATGACGTGCGGCTCCTTCACCTTGCCGGCGATGCAGCTCACGGGGCACTTTCTCGCGCAGAGCGTACAGCCTGTGCACTTGTTGGGATCAATCTCATAATGCAGTAGCTTCTTGCAGACGCCCGCCGGGCAGCGCTTCTCCACCACGTGCGCAACATATTCGTCCCGGAAATAGCGCAACGTGGAGAGCACCGGGTTCGGCGCGGTCTGACCGAGGCCGCAGAGCGCGTTGTTCGTAATATAGTGGCAGAGCTCTTCCATCTTGTCGAGGTCTTCGAGCGTACCGTTGCCTTCGATGATCTTGTTGAGCATTTCCAGCAGGCGCCGGGTGCCGATGCGGCATGGCGTGCACTTGCCGCAGCTCTCGTCCACGGTGAATTCGAGGAAGAACCGCGCGATATCGACCATGCAGTTGTCCTCGTCCATCACGATCAGTCCGCCGCTGCCCATCATAGAGCCGATGGCTTTCAGGTTTTCATAGTCGATCGGCGTATCGAGGTGCTCCGCAGGGATACAGCCGCCCGAAGGACCGCCGGTCTGCGCGGCTTTGAACGCCTTGCCGTCCGGGATGCCGCCGCCGATTTCAAAGAGAATCTGGCGCAGCGTGGTGCCCATTGGAATTTCGACGAGGCCGGTGTTGTTAATCTTGCCGCCGAGCGCAAAGACCTTCGTGCCCTTGCTGCAGTCGGTGCCCATGGAGGAGAACCACTCCGGCCCCTGTACGATGATCTGCGGCACATTGGCAAGCGTCTCCACGTTGTTGATGATCGTGGGCTTGGCAAAGAGGCCCTTGACCGCCGGGAACGGGGGCTTGTTACGGGGTTCGCCGCGGTTGCCTTCGATACTCGTCATGAGCGCCGTTTCCTCGCCGCAGACGAATGCGCCCGCGCCGAGACGAATGTCGACGTCAAAACTGAAGTTCGTGCCGAAAATGTTCTTTCCGAGCAGACCGTATGCGCGCGCTTGCTCGATGGCGATCTTCAAGCGTTTGACCGCGATGGGGTATTCTGCGCGAACATAGATATACCCATGGGTTCCGCCAATGGCATAACCCGCGATGACCATGGCTTCCAGCACCGCATGCGGGTCGCCTTCCAGCACGGAGCGATCCATAAACGCGCCGGGGTCGCCCTCGTCTGCGTTGCAGATGACGAACTTTTCATCCGCCGCATTGTTGGCGGCAAACTGCCATTTCGTGCCCGTCGGGAAGCCCGCGCCGCCGCGGCCGCGCAATCCGCTCGCCTTGATCAGATCGATGACCTGCTGCGGGGTCATCTCGGTGAGCACCTTGCCCAGCGCGAGATAGCCGTCCACGGCGATGTATTCGTCGATCTGTTCGGGATCGATGACGCCGCAGTTACGCAGCGCGATGCGCTTCTGCGCCTTGTAGAACGGCGTTTCGGAGAGCGAGGTCACGCCGTGCGGCATGTCCTCGTCCTTTGGATTATAGATCAGGCGCTCGACGGGACGACCCTTGAGCAGATGTTCGCTGACGATCTCCGTCACGTCGTCCTCGGTCACGCGGCTGTAGAACGTGCCATCGGGATAGACGATCATAATCGGGCCGAGCGCGCAAAGACCGAAGCATCCGGTTTGAACAACCTTGATCTCCTCGTCAAGACCCTGACGTTTGAGCTCCTTTTCCAGATGCTCGCGAATCGCGGGGCTTCCGCTGGACGTGCAGCCGGTGCCGCCGCAAACTAATACATGTGAACGAATCATGGTTCTTCCTCCCGTTATTTCTCGCCAATCGTGTATTCGTAAACGGGCGTGCCGCCCTTGATATGCTCTTTGACCACCTGCTTGGCTTTTTCGGGGGTCATTTTCACATAGGTTACCTTCTCTTTGCCCGCTTCAAACACCTCGACAATGGGTTCGAGACGGCAGATGCCGATGCATCCGGTCTGGGAGACGATCGCACGGCTGCCTAAGCCCTGTTTTTCGACTTCTTCCACAAGCGTGCTCAAAACGGGGCGTGCGCCTGCCGCGATGCCGCAGGTCGCCATGCCGACGACGATGCGAATGTCGTTGTGCCCTTCGCGCAGCGCTACCTTGCCCTTCATCTTGTCGCGGATTTCTGCAAGTTCCTGCAATGATTTCATATTCTTCGTTCCTTCCTCACTGTGGATTGATCCCGTAGTCCTCTTCGCCGCAGCAAAACGGTTTGCCTGAGCCGGCGATTGTTATATCTGAAAAGCATTTCTGCTTATTCATGCGTCTTGTATCCTCTTGCCCCGCTATTTCGTTTCCCCTTCGAGAAACTCTCTTGCCCAGGCGAGCACCTCCGGGCTGTTGAGCGGTATCTCTTCGCCCAATATTTCCCGCATCTCATCCGTGCTCAGCCGCTGCCCGGCCGTTTCCGACCGGAACTCGTAGGTCAGCGACAGTTCCGGATTGCCCTGTATGAGCGCAAGCACGGTGGAGGCGACGTCCCCCAGCGGTTCACAGTCCACATGATTCGTATCGAACGTCGCGGTTACGGTGGTGCCGTGCAAAGGGTTTTCCTCGCTTGCCTGGCGGGATTCCAGTAAGAACGTTCCACCCGTCTGTTCCGCGGCCAGCTTGAACAGCGGAAGCCCCATGCCGACCTTGCGGGTCGTTCGCGTTGTGGTAAAGGGATCCGCCGCAGACGCGGCAAACGCCGGACTCATGCCAACGCCGTCGTCCGCAATGGCAACGGACAGCCAGCTTCCGCGTTTTTCCAGCCGGATCGAAAGGTGTTTTGCCCCGGCCTTGATCGAGTTCTGTGCAAGATCCAGGATGTTGAGCGAAAGTTCCTTCATTCGTGTCCTCCGCTCCCGTTCTCCGCGAGATAGTCGATCAGCGCGTTTCGAATGGTCTGTGCGTCCGCATCCGCGGGGCAGGGCAGGTCGATCTTATAGCCGGGGTCGGCAATATCCTCCAAACGGTGCGCGTCCGAAGAAACAATCCTTCGTTTCCCCGCGAGCTTCGGATACGCCTGCTCCAGTTCGCATATTCGGCTCGCGCCGCGGTACTCCACCGCCGGAAAATCCGGCCGCTCCGGCAGGCCGCCCAGCACGGCGAGCAGCCCGTTCGCCTCGCGGTCGATATGCGCGGGAACCGCCGCGCCGCCAAATCCGGCAACCTGCGAGGCCGCTTCCTCCAGCGAAAGGTCTGTCGCGTTAACAAGAAGAAACTCTTCCTCGCCAACCGGCTCGTCGTCCGGTCCGATTCGTATCTGCCTGCCGAAAATCTCCGGACGGTTTCGAATCTTGATCCGCCGCGTATCGACGAGCGCCGCAAACGCTTTTGCATCCGCCAGCGTACGAAACAGGCACAGCAGATGCACATCCTCGCTCGTGGTCAGCTCCATGCCGGCAACCGGTGCGATCCGGTATTGCTCACACGCGGTAAAGAACGTTTCGCAGTTCCCGCAGGTGTTATGGTCCGTCAGCGCCGCGATTGTAAGCCCGTTCAGCTTCGCCATACCCGCAATGGAGTAAGGTGTCATCTCGTCGTCCCCGCAGGGGGAAAGGCAGGAGTGAATATGCAGGTCGCAGGCATACGCGCTCATAGGAGCTTGTTAAGCCGCGCGCCGAGCGAAAACGCCGGTTCCGACGCGCCAAGCAGATTGACTCCCTTTTCAGCGGCAAGTTCCGCAACGCCCTTATCCGGCGCGGCGCCTTCCGCAAGAAGAATGCAGCTTACGTCCGCCAGCGTCGCAACCGCAACGATATTGGAATTGCTCATGATCGTGATCCATGCGTCGCCTTCCTGTGCGCGACCCATAACCCAGCTCAGCAAATCGCCTGTATATCCACCGGTTACCTTGCGTGCGCCGTCCGGCAGCGCGTAAGCGGTGAGCGACAATTGTTCTCCAAGCTCCGAAACGGTCATTTCGCATCGCCCTCCGTCTCCTGCGCCAGTTTGTGGATCCGCTCGCGCATATATACGATGCACTCGTCCACACTCCGCCCGCCAAGCACCACGTCCTCGGCGAATGCGCGGCAGGTTGGCGCGCCGCAGGAGCCACAGTCCAGCGCGGGCAGCGAAGCGGCGAGGTCTTCAATTTCGCTCATCTTCTGCATTGCCGCGTTTAAATCTTCGTCGAATTTTCCAACCGGTCGATACTCCAGTTTCTTTGGAAAGAGCAAATCGTCCGGAACGGAGCCGGAATCGTCCCTGCCCAATCGATTCTGCGATACCGGCAAATACCGGCGGAGCGCCTGTAAGCGCACCCGCGCGATATAGGGGTTTTCCACGGTCGCGACGCCGCCGACGCAGCCGCCGGGGCAGGCGTTCAGTTCCACAAACTGCAGCATGGGGAAATGTCCGGTTTCGATTTCATCCAGCACGTGAATGACGTTGTCAATTCCGTCCGCCGCGAGATACTTATCGTTAAACAGCGCGCTGGCCTCTCCGCCGGTGCTTGCCCAGCTCATGCCAATCATGCCGCTCTGGCTGCTCGTTTGCGGAATAATCGTTTTTTTCATGACCCCAATGAGCTTAAAATAGATATCGCTCATGGAAACAACATAGTCGATATGGCTCTTTTCGCCCAGAAACCCGTTTTTCACGTAGCTTGCCTTGGCCGGACACGGAGAGATAAACACAACCGCGATATCCTCCGGCTTCAGCTCCGGATGCTTTTTGAGCGCTTCCTCGCGCGCCATGCGCCCAGCCAGCTCAATGGGCGGCATGATGGGAATCACGTGGTCGCAAAGATAGGGAAAGCGCAGCGTGATGAGGCGCACCACGACGGGGCAGGCCGAGTTGATCACCGGATATAAAACGGCGTCGTTCTTTAAATACTGACGCGTATATTCGGTTACGATCTCGGCCGCGCGGGCAACTTCAAACACTTCCTGAAAGCCGATATCCAGCAAGCCCTGGAGCACATAATCCACGTCGTCCAGATCGGTAAACTGACCATAGAACGACGGCGCGGGCAGCGCAATGCGGTATTTATCGGCAGGAATATCCTCGAAACGGTCGAAATTCGCCTTCTTCGCTTGATAGGGGCAGCGGCGAATGCACTCTCCGCAGTCGATGCAGACATCGGAATTGATCACAGCATGGCCATCGCGAATCCGGATGGCTTCGGTTGGGCACCGTTTCAGGCAGTTGGTGCAGCCTTTGCACTTTTCCAGGTCGAGCGAGACCGAATGCTTGTATTGCTCCATGACCGGTGACATTCGCCTTTCCGCCGGATCCGTGTCCCCGGCATCCTGCCGGGAAAAGCGGCGTCGTTCGCCGGCGCCAGAACGCGCCGGAACGCTTAAATATAAACCTTCATCGTGACGGTCGTGCCTTTTTTCAGCACGGTGTCAATCTTCATTTCGTCCGTGTATCGCTTCATATTCGGCAAACCCATGCCCGCACCAAACCCCAGCGCGCGGATATTATCCGGCGCGGTGGAATACCCTTCCTGCATCGCAAGATCAATATCCGGAATGCCGGGCCCCTGATCCGCCAGAACGATCGTAATGCAGTTCGGTTCAACGTAAACGTCCGCCACCCCGCCCCGCGCATGCACGACCATGTTGATTTCGCCTTCGTACATCGCAATGGAAACACGGCGGATCACCTCGGCGGGAAATCCCAGCTGCCGGAGCTTTCGCTTGACCTCGACCGACGCGGCTCCGGCGGAGGTAAAATTATCGCCGTCCACGTCGAAATGAAATTTCAAGCTCTCCGCCATGTTCAGCAGCCCTCGCTGCCCAGCCCGTGCTGATAGAGCTTCCCGCACGCCTCGTACATACGCGACTCGCTCGCCAGAAGCGCAATGTGGTTTTCCTTTGCCAGCTCCACCATCTCCGGCGAGGGCCGTTTGTTGCGGACGAATACGACGCAGTGCATATCCATCATCATGGCGGTTCGGATTACCTGCGAATTGACGAGGCCGGTCACCAGCACGCCCTGATCCTTGACATACGCGAGCACGTCGCTCATCATGTCGCTTCCGCAGGCGTTTTGCACCTCTTCTTCGAGCATTTGCTCTCCGCAGAGGACCTCGGCGTCCAGCAGGGTTGCGATCTCACGAATCTTCATTGGATTCATCCCTTCGTCCAATTTGGGCGATCAGTTGTATTTTGCCAGAATCCCCTTGATGTCCGCGGGTACCAGACGGCCGTAAACCTCGTCGTCCACAACAATGACGGGAGCAAGCCCGCAGCAGCCGAGGCAGCGCGTTGCTTCCAGCGTAAACACGCCGTCCGCCGTGGTGCCGCCGGCTTTCACGCCAAGCTGCTTTTCCAGCTCTTCGAGGATATTCTGCGCGCCCTTTACATAGCAAGCCGTGCCGAGGCAAGCCGCTACGCGATGCTTTCCATTTGGATTGAGCGAGAACTGCGCGTAAAACGTAACGACCTGATAGACCTCTTCGATGGAGATGCCGAGTCCTTCGGCAATCTTCGTCTGCACTTCGATGGGCAGATAGCCGTAGAGCTCCTGCGCCTGCTGAAGCACGGGCATCAGCGCGCCTGGAACGTCCTTATGGTCGGCAATGATTTTATTGAGCTGTTTTTCCTGTTCCTGTGTCCCATGAAAGGGAACAACAGTTTTCTGCTTTGCCATATTCTTCCTCCTCGGTATGATTCAAACCAGTATCCTGCATTCCTGCAAACCGGATTAAATTATAACATAGCAATATTATTTAGGAAAGCTAAAAATCCGAAAACCACGCTAAATCCGTAAAATCGTATCGATTTTCCCATATTTATTCGCGCCTTTGACAGGCGAGGCGGCAAACGCCTATAATAGAGGTGTAAACAAGTGAATTGTACGAGCCGGATATCGTACCGCGCATTCATTGTTTCCGGTCGCCGCCGGAAGGCCGGATGGATTCGCGCCGGGCGGACAGGCCGCGGGTCATTTCACGCAACGCAGGAAGGGAGCAACAATCGTTTTATGCAGATTCTCGTAACCGGCGGAGCCGGATACATTGGCAGTCACACCGTCCTTGAGCTGCTCGAAGCAGGCTATGACGTCGTGATTGCGGACGACTTTGTCAACAGCAAGCCGGCCGCCGTCGAACGGATTCGCTCGCTTGCCAAAAGCCCTTTTACGTTTGTTCGCTGCGACCTGACGGACGCGGCCGCGACGGAAGAACTGTTTTCCCGCTTTGCCTTCGACGCGGTGATTCATTTTGCCGGGCTGAAAGCCGTTGGCGAAAGCGTCCAAAAACCGCTGGAATACTACCGGAACAATTTGGTCTCCACCCTGAACCTGCTGTTTTCCATGCGGAAGCACGATGTATCGCAGCTGGTTTTCTCGTCGAGCGCAACCGTTTACGGCGATCCGGCAAGCGTTCCAATCCGCGAGGATTTCCCCCTCTCCGCCACAAATCCCTATGGGCGCACAAAGCTCATGATCGAGGATATGCTGCGCGATCTTGCCGCTGCCACGCCTAGCATGCGCATCTGCCTGCTGCGGTATTTCAATCCCGTTGGCGCGCATCCGTCCGGAAGCATCGGCGAAGATCCCAACGGCATTCCGAATAATCTCATGCCCTATATCGCGCAGGTCGCGGTTGGCAAGCTGCCGCGCCTCCTTGTGTTTGGCAGCGATTACCCAACGCCCGACGGAACGGGCGTCCGGGACTATATCCATGTGGTCGATCTCGCCAAAGGGCATGTTTCCGCACTGAAGATGCTCGAGCGATCCGAAGGCCTTCATACCTATAATCTTGGCACGGGTGTCGGATACTCCGTTCTGGATGTACTGCACGCGTTTGAAAAGGCCTGCGGCAAAACGCTTCCATACGAAATCACCGCGCGGCGTGCGGGAGACGTTGCCGCCTGCTACGCCGATCCGGAGAAAGCCGCCCGCGAGCTCGGCTGGCGCGCGGAATTCGGCATTGAGCGCATGTGCGCGGATGCCTGGCGCTGGCAGTCGCAAAATCCAAACGGATACGGCAAGGCGTAACGCGCCGCGTAACCGTGGTCTTTACCGGTCATCCACAGCGATTAAAATTCAGTAAGATACAAGGAGCAAACGAACCATGCAGAAACCAACCCTCGTCGTCATGGCGGCCGGCATGGGAAGCCGCTATGGCGGACTCAAGCAAATTGATCCCATCGGCAAACACGGCGAAATCATCATGGACTATTCGCTGTTCGACGCAATGCAGGCCGGATTTGAGAAAGTCGTGTTCATCATCAACCGCCGCATTGAAGAGGACTTTTACGAAGTGATCGGTCGCCGCGCGGAAAAGCACCTTGAAGTTCACTATGTCTTTCAACAGCCGGACGCTATGCTTCCGGCCGGATTCGCCGTTCCAAGCGAGCGGGTCAAGCCCTGGGGAACCGCGCACGCCATCCTCTGCTGCAAGGACGTGGTTCACGAACCGTTTGCCGCCATCAACGCGGACGACTACTATGGCAAGCGGGCGTTCTCCGTACTCTACGATTATCTGAAAACGGCGAAGGACGGCAAGGCCGCCGACTTCTCTATGGTTGGATATCTGGCTAAAAATACGCTCACGGAGCATGGTTCCGTGGCGCGCGGCGTCTGCGAGGTCAATCCGGACGGCGAGCTTGTGGACATTGTCGAGCGGCTGAAGATTTTCAAGATGCCGGATGGCCCTGCCTACACCGAGGACGACGGAAAAACCTTTGTCCACTTCTCGGGCGATAATCTTGTTTCCATGAACTTTTTCGGTTTCACGCCTTCTCTGTTTGCCGAACTGGAAGCGAGGTTCCCGGCATTCCTCGCCGAAGCAATGGAGAAAAATCCGCTGAAAGCGGAGTTCTTAATTCCACAGGAAGTCGGCACCCTGCTGCGCAAGGGTAAAGCGCGCGTTCGTGTGCTCTCCTCGCCGGATCGCTGGTATGGCGTTACCTACCGCGAGGATAAACCCGAAGTGCAAAAAGCGCTGGAAGAGCTCACCCGCGCGGGCGAATATCCGGACGAAAAATTGCTGGGGTAATCCCGATTATAAAAGAAGGCAGGCATAACGCCTGCCTTTTTCAAGCAATAAAAAAACGGCCTGAGCCGTCTTTTTAACCAGAAACCGCGCCTCCCGAGCTTGGTTTCCTTTGTCCATGAAACTGCAACCGGCCTTAGCCCGCGTTGCTGGCCGTTGCGACGGGCGCTACGTTACCGCCGGAAACGATTGCAGCATTGCTGCCGGAAGCAAACGCCGCGTTCCCGTTGGATGCAGCCTTTGGCCCGCAGGCGGCAAAGAAGAACACGCTGACGAGCACCATTGTCATAAGAATAAGAGTCTTTTTCATAAGATACCTCCAAATATGATTGTGTTTTCACATTACTAAGTGTACTATATGTGTTAGTACGCATGAATGATACCGCGCTTTTTTTTATTTGTCAAATGAAAAGACGCGTTTTATGGTAAAATTCATAAAAGCGTCACAAACGCAGCCATCCCTTGCGCAAGTCTGACAAATGCGCACGCGGAGAAGACCAAAGGAGTTCTATGGAGATACGAACCAACCAGGAAAACTACATTCGCGCGGCAAAGCGCATCACCACGGCATACCTTTTTTTGTTGTTCTGCGGACTTCCGCTTGTCTTCTGGCGGATGTATTTCGACATCACGGAAACAAAGCTGGCTTTTTTTTACGGCGCAAGCCTGCTCTATCTGCTGCTGCTGCTCCTGGCGCGGCTCTTCCACCCGCTCGACTACGGCACAAAGCCGGAACGGATCCGCATGCATCCCGCGGCAATCGCGCTCCTTGCGCTCGCGCTCTGCTTCGGCGTCGGCTCCGCGCTGGGCGGGCATCCGGAGGAGGCGGCCTGGGGGCAGAATAACCGCTACCAGGGCGTCTTCACGCTGCTGCTCTATGCGGCGGTGGTCTTCGGACTCTCGCAGCAGTCCATCGACCCGCTCCCGCCCGCGCGCGCGCTCGCAATCGGCGCCGTTCCCGTTTGCCTGCTGGGAGCGCTCAACCATTTCGGCGTCGATCCATTTGGGTTTACCGTGAATCTGAGCGCGCTGGACAAAGGGCGCTTTCTTTCCACGCTCGGCAACGCGGACTTCTACGGCAGCTACCTCTGCATGGCGGTTCCCGTTGTCGCGGGACTGTTCCTGCAAGCAAAGCGGCCGTCCGCACGCGTACTGAGCGGGCTGATGCTCGTGTGTGCGTGTTTTGGTGTGCTTGTCGCGGGCAGCGACAGCACGGCGCTCGGTCTTTTTGCCGCCACACTGCTGTTTCCGCTCGCTCTGTTTTCGGATTTGCGCGCCCTACGGCGCTATTTTCTGGCGCTGGCCGTCTTTTCGCTCTGCGCGTTCGTCTTTGGCATGCTTCGGCATGGACTGCCGTCCGCAACCTATCTCTCCGGCTTTGCGCTGCTGCTCTCCTCGCCCGCGGTTTCCGGGGCTATGTTCGCGTTCTTCGCGCTGCTTTGGCTGTTTCTGCAAAACGCCAGTCCGGTTGGACTCCGGCGTTTCAGTCGCTTTTACCGCATTGCGCTAGGCGCCGCTGTGCTGCTGGGCATTGCCGCGCTCGTACTGCTGAACACGGTCCTGTCCGACCTTCCGCTCGGCGGCGCAGAGCATTACCTGCGTTTCAGCGCGAGCTGGGGTACCGACCGCGGCAAAATCTGGATGTTCGTGTTTCGTCTTTACCGCTCCTATCCCGTGCCGCAGATTCTCTTTGGCGCGGGACCCGGCGCACTCTTTCACGCGGATGCGGCTTCCCGCGTGTTTGCCGACGCCGCCCTGGACACCGCGCACAACGAATACCTGCAATACCTGCTCGTCTCCGGCGCGCTGGGGTTGGCGGCCTATTTAGCCGCGCTAGGGTTTGCGCTTTCTGCGGGAATTCGCAAGTGCGCATCCCACCCGGAATACCGCGGGCTGGTCGTCGCGCTGGCGGCGTATGCGGCGCAGGCCACGGTCAACATTGCCCAGCCTATGAGCACGCCGCTGGCATTCCTGCTCATCGGTGTTCTGATTAGCCAAGGTCACGGGCAAGCGCAGGCAAATATGCCGGCAGAACTGGAAAAATAGGCGCTTTATGCGCCGTATTTCTTCCAGGATTTTGCCGTATCGTCTCGGCTATCAGTGCATGCAAGAAACAAGAACCCCATGTCTCAATTGAAACATGGGGTTTTTAATCGTTTGAAACCGTATGTATCCGGCTATTCAGCGAAATCGAGCTTAACCGGCCGGCTGTTCCACCGCAGTGTCGGTCGTCGCCGTGTCCGCCGCCGCTTCATCCAGCTTGGCCTGCGCGCCGCCCGCGCAAATATCGCAGGGATCCCAGCGGTTGGCCGCAAACGCATCGTCCAGCGAACCCGCGTAGAGCGTGCCGCCGTCCGCTGCCGGTGTTTTATCCTTGATGTACTGGCAGTTGCGGTCAAAATGGTAGCTCTTGCCAAACCGCGTCCAATACACCTCGCCAACGGCTTCCGCCTGCGCTTCCTGCTGCAATTGCTGCACCTGCTCCTCATTTGGCTGCTGGAAGTCCACGGAGGCGGTGCCGGCGCCGAGCAGCAGCGCCGCGATGATTGCGATGAGGATCGTCTTGGTCTTTTTATTGAGCTTGTCACTCTTGGCAAGCAGGAAGATGCCGATTGGCAGGAAGCAAACGAGAACCATGATCACGCCGAGCTGATGCCAGAGCGTGCGCACGAGCTTGCTGTCCGCCAGGCACGGGCGAATCCGGTTGGATTTCTTCCAGAGCTGCGCGGCAACGATGCAGAAGATCGCGTCGGCAACCAGCGCGCCGATCATATAGAGATATTCCGGATCGTTCCAGTTCTGCGCGCCGTTGCGCATGGCATAGCTGAACGCAAAGAACGCGGCAACCTCCGCGGCAATGGCGAGCACCCAGAGGATGATCGCGCCGATGCGCAGACCCTTTACCGAGCCCTTTCCGCCGGCAGCGGGAGCCTCGGTTTCCTGTTCCACAACTTCTTCCACTTCTTCGGCCTTCACGGCAGGCTCCTTTTTCGGAGTCTGCTTCGGAGCAGGTTTCGAAGTTTGCTTCGTCGAAGCAGATTTTACGCCTGTCTTTTTAGACTCCGCGGCTTTTTTCGCGGCTGCCGCTTTTTTTGCGGCTTCCGCCTTGGCCGCATCGGAAACGGTTGATTTCTTTTCCATACGTACCCCCACATTTCAAACTTGTATCAATTGATTACAGTATAGCAAGCGCAAAAACCGTTTGCAAGAATCGCGGCCCGGATTCCTGCCGTCCATTCAAAGCGGAGGGCATCTTTCCGCCTTCCGATCGGCCGCAAACGAAAAGCGGACGGGGTTTCCCCGCCCGCCTGAGCGATTTGTTTATTTTCGTTCTACGCCGAGCGTGACGGACTCCTTGTTCACGTCCCACTCCTTGGTATAGCCCTGCGCGCCTTTCACAAGCGAATCGCCCAGCGTTTCGCCAAGGATCTCGTTGCCAAACCGTGCGAAAATCGCCTCGATTTTCGGGCTGCCCGCATAGGAGAGCACGATATGGTCGCTGACCTCGAAGCCGGCCTCCTTGCGCATGGTCTGCACCTTGCTGATCAGCTCGCGAACGAACCCTTCGTCAATCAGCTCCGGCGTGAGCTTCGTATCAAGCACGACGATGAGGTCGTTGTCCGTTGCGGCGACGAACCCGTCCGTCTTGCCGGTGGAAACAAGCACGTCCTCCGGCGCGAGCACAACGTAGGTTCCCTCAACGGTCGTCTCGTAGTTGCGGCCCGCCGCGTGCGCTTTCACGACCGCGTTGCCGACGCCCGGCTCCGTAAGATGCGCGCCGATCTTCGGCAGGATCTTGCCGTAGCGCGGCCCAAGCGTTTTAAGCTGGGGTTTCACAAGATAGCTCAGGAAACCCGAAGCATCCGCGATGAACTCCGCCTTCTTGACGTTGAGCTCCTCGGTGACGATGCGCACATAGCGCTCGCTGAGCGGCTCGCCCTGAATGTACATCAGCGCGAGCGGCTGACGCGTCTTCACGTTTCCGTCGTTGCGCGCGGCGCGTCCGAGCGTCACAATATCGAGCACGCGCGCCATGTTCGCTTCCAGTTCCGTGTCGATACGCGCTTCGTCCGCAACCGGATAGTCGCAGAAATGGACGCTCTCCAGAGCGTTTGCATCCACGCTGCGAACGATGTTCTGGTAGATTTCCTCCGTCATGAACGGCAAAAACGGCGCGGTCAGCAGCGTGAGCGAATGCAGCGCGGTATAGAGCGTCATATACGCGGCCTTCTTGTCCTCCGTCATCTCGCTGCCCCAGTAGCGTTCGCGGCAGCGGCGGACATACCAGTTACTCAGTTCGTCCGAAAACGCCTGCAGCGCGCGCCCGCCCTCGGTGATGCGCATCTTGTCGAGATGGCCGTCCACGGTCTTCACCAGCGTGTTGAGCCGCGAAAGCACCCAACGATCCATTTCGGACAGCTGGCAGTCCTCGAGCTTGTATTTCGTCGGGTCGAACCGGTCGATCTCCGCGTAAAGCACATAGAAGCAGTAGGTGTTCCAGAACGTGCCGATGAATTTGCGCTGCGCTTCGCTGACCGCCTCCGCCGAGAAACGGCTGGGCAGCCACGGCATGGAGCCAATGTAGAAGTACCAGCGCACCGCGTCCGCGCCCTGCGCGTCGAGCACTGTCCAGGGATCCACCACATTGCCGAGATGCTTGCTCATCTTGCGGCCTTCCATATCCTGCACATGTCCCATGACGATGCAGTTCTGGAACGCAGCTTCGTCAAACAGGCAGGTGGAAATTGCCAGCAGCGAGTAGAACCAGCCGCGCGTTTGATCGATCGCTTCGCTGATGAACTGCGCGGGATAGCGGCGCTCGAACTCCTCTTGATGCTCAAATGGATAGTGCCACTGCGCAAACGGCATGGCTCCGCTGTCGTACCAGCAGTCGATGACGACCGGTTCGCGCTTCATGGCTTTTCCGCACTTGGGACAGGTCAGCGTAATTTCGTCGATATAGGGTTTATGCAGCTCCAGGTCGGCGGGAACGTCCTTCCCCAGCTCCATGAGCTCCTTGCGGGAACCGACAACATGCACATGCCCGCATTCGCACATCCAGACCGGCAGCGGCGTGCCCCAGTAACGCTCGCGGGAGACGCTCCAGTCGATGACGTTTTCAACGAAGTTGCCCATGCGGCCTTCCTTGATCGTCTCCGGAATCCAGTTGACGCTGCGGTTGAAGGCGATGAGCTTTTCCTTGACCGCGGTCATCTTGATAAACCAGCTCTCTCTGGCGTAATAGATCAGCGGCGTGTCGCAGCGCCAGCAGAAGGGATAGCTGTGTTCAAACGGCAGGGCGGCAAAGAGCTTGCCGCTGTCCTTGAGCGCCTGCAGTATCGGCTTGTCCGCATCCTTGACGAACAGGCCGTCCCAGGGCGTTCCGCCGACCATATGGCCGCTTGCGTTCACAAGCTGCAGGAACGGAAGCTCCCAGCGCTTGCCGACGCGGGAGTCGTCCTCGCCGAACGCGGGCGCGATGTGGACGACGCCGGTGCCGTCCTCGAGCGAAACGTAGTCGTCCGAAACGACGCGGTAGCCGGTTTTATTGCCGAAGTTAACGGGTAGATCGAACAGCGGAACGTATTCCCTGCCGACGAGGTCCTTCCCCTTGCAGGTGGAGACGATGGTCGCGTCCTCGCCCAGCACGTTTTTTACAAGCGCTTCCGCGAGGATATAGGTATCCGCGCCGCTCTTGACGGTCGCGTAGGTTTCCTTCGCGTTTACGCAGAGGGCGACGTTGCTCGGCAGCGTCCAGGGCGTTGTCGTCCAGGCGAGGATGGCGACGGAAGGATCGTCCTTGAGAAAGAACTTCGCGATGGCGGAGGTCTCCTTGACGTCTTTATACCCCTGCGCTACCTCGTGGCTCGACAGTGCCGTTCCGCAGCGCGGGCAGTAGGGAACGATCTTGTGGCCTTTATACAGCAGACCCTTTTCATGGATCGTCTTGAGCGACCACCAGATGCTCTCGATATAATTATCTTCGTATGTGATATACGGGTCTTCCATATCCGCCCAGAAGCCGACGCGGTCGGACATGGTTTCCCACTCGGACTTATATTTCCAGACCGATTTCTTGCACTCCTTGATGAACGGTTCGATGCCGTAGGCTTCGATCTGCTCCTTGCCGTCGAGACCGAGCTGTTTTTCCACCTCGATTTCAACGGGCAGGCCGTGGGTATCCCAGCCCGCTTTGCGCAGCACGTCGTAGCCCTTCATGGTTTTATAGCGCGGAATGATATCCTTGATCGAGCGGGTCAGCACATGGCCGATGTGCGGCTTGCCGTTCGCCGTCGGCGGGCCGTCGAAAAAGGTATAGGGTTTCGCGCCTTCGCGAAGCCGAACGCTCTTTTGGAAGATCTGCTTTTCCTTCCAGAACGCGAGGACTTCCTTTTCGCGCGGCACGAAATTCAGGTCGCTCGATACTTTTTTGTACATGTCTTGTACGCTCCTTACTGTTTTCGGCTAAAAAAATAGCCCTTCGTTCGATTGCTCGTTCTAAACAGACAATCGGGACGAAAAGCCGAATTGGCTCTGCGCGGTACCACCCTGCTTGACGGCAACAAAGCCGCCCGCTCAAAATTCCCTTAACGCGGGAAATACGTCGCTCGCTACTGGGTAAAACAACCGTTTGCGCGCGCGCTCGCGGGGGATACCGGCCTCCCGCCCGCCGCCGCCTTGCACCTCTCGCGGCTCGCTGATACGGACGATGTTGGAGCACCGACCTGTCCCGGTCAACGCTGTAACAGGAGCAGTATAGCGGTTTTTTCACGGTTTGTAAAGGGGAAGCGGCCGGAATCTCCGCTTTCCCCTTAACAGGGGGCGGTTTCTTTGATATAATACCAAATTACGAAACGTTATTTGGAATAAGGAAACGGGTGCTCATGGATCAAAAACAACAAATTGTCTCCGCGCTCGCGGCCAAGACCGGTTTTTCCGCGGAAGAACTGCTTTCCTGGCTGGAGACGCCGCCCTCGCCGGAGATGGGAGACTACGCGTTTCCCTGCTTCCGGCTGGCAAAAGCGCTGAAAAAGGCGCCGCCGGCAATTGCGCAGGAGCTTGCAAGCGCGCTTGCTCTGCCGCAGGATGTCGCCAGAGCGGAAGCGGCGGGCGGGTACGTCAACTTTTTTCTCGACAAATCCGCGCGGGCAAAGGCGGTGCTGGAGCGCGTATTTGCCGAAGGCGCGCGCTATGGCGGCTCCGAGTTGGGCAAAGGGCGCAACGTCTGCATCGACTACTCCTCCGTCAACATCGCAAAGCCGGTCCACATCGGCCATCTGCCGACTACGGTCATCGGCAACGCGCTGTATCGAATTTACAATCACCTCGGCTTTCACTCAGTCGGCATCAACCACCTTGGGGACTGGGGTACGCAGTTTGGCAAAATGATCGTCGCCTACCGGCTCTGGGGCGATAAAGAGATTATTGAGCAGGGCGGCGTGGACGAGCTGGTCAAACTCTACGTGCGGTTCCATCAGGAAGCGGAGGCGAATCCTTCGCTGGACGAACAGGCGCGCGCCTGGTTCAAACGCATTGAGGACGGGGACGCAGAGGCGCTCTCGCTCTTTGAATGGTTCAAGGCGCTGACGCTGAAAGAGGTCGAACAAATATACGATATCCTCGGCATCCGCTTCGACAGCTACGCGGGCGAAAGTTTTTACAACGATAAGATGGATCGCGTCGTAATCGAACTGCGCGAAAAAGGATTGCTAAAGCTCGACCAGGGCGCGCAGATCGTCGATCTTTCGGAATACAAAATGCCGCCGTGCATCATTCTGCGTTCGGACGGGGCGACGCTCTACGCCACGCGGGACATTGCCGCCGCGCTCTACCGCAAGGAGACCTACGATTTTGCAAAGTGCCTCTACGTGGTCGCCTACCAGCAGGATCTGCATTTCCGGCAGTGGTTCAAGGTGGTCGAGCTCATGGGTTACCCCTGGGCGAAGGATCTGATCCACGTTTCCTTTGGCATGGTCAGCGGCACGGAAGGCGCGTTTTCGACCCGCAAGGGCAACATGGTCAAACTCAGGGACGTACTTTCCGCCGCCTGCGAAAAAACCTACGCTGTCATCTGCGAAAAAAGCCCCGACCTGGAGGATAAAGAGACGATTGCCCGGCAGGTCGGCATTGGCGCGCTGATTTGGAACAGCCTCTACAACGGGCGTATCAAGGACGTTGTGTTCGACTGGGACGCGGTGCTGAATTTCGACGGCGAAACCGGTCCCTACGCGCAGTATACGCACGCGCGCGCCTGCTCGGTGCTGCGTAAGGCGGAATATCAGCCCGGCGCGGTGGACTGCTCCGCTCTGACGGATGCGGAAGCGGGCGCGGTGATTGCCGCGATCGACGCGTTTCCAGCGGCGGTGGTTGAGGCAATGGAAAAGAACGAGCCGTATCTCGTGACCCGCGCGGTAACGGGCATCTGCGCCGCGTTTAATAAATTCTACTACGAACAGCGCATTCTGGCGGACGACGCGGCTGTGCGGCAAGCGCGGCTTGCGCTGACGGACGCAACGCGTTTGGTCATCGCCATCGGGCTGAACCTGATCGGAATCTGCGCGCCGGAGCGCATGTAATTGCTGAAATAAACGATAAATTGGGGGATCGTATGCTGGATATCAAACTGATCCGGACGCAGCCGGAGCTCGTAAAGGAAAATATCAAAAAGAAGTTCCAGTTCGAAAAGCTCGCGCTGGTGGACGAAGTAGCGGCGCTCCACGCGGAATTCCGCGAGGCGCACACCCGCGCGGATTATCTGCGTTCGCAGCGCAACTCGATCAGTAAGTCGATTGGCGCGCTGATGGGCAGAGGGCAGAAGGAGGAAGCGGAGGCCGCCAAGCAGCAGGTCAACGACATGGCGGAAGAGATGGCGCGGCTGTCCGTTCGTGAGGACGAGCTTTCCGTCGAAATTCGCAGGCGCATGCTCGTGATTCCGAACATCATCGATCCTTCCGTTCCCATTGGCAAGGACGATTCCGAAAACGTCGAGGTCGAGCGCTTCGGCGAGGCAACGGTGCCGGAGTTTGAAATCCCCTACCATGTGGACATTATGGAACGCTTCAAGGGCATTGATCTCGACGCGGCGCGAAAGGTCAGCGGCAACGGATTTTACTACCTCTGCGGCGATATCGCTCTGCTGCAGAGCGCGATTCTGGCGTACGCGCGGGATTTCATGGTGGATCGCGGGTTTACCTACTACATTCCGCCGTTCATGATTCGCTCCGGCGTCGTGGACGGGGTAATGAGCTTTAGCGAGATGGAAGGCATGATGTACAAGATCGAGGGAGAGGATCTTTACCTCATCGGCACCAGCGAGCACTCCATGATCGGCAAGTTCATCGATACCTTCCTCGAAGAGAACGAACTGCCGCAGACGCTTACGAGCTATTCCCCGTGCTTCCGCAAGGAGGTCGGTGCGCATGGCATCGAGGAGCGCGGCGTTTACCGCATTCATCAGTTTGAAAAGCAGGAGATGATCGTTGTCTGCAAGCCCGAAGAGAGCATGCAATGGTTCGACACGCTTTTGAAAAATACGATTGAGTTCTTCCGCTCGCTGGATATCCCCGTTCGCTCGCTGGAGTGCTGCAGCGGCGACCTCGCCGACCTGAAGGTCAAGAGCATGGACGTCGAAGCCTGGTCCCCGCGCCAGCAGAAGTATTTTGAGGTGGGCAGCTGCAGTAACCTAGGCGACGCACAGGCACGGCGGCTCGGCATTCGCGTCAAGAACAAGGAGACGGGCAACTACTTTCCGCATACGCTCAACAACACGGTGGTTGCGCCCCCGCGCATGCTGATTGCGTTTCTGGAGAACAACCTCCGCGCGGACGGCAGCGTCGCGATTCCGGTTGCGCTTCGCCCGTATTTCCGGAACAAGGCGGAGATCAAATAAGAGTTTTCCGAAACAAGCGTTCCGCATATGAAATGGATGAAACCAGTAAAGCAAACCAAAAGCGGGAGAATTTCTCTCGCTTTTGTATCAAAGGAGACGCTGCGTATGGATTTTGAAACGCTGAAAACCGTTGAAAACGAGGCCGAACGAACCGCCGCGACCTATGAGCTCTTCAACGAGGAAACACGGCTGAATCGCAGCAAAGCCGCGCGCGTGGAGTTCTTCACCACGGTGCGCGCCATTGAAAGCGTTCTGTTTCCCGGCGCGCGCATTCTGGATATCGGCGCGGGCGCGGGCGAATACAGCCTGCATTTTGCGCGCCTTGGATACGATGTTACCGCCGTGGAACTGGCGCCGGTCAATGTGGAAGCGTTTCGAAAAAAGATCGCGCCGGAACTGCGTCTCACGCTTCTGCAGGGCAACGCGCTCGACCTCTCCGTTTTCCCGGACGGATGTTTCGACGTCGTTCTGCTCATGGGACCGCTGTACCACCTGCTTTCGGCAGCCGACCAGGATCGCGCGATTGCCGAGGCAAGGCGCGTCCGTTCGCCGGATGGAACCATGTTTTTTTCGTTTATTTCCAACGATATGGTGATTCTGACGGAACTTGCCTGCCGCCCGCATTTCTTTTCGGAAAACACGTACGATCACGAGTCGTTTCAGGTGGAGAATTTTCCGTTTGTGTTCTTTACGCTGGAGCAGATGCGAAACATCCTGCTGCGAAACGGCGTCGCCATCCTGCGCGAAATTGCTGCCGACGGTGTGAGCGAGCTCATGGAAGACGCGATCAACGCGTTGAGCGACGAGGATTACGGGCAATACCTGCGCTATCACCTCTGCTGTTCTGAAAAGCCGGAGATGCTGGGCCGGAGTAATCATCTGCTCTTTATCGGCAAATAACCGGTACGAAAAAAGCTCCTGCCCTATCCGGCAGAAGCTCTGTGATTAAATCTATCCTATCTCTTGCACGCAGCCACGATTTCGCAGATATCGTCCACATCCGTTAGCGCAAGGTCCGCATACATCGGCAGCGTCAGAACGCGCTCGCTCGCAAGGAGCGCAACCGGCGTATCCTCCGGCCGGTACCGCTCGCGGTAGCACGCCGCTGCGCTCGCGATCGGGTAAAAATACTTGCGCGGAAAGATGTCATACCCCCGGAGCGTTTCGGCAACCTCGTCCCGCGTGCGTCCGAACGTCGCCGGATCGAACGTGACGGGCAGGTAAGCATAGTTCTGTTTCACGTTTTCCGGCACGGGGCGGAAGGAAACGCCCTCGATTCCGCCGAGATTTTCGCGGTAACGCGCGGCGACCTTGCCGCGCTTTTCGATTTCACGCTCAAAATACTTCAGGTTCAGCAGGCCCATCGCCGCCTGAAATTCCGTCATTTTGGCGTTTCCGCCGATCTCGCGTATCTCGTCGTCCGCGCGGTAGCCAAAGTTCTTGTAGCTGTTGAGCAGTTCCGCAAACTCCGCGCTGCCGCAGGCGACGGCGCCGCCTTCGATCGTATGGAAGCACTTCGTCGCATGAAAGCTGAACATGGCGGCGGCGCCAAATTGCGCAACGCCCCGTCCGCCTATCGTAACGCCAAAGGCATGCGCCGCGTCGTAAAGAACGGGCAGACTGTGCCGCGCGGCAACGCGCCCGATCGCGGCCACGTCGCAGGGGTTGCCATAGACGTGTACCGGCAGAATCAGGCGGGTGTTCGGGGTAATGCGGGCTTCGAGCCCGGCGGGGTTCAGCGTATAGTAATCCGGCTCCACGTCGCAGAAGACCGGCGTAAGCCCGCTCCGTTCAATTGCATGCGCGGTGGAGATAAACGTAAACGGCGTGGTCAGCACCTCGCCGCCGAAAAATCCGAACGCGGCAATGGCGCATTCCAGCGCAAGGTGTCCGTTGGTAAAGAGCCGCAGATACGGCGCTTCCAGCTTTTGCGTAAGCGCGGCTTCCAGCTTTTGATGCTGCGCGCCGCCATTTGTCAGAAAGCGGGAATCAAAGATTTCGCGCACAAGCGTTTCATATTCCTCCACCGGCGGCAGCGACGGACGCGTCACCAGAATCGGCGGGTTTTTTTTCTGCATACTGGGGTATCTCCTTTTCTACCTCCGCCCGAACGGCGCAAGCGAAACGATACAGACTATTCTAGCGGCTTTCCTCCGAAAAGGCAAATACCCTAAACGGCCTTTTTTCGCTATTCCACCAGCTCCACGCCGGCAACCAGATACCGCATTTTTATGATTTCGGCGGGCGCCGCGTCGCTATGCGCGGGAACCCGAACGGTGCCTTCCTCGTCCACCACCGGACCGTGGAACGGGCTGTAAAGATTCTTTGCGATACTGCCGCGCAGATAGCGCAGCAAGTTGTTTGGCGTATCCGCTAGCCAGTTGCCAAAGCGAACGTTGATCACCCCGCCGCCAAGCCCCCACCAGAAGCTCGTAATCGGAAACTCGTCGTGATCGGAACACAGCAGCGCGTTGAGGCTTCCGTTGAGATAGCTCTTGACAATCGCGGTATAAAACCGCTCCCAGTTCCAGTCCGGCGCGGCGAGAAACTTGGTCGGTTTGCCGCCCGGGTCAACGGCAATCAGCGCGGAGAACGCGCCGTAGGGCAGTTCCGCCAGCGAAAGCGCAGGATAATGCGGCGTCAGCACCGCATCCGCGCCAAGCGAAGCGGCCGTTCGCACCCCTAACTCGTTTGTTGCGGTATCGCACGGATCCACATCCCGCGTAACGATGAGCACGCGCGCATCCGGGCGTACGGAATGCACGCCGATGGCAAACGCGTTGAGATCCGAGGTGAAGCGCGTGTAATTCAGCTTTGGCGTTACATAGGCGACGACGCCCGTTTTCGTATACTGTCCCGCCGCAACCCCGCAAAGGAACACCGCCTCGTAATAGCGGCCAAAGTAGGTATGCAGGCGGTAATGATGCTGCATGCGGGAATAGACGAGCGTAAGGCAGTTTGGATGCTCCAGCGCAAAGCGCAGCACCGGATTCATGAGCGACGGCGTGGTGACAAACAGCAATCCCGCGTCTCCCGCCTGCTCGCTGAGCAAATCGTAAGCATCGTCCCGATCCGGCAGGTCAAGCACGCGCGAATCGATCCTGTCCCCCAACTCCGCCTGCATGGACAGTCGCGCCTGCTCATGCGCGCCAAGCCAGCTGTCCCGTGTGCGCTCGCCGGAAAACGCAAACACGACCTTCGGATTGCGCCGAACCGGCAAAATTCGTTCAAACAGAGGCGCTTCCGCCGCCTGTGCCTCCTCCTCCAGCACAACGCGCGGTTTCGGCGGGTGCTCGAGCAGTTCCAGCTGCGGTCTCAGCGTCAATATCCGTTCGGTCAGTTCCTCCGACAGGATGCCGATCGGGAACCCGTAAATATGCAGGTATTCCAGAAACGCGTCGCCCAGCGAAAGGGTGCAGTTGCACTTGAGGTAGGCGGACTCAAAGCGCGTATAGAGCGAATTGTAGTCGAGCTCGTCCGCGGACGGGTCCCGCTCGGCAATCAGCCGCCGCTCGATCCGGTAGAGCCGGTCGTATTTGGAACCGTCCGAAAGTTCAATATCGCTGAATACGCCCTTTTTCGAATAGGCTAGAAACGTGTAGTAGCGGTCAATCGCGGGATCCGTTTCGTCCCACTGGGGAACAAGGCGGATAATCTCCGCTTCAATGGAATTCGCCTCAAAATACTTGAGTACGCTGACCCGTTTGTTTCCCTCCGCAACATAGTATTTCCAGAGGTATTCGTACACGCGGATCGGGCCGTGGATTCCGCTCTCCAGGTGCCAGCTGCATACGTTAACCCATTTACTCGCAAACTCCGTGTCCGGCGGCAGCAGCGGCATGAAATTCGGTGCAAACGAACTGGCCCGGCTCGCCTGATAGGTGCCGACAACGCGATTGAGCGAAATCGTCCGCATGGGCTGTGAAATAACGGCGAGCACGCCGTTTTGCTCGCGCTTCGTGTCCAAAACCGGTAAAAGCCCGCTTTCGCCGCGCTGGCGGTGAAGCGCCGCTTCCTTCAGGCCGCGTTTGCGCGCGCGATCATATTCTTCATATGCCTGGACGTTTGGACTCATGCGTCTCCCTCCGGAAAGTCCATATCGAGAATATAGTAGTTATATCCGTTGACAATGATGGTGTCGTTGTATTCCAAAATCCGCTTGGAACCGATGGAATAGGTCAGGTGCTGGTGCCCGTGCAGGTGATAGCGCGGCCGGTAGCGGTCAATCAGGGATCGAAACGTCTCAAACCCCTCGTGAAAGCGGTCGTCACCATCCCCAAGACCCGCCGCCGGCGCATGCGTAACCAGTACGTGAAACCCCTTTCGCATGGAAAGCGACGCGCGCAGAACACGCTTGGACATCTCCCGTTCGGAATAGTGGTTATCCGCGGGCCGATCGCTCTTGCAGCCGCCAAAGCCCACGAACCGCACCCCTTTGATAACAGCGGGCTTCTCCTCCAGGTCGATGCACCCCTCGGGCGGGTTTTCCCGATACCGCGCGTCGTGGTTGCCGCGCACATAAAGAAGCGGCGCGGGTATCATGGTTACGAGAAAGGAAAGGTATTCCGGTTTCAGGTCGCCGCAGGAAACGACGGCCTCCACCCCCTGAAATGCCTTCGCGTCGAAAAAGTCCCAAATATATTCGCTTTCATGGTCGGATACCACAAGAATTTTCAGTTTCATTTCGATTTGCCGAACCAATCTGTTTGAATGCCGCCAAGCGGCGCCCGCGGTACGCCGACCGCCGACCGCCCTTTTTCGTGAACTTACCGGACCCCTTAACGATACACGTTTCCCCGTGGAAAGTAAAGAAGCGGAACCAGACGGACAAGAAAACGCCGCCCGGCTGCGTTTGCCGAACGGCTGGTGAACGGGTCGATCGCCGGGATTGCATCCAAGGCCGCTTGCGGTTTATTCGTAAACCTTTTTCAGCGCGTCCGCGCCGTGCAGGATACAGGCGCGCACGCCCAGCGCGCTCGCTTCGGGGTCGCGCAATTCCAGCGCGTGAACGAGCGATTCATGCAGCTTGACGGACTTCGGCAGATCCGGCGCAACCTGCAAATGCTGCCGCATTAAGCGAAGCGTCGTGCTTTCAAAGCTCTTAAACGTCATCGCATAAACCGCGTTGCCGGAATACTGCGTCAGAAGATAATGGAAGTGCAGTATGGGTTCCGCCGCGTTCTCCGGCGGAGTGCTGTTTTTCATGCTATGTATCAGCGCTGTCAGCGTGGCAAGGTCGTCGCCGGTGGCGTGATCGCAAGCAAGGCGCGCGGATTCGCACTCAATCAGGAGCCGCAGATCAATCAGGTTCGTCAGCAGTTGATCGTCGAAGCGGTAGCTGTCGCAGTTCATCAACGCGCTGAGCACCTGCAGGTTTCCGTTTCGCTTATAGTCGGCAACCACGGTGCCCTGCCGCGGCAGGATGCGCACGAACCCCTGATTTGCCAGTTCGAGGATACCCGTATTGACAAGACTGCGGCTCACGCCGATCTGGACGGCAAGCTCGCGTTCCGTCGGCAGCTGCTGGCCTATCGAATACTCCCCGGAGAATATCTTCTGCTGAATCACGTGAACGAACGATTTTTTTAATCCGTTTTGTTTCATGCTTCCAACGAACCGATACCGGCTTCCTTCCTGATTCTTTTTCGCGGCGCAGCGCCAGCGCAAGGTTTACCGCCTTGTTTCCATCCCGCATGGATTTATACAGGCAAGCGCAAGAAAACGCTTGTGGGGAAGTAAAGGTAACTCAGCGCATCAGCGCGATGGTCAGCGCGATTCCAATCTGGCCAAGGTAGTAAAGCGACAGATTCAGCGCCCGAAATGCGGGATACGCGCGTTTGCCAAACTGGTTGAGTACCAGCAGTACGTCGCTTGCGGCAAACAGGAGCCCTCCCAGCGCAAAGAGACGGTACGCGCCGCTGCCCGGATCGAACACAAGCAGCGTAACGGCGAGACAGGCCATAAGCAGCACAATTACCAGATAGATGACGCCAAAGATCTTGAGTGCGCCGTCCACGTTGACGCGCCGCAGGACGAAGCGAATCACCGCGAAGGATACCGGCACGCACGCAATCGCGGCATAGAGCAGCGCTCCCGGCGCGCGCACGGCCAGCGCCCAAATATAGCACAAGTGCCCCAGCAGGAACGCGGCGATACCCAGCATGAATACAAGCCGCGCGCGACCGCCGCAAAGGTTGCGCAGGTTCAGGCAAACGTCCCCGACCGCTCCAAGCGCAAGCCCTATGAAGATCAGCCGCGCATAGGAAGCGTCCGCCGAAAGGCGCATGGCCAAAAATCCGACCAATAAAAAGAGAACGGATGCCGCGCTTTTCAGCAGGAGCGCGGGCAGCCAGTTCTTTCGATACTCAAACACAATAAAAACCGCTTCCGCAGCACAGCCTGAAACAATCGCGGCAATAATGAGCGGCGTCATAGATTCTATTCCCCCCTCGAAGCCTGTGCGGTGTGGCTCAGCGTATGGACGCTGCGTGGATGCTGTTCCTATGTAACAGATTATAACAGTGCGCCGTGGCCGATACAATAGAGTCAGCCGCCTTTCAGCTGAATTTCAAGAAATTCGCTCTTTTTACCCGATATCCTTTTCGTATCACGATACAAATTATGCAGAATTCCGGGGTTCCTGGAACCTGCATGTTACATTGTAACAAGTCAACGCAGTAACAGCTTTCCTTCTTATCCGTTCCGCTTCGCCGGGCGGCAGATGGAAAATGCTTCCCTTGCCAGCCACCCTGAATGCCGCACCGTTATGCCGGAAAAGTAAAATCCCCGCGAAGAACGCGGGGATTGGATAGAGACGAATGTATTGTAAAAAAGATCGCTTTGATTCAACCCTGCAAACGCCGTTATGCGTTTGCCTTCCAGAGACCGTGGAGGTTGCAGTATGCATACGCCGCGACGACCTTGGCGCCGCCCAGTGCAAAGACCGCTTCGGGCGCGCCGCCGGGTTTCAGGCACTTACGCTGGCCGCCATCCTCGGTCTGCAGATAAACCCACTCAATGTAGTGTTCCTCCAGCATGGGATGGTCGATGCTGCCAATGTGCACCGTCGCCTTGTCGCCTTCTACCTTGATCACGGGAACGTGCTTTTCATGGCTTGCATCCACGCTGCCGGGTACGAGTTCGGTCATGTGCTGGCCGCAGCAGGTCATGGGAGCGCCGGAGGCATGGATCAATCCAACGAGGTTGCCGCAGATTTCACAGCGGAAAAAACGGGTTTCACACAACATAATAAGTTCCTCCTTGATCTTTGCTAATTTCTTTGTGCCGTACTGGAATCGTGTGTCCTTTAAAAACGGTGCGGTCGGTGAAATCCATTTCGGAACTCACCCTGATTTTTGAACCGATACTATCACTTATATTACACGAAATCTGTAATAATGTCACTATATAATAATAATTCTTGTTAGCGTCATATATACCAATTCCCGTTTTCGGCGTATTTATTTCCCGAGCGACGAAAAAAACAAGCAGAACCATCCAAAACACGCTATAATCAGAAAGAAGAATGACCGGGAGGGAAGTTATGGGACTCGACGCATATCTGCCAATTTGGAAACAGCTTTCCTGGGAAGACCAGCGCGCGCTCGAAGAAGCCGCGACCTTTCGCAACGTTCCAAAGGGAACCATTCTCCATAACGGCTCGGCGGACTGCATCGGCGTGCTTGTCATCAAGAGCGGCCAGCTCCGGTCCTATATCGTTTCGGACGAAGGAAAAGAGGTTACGCTCTACCGCCTGCTGGAACGCGACATCTGCCTCTTCTCCGCCGCGTGTATGATGTCCAGCATCCGTTTTGAAGTGACGATCGAGACGGAAAAGGATTCCGAAATCTGGCTGATTCAGCAGGAAACCTATCACACGGTCATGGAGCGCAGCGCGCCGCTGGCAAACTACACCTGCCAGCTTCTCGCGTCGCGTTTTTCCGAGGTGATGTGGCTCATGGACCAAATTCTCTTTAAACGGTTCAACGCGCGCCTTGCAACCTTCCTGCTCGAAGAAAGCACCATTGAGGGCAGCAATACGCTCGAAATTACGCACGAGCGAATCGCCAACCACATGGGCACCGCGCGCGAGGTTGTTACGCGAATGCTGAAATACTTTCAGGAAGAAAATATGGTCTCGCTTTCGCGCGGCGGCGTTACGCTGACTGACCACGCAAAGCTGACGGAGCTGTCGGAATAGATCCATTCGGCGCTCCGGTGATTTCGCCGAAAATACGGGCTTGCGAAAGCGCCGTCCGGGTGGAGCCGGACGGCGCTTTCGTGTTGCTTGCCTTTACGGAATCAAGGAGAGAATCTGGGGCTTCGGACGCGCGCCGGCCGTCTGGTTGACGACTTTGCCGTCCTTCATGACGATGAGCGTGGGGATGCTCATAACGCCAAACTTGGCAGCGAGTTCCGGCTGTTCGTCCACATTGACCTTGCCAACCTTCAAATCACCGCGTTCGGTGGCAATCTCGTCTATGATGGGCGAAACCATCCTGCAGGGACCACACCAGCTGGCCCAAAAGTCGAGAAGTACGGTTTTGCTTTCTTTTAATACTTCGGAATCGAAGTTATCCTTCGTGATGGTTTGAACAGACATTGTGGCAGCTCCTTTGCTCGTTATGTTTATGTCATTATAATACCGCTCTTGACCGCGCAATACCGTGACTATGTTACATGCGGAATCCACCATGTTATACACTTTAGCATGATGCAGTTGCGCATGAAAAAAGCCTTAAATCAAGACGTTTTTCGACGTTCTTACTTTTTTTCATTCTGTATTGACGCGGATGATTATGCAGGATAGACTCAACGTATCCGGCAAGGATAAATCGTTGGACGGAGCAATAGCATGATCGAACTGAACGGAACAGACCTGACGTTAGCGGAAGTTCTCCGCGTATCGAGAAACGATGAACCAGCCATCCTGTCACAGAGCGCGAAAGCCGCAATCGACCGCTCCCGCGCGGCGGTGGAGCAGATGCTGTTAAGCGGCTCGGCCATCTACGGCCTGACCACCGGCTTTGGCAAATTCGCCGAAAAACGGATTGCGGATGAGGACACCGAGCTGTTGCAGCGGAATCTCATTGTCAGCCACGCCTGCGGCACGGGCGAGCCCCTGCCGCGGGAAGCCGTCCGCGCCGTTATGCTGCTTCGGCTCAACGCACTCGCGCGGGGCTACTCCGGCATTCGCCTCTCAACGATGGAAACGCTGCTCGCCATGCTCAACCGCGGTGTGCACCCCGTCATTCCGGAAAAAGGCAGCCTCGGCGCAAGCGGCGATCTTGTGCCGCTGTCGCACATGGTGTTGCCCATGATCGGCGAAGGGCAGGCGGAGTACCGGGGCGAAACGCTTTCCGGCGCGGAAGCAATGCGCCGCGCGGATATCGCGATCATTTCGCTCGCCGCAAAGGAGGGCCTCGCGCTGATCAACGGCACGCAGGTGATGACCGCCATCGGCGGGCTCTGCGCGCAGGACGCCGTACAGTTTTTAAAAACAGCAGATATCATCGCCGCGCTCTCCTGCGAAGCGCAGAGTTGCGTGACCACCGCGTTTGACGAGCGCATTCACCTGCTGCGTCCGCACCCGGGGCAGATCGCCTGCGCCGAAAACCTGCGCGCGCTGCTCGGCGGCAGTTCGCTGAGCCACCCGCATCAGCCCGGCAAGGTACAGGACGCGTATTCCATTCGCTGTATTCCGCAGATCCACGGCGCGAGCCGGGATGCGATTCAATATGTAATCGATGCCGTCAACTGCGAAATAAACTCCGTGACCGACAATCCGCTGATCTTTCCGGAGGAAGGCGACGTCATCCCCGGCGGCAACTTCCACGGCCAGCCGATGGCGCTCGCGTTCGACTTTCTCGGTATTGCGCTTTCGGAGCTGGCAAACGTCTCCGAGCGGCGCACGGAACGGCTCGTCAACCCCTATCTCAACAACGGCCTGCCCGCGTTTTTAACGCCGAACGGCGGCCTGAATTCCGGCTTCATGATTGCCCAGTACGCGGCGGCGGCGTTGGTTTCCGAAAACAAGATTCTCGCGCACCCCGCGAGCGTGGATTCGATTCCGTCCTCCGCCAATCAGGAGGATCATGTGAGCATGGGCACCATCGCCGCGCGAAAGGCGGCGGAGATCCTGAACAACGTCCAGCGCGTGCTTGCCATAGAGCTCTTTGCGGCGGGGCAGGCGCTGAGCATGCTCGGCGCGGACAAGCTCGCGCCCGCGACCCGCGCGGCTTACGACGTGCTGCGCGCCGCCGTGCCGCCCATTGAGCGGGACGTGGTCATGTACGAGCAGATGGCGCGCTGCGAGCACATTGTCCGCAACGGCGCGCTGATCCCCGCCGTGGAGGCGATCACCGGCGAAATGCATTAATCGGGAGGGTTTTCTATGACGAACGAAGAAATCCGGCGGGCGGCGACGATTTCCCTCGGCGCGGATCTTCCGCCCGAACCGGTGTTTGACCCGACGAAACGGCGCGCGCCGGATCGCGGCTACCGCCTCTCCCCCGCGCAGACGCGGCAAGCGCTGAAAAATGCGCTTCGCTATGTTCCGCAGGCGCTGCATGAATTCCTCGCGCCGGAATTTTTAGCCGAACTGAAAACGCGCGGGCGCATCTATGCCTACCGCTACCGCCCGGAAGGCCGCATTTACGGAAAACCCATCGACGCATATAAGGGCAGGTGTCTCGCGGGCAAGGCGTTTCAGGTAATGATCGACAACAACCTCGACTTCGACGTCGCGCTGTACCCCTACGAACTCGTTACCTACGGCGAAACGGGTCAGGTTTGCCAGAACTGGCTGCAGTACCGGCTGATCAAGCGGTACCTCGAAGAACTGACGGATGAGCAGACGCTCGTGCTGGAATCCGGCCATCCGGTCGGATTGTTTCCGAGCCGAACAGACGCGCCGCGTGTGATCTTAACCAACGCGCTCATGGTCGGCCTGTTCGACAATCCGGACGACTGGGAGATTGCCGAGCAGATGGGCGTTGCCAACTACGGGCAGATGACCGCGGGCGGCTGGATGTACATCGGCCCGCAGGGTATTGTCCACGGAACGTTCAACACGATTCTCGGCGTCGGGCGAAAATACCTCGGCGTGCCGGCAAACGGCGATCTGGCCGGACGCGTCTTTGTTTCCTCGGGGCTTGGCGGCATGAGTGGCGCGCAGCCAAAGGCGGCGGCCATCGCCCGCGCGGTAGGCGTCTTTGCCGAGGTGGATCGCTCCCGCATTCAAACACGGCTCGACCAAGGTTGGGTTGACACAGTGTCCGACGATCTGGATCGGGTGTTTTCGCTCGCGAACGAATATCGAAGCAAGCGGGCGGGCATCTCCATCGCCTACCACGGCAACATCGTGGACCTGCTGGAAGCGGCGATTGCGCGAGGCTTCGCCATCGACCTGCTCAGCGACCAGACCTCCTGCCACAATGCATACAACGGCGGTTACTGCCCCGCCGAACTCACCTTTAACGAGCGCACGGAACTGCTGCACCGCGACCGCGCGGCGTTCGGGCAATTGGTTGACGCGTCGCTCCGGCGGCACTACGCGGCAATTACGTTGCTCGCCGCGCGCGGGACACGCTTCTTCGACTACGGCAACTCGTTTCTCAAGGCCGTGTTCGACGCGGGTGTGACGGCGGTTGCGAAAAACGGTATCGACACGAAGGACGGCTTCGTTCTTCCCTCCTATGTGGAGGACGTGATGGGGCCGCTTCTTTTCGACTATGGCTACGGCCCGTTCCGCTGGGTCTGCCTCTCCGGCCGGCATGAAGACCTTGTGAAGACCGACCGCGCGGCGATGGACTGCATCGATCCGAACCGCTGCTGGCAGGATCGTGACAACTATGTCTGGATTCGGGACGCGGAGCAAAACCGCCTTGTGGTCGGCACCGAGGCGCGTATTCTCTATCAGGACGAGGAAGGCCGCCGCCGGATCGCACTGAAGTTCAACGGCATGGTGCGCCGCGGCGAGATTGGCCCCGTGATGCTGGGCCGCGACCATCACGACGTCTCCGGCACGGACTCGCCCTTTCGCGAAACGGCAAACATCAAGGACGGCAGCAACGTGATGGCGGATATGGCGGTGCAATGCTTTGCGGGCAACGCCGCGCGCGGCATGACGCTCTGCGCGCTGCACAACGGCGGCGGGGTCGGCATCGGCAAGGCGATCAACGGTGGGTTTGGGCTGCTGCTTGACGGCAGCGCGCGCGTGGACGCAATTATCGAGAGCGCGATCCTCTGGGACGTAATGGGCGGAGTCGCCCGGAGAAGCTGGGCAGGAAACGAGGGTGCACTCCTCACCGCCGCGCGGTATAATGAACGCGAAGGCGAACGGTCGCACATCACGCTGCCGTATTTGGCGGACGACGCGCTGCTCGACGTAGTGTTAAAAAGCAACTAAGATACAGGAGAAATCGTTTTTTATGGCAAAGATCATCGAGAGTGTACCAAATATCTCCAGCGCGGACAGCGCAATTGTCGAGGAGATCGCGGGCGTGGTTCGCTCCACGCCGGGCGTGACGCTGCTGAACACCTCCAGCGATGCAAGCCACAACCGCTCGGTCATCACGTTTGTCGGCGATCCGGCGGGCGTCGAGGAGGCGGCGGTCAGCCTCGCGAAGGTTGCAGCACGCTGCATCGACCTGACGCACCACACCGGCGAGCACCCGCGCATGGGCGCGGTGGACGTGGTTCCGTTCATCCCCATCCGTGAGGTGTCGATGGACGAATGCGTCGCGCTCTCCAGGCGTGTTGGCGAGCGCATCTGGGCGGAGGCGGGTATCCCCGTCTTCCTCTACGAAGCCTCCGCGTCCGCGCCGCACCGCGAAAACCTCGCAAGCATCCGCAAAGGGCAATTCGAAGGAATGGAGCAAAAAGTACAGCAGCCGGAGTGGGAGCCCGATTTCGGCGGGCGGACAATCCACCCCACGGCGGGGGTCGTCGCCGTCGGCGCACGCGCGCCGCTGATTGCGTTTAACATTAATCTTTCCACGAACGACGTTTCCATTGCGGACAAAATCGCCCGCGTGATCCGTCAGTCCGGCGGCGGCCTGAACTGCGTCAAGGCGATGGGCGTGTACCTCAAGGAACGCGACACCGCGCAGGTTTCCATCAATATGACCAACTATTGCCAAACGCCGCTCTACCGCGTTGTCGAATTCGTCCGCTTTGAGGCAGCGCGCTACGGCGTATCCATCGTCGGCACGGAGATTGTCGGCCTTGTGCCGATGCGCGCGCTGATCGACAGCGCGGAGTATTACCTCGGCATCGAACAATTTGATCCGGAAACGCAGGTGCTGGAATACCGGTTGAGCTAGCAAAGAGGAGCATGCCATGCTGCTGATTCGCAACATCGCGCTGCTGCAGACCCCTGTCGGTTCCACGAGTCAAAGGGGCGCTGCCCAGGGCAAGAACCGCAGGTATCATAACGCGAGCGTACTCGTTGACGGCGGAATCATCCGTGCCGTCGGCGAAGACGGCGCGGTTCCCGCCTGTCCCTCCGGCACGGAGGAGTTCGACGCGGGCGGCGCGTTCGCAACCCCCGGTTGGGTGGACGCGCATACGCACCTCGTCTTCGGCGGCTGGCGGCAGCACGAGATACCGCTCAAGCTCAAGGGCGCGGGCTACCTCGAAATTCTGCAATCCGGCGGGGGCATTCTCGATACCGTCCGCCGGACGCGCGCGCTGTCGGAAGACGAATTGTTTTCCCGCGCGAGCGCTTTTCTCAACGAGCAGCTTTACCTCGGCGTCACCACAGCGGAGATCAAGAGCGGCTATGGGCTCGATTTGGAAAACGAGCTAAAGCAGCTCCGCGTCATCCGCCGCCTGAACCGCGAACACGCAATGGACGTTGTCCCGACCTGTATGGCGGCGCACGCAGTTCCGCCGGAGTTCGCCGGACGCGCGGACGATTATGTGGACTGTGTCTGCAACGAGATTTTACCCCGCGTGGCGGAAGAGCGGCTGGCGCAATTTTGCGACGTATTCTGCGAAACGGGTGTGTTCTCCGTTGCGCAGAGCAGGCGAATATTGGAAACCGCGCGTTCGCTCGGGCTGGGGCGCAAAATCCACGCGGACGAGATCGACTCCCTCGGCGGGGCACAACTCGCGGGCGAAGTCTGCGCGGTTTCGGCGGAGCACCTGATCGCAACATCCGACGCGGGCATTTGCGCGCTCGCAAATGGCGGGGTTACCGCCTGCCTCCTGCCGCAGACCTCGCTCTACCTGAACAAGCCCTATGCCCGCGCGCGGGAGATGATCGCCGCGCAGGTTCCCGTTGCAATCGCTTCGGACTTTAACCCCGGCTCCAGCCCTTCGCTGAATTTGCAGTTCAGCGCAACGCTCGCATATTTGCGCTATCGCATGACGCCGGAGGAAATCCTCACGGCGGTCACGCTGAACGCCGCCTGCGCCATCGGCTTAGGCGAACGCATCGGTTCGGTCGAGGCCGGCAAACAAGCCGACCTGACCCTCTGGAACGCGGACGGCATGGAACTGCTGTGCTACCGCATGGGGAGCAATCTGGTAAAAGCGGTTGTAAAGAGGGGCACAGTCGTCGTATCCTGACATCGGATACAATCACGCACAAAAGCGGGAAGCATTGCTGCCTCCCGCTTTCTTCATTCCAGTTTGGATCAGATCGCTTTTTCGTAAATCGCCTTTGCGTCCGCTTCGTAGAGTTTCTTGATTCCGCCAAGCGGCCGCTCGCTGCCATCCGGCGCATGGGTCACCTGCCGCGCCATTTCGGGGATCGCACTCGCCTCCACTCCAAGTTTTGTGAGGCGGCTCGGCAGCCCCAGGCGGGAGTAAAATGTCTCCAGAGCGGAAACGCCGCTCTCAATGGTCGCCGCAACCGCCTTTGGCTCCGGCTCCTCGCCCATAATTCGCACGGCGAACCCGTAAAAACGTTTTGGATTCACACGCCAGACATAGCGAATCCACGCGGGCGTCAGCACCGCCAGTCCCGCGCCGTGGGTCACGCCGAAGCGCGCAGTGAGCTCATGGTCGAGCTTGTGGCACGCCCAGTCCTGTTCGCGGCCGACGCCGAGCATGTTGTTGTGCGCTATCGTTCCGCAGAGGGCGACCTGGCACCAGGAATCGTAGTCCGTCGGGTCTTCAACCACCTTCGGCCCAAATGTCAGAAGCGTGCGCAGCGTCGCTTCGCTCAGCGCGTCCGAAAGTTCCGTGTGCTCCGTGTTCGAAAAATAGCGCTCAAAGATATGACTCATCATGTCCGCAACACCCGAAGCAATCTGGAATTTCGGAATCGTCTCAAACAACGTGGGATCAATGATGGAAAGCACGGGGCGGTTCCACTCGCGGTTATAACCGCACTTTTTATTCGCCTTGTAGTTGCTGATGACCGTACTGTTGCTCGCTTCGCTGCCCGCCGCGGGGAAGGTCAGCACGCAGGCAACCGGGTATGCGCCGCTCGTTTCGAGATTATTCTCGTAGATCTTCCACAGATCGAGATCCGGATTTTTCAGCCCCAGCGCAATTGCCTTGCCGGAGTCGATGACCGAACCGCCGCCAACGCAGAGAATCAGATCGACCTTTTCTTTTCTGGCAAGCGCAACGCCTTTGAGCGCCAGCTCGATATCCGGATTTGCGATTACCCCGCCAAGCGGGACATACGAAATGCCCGCCCTGGTCAGCGAATCCTCAATTCGTTTCAGCAGCCCGCTATTTACCACGCGGTCGCTGCCGTAATGAAGAAGAACCTTTTTTGCCAGCGGAGCAATATGGTCACCAACCCGATCCACCGTGCCCTTTCCAAAAACGAGGCGCGTCGGACTGTAAAATTCAAAATTCAGCATCTTGTTTTCCTTTTCCTTCGAGATGTGTTGCGGCGGTTTGTCCGTTTCCGTGCCCGCCCCGCGTAGCGCGAATCATCCGCCTATTCTATTGTATTATAACATTATCCCCCTGCTGTTTGCCAGCAAATACAATCCGCATTGTATGGACGCGGCAAAAGCGCCGGCACGTTCGCGCTCCATTCTTTCGTAAAAACAGGTTCCTTTTCCAGCCAATCCGTCGTATAATCTTTTGAAATACGCTCGATTCGTCAGTTGTCGGCCTTTGGCGTCAATGGAAAGGATACACGATCATGCTTGGAACCATCGTCAACGCAGCGGCCATCCTCGTTGGAGGCACGCTTGGCCTGCTTTTAAGAAAAGGCATTCCGGAGCGCGTCTCCAGCGGTATTATGCAGGGTCTTGGCCTTGTCGTCATCTACATTGGTGTCAGCGGGATGCTGAAAGGCGAAAACGTGCTGATCGCAACGATCTCCATCGTCGTCGGCGGCGTAATCGGAATGATTCTGGACCTCGACGGCCGGTTTAACCGTTTTGTGGGCAATCTGGAACAGAAGTTCGCAAAGTCCGAATCGGGATCCTCCAGGATTGGTGAAGGATTCATAACGGCAACGCTCCTCTACTGCGTCGGCGCAATGGCGGTCGTCGGTTCACTCAACAGCGGACTGACCGGCAACCACGAGGTTCTCTTTACGAAAAGCATACTCGACGGCGTCAGCGCGATCGTCTTCGCCAGTACGCTCGGCGCGGGTGTGCTGCTCTCCACAATTCCACTGTTTCTGTATCAGGGGGCGATCACGCTGCTTGCGCAGTTCGTTGCCCCCGTGCTCAGCGACGCGGCGGTCGCCGAGATGACCTGCGTGGGTTCGCTGCTCATCCTTGCCATCGGCCTAAATCTGCTGAAGGTCACAAAGATCAAGGTGATGGATTTCATCCTCTCAATCTTTATTCCAATCGGCCTTGTGCTGTTTATGTAGTTCTTTTTGATACCGCACGGAAACGCGAACGGACGCCGTATGAACACGGCGTCCGTCTTGTTTTCAGTAAACAGAATGCGAGCGACCCACCCGCGGATTCGAATCCTTACGGAACGGGGGTGCCGGTTGGAACCGCGGTACTCGCGGTGATATATTTCGCCGCGGCGTAGCATTTCACGCCGGTATCCGCGACCTGAATGTAGTAAAAGTCGCCCGTCTTAAAGTAAATCAGCACGGAATCGCCTTTTACGGCCTCGCCGATCGGGGTGTTGTCCTCGGTGCTCGGTACGCTGCGCAGTGCGAGCTTGCTAGCGGATACCGTTCCGGGAATTGTTCCGGCAATGGCTTTTGGCGTAGGCGTTGCGTTCTCGCCGGGCAGCAGACCCGCTTTATCGACATATTCCGAGAAAATATAACCGTACTTATTTTCTTTGACAACCTGCACAAAGAAGAAGTCCCCTTCGGCTTCGTATACTTTCAGCTGTGTTCCGGAGGAATATTTCCCCAGAATCGTGTAGGATTTGCTCGGCCCTCCGCGCAGCACGACGCCGCTGGCGTTCAGCGTGCCATCCACGGCGGACTGTACCTGTGCGGGGGAAGGCGTCTTGACGGCGGGTTCCGGCGTATCGTCCTGCTTAGGCGTTATGGTCGGCGTTCCGGCGGGCGTGTTGGTTGCCTGCGGAGCGGCGGTAACGGCGGGCGCAGGCGTCTGCGCCGAGACGGGCGCAAGCGAGGGGGTAGGCGTTAAGCCGGACGCCGTGCTGATCGGGCTGTTTTCTGCGGCGCTGGTGTTATCCGAATTCCGCATCGACCAAACGATGAAATAAATACCGACCAACATCACAAGAATGATGATGCTCAGTACGATATAACCCAGCGGTGTAATGCGAACGGATCTTCTTCTCATGGTACCCTCCCTGGACGCGTGCAGCTTCGCTATTCTACGCGATTGGCATTCCGAATCGATGCCTATGCACAGTATATTGTTTTTTTATCGCATTTCAAGTAGTTTGTGGCATTATTATGAAAGAGTTACAACCTTTTTCAAAAGTGTTCACTTTTCATTCTACTTCTTTCCGGCAACCGTTTCGGGATGGACCCGTACTTCATCCGCCGGCTAGAGCGTTTGGCCGCGCTCCAGCAGCGTGAGCTGCGGCTCCAGAATGCGGGTGATGCGAAAACGCAGCAATTCTTCGTCCGCGCGTTCCAGCACATTGCTCAGCAATGCGCTCTGGCCTTTTACCTCGGTGAGCGTATCGTTTAGGTACGCCTTTCCCGGGAACTCCGACCACTGCGTTTCGATCCTGCCGTCGAAGAACCGAATCTTGACCAAACGCGCGTTTGCCGCTTCCAGAAACGAAATCCGGATCGTCAGCACGGGCAGCCCCGTCTCGTCCGCGGCAAACCGGCCGTTCACGGCGACGATGTAGCTCTCGCCATGCGTTAAAAACTCCGCGCGCGCCGGTTCGTCAAATCCGATTGGAAGCACATGCCGCTCGTCCGTTTCGTCGAGGATAACCGAGAGCGCACCTTCCCGCCAGGTGAACGAAATCGCATGCAGCCCCTTGGTGAAATTATTCTGCAGCGTTTGCGCATAAAGCGGCAGCACGCCAATTGACGCGGCGCGCTTGTCGCCCGATGCAAAATACGCGCGGTTGTCGAGACGTTTGCCGATGTCGCTCAGGCTCAGCTTCTGCCGCGAATCAAACAAATCTCCAAACAAGGCTGTTTTCGGCGCCTCCAGCACCGTAGTAAGGTGCTTTTTCGCACTCTGCAGGGCGCCCGCCCCAGACAGGCTTAAAATTTTACCAGTCTCGCCCGCCGGTTGCTGCGCGCCGAAATAGCGCGTTGCCAGTTCATAATAGTTGCTCTGCTGGAAAAGTTCGTTGTTGCCCGCGTTCGAAACGAGCAAAGTGCCGTTTTCAAAAAAGCCGAGCACATTCTGCCCAAACATGCCGTTAAACAGAAACGACCGTTCATTCCTTCCAACCCAGGTCTGGTAGCCGTAGTCGTAATTGCCGAGCGTTTTCGGCGGCTGTACCTGCGCGCGCGTCGCCTCCGCAATCCACTGCTCCGACACGAGTTGTTTTCCCTCGAACCGGCCGCCGTCAAGCACAAGCTGGCCGATTTTCGCAATGTCTTCCGGCAGGATGTAAAGCCCCCATCCACCCTTCTCATTCCCCATCGGACAGGTTTCCCAATAGAAATTCGTGATCCCAAGCGGTTCAAACAGCCTTGGTTTCAGATAATCCACCAGTCCCTGCCCCGAAACCTGCTTGATTACACAGGCGAGCAGATAGGTATTCATGCTGTTGTACTGGAAGGTCGTACCCGGTTCCTTCAGCACGGCGGACTCGAGAAAGCACTTGATCCAGTCCGTTTCGGTCACCGATCCGGCCTCGTTGAATGTAACTCCGCTCGTCATGGTCAGCAGGTGGCGGATGGTCATGGCGCGGTGCGTGAACTGGCTGATCTTGCTGACCCGGCTGGCAAAAAGGTCGATGATCCGGTCGTCCAGCGTGAGTTTGCCCTCGTCGATGAGCATGCCGACGGCAAGTCCGGTGATCGACTTGCACTCGGAATGCGTGATATGCCAGACTTTCTGGTCATACGCGCCAAAGGTTGCCTCGGCGATCATTTTTCCGTTCTTCAGGATCAATACGCCATGCATATCCAGCGTTCCATCATCCTTAAGCGCATTGAGAAACGAAGAGATGTGCGCGGAAGATACACCCTGCGTTTCCGGCAGTGCGCGCGCAAACGGTTTTTGAATCGCGGAAGGCGAAAACTTTGGTTTTTGCGGTGTCTGCGCGATGACCGGCTTCACGGTGGAGGTATTATCCAACAGTTGCTTGACGATCATCAGCGCCCGGGTATCCGTCACCAGATCCATAATCGGCATCCTCCTTCTATCGTATCAAACGGTTCTTACTGTCTTTTTCGGGGAGGCCCAGGCTGCTTTGCTCATACTCCCGCGCAATCGCGAGCACCGCGCGCTTGATCCGCCAGACAAACTCGTGCGGTGGGATATCGAACTGCTCGCGCAGCCAGCGCTCGATGGACACGCGAAACGCATCCGTGAAAAACGTTGCGTAAAAATCGTGATCCGGGCCATCGCCAAAGATTGCCTGCAGCCGCGCGCGCGCGAGGGGGTGAATCACTTCGCAGAAGTAGTCCGAAAAGGAGTTCTGTCCCCGAATGGTAAACGCGTTGATATAAAATGGACGGTTCTTATAAAAATAGCCGCAGATGCTCTCATAGAATACCCAAACGTTCTCTTCCGGATTCTCAGAAAGGCAAACGACGAACTCCGAATAGAAAACCCAGTTTACAAGATCGTATTTATCGCGAAAGTGATAATAAAACCCCTTTCGGCTCATGCCGCAGGTGTTGCAAATGTCGCCGACGGTGATTTTTTCGAGCGGCTGCTTCGTCATCAGCCCCTTGAGCGCTTCCGCGAGGGCGCGCTTGCTCGACATGGAGTCCGGCATGCGCCGCTTCCCCCTCTTCGGTTCGTATAGCACAGTATAACAAAATTTCACCCGTTTCGGAAGTGGAAACCGCAGGAAACCGATGTTCCGCCATACGAAAATCCACGGCGAATCCGCATTTTTCGTCTGTTTTTTACGTATCACACTCGTGATTTGCGTGATATAATACGCATGTATATGAAATTTGTATCGGTTCAATTCAAATATCGCGCGAGCTGTCTTTACGTGCGGCATGGTACCATGAAACAATAACGAGTATTTATCCGCCATATTACACGAACAAAAAAGGAGGATTTGCCGCATGGATCGGGCTATCTTCTTGAAATCCAGCTGGTCAGCAGCCGATATAACGATGCTGAAAGCGGAGTTCGAGCTGCTCAATCAGCGCGCCGCCGTACGCTTTGCCTGCGACTGCGCGGAGCGCGCCTGCAAGCGCGCAACAGCGGATCAGCGCGCATACGCGGCAATCCTTGCCGGACGCGGCTGGGCGGATGGATTGGTTTCCGTTTCGAGTGCGCGCAAAGCCGCGTTCGAGGCGCATGCGGCCGCGCGTCAGACCGGCGTTCCCTCCGCGCAGTTCGCCATTCGAAGCGCGGGACACGCCGCCGCCACGGCGCACGTGATTACCCACGCGGTAGCCGCCGCCGACTACGCGGCAAAGTCCGCGCAGGACGCGCTGGAGGAGCGCGCCTGGCAATATGCGCACCTGCTCTCGCTTCTGCAGGCGCTGCGCGGATAGCGCACGGAAGAAAACCAAAGGACGACCGGGATCACCGCGTCGTCCTTGTTTATTTGAATCGTAATCCAGCGGAAAAATCCGGGATGTCTCTGCAAGATCAGAATGTTTTCATGCCCTCTTCATTGTCCGGATTTTGCAGTTCGAAGTAGCGTACCTGCGCGCCGCCTTCCATTTCATTCTCACGTAAATAAGCCGGTTTCGGCTTTTCGACAAACCTCAGCTTTCGATAAAGTGCAAGCGCCTTTTCATTGAGCACGCTCGGGTCAACCCAGGCATATGCCGCACCGTTTTGAAACGCGCGATCTATGGCAAAGGAAAGCGCAGCCTGCGCTATCCCTCTGCCGCGAGCGCAGGGAAAAAGTTTTATGTCCATCGCCGCCGCATTACCATGATCCAGGTCGATGGAATAGAACGTTTCCCCGCAATACCCGATTTCTTTTTCATAAACTGAATAGTGGTTGCGCAACGGCCGGCCTTTTTCAACCCACACGAGCCAGCGTACCATATATTCGCCATCCACGCCAATCCCGTTTGGAAACCCGACAAAGCGCATGACCTCCCCATTGTTCCAGAGCAAGCGCGTGTTTTCTAGATCGTCGACGCCCGTTTCACGAATGGTGATGTTTTCGTAGTTCATTCGCTTTCTCCACTGTCAGTCCGATAAGTTCAGGCCACTGTCGCTACCATTCCAATTCCAGCCCAACGCCAACTTCAACGGTATCAAAGTCACGGTAAAGCGCGCTTTTGACCGCAAGCGACGTGCAGTGCGCGGGATAGACGCGCTCCACGCAAAGTTCATGCAGCGTTTCGATCGTTCGATCCAGTGTTTCGCCGGTTTCAAACAGATGGAATCCGCCGAGCACGCCAAGCACACGCTCCTTCCCGGTAACCTCTTTTGCATATTTTACCGTATTGCAAACGCCCGCGTGCGCGCAGCCGGTAACGACGAACACCCCGTCCGGCAGCGAAAGCGCAAGCGACGAATCGTCCGCCATTGTATCGCTTTCCCAGCAGCAGCCGCAGTTTGAGAGCGTTTCGCCAACTGCGCGCGCCTGTTCAAACGGGAAACCGCGCGGGATCTCGCCGAGATACCAAGTATGCTCGCTGATCGCGACCGGTTTCTTCGTCAGTTTGAGTTCGGCGTTTTCCGGCAAACGGTAGAGCGGCAGCGGCGATCCAACATCCTGCCCCTCCGCGCGTTTAGGTAAAAAGGTCTTTAAATGCGCGATAATGCGCACCGGCTGCGGAAACTGTTTGAAAAATGCGGGCAGTCCGCCGGTATGGTCGTTGTGCCCGTGAGAAAGGGCGAGATCCGTCACACGGCTTAGATCGAGCTTCATCCGCGCCGCGTTTTCAAGAAAAACGTCCGAATATCCCGTGTCAAACAGAATGGTGCGCTCGCCATCCTCCACAAGATAGCTGACCGCGGGCTCGCCAAGGTAATATCGGTCGATATAGGTATGGTTATCCACCAGGACGGTCAATTGCATGCTCTCCACTCCAGCCCGGCGCGTCATAAGACGGAACGCGCCTTTTATATTTTTGCCGTACCCTACGAACAAACGCGGCATATTTCGCGGCTGCTGCAAAAGCGATCCGGATGCCGATATCAAAACGACTCCGTTCCCATTGGTTTCTCCGGCTCATACGGTGTAACCACCCATTTGATGCAGCCGTCTTTCCGGCCGGAAAAGACCTCGTACCCGCGCATGCTGTCGTTCAGCGGCGCGCGGTGCGTAACAAGCGAGCCCGTATCGAGCCGCCCCGCGCTAAAAAGTCTTTGCCGCTTCCTGCGCACGCCCGATTGCGCGTTCCAATATTGCCTCCGCCGGTTCCCGCCCGAGGTCAAGTCCGTCCGCGGCAATATGCGTGAATTCCGGTATCCCGAAGAACCGCGCCATGTCGCGCAGGTATTTCGTCCCGTTATCCAGGGGGCCGTTCTCAAATGCCCCGCCACGCGTGGTGAGAAACAGCATTTTCTTTGCCTGACACACGCCGTAGGTGCCGGTCTTCTCGTCGCAGTCGAAGGTAATCCCTTGTACGCAGAGATTTTCGATATAAACCTTGAGAAGCGCGGGAAAGCTCAGGTCCCAGAACGGCGCGGCAATTACAATTTTATCCGCCTGCTGAAACTGATGCGCATAGCGAAACCGCGGATGATCCAGCCCGCCCGCTTCCAGCAGGCGCTCGCGCTGCCAGAAAAAGCCGTTGGAAAACGGAATCAGCGGTTCGTCCATCAACGTCAGCCGCTCGATCAAAACGCCCTCCCGGCAGGACAGCGCGGAAAGGAACGCCTCCGCAAGCCGTTTCGTCCGGCTCTGCTCGCCCCGGATGCAACAGTCGATAAAGAGGACGTTGATCATCGCCAGCCGCCCCACTCTCCCAGCGAACCGAGCGCGCCGCTCTCCAGCGCGAAAAGAGCGTCCTTACGCAGCGGTACGGAGTCCGCCGCGCCCTTCGTCTGAACGCAGAGGGACGACGCCGCGGTGGCAAGCCGGAGCGCTTCTTCCAGCCGCTTTCCATCCAGCGCTTCGTTGAGGAAATAGCCCAAAAACGTATCCCCTGCCGCGGTGGTATCCACCACCTTGACATGATAAATACCGCTTTTCGCGCTCTCACCGCCGCGCGCGCAGATGGCTCCGCGTTTGCCGAGCGTCATTAGGACGTTCATCTTTGGATATTTTAGCTGCAGCGTCGGCAAAATCTGGGCTTCCTGCGCGCATTTCGCAATCGCGGCCCCCTCAATTTCGTTGACCACAAGCCAGTCCACCAGATCCAGCGGATAGGAAAAGACCGTTTCGTTCATTGGCGCGGCGTTGATCGCAACCTGCAGGCCTATCTCATGCGCGCGCCGCATAATGTAACCGACAAGATTCGTTTCGTTCTGCACAAGCACTACCCCCTCAGAGCCAAACGCTTCGAGGACGCGGTCAACATATGCTTCCGTCAACGCCTGGTTGGTTCCTCCAAAGAGCAGAATGCAGTTCTGGCCGCTGTTGTCCACCTGGATAATCGCGTGGCCGGAAACGCCGTCGGATCGCTCCAGCAGCGCAAGATTCACGCCGTTTTCACGGAGCTTGTCGCAGAGCATTTCTCCGTCGCAGCCGATCAGGCCCGCGTGCCAAACCTCCGCGCCCGCGCGCGCCGCCGCAACGGACTGGTTGAGACCCTTGCCGCCGCAGTGTGTTTCCAGAGACAGGCTGGACTTTGTTTCGCCGGGTTGGACAAAGGCGTCCACGCGATACACCTGGTCGAGGTTGAGAGAACCGAAATTCAGAATTTTTGCCACCGTTGTTTGCCTCCGTATTCTGTTTCTTGAAAGTTATGGTAAGATAGGAGTACCTATCGATCCGGTGAAAGGAGAACGCCGGACGCCATCGGCAATGATGTGGACGGGCAGGCCGCCGCCATACAGGGCGAGGAGCATGAAATCCTGGTTGCGCTGGATGCGCTTGTACAGATCGTTTCGCCGGCCTGATTGACATTGTACCGCGTTTTACCCGCAGAACAACGGCCTTTGCCCGGCGGCAAAGACCGTTTGTTTACATTCCGTACCGGTAGATCGCGCGGATTTTTGGCTTGAGCTGCGGGCAGAACACCAGCTTGTCGAGGCTCAGATCCGCTACCCGCTTCTTCCGCTTCGCATTTTCTTCCTCAAGCGGCTTGAGACGTTTCCTGTTGCCTGGCAGCATCCCGCCTGCTTCAACGCAAATTCCATTTGCTCCTCTTTGTAATTGCTCCTCTTCCTTCCTTCGCCCACTTTTTTTCTGATTGTACTATCATTTTTTCTTTTTGAGTGGACTACGTTTTCAAGGAGCAGGTCAACGGTATCCACGGGTTTGAGTGTTATTGTTGAAAACGCAAGCTGATATCAAGTGCTCTGGTAGAGTGGGTCAAAGCACCGATTGAGATGATATCCACACCGGTTCGAGCAACATCCAGCAAATCTTTTTCTCCCATATTACCGGAAGCTTCCACCAGTGCTCGCCCGCCAATGAAATCCACGGCGTTCTTCATTTCCTCGATAGACATATTATCAAGCATAATTATATCCACATGGCAATCAAGCACTTCCCTGACCATCGCCATATTTTCTACTTCGACTTCAATTTTTAATGTGTGGGGTGCATTGTTGCGAACGGCATCGACGGCAGCCCGAATACCACCCGCAGACAGGATATGATTATCCTTTATTAAAATACCGTCAGATAGATTATGCCTGTGATTGCGGCCTCCTCCTGTTTTGACCGCATATTTTTCCAAAACACGGAGCCCGGGCATGGTTTTTCTTGTATCCACAATGATTGCTTTTGTACCGGCTATTTTATCAACGCACGCTTTCGTATAGGTGGAAATACCGGAAAGATGCTGAAGAAAGTTCAATGAAACTCTTTCGCCTATAAGGATTGATCTTGCATTGCCAGATATTTCAGCGATCGTGGTTCCCTTTTCGGCATATACTCCATCACCGCAAGATACTCGCACGGTTACATCGGGATCCAAAAGCGTAAAAACTCGCTTTACGATATCGATCCCGCAAATAATTCCGTTTTCCTTTGCAATATACTTACCACGAATGACCTTATCCGGTGGGATAGCGGAATTCGTTGTAATATCCCCGTTGCCAATATCCTCCGCTAAAGCATTCATTAGAATTTTATCTATTGCAATAAAATTCAGCATATTCCCCTCTCCAATCATGTTTCGCTTTCCGTTTTTATATAATGCGCGCCGACGCTCTCTTTGCGTTTTTGTGCTGCTGTTAATATCTGCAATGATACCGTCGCAATATTTAATTTTTCCAGTTCGTAAACATTACGTAACTCCGCTCTTTGTAATTGCTCGTAATAAGCCTCAATTTCAGTCAGAGCTTCCTTCAGGCCTTTCATGCTCCTGACAATACCGCCTTTTTTCGTCATGGTATAGCGGATGTTCGAGCGTATCGTTTCAAAGTCCAAAGCCTTGGATTCTTTTTTTACATCGATCGCTAGACTCATGTCATTCGATCGCTTTTTGGATGCGCCATTCACGTCCTGCGCACATCTCCGGCCAAACACCAGACATTCCAATAGTGAATTGCTGGCGAGCCGGTTTGCCCCGTGTACGCCCGTGCAGGCAGATTCGCCGCAAGAGTAGAGACCGCTGATATTCGTTTTTCCATTCAGATCGGTTTTAATACCGCCCATAAAGTAATGCTGAACCGGAATGACGGGTATCCAGTCTGAAGCAATGTCGATGCCTCTTTTCATGCATTCATTATAGATCATGGGAAAGCGCTTGGACAAAACCTCTCTTGACTTGAATGTGATGTCTAAATATACATTGGGCAGGTCATACTTTTCCATTTCCTGGACGATTGCTCTTGAAACGATATCTCGGGGCGCTAGGTCTGCCATCGGATGGACGTTCTTCATGAACGGTTCCCATTTTCGGTTGCGTAAAATTGCGCCTTCACCCCGTAATGCTTCCGATATTAAAAAATACCGGTTGTTCTTATCAGGATGAATCAATGCGGTAGGATGAAATTGCACAAATTCCATATTCTCTAACTCCGCGCCCGCGCGCCATGCCGCCGCGATTCCGTCGCCGGTTGCGACGCTTGAATTTGTGCTCTTTCTGTATAACCCTCCGATCCCACCGGTAGCCAGAATCACGTTTTGAGACTGTATCGCTAAGAAATTGTTGTCATTATCTTGCAGAACCACGCCGTTAACAGCACTATCATCACCGAGTAAAATATCGACTAATACCATGTTCTCAAAACAGGTGATGTTACTGTGCATTTTTACGTTTCCGACAAGCGTTTTGGTCACATTGAAACCAGTTGCGTCGCCATTACAATGCATGATTCTTTTAAAGCTGTGCGCGCCTTCCATGGAAACAATATAATCGCCGTTCGCATCTCGATCAAACGGCACACCAAAGTCTATCAATTTTTTGATATCGTCCGGTCCTTCGTGAACTAGAACTTTGACAGCCTCTTCGTTGCAGAGACCCGCTCCTGCTATTAAGGTATCACTGATATGAGACTGGAAACTGTCATTTTTTGTTACAACAGATGCAATTCCCCCCTGCGCATACATAGAATTTGATTCCTCGAATCCTGCCTTGTTGATTAATGCGCATGATTTCGCTTTATCGAGATTCAGAGCCGTATAAAGGCCGGCCAAGCCGGAACCAATAATTACGACATCAAAAGACAAATGTGCCACGCTTGACAGACTGCCAGAAAATGCATATTCTCTCACAAGCTATTTACCTTTCTTTCTGTGACATAACAGCTAACATTTTATTCAGGCTCAATGCTGCTGCTTCTATGATTTTTTCGCTGCATTCAACATGGTTTGCCTCATCTTCTAAGCAGCTTAAAACCGATGCAAGTGATGTCTTTTTCATATTGGGGCAGATTAAATTGGCAGACAACGGATAAAATTCTTTATCCGGATTATTTTGTTTCAAAGAATATAAAATCCCTTTTTCCGTTCCGATGATAAATTCTTTTTGTTCCGAACGGGTTGCATAATCTAAAATTCTTGATGTGCTTCCAACAAAATCGGCATGGTCGACTACTTCCGCGCGACATTCAGGGTGGACCAAAACGGGCGCGTTCGGATGTAGTTTCCTTTCTCTTTCCAGATCCTGCAAGGTAATGTTATTATGAACGTGGCAATATCCATCGAAATAGATAAATTTCTTGTTTGTGAATCGCGAAACATAGCTTCCAAGATTTTTATCCGGTACAAAAATGATCTCTTCGTTTGGAAGGGAATTTACGATTTCGACTGCATTTGAGGATGTGCAGCAAATATCACTCTCCGCTTTCACGGCAGCGCTTGAATTGATATATGTTACAACTGCAGCTTCTTTATATTGATGGCGAAGATTTCTCACATCTTCCGGTTTAATCATATCCGCCATCGGACAACCGGCGTTTATATTGGGAATTAGCACCGTTTTTTCAGGGGATAATATCTTTACGCTTTCAGCCATAAAATATACGCCGCAAAGAACAATGACTTCCTCCTGAGCGCGCTTTGCGATTTTGCACAATTCAAACGAATCTCCAACAAAATCTGCAATCTGTTGTACTTCTGGTATTTGATAATAATGCGCTAAAATCAAGGCATTTCTTTCTTTTTTCAAAAAAGCTATTTTTTCAATGATATTTTCCATATTTGCCTCCTGACAATGTTAATATTATATATGCAAGCAGTCGAAAATACCAATCATTCAGGAAAATTTACTAGGCGGAAGTACTTTCTTAACGAAAATGGACGCCTCCCTTCGAATAAGGAATGCATCAAAATAGGTACCCAAACATAGTGTACTAGAGGGTTAAAAGCGGATTTATCCTGTGCTTGGCTGGTTAAGCCCAACGCAATTCGAAGCGCAGAATACATAAAACCTTATTTTCGTATCCACTTTTTTGACCTTTCCACAATAAAAACCTTATCTTTGTGTCCACTTTTTCTTAACCGCTTCATATTTACTCTTATCTTGATGTCCGGATTATCTTGCCACTTCCAAAAGGCTCTTTTCTCTCAATGTCCGTTTTCCGGGGGTCCGTTCACTTTTGCATGGGCGTCTCTTTCTTGTTGGATCCCGGCGGCTGCCTGCTCTCCGCCCGGTGCGCAACAGTCGCGGTGCGTCGGGGCTGAAAGTCCGCTTCTTCCGCTCCTTTGCTTACCGTTTCTCCGCCTCGCTTCACCCCGCGCAGCGGGCGCTCGGCTTCGTCATGTCGCAAGTCCAGTACGCTGCGCGCAATCCGTTTCAGGAGCGGGAGATAAGAGAATTGTCAGGGATAGAAAA
>JAJFTI010000030.1 GCA_021373115.1 Eubacteriales bacterium | reverse complement strand
GCGCTTGGCTTCCGCCGCCGCCGCCGAATCGGGCGAGGCGATGAAGACCGTGCCGTCGTCTTCGATATCGATCTTGACGCCGGTATCGGCGATGATCTTGTTGATGACCTTGCCGCCGCTGCCGATGACTTCGCGGATCTTATCCGGATTGATCTTGAAGGTGATGATGCGCGGCGCGTAGGGCGAGAGCTCGGCGCGCGGTTCGCGCAGCGTTTCGTCCATCTTGTCGAGGATGTACATGCGGCCTTTGCGCGCCTGTTCGAGCGCGCGGGTCAGAATCTCTTTGCTGATGCCCTTGATCTTGATATCCATTTGGATGGCGGTAATGCCGTCCCGTGTACCCGCAACCTTGAAATCCATGTCCCCAAGGAAATCCTCAAGGCCCTGGATATCGGTCAGAATCGCAATATTGCCCGTGGAATCGTCCTTGATGAGTCCCATCGCGACGCCGGCCACGGACTTTTTGATCGGTACGCCCGCGTCCAGCAGCGCCAGCGTGCTCGCGCAGATGGAAGCCTGCGAGGTGGAACCGTTCGAGCTGATGACCTCGCTCACGAGGCGCATGCAATACGGGAACTCCGCTTCGCTCGGCAGAACCGGTTCGAGCGCGCGCTCCGCGAGCGCGCCGTGTCCGACTTCGCGGCGGCCGACCCCGCGCATGGGCTTCGCTTCGCCGGTGCTGAACGGCGGCATATTATACTGGTGCATATAGCGTTTGCTCTCTTCAAGCGTAAGCCCGTCGAGCGTCTGCGCTTCGGAGATTGTTCCGAGGGTGGCAATGGTCAAAACCTGCGTTTGCCCGCGGGTAAAGACCGCGCTGCCATGCGTGCGGGCGAGGATGCCGACTTCGCTCCAGATGGGGCGAATCTCATCCTGCGCGCGCCCGTCCGGACGAATCTTCTTGTTGATGATCTTATCGCGGACAACTTCCTTTGTGATGTTATAGAGCACCGCGGCGATATCCTTTCCGCCTTCGGGATACTCCTCTTTGAACGCCTCAACAACCTCGGCCTTCACCTGCTCGCTGCGCGCTTCGCGCTCGGAACGCTCGAAGGTATCCAACGACCAAACGACCTTGTCGAACGCATAGACGCGAACCTTGGCTTCCAGCGCTTCGTCCGGATGGTACACGACCGGCTCCATCTTCTGTTTGCCGATCTGCGCTTCAATATCCGCAATAAAGCTGACGATCTTTTTGATTTCCTCGTGCGCAAAGAGAATCGCGCCGAGCATTTCGTCTTCGGAAATCTCGTTCGCGCCAGCTTCCACCATCATGACCGCGTCCTTCGTTCCGGCAACCGTCAGGTTCAGGCGGCTCTTCTCGCGCTGCGCAACGTCCGGGTTAATGATGTATTCGCCGTCGATCATGCCGACCGCGACCGAACCCGTCGGTCCCGTAAACGGTGCTTCGCTGATGGCCAGCGCGACGGAGGAACCGATCATGCCAAGCACTTCCGGCTGAACGTCCTGTTCAACGGAAAGCACGGTGGCAACGACCTGAACATCGTTATAAAATCCTTTTGGAAACAGCGGACGCAGCGGCCGGTCGATCAGACGCGATGTTAAAATCGCGCGGTCGGTCGGACGTCCCTCGCGCTTGATAAAGCCGCCGGGAATCTTGCCCACCGCGTATAGTTTTTCCTGAAATTCCACCGAAAGCGGCAGAAAGTCAACGCCGTCCCGGGCAGTTTTCGCGATTGTTGCGCAAACCAGCACCGCCGTGTCGCCCATGCGCACAAGGCAGCTTCCCCCCGCCTGTTCAGCGTACTTGCCGGTCTCGACGATCAACGTCCGCCCGCCAAGCTGCATTTGGAAGATTCGTTCCATTGTTTTTGTTAGCTCCTTTTTTCTTCTTTATCTTCTTTTTATTAATACCAATATCAGGCTCGCCGTCCTCGCATCCGCAGGCTGCGGACACGGGCGAAGCAAGCGAACATTCCGGGTATAAAAAGAAAGGCGGGAACAGCCCGCCTCATCTTTTACTTAATGCGAATGTTCAGGCTTGCAGCGATCGCTCTGTAACGCTCGATGTCCTTCTCCTTGAGGTAATTTAGAAGCCCTCTGCGCTGACCAACCATCTTCAAAAGCCCGCGGCGCGAGTGGTGGTCCTTCGAGTGCAGCTTGAGGTGCTCGTTGAGGTGATTGATGCGTTCGGTGAGGAGCGCAATCTGAACCTCGGGGGAGCCGGTGTCTCCCTCGTGGAGCGCGTATTTTTGGATGGTTTCCGTTTTGTTCATGACTGATCTTTCTCCTTTTTCTTTTCACCGTAAACTGAGACAGAGCGTCGGAGTGTCGCTTCCCCCGGTAAACGGTCATAAATACCTAGATACTATAGCATATTGAAAATCCGTTGTAAACACTCGGAAGGATTATTTACATATTATATGAAGCATATCCCAACCCGTTGTGGCAAACGCCGCTTCCTGCCACAGATCTTGCGTGCGTCGTTTACCGGGCATCCGCTTCGGCAATGTCCAGCCGGATCTGTTCCTTCAGCGCGTCCAGGCTCGAAAACACCAGTTCTCCGCGCAGGTAGTGCCGGAACGCAACGGTCAGCCGCTTTCCATAGAGATCCGCGTCAAGGCCGATCAGATGCGTTTCTATCGTCAGCCGATCCCCATGCACGGTCGGGTTGGTCCCAATATTCGTCACCGCGCGGTAATATGCCCCGTCCACGCAGGCATACGTTGCATACACACCGTCCTTCGGAATCACGCGATTTGGCTGCGCCTCGATATTCGCCGTCGGAAAACCGATCCTGCGGCCAATCCTGCGGTTTTCCACGATCGTTCCGGAAAGCGTATAGCGGCGTTTGAGCATTTGCTCCGTCCGCTCCGCCTCGCCCCGTTCCAGCGCCTCACGCACGCGCGTGCTCGACACGGGCGCGCCTTCAAACAGCACCGGCGGCACAACGATCACGGAAAATCCGCGCTCCTGCCCGATTTGCGCCAGTGTTTCCGGCGTACCCGCTCCGTGTGCGCCGCAGGTGTAGTTGTAGCCTACTATAAGCGAGCGGACACGCCAGCGTCCCAGCAGCAGTTCGGCAAACTGCTCTGTAGAAAGCGCCGCCAGCTCGCGCGTAAACGGTACGCTCGCCACTTCCCGTATGCCAAGCGCGCAAAGAATCCGGTCCCGCTCCGGAATGCTCGAAAGCAGACGTACGCCGCCGCCGAGCACCTCCATCGGGTGATTGGAAAACGTGAACACGACCGGCTTCGCGTTTCGCCGTTTCGCTTCGTCAACCGCCCGTTCGATCAGCGCCCTGTGCCCGAGATGTACGCCGTCGAACATGCCAAGCGCGACAACGGCGGGAGTAAGTTCTGCCATACATACCTCAAAAGTTGCTGCTGCGATCTTATTGATCCGTTCGATGATACAGGTGAACCGCAAGCTGAAGCCGTTCTTCGTTCACGCGGCCAATTCCGAGGAATTCACCCGCCGCATAAACGCGAACGAACCCGTCCGCCGCGTTTCGTACGTTTGTCTCCAGCCCGTTCTTTGTCGGTATGGCGCGATCGCTCTCCAGCGCCAGTTCCGGCAGAAACGCCGTTGCTTCCTCGCAGGAAACAAGCGTCTGTAAAAGCGAGCCTTCCGTCTTCGCTTCCTCCAGTTCGGTCAGCGTCCTCGCGTGCTCGATCGAAAACGGGCCGCTTCGCGTGCGCAGCAGGAACGGAACGTAGGCTACCGTGCCAAGCCGTCCTGCAATGCTCTCGGCGAGGGAGCGGATATACGTACCCCGCGAGCAAACCGCGCGCAGCAGAAACCGGTTCTCGCCCGTTTCGGACAGCAGTTCCAGCGCATCAATCCGGATTTCACGTTCCTTCGGCGTGACCTCTTTCCCCGCGCGGGCGAGCTCGTACATCTTTTTCCCGTCCACCTTGAGCGCGGAGTAAATCGAGGCGCTTTGCATCTGCCCGCCGAGAAACGACGGCAGAACCGCTTCCAGTTCGTCCCGTTCCACACGGCGGCTGTTTCGCGCGGTTACGGCGCCATAGGCATCCTGCGTGTCGGTTTGAACGCCAAACGTCGCCTCGAATCTGTATTCCTTGTCCTTCTCAACCAAAAGATCAAACAGCCGCGTCGCCCGCCCGAGACAAACGGGCAGTACGCCTGCGGCCGCGGGATCGAGCGTGCCAAGATGCCCGGCGCGCTGCTGTCCATAGAGTTTTCGGAGGTCGAAAACGACGTTGCTGGAGGTCATGCCCGGAGGTTTTAGAAAATTGACGACCCCATCCATATCAACCGGGCGCTCCAAGCAACAGTTGTTTTGCGCTCTCCAGAATCTGCTCAAACGCCTGCTCGATGGGCGGCTGAAGTGTGCAGCCCGCCGCGAGGCGATGCCCGCCGCCGCCAAAGCGCGTTGCAATCTTGCTGACGTCCGCGTTGGATTTTCCGCGCAGGCTGACGCGGATCAGTCCGTCGTCGCTCTCGCGCAGCAGAGCCGCGACCTCGACGGTATCGATATCGCGAATCGAGTCGATGATTCCCTCGGAATCCTCGCCGCTCGCTTCGCAGGAACGGATTTCTGCCTGCGTAATAAAGGAAATACCGATGCGTCCGTATTCGAACAGCTGCGTCTTGCTCACCGCCAGCGAATGCAGCTTGAGCTTGTGGAACGGTACGGTTCGAAACAGGCTCCGGTTCAGAAACGGCAGGTCGATTCCCGTATCCAGCAGCTCCGCCGCAATGCGCAGCGTATCCGGCGTGGTATTGGAATACGAAAAATTGCCCGTGTCGGTCGTAATGGCCGCGTAAAGGCAGCTGGCAATATTCTTGTTGAGCGTGATCTTGAGGCTGGCGATTACGTTATAGATCAGTTCTCCGGTCGCGCCCGCTTTCTGCACGAAGTTTTCCTCGGCATAGCGGTCGTTCGTTCCGTGATGGTCAATGTTAAGCGTAACACTCGCCGCATGAAACAGCGATTCGCAGCGCCCCGTACGCGCCAAGTCCGCGCAGTCCACGCAAATCACCGCCTCCGCGGGTTTCGCCCGCTCGGGCGGAATCAATTGTTCGGAAAATGGAAGAAAGCGATAGATCGCCGGAACCGGGTCCTCGCAAACCACCTGCGCGTGTTTGCCTAGCTCGAGCAGCGCGCCGTAGAGCGCAAAGCAGCTGCCTAGCGTGTCGCCGTCCGGAGAAACATGCGCAATCAGCAGAATATCATCGTTCGCCCGCAAAAAACGGACGGCGTCCTGCAGCATGCCGCGTCACTCCTTCCCCTCGTCCTTATGCAGTTCGTTGAGAATCTCCGAAATGCGAACGCTATAGGCAATCGAGTTGTCCAGCGTGAACTTCAGGCTGGGCACGGCGCGGATGCGCATCCGTTCGCCCATCTCATGCGAAATAAACCCGGCCGCGTGGTTCAGCGCTTCGACGCTGGATTTGCGTTTTGCTTCGTCCTCGTCGTAAACGGAAACCTTCACCTTCGCGTATTTCAGGTCGTTTGTCACATCCACTTCCGTCAGCGTCGTCATAGGCGAAATACGGGGGTCCTTCATTTCGCGGACGATCTCGCTGATCGTCTTTCTTACCTCTTCGTTCCTTCGATCCGAACGAAACGTAGCCATATGTCCTCCTCCGCCCGGCGCGCGCCAGGGCGGCCGAATCCTGCGATACTGATTATGTGCGCTTGACCTCTTCCATGACGAACGCTTCAATTACGTCGCCTTCCTGAAGGTCGTTGAAGTTTTCTATGCCAATGCCGCACTCAAAGCCGGTGAGCACCTCTTTCGCATCGTCCTTAAAGCGCTTGAGCGAGGAGATTTTGCCTTCGTGAATGACAATGCTGTCGCGCACCACGCGAATCTGCGCGCTTCTTGCAATCTTTCCCTCGTTGATATACGCGCCGGCGATGGTGCCAACACCCGTGACCTTGAAGGTTTCGCGGACGGTTGCGCGCCCGAGTTCGACCTCTTTGAAGACCGGCTTGAACATGCCCTGCATGGCGGCCTTCACATCGTCAATGGCGTTGTAAATGACGCGATAGAGGCGAATGTCCACATTTTCCTTCTCCGCCATGGCGCGCGCGCCCGCGTCGGGCCGCACGTTAAAGCCGATGACAATCGCATTGGACGCAGAGGCAAACACGATATCTGTTCCTGTGATCGCGCCGACGCCGCCATGGATGCAGCGAACGCGGACTTCCTCGTTGCTGAGCTTCTCGAGCGCCTGTTTCACTGCTTCGACGGAGCCCTGTACGTCCGCCTTGAGGATAACGTTAAGCTCCTTGAGCTCGTCCGCCGCCATCTGCGTAAACAGATCGTCCAGCGAAACCTTGCTCTTGCTCTTGAGCTGCGCGGCCTTGATCTTGTCCTTGCGCTCTTCGGCAACCTGGCGCGAGAGCTTGTCCGCCTCGGCCACATTGAGAATATCGCCCGCATCCGGCACTTCGCTGAAGCCAAGCACCTCAACCGGCGTGGACGGCCCCGCCTCGTTGACCGCGTTGCCGCGGTCGTCCGTCATGGCGCGAACCTTGCCGTAAGCCGTGCCCGCGACAATGGTATCGCCGCGGCGCAGGGTACCGTTCTGCACGAGTACGGTGGCCAGCGGGCCGCGTCCCTTGTCAAGCTTGGCTTCGATAATCGTACCTTTTGCGAGGCGCTCCGGATTTGCCTTGAGCTCCAGCACGTCCGCTTGCAGCAGGATCATTTCGAGCAGCGTGTCAATACCGGTCTGCTTCTTGGCGGAAACGGGAACGATAATCGTCTGTCCGCCCCACTCTTCCGAAACCAGTTCGTATTCGGTCAGCTGCTGCTTGACGCGATCCGGGTTCGCTTCCGGCCGGTCCATTTTATTGATGGCGACAATAATCGGAACACCCGCGGCCTTTGCGTGGTTGATTGCTTCAATGGTCTGCGGCATAATGCCGTCGTCCGCCGCGACAACGAGGACGACAATGTCCGTCACCTGTGCGCCGCGTGCGCGCATGGAGGTAAACGCCTCGTGGCCCGGCGTATCGATAAACGTAATCTGGCGGTTGTTGCATAGAACGGTATACGCGCCAATGTGCTGCGTAATGCCGCCCGCTTCGCCCTCCGTTACGCTGCTGTTGCGAATCGCGTCCAGCAGCGATGTCTTGCCGTGATCCACGTGACCCATGATGGTGACGACCGGCGGACGGGTTTTCAGCTGTTCCGGCACGTCGGAATCGTTGGACGCGCTGTCCGAAAGCACCTCTTCGAACGTTTTGGCGACCCGAAGCTCCAGCTCAATGCCGAAATCGGAGGCAACGAGCTCGCAGGTATCGAAATCGATCTCCTGATTAATCGTGGTCGGCATTCCAAGCAGAAACAGCTTTTTGATAATCTCGGAAGCCGGCTTACCGATTTTTTCCGAAAGGTCTTTAACCGTTATGGTCTCCGTAGTGATCACCGCCTTTTCGATCACGACGGGTTCCGGCCGCCGCATAGGTTGCTTCACGCCGCGCTTTGGCCGGCGGCTGCCTGTTGGCGCGTCCTCGTCCCAGGCTTTTGCGCTGGGCGCGGTTTCGCGCGCAATCGATTTTTTATTTTTAATCTTCTTGTTTTCCGCTTCCTTTGCGCGGGCATAAGCGCTCTTGTTCGGATCGTAGTTGCTCACGCGTTCTTTTCCCGCCGCTCCCGCTGCGGGCAGAGGAGCCGCGGCTCCCTCTGCCGGACGCGGCCCGCGCGGCGGCTGCCCGGCCATCGGTGGACGCGGCGCAAAGCCGCCCTGCTGTTGCGGACGCTGCTGATAGCCGCCCTGCTGCGGCGGACGCTGCTGATAGCCGCCCTGCTGCGGCGGACGCTGCTGATAGCCGCCCTGCTGCGGCGGACGCTGCTGATAGCCGCCCTGCTGCGGCGGGCGCTGCTGATAGCCGCCCTGCTGCGGCGGGCGCTGCTGATAGCCGCCCTGCTGCGGCGGACGCTGTTGGTAGCCGCCCTGCTGCGGGGCGTGCCGGCGATCGTCCGTCTGGCTGATTTGGTGCGCCTCATATCCGCTGTTGGGATCTTTTCGCGGCGTTTCCGCTGCGGGTTTCGGGGTTTCCGGCGCAGGTTTCAGCGCTTCCGCCACGGGGTTTGGCGCTTGAGTTTCCTGTTTTACCTGCGGTGTTCTCTCTTCTTCGGCCGGAGCCGCTGTTTCCTTTTGACGCGATTCGGGGGCGGTTGTTGCCGTCTTTCCTTCGGCCGCGGCGGACTTGACCTTTTCGGTCTCCTCTTCATCCCTGCCGCCGGCATGCGCAGCCAGATCCTGATCGGAATCGAGCATTTCACGCAGACGCTCCATACGCTCGCGCTCCTCGCGGGCTTTTCGCGCCTGTTCCTCTTTTTCCAGAAGCTCGCTTTCGGAATGACGCACCGAAACAAGCAGTTCGCCAACGGCGCTTTGCGTCAGCGCAAGCCGTTCCAGAAGCTCTCTGGTACCTTTCTGAATTCCGTTTGCCGATTCCAGGAAATTATTCTTTGCCATTGATGTCCTTACCCCCGCGTTTTTCGCAGTCCGCGTCTGTTTCATCCGCGAACGCGCGTTTGATCATATTTCTGAAATTCTCATCCGTTACGGCCGCGATCCTGCGACCGGGTTTACCAATCCATCTGCCAAGTTCCGCAACGGGAATCAACTCCGCGCCGTGTGCCTGGCACATGGTCCTGTATTTCTCCCGCGTGTTTTCGGAAGCGTCCGCGTCGATCAGTACCAATCTCACCTGACTGGCCCGAACCAATTTCTCCACCGTAAAATCGCCGGATCGGAGCCGCCCGGCTTTCATCGCAAGTCCGATTGCGTTAGTCAGCCTGCTGCTCATAATCCATCATTTGCGCGCGCAGCGCATCGTAGGTTTCCGGTTCGATTTTCACTTCCAGCGCGCGCTCCAGAGCACGGGACTTCACCGCTTTTTCCAGGCAGGCGCGATTTTTGCACAGATAGGCCCCTCTGCCGTTTGCGCGCCCGCTTGCGTCGAGCAACACCTTTTCTTCCGGCGTACGAACAATGCGCGCCAGCTCTTTCTTCGGTTTCATCTCCCGGCAGGAAACACACATTCTCATCGGAATCTTCTTTGGCAAGCGTTACGCCTCGCTTTCGGTGGAGCCTTCGGTTTCCTCGTAGAACGCGCCCATTGCTTCCTCCGCTTGCGTCTGGCTCTTGATGTCAATCTTCCAGCCGGTCAGCTTGGCGGCGAGACGCGCGTTCTGCCCTTCTTTTCCAATGGCGAGCGAAAGCTGCGTATCGGGCACGATAACCTTCGCCGCTTTTTCCGATTCGTTAATATAGACCATCAGCACCTTTGCAGGGCTGAGCGCCTTGGCGATATAGACCGCCGAGTCGCTGTCCCACTCGATGATGTCGATTTTTTCATTGTGTAGTTCGTTGACAATGCGCTCTACACGCGCGCCGCGCTGGCCAACGCAGGCGCCCACCGCGTCCACCTGCAGATCCGAGGAGTGCACGGCTACTTTGGTGCGAAAACCCGCTTCGCGCGCAATGGACTTAATCTGCACGACGCCAGTCTGAATTTCCGGCACCTCCAGCTCGAAGAGCCGCTTAACCAGGCCGGGATGCGTACGGCTCACCAGCACCTGAGGCCCTTTGCTGTCCTTTCGAACCTCGAGCACATAGACCTTCAGGCGGTCGTTGTTCTCATAGGTTTCGCCGGGTATCATTTCGTTGGGCGTGAGGATTCCGTCCGTCTTGCCAAGCTCAACATAAACGTTCCCCTTCTCCACGCGCTGAACGATTGCCGTAAGCACCTCGTTCTCTTTTTCAACGTACTCTTCGTAAATCACGCCGCGCTCCGCTTCGCGAATGCGCTGAACGACCACCTGTTTCGCCGTCTGCGCCGCAATGCGCGAAAATTCCTTCGCCTTCACTTCCTCTTCCAGAACGTCGCCCGCTTCATAAAGAACATTGACGCGCTTCGCATCCGGAATGGAGATTTCGTTCAGCGGATTCTCCACCGTCTCCACAACCGTTTTGGATGCGTAAATGCGAAATTCGCCGCTCTTGGGGTCCACTTCCGCGCGGACGTTCGCCGTCGTGCCATAATTGCGTTTATATGCGGAGGTCAGCGCCGCTTCAATCGCCAGAATCAGAATATCCTTGCTGATGCCGCGCTCCTTTTCCAGCGCATTCAATGCTTCGACAAACTCTGTGTTCATCCTAACGTACTCCTTCAAAATATTACCTGTGATTCCGGATTCAAACCGACTCAGCGGGGTTTGCCGCGCGTTTAGAACACCAGTTCCGGACGCGCAAGCGCAACGGCTTTCCGTTCCATTGAAACCTCACCATTATCCAGCCGAACGACAAGGCTCGCCTCATCATAGCTTACAAGCTCGCCGACAAATTCCTTTTTCCCGTTCAGCGGCGCAAAGAGCTTTATCTCAATTCGTTTCCCGATGTTGCGCTGAAAATCCGCGTCCTTCTTCAGCGGGCGGTCAAGCCCAAGCGAGGACACGGAAAGGAAGTACTGCTGTTCGATGGGGTCGGCTTCATCCAGAATCGGATCGACCGCCTTGCTGACGCGCTCGCAGTCGTCTATGGTCACACCGTCCGGTCGGTCAATATAAAGTGTCAGTACCCAATCGCCATATTCCTTAACGAACTCAACGTCGCACAGCTCGAACCCCAGCTCTTCGACGGTTTTTTTCAGCAGCTGCTCTGCTTTTTGCGCAGTGTTCAAATGATAACCTCCGGTTAATAGCCCGCGCTGTTTCGCCGCTTGGACTCCGGCACCAACCGGAAAAGCGGCCTTCAAGCGACGGAGAAAAGCACCCTTCAAAACGAAAGAGTGGGTTTTGCCCACTCTCCGCTACAAGTTCAAACATCCAACACGAGAAGTATAACAGCCTTCCCGGGCATTTGCAAGCATTTTTACGGAATTCGGAGTGCGCTTCTCGCTCTCCGGTGTCCTTTCAAGACTTCAATTCGTCTTTGGAACGCTTGCCTAAAACGTTCGGAATCTGCCGGGCTGCATAGAACAGCAAAGCAAAATACGACGTCACGGTCGCCGCGATCAGAACGATCCGATCCCAAGGCTCCACGTCCAGCGAAAGGAACGACAGCAACGAGAGCATAACGCCGACGGCAAACAGCCCGGTTGCAATCTTGCCCGGCCAATAGGCCATAACAACCACTTTCTTTTTCGCCAGTAGCAGGCCGCCGATCATCATGAGCAGTTCCTTGACCGCCATCAGTAAAAACAGAATCAGGTAGACCGGCTTGTGTTTGCCGATATAAATGCAAACCAGCGCCGCAAGCGTCATGAGTTTATCCGCCAGCGGATCCAGCAGTTTGCCAAGGTCGGTTACCCAACCGTTCGCTCTGGCAAGCTGACCATCGAGCACGTCCGTAAAAAAGGCGAATACAAAAACGGAAAGGGCAGACAGATACCTGCCTGCCACAAACAGCGATATAAAAACGCCGACGAGGATCAGCCGTATTCCGGATAGAATGTTCGGCAGATGTCTCATTTACGCACCAATGTCCTCCACATAAAGCGTTCTTACGCCGGAGTCTTCCGGTTCGGCAGATTTCCGCTCCGCCGCTTCGCGCGCTTCAAAGAACTTGAGCGCAACCTGCGGGAACAGCGCGTAGCTCAGCACGTCCTCTTCCTGACGGATGTGATCCTTGATTTCCTCGCGATACTGCGCAAGCTCCGGTTTGAGCAAATCGGCCGGACGGCAGGTGATAACCTCATCGTTTCCAATGGCCATTCTGCGAACTTGTTCGTTGACCGGGGCGGGAAGCCTTCCGTATTCGCCACGCAGCAGCGCTTTGCTTTCCTTTGTGAAAACCTTGTAGCGCTCGCCGTTGATAATGTTCAGCACGGCCTGCGTGCCGACGATTTGGCTGGTCGGGGTCACGAGCGGCGGATAACCGAAGTCTTCGCGCACCCGCGGCACTTCCGCAAGCACATCGTAATACTGATCGGACTTGCCCGCTTCTTTAAGCTGTGAAATCAGGTTGGAGAGCATGCCGCCCGGCACCTGATACAGCAGCGTGTTGGTATCCACGCCCAGCGCCTTGGCGGAAATGGTTCCGTCCGCCAGCATGCGATCCGCAACGGGGCGGAAAAACTTTGCCGCCTCGGAAAGCTTGAGCAGATCGAGCCCGGTATCGCGCTCGGTTCCCGCGAGGGTTGCAACGAGCGGTTCGGTTGCGGGCTGCGACGTTCCGTTGGCAAAGGGCGAAAGCGCGGTGTCTACGATATCCACACCGGCCTGTGCGGCCATGAGATAGACCATGTCGCCGGTGCCGGTCGTGTTATGCGTGTGCAGGTGGATCGGAACGTTGATCTCCTTCTTCAGACGCGAGATGAGCGAATATGCGTCGTAAGGCAGGAGCAGGTTCGCCATGTCCTTGATGCAGATCGTGTCCGCGCCCATCTGGACGAGTTCTTTGGCGAGCTTGACAAAATAGTCCTCGTTGTGAACGGGGGACACGGTATAGCTGATGGCCGGTTCGCAGATTCCGCCGTACTTCTTGGTGAAGCGGATCGCGCTTTCCAGGTTGCGGATGTCGTTCAGCGCGTCAAAAATACGAACCACGTCAATGCCGTTTTCGATGGACTTCTTGCAGAACTGCTCGACCACGTCGTCCGCATAATGCTTGTATCCCAGAATATTCTGTCCGCGGAAGAGCATCTGCAGCTTCGTGTTGGGCAGGGCTTTGCGCAGTTTGCGCAAGCGCTCCCAGGGATCCTCGTTCAGAAAGCGCAGGCAGGAGTCGAACGTCGCGCCGCCCCATACCTCCAGCGACCAGTACCCAATGGAGTCCAGAACCTCGCAGGCCGGAAGCATATCCTCAATGCGCATGCGCGTAGCAGCCTGAGACTGGTGCGCGTCGCGTAGGATGGTATCGGTAATGTTCAGTTTATTCATGTGGTCATTCTCCTTTCGGCTGCGCGAAGCGGAAACAGCCTGCGCGCCGCCACGGTATCATAACGGAAAAGCGGAGGAAACGCACGGGATGATCGCCGCATCGTTTCACTGCGCAAGATTCGGCTTCGCGTCCAGACCTCGTTATTCGACGGAGCAGAGGAACATGCCCGCTTCGACGGATGCGCCCTTCGAAACGGAGACGCTGCGAACCGTACCGTCGGCCGGCGAAACAATGTCGCTTTCCATCTTCATCGCTTCCAGCACGAAAATCGGCTGACCGGCCTTGACCGCGTCGCCATCCTTTACGTTTACGCCCGTAATGGTTCCGGGCATCGGAGCGGTGACTTTCATACCGCCGGCGGGAGCGGGTGCGGCTGCAGCCTTCGGGGCGGCGGGCGCCTGCTTAGCGGCGGGTGCGGCTTTTCCATCGATCTCTTCGACGGCTACTTCATACTGGGTACCATTGACATTCACCAAAAAATTACGCATAAAAACCTCCGATTATTTGTTATATTAAAAAATTGCCCGATAAAACAGTTCCGACAGACCGCTCCCGCGCGTCAAACGCGGCAGGATCTTTCCCTTTTCGCGTCACTCGGCGCGTTTAATCGAAACGATACGAAGTCCGGTTACGTCCTTGCCCATGACCTCCGCTATGCTGGAGGCGACGACTGCGGCCAGCTCGCCGCGGTTCACCGCCGGTTCGCCTGCTTCGAGGGCTTCCGGTTCGTCCCCCGCAAGAAGCTCCTGCTTGGCTCGAACCGCTTTCAGAATGATGATCAGAACGATGAGACCGGCAAACACCGCGCCTACGATCCAGACTGTACTGCTCATGGTAGATACCTCCGTTTAGTATTGCATTTCGAAATAGAAAATTCTATTTAAACAGCTCTTTCTCTTTCCATTCTTGCGGGCAGTCTTTGGGAAACATTAAAATTTCCCGGCTTAGCCGTTCCACAGCCGGTGCGGTACCGGTTTCTTCCGCGGCTTTTGCCGCGTGTTTGCCCGAATGGTAAACTGCGGGCGATTACTCCGCCAGCCCAAGCGCTTTGCGAAGCGCGTCCAGTTCCGGTTGCGTCAGCCGCCGTGTTTCACCGGGTTTCATATCCCCCAGCGTAACGGGTCCGAACCGCTCACGCTTAAGACGGAGCGTCCGGTGGCCAACCGCTTCCAGCATCCGCCGGATCTGCCGGTTCCTGCCTTCGTGAATCGTAATGAGAAACGTCGTATCGCCCGTCTTGGTTCTGCGAACATGTTCGACGCGCGCGGGAGCGGTTATACCGTCCTCCAGTTGAACGCCGTTGACCAGGGAAGCGATCTCGGATGCGGTGAGCGTTCCATCGCAGATGGCATAGTAGGTCTTCTCAACGGAGAACTTCGGGTGCGTCATGCGGTAGGCAAGTTCGCCGTCGTTCGTCATGAGAAGCAGGCCTTCCGTATTGATATCCAAACGGCCAACATTGTAGAGCCGCGCGGGTATATCCTTTACGTATTCCTGAACGGTCGTCCGTCCCTGCGGGTCTTCGCTGGTGCTCACAACACCCTTGGGTTTGTAGAGCGCAACGGTATAGAGCGGTTCCTTCCGTCGAACGGGTACCCCGTCCAGCAGAACGACGTCGTGCTCCGGGTCAACGCTCATTCCGAGACGAGCCGTTTCGCCGTTCACGCCAACCCGGCCGGCGGTGATAAGCTCTTCACTGGCACGGCGGGACGCAACTCCGGCGTCTGCAAGGTATTTCTGTAATCGAACCATATCCGTCTCTTCTCCGCAGTCTTTTTCTCTTCTTCTGCGGCCTGCAGATCACGTTCGTTATCAACTAGTTTACGCCAATTCTCACCAAATATAGTATACGACATATTCCCGTTCGGATTCAACCGAAATTTTCATGTTTTTTCGAATTTTATCCCGTTTTCCGCGTGATTGTCTTCCGTTCTGCGCATCACGGGTCAAAAAAAGCCGGGACTTTCGCTCCGGCGAACGGAATCGCGGCCGCCCTGCCGCAGGGGTTATCTTTTTTCCGGCTTTCCTTTCGCTTTTGTCCTGTCACGCGGCCATCCAATTCGGCAGGCACGCGCAATCTGCCGGTATCCGAGATTTTCCGCAAAGGAATAGACGAAAAGCCACAGCGGCAATCCCGTCTGCTGCGTATTCGGGAAAATATTCTCCTCCAGCAAAACAGAGCTTACGGAAAGCGCAGTTCCCAGCAGCACGGACAGCGAGAAATAAAGCAGAACAAACCAGCCGTCCACCGAACCCAGCAGCCACGCGGCCGGAACCACGAAAAGGCCCAGCGTCTCCAAAACCGGCGCGGCTATGTCGGAAAGCCAGAAAAAGAGCAGGCCTCCCGCCCCCGTCTGCTTTGCCGGCCAGCCAAACGCGGCTCTCCCGTGGCGGCTGAGCGCCGCTTTCAGCGCCGCATGCCAGCACCGCCGCTGTAAGCAAACCTCGCGTATGCTCACAAGCGGACACACCGTGCAGATCGGGTCCGGCAGGAACACCGTGGCGTACCTGCGCCCGTTTCTTCGCATCCGCGCCTGAATGTCCAGCAGCAAGCCGCCCTCTTCCCCCGCCGTTTGCGTGTGAAATCCGCCCGCTTCCAGCACAGCGGATTTTTTAAACGCAACGAACGAGTCGCATATGCTCGCAAGAAATCCCGTTCGCTCCGTTCCGATTCGGCTCGTATAGAGCGCGCGCACCCGTTCCGTTCTTTGCATGCATTCCAGCGGCCTGCGCTCCAGCCAATTCTGCGGTTCTTCGCAGGCCACCCGCGCCGCCCCGCAAACCGCCACGCATTGCGGATCACTCACAAAGGCGTAGACGATTCGAATCAGCGCGTCCCGTTCGAGCGCCGCATCCGGATCAAGGGTAACCACAACCGGGTAGGAGGATAGGTTGACGCACGCGTTCAGCGCATCCGCACGGTCTCCATCCGGTTTTTCGAGCACGGTCAGCCGGAAGTCCCGTGCGGAACGATATATCCGCTGCAGCTCGCCCGTTGGAAGCGAGCGCTTGTAAGGCTGCTGAAACGGCAGCAACTGGAACGAATCCAGCAGCGGTTTCGATAGACCCGCAAGCCCGCCGTAAATCGCAACGATAATTTCATATTCCGAAAAATCGAGCGCGAGCAGCGATTCAAGCGCGTCCTGCGCATCCTGCGAATCCGCCGGAACCGCCATAAGAATCGAAACCGGCACGATGTGTTCCGAATCCAGAAACCGCCTGTGGTCAATGAAGCGCAGTGACTTTGCATATCCCCGCATGCGGTAATACGATACGGCAAGCTCAAAGAACCCGGTCAGGCCGCCCGCCATCAGAAACGCGAGAAAAAACTGGCTCAGCCAGCCAAAGACCCGTACAACCTGCCCCGATAGGTTCATTCGTTCGCTCCCCCTTTCCCAAGCGCCTCCTGATCCAGAGAAAAGCGCATCATCTCCAGCGCGAACCGGTCGTTTGTCTCCTCGACGCGGGTCATCAGCGCCGCTCGGTTCGGGTACCGGAGCAACGCCTGCGCCGCGCGGTATCGCACCCACCATTCGCGGTCGCAAAGCAATCCAAGCAGCGTTTCAAGATGTTCGGCCGCTCCGAAAGCGCCCAGTGCCGTTGCGACAACCGCACGCATCTCCCACCGCAGATCCTTTGAAAACGGCAGCACCTGTTCCAGCGCGTCCCGCTCCTGTATCTGGCCAATGGTTCGAACTGCGTCGATCCGCGCGTTAAGCTGGCTGCTTTTCAGAAACGGAACGACCAGAACGCCAAGCTCGCTATAACCGCTTTCGCCAATCATCTTGATGCATGTTCGGCGAATATAGAGGTCCGACGCGGTCGTTATGAGCTTTCGGCAAAGCGCTCTGCAGTCTCCCGTATAGGTGGAGAAAATTTCCCCCAGCGTCCGGAACGAGAGCAGCGACGCAATCGATTCGTCCCGGCAAAGCGCAACAATCTCGCGCCCCGCGCCCAGCATGCAAAGCGAAAGCATTCCGATGTGCTGCATTGCAGCGTTCGTTCGAAAGCAGTAAATTTGCGTAACGATGTTCTGCGTGAAGCGTGTGATATGCAACGCGCCGGCTACTCGCACGGCCAGCAGAATGGTCTCCGGGTCCGAACTTCCAAACTTTTTCTGCAGGTATGCGCAGTACCATTCGCTGCCGGCTTCGGCTGCAAGTTTTTGCCAGACCTCGCCGGATACTTCGCCAGCCGTTTCCGCGGCAACGCGCAGCCCCCGTTTCGAGCGAATGCCGCGAACATCCGAAAGTTTGCCCGTTCCGCTTCCGGAGTGCAGCATTTCATAGAGTTTCGTCTTCATACGGCTTGCGTCCGCTTCGCCGGAGAGAAGGCAAAGCAGCCTTTCGCGCATGTTCCGGATGCGGATATTGGACACCTTTCGGGTGATGTGCAGCAGGGAGAGCAGAATTCCGCACAGGAGCAAAAAGCCCGCCAGCAGCAGAGCAAGATCCATGGCAGCCGTCCTCAGCCAAATCAAGCGCGTCTCCCTCCCCGCTCCTCATTTTAAGTCGCTGTAATCGTTCAACATACGGTTGAACCGCGTCGTTTCCTAACGTTTGTTCCGAACGTCTTTGGGAATAACGAGATCGATGTTTCCGTTCTTCTGCGCCGCGTCGTGCAGCACGGTCAGCAGGCGTTCGCCGTATGCGCCGAGGCGCCGCGCGATCTGATCCGCGTTGCGAACCAGAATCGTCGTCGGCTCGCCAATCTCACCGAGGCAGTCGGCCAGCGCATCAAGATTTCTGCCGTAATGCGGCACGAGGCGCAGACGTTTTGCAAGATGCGTATGCGCTTGCTCTCGGTCGCCCATTTTTCTTCCATTCAGAATTCGTATGCGCCCTTTCAGAACGGTAACCTCCCTTCCCTCCGTTTGGCCGCTTCGTTTACGGTTCGCCGAAAAGCAGCGCAAACGATTCGTAGTGGTCACCCGTATAATAAATCAGTCCGTCATTGGAAAACACGATCCGTTTCGCCCCGCGCGAATCCTCGTGCAGCGTATCGATGTCACACTCGGTATAGGATCGTCCGTCCGCTTCCGGTAAAAGTCCCTCGTAATTGCCGAACCGGTCGCCGCCGATGCATTTGCCATATGCAAAGTCGTCCAGTCCGCCGCCGTTCCAGCCGAGCGCGCGCGCTTCCTCCTTGGTGATAAAATTCTCCGGAAGGTGCCCGTAGGCAACCAGATAGGCGCAAACGTCGTCCTTCGACGTATACACACCGTGCTCGTCCGGCGCGACCGGCGCGGAATCGCCGGTCGAGGACGGTTCCGGCGTCGCGTCGTTTTCCGCGAACGCAGAGGCCGCCGGTTGCTGCTCCCCGTCCAGCGCAGCCAGACCGCTTGTAAACTGCGGCTCTTGCTGCGGCTGAGCGGTCGTTGCGGTTGGGTGCCGTGCGAGCCAAATCCCGGCAAGCACAAATAGAACGATCAGGATGATGCTTAGTGTTCGTTTCTTCACTCGTTCGCCCTTTCGGAATCGCAGTTTTCGAAAAGTCAGTCAATCATCGTTGCGTGGTAGAGCTCCGCGTAGAGTCCGCCGCTTTTCAGCAGTTCCTCATGCGTTCCGCGTTCGCGAATCCCCTGCTCATCCAGCACGACAATCTCGTCCGCGTGCTTCACCGTGGACAAGCGGTGCGCAATCACCAGCGTCGTGCGCCCTTCGGAAAGCTCTTCAAACGAAGTCTGAATGTCGTGTTCCGTCATGGTATCCAGCGCGCTCGTCGCTTCGTCCAGAATCAGGATACGCGGGTTCTTGAGAAACAGCCGCGCAATGGACACGCGCTGCTTCTGCCCGCCGGAGAGCATGAGTCCCCGCTCGCCGACCTGGGTTTCGTATCCCTGCGGAAACTGCATGATTTCATCGTGGATGCGCGCGCGCTTAGCGGCCTTTGTCACTTCTTCGTCCGTCGCGTCAATGCGGCCGTAGCGGATGTTCTCCATCACGCTGCTGGCAAAGAGGAACACATCCTGCTGAACGATTCCAACGTTCTGCCGGAGCGACTTGAGCGTAACGTCGCGGATATCGACACCGTCAATCGTAATCGATCCGGAGCGCAATTCGTAAAACCGCGGAATCAGGTGACAAAGCGTCGTTTTTCCGCCGCCGGACGGGCCAACCAGCGCGAGCGTTTTTCCGGCGAAAATGCTTAGGTCGATGTGCGAAAGTACGCTCCTGCCATCCTCATAAGCAAACGATACATCTTTAAACGCAATATCCCCCTTTACGCTAGCCAGTGTTTCGGCATGTTCGCGGTCCCTGATCTCCGGCTCGATATCCATAATTTCGCAGAACCGCGAAAAACCGGCCATGCCGAGGATATAGAGTTCCGCAAACGCCGAAAGCCGCTTGATAGGCTGCACAAACGCCGCAATATAGAGCGTAAACGTAACCAGCAGGATGGGATCCAGGCGGCTTTTATAGATCAGATACCCGCCGAGCGCGAGGACGACGAGGTTGAACAGCGCAATGAAGAATTCCATGCCGCTGTTGAAGTATGCCATATATTTATAGAAATTATCCTTCGCGTGGACGAACCGCGCGTTGCCCGCGTCGAACTTTTCCTGCTCGTATTCCTCGTTGGTAAACGCCTTCGCCACGCGCGCGCCGGAGATCGAGCTTTCGATATCCGCGTTGATCTCGGACACGCGCTCCTTGACCTTGAGCGAGGCGCTGCGCATCTTGACCCGCAGCTTCACCACGTAGTAGATCGCGGGCGGCACGATGCAGAACAGCGCCAGCGCGAGCCGCCAGTCGATGAATGCCATCGCCACGAACGCGCCGATCACGGTCGTGCCGGAGATGAGGACGTCCTCCGGCCCGTGGTGGGCCAGCTCGGTAATGTCGAAGAGATCCGTCGTAAGGCGGGACATGAGCTTACCCGTTCGCACCTTGTCGAAGAAGCTGAACGAAAGCTCCTGAATGTGCGAAAAAATATCCCGCCGGATATCCGCCTCCATGCGGATTCCCAGCGCATGGCCCCAGTAGTTGATGATAAAGAGCAGCAGCGCGCGCAGCAGATACGCGCCGAGCGCGGCGAGAATCAGCAGAACAAAAACGCGAAACAAAGCGTTGTTGACCGACATCTGCGGCAGGAGAGTGCGCAGCACGTATTGTGTGAGAAGCGGGTAAGAAATATCGATTACCGCAATGAAAAACGCGCAGGCAAGATCGAGAATCAATAGCCCTTTGTGCGGTTTATAATAAGTTAAAAACCGTTTTACTTTACTCATGCACCCATCTTAGCAGAACCGCAGGATAGAATCAATTCTTCGGGCGGGTTCCCGTAACCGTATCGCAGGGATTGGCTGCCGCGGTGAAAGAAGCATTGTAATTTCCCGTTTTCGCGTGTACGCTTAGCGGTATGGAACGCGTTTTTCATACGATCGCGCCGGTGTTTTCGCCGGAAAGCGAAATCCTGATTCTCGGCACGATGCCCTCGCCCAAATCCCGCGAGGCCGCGTTCTATTACGCGCACCCGCAGAACCGCTTCTGGCCAGCGCTCGCGCTTGCGCTCGGGGCACCGCTTCCGAACACGCGCGAGGAGAAGATCCGGCTGATCCTTTCCAACCGTCTCGCGCTCTGGGACGTACTCGAAAGCTGCGAAATCACAGGGGCCAGCGACGCGAGCATTCAAAACCCGCTGCCAAACGACATTCCTGCGCTGCTTAAGCAAACGCGCGTTCGCCGCGTGCTCTGCACCGGCGCGACGTCCGCAAAGCTATATACGCGCCTGGTATTCCCGAAAACGGGCATTCCCTGCGAGACTCTGCCCTCGCCCAGCGCGGCGAACGCCGGAATGTCGCTGGAAGCGCTCGCCAGGGTTTACCGGACGGCGCTGACCGGGCAATAAGAACGTTCAATTGGAATAATTGGGAATCAAGCCTCAAACAGTTTGTTTTCAAGCACCAAACAATCTAAAAAACACAGATTCACGGTATTAGTCTAATCGAGATTGTGGCGTTCCCCTCGGTCTTTCTTTCCAAGGTAACCCCAGAAGAATAATTCCATTCAGGTGAAACGGAAAAAACAACTTTATGTTCGTTGTCTTCGACAAATTCTTTACATATCCTGAATGCTTCATTATCGTAATGGTTTTTTTATTCACGTTCTCTTCATACGGTGCTTTCCTGTATTGTATTATGAACATTTCCGGCAGTAAACGCCAAGATTCCGCTTTGCTTTTCCCACCCGTTTTCGCATGTTCTCAGCCGGACCGCTCCATAAAAGAACTTCCCAAATACACGTATTTGCGATTTTTATGCAAAAATCCCTGCATTTTTGGTTGTCTAATTATGAACAATTTGTTATGATAGCAGCATGGATATTAGGGTCGATCGCGTCCTGACCGCGCTCAAGGGACTCGAAATCAAATGTAACGTGCCGCTTTCTTCGCTGACGAGCTTCCGCATCGGCGGTCCCGCCGCCATGGTTCTGCGCCCGCACAGCGCGGAGGACATCCGGCGTACGATACAATCCTGCAGCCAGTTCGGCTGTCCCTACTGCGTACTCGGCAACGGAACAAACGTGCTCGCGCCGGACGCGGGTTATCCCGGCATGGTCATCCGTCTCGATACGCCCCTGACCACCCCCCTGTTTGTTGACACCACGGTCACCTGCCCCGCCGGTACTTCACTCTCCGTGCTTGCGCGGGAGAGCGTCGGCATGCATCTGATGGGTCTGGAAACGCTCAGCGGCATTCCCGGCACCGTCGGCGGCGCGGTTGCGATGAACGCGGGCGCATACGGCTCGGAAATACGGCACATCATCAAGAGCGTACGGATCCTGAAAAGCGGGCGCGTGCTGGATGTGGAAACAAAGAAAACAGACTTTGGCGACCGCACCAGCGCCTATAGTTCGCCCAGCGTGATCGTGCTTTCGGCAACGTTTCAGCTGGAGCACGACGACGGCGGCGCGAAGGAGCGCATGCTGGAAACAACGCGCCAGCGCAAGGAAAAGCAGCCGCTCAGCCTGCCAAGCGCGGGAAGCGTGTTCAAGCGCCCCAAGGGGCGGTTCGCCGGCGCTCTGATTGAAAACTGCGGGCTGAAGGGATATTCCGTCGGCGGCGCGCAGGTAAGCCCCTTGCACGCGGGATTCATTGTCAACACCGGAAAAGCCACGGAAAAGGATGTGCTCGATCTGATCGCCCTGATTCAGCAGCGCGTATTCGACGAAACGGGCGTTCGGCTGGAACGCGAAATCAAGCTGATGCGTGAACTGTAATACCGTTTCGCGTTTGAACGGGTTCCATTTGAGGAATTGTGTATGTATCTTTTAATCGTAACGGGTCTTTCCGGCGCGGGCAAATCGCTGGCACTGCGCTGTCTGGAAGAGCAGGGTTTTTTCTGCGTGGATAACCTGCCCTCCTCCATGCTCAAGGAGTTTGTCAGTCTCTGCAACAACGCCAGCCCCGCAATCCAAAAGGCCGCCGTTACGATTGACAGCCGCGAGAGCCTGTTATCCCGCAGTTCCGACTCGATTACGGAGGCATTCGATTCGCTCGAATCACCATACGAAATATTGTTTCTGGATGCGCGGGACGATGTGCTGCGCAAACGCTACAACGAGGTTCGCCGGCGCCATCCGCTCGGCGAAGCGGGCGACGCGGCAACGGGGGTCAAGCGCGAGCGCGTGTTCCTGCAGCCGCTGCGCGACCGCGCAAATTACATTCTCGATACAAGCGATATCAAACCAAAGGACTTTCCGAGTTTAATCGCCAAAGTTCTGCCGGAATACGAAAATAAGACGTTCTCGCTGCTCTTCTGCAGTTTTGGCTATAAGCGCGGCGTACCCGTGGACGCGGATTTCGTTCTGGACATGCGCTTTATGCCGAATCCGTTTTACTATCCCGAATACCGTTCGCTTTCCGGTTTGGACACGCCGGTACAGGAATTCATCAGCTCCCAGCCGTTTGTCCCGGAGTTTTTCAGCGGGCTGGAGCAGATGCTCGCCCGGCTTATTCCGCTCTTTCTGGAGCAGGAAAAGCACATCATCCGCGTTTGCTTCGGCTGCACGGGCGGGCGGCACCGTTCCGTTGCCGCAGCGGAGGAAATGGCAAAGCGCTTTGTCGCGCGCGGCATGAATGTCCGCGTCTATCACCGCGACATCAATTGCGAAGCGGCGGATATCAAGGAGCGTTTTGAAAAACAGCCGTAATAAAATTTTTCTGCGCCATTCGATTTTTATAGAAACGCCAACTGGCGCTTCTTTTTTTCCATATGAATTTGCGCGGGCGAACGTTTTTTCGGTTTTCCCTGACTAAGCCGTGAAAAACGATTATAATAGAAAACAGAATTGCGTTCTTTCGGGAACCGCAAAAAAACGGGCAATCTGGAGTTACCATGTCGTTTTCTAGCAGTGCGAAGGAAGACCTCGTAAGAATCAGGCTGAAAACCCGCGAGCAGCGTCTGGCTCAGCTGGCCGGGCTTGTACATACCTGCGGCGCGCTGACCATCGGCCGGGGTCGGGGCGCGTCCTTTACCACCGAAACGCTCGCCGTTGGTAAACACATCGTCTCCCTCGCAACCGCGCTCTATGAGCTGGAACCAACGATCGAACTCAGCGAGCGGGAACGGCGGCGTCCGCTGACGGTCGTCACGCTCATCGGCGACGTTGCGGAACGCATGCTCAGTGAAGTCGGTCTGCTGCTGGTTGAAGACGGAGCCTACCGCATTGGCGAAACCGTTCCCGAATGGCTCTTTCCGGACGAGGACGCCGTCCGCGCTTTCCTGCGCGGCGCATTTTTAGGCAGCGGCTCCTGCTCGAACCCATATCGAGGATATCACTTGGAGATCGTTACGCGTTCCGGCGCGTTTGCCGAACAGCTCCGCGCAAAAATTCTTGCCGCCGGCGCGGATGCGAAGATTATGCTACGACGTGAAAAACCGATCGTCTATCTCAAAGGGGACGACGTTTCCTCGTTTCTCGCGCTGATCGGCGCGAGCGGTTCCGCGCTGAAATTTGAAAGCGCGCGCGCCGAACGGGACTTTCGCAACTATCTCAACCGCACGACAAACTGCGAAACCGCGAACATCGACAAAACGGTCAGCGCTTCCGCCGAACAGCGCGCCGCGATTGAGCTCATTGAGGAGCACCGGGGGCTGAACCATCTGCCCGCCCCGCTATACGAAGCGGCGATGCTTCGTCTCAGCCATCCGGACGCAACGCTGCAGGAGCTTGCCGACCTCGCCGAACTTGGCAAGAGCGGCATGAACCACCGGCTCGCGCGCTTGGTTCGCATTGCAAAGGAGATCCGTCATGGGTAATTTCACGCATCTGCACGTTCACACGCAGTTCAGCCTGCTTGACGGCGCGGCGCGCATTTCCGATCTGGTCGCGCGCGCGAAATCGCTCGGGCAAACTGCGCTCGCCGTGACCGACCACGGGGTCATGTACGGCGTAATTGATTTTTATAAAGCCTGTAAGAAGGAAGGGATCAAGCCCCTGATCGGCATGGAAACCTATATTGCTCCGCGTTCCATGCGCGACCGGGAAGGCTCGCAGGATCGCGAATACGCGCATTTGATTCTTCTGTGCAAAAACCAAACAGGCTATGAAAACCTCATGTATCTTTCCAGCGAAGCGTTTCTGCACGGGTTTTACTATCGTCCCCGCATCGACTACGACCTGCTGGAACAGCACTGCGAGGGCCTCGTCTGCCTCTCGGCCTGTCTCGCGGGCGATATTCCTCAAGCGCTGCTGGCAAACAATTACGACGGCGCGCTTGCTTACGCCAAACGCCTGCAGGGGATGTTCGGCGAGGACTTTTACATTGAACTGCAGAATCACGGCATCCCGGAGCAGCTGCAGGTGCTGCCGGGGCTGCGGAAAATCGCGGCCGAAATCGGCGCAAAATGCGTTGCAACCAACGACATCCACTATGTTTCGCCGGACGACGCGGAAGCGCAGGACGTGCTGCTTTGCATCCAGACACAGCGCTTCATCGACGAGCCGGACCGTATGCGCATGGAGGGAACCCAGTTCTACCTCAAGAGCGAAGCGGAGATGCTGCTCGCCCTGCCGGAGGATGCGGAGGCGATTGCCAACACAGCGGAAGTCGCCGAAAAATGCAATCTGGAGATCGCGTTCAATATTCGCCGCATGCCCGCGTTTACCGCGCCGGACGGGCTGGACAACGCGGTTTACCTCGAGCAGCTCTGCCGCGCAGGGATGACGAAAAAACTGCCGGAAGCGGACGCGGAAGCGCTTGCCCGGCTGGACTATGAACTCGGCGTCATCAAGCAGATGGGGTTCGTGGACTATTTTCTTATCGTATGGGACTTCATCCATTATGCGAAGTTGCACGGCATCATGGTCGGCCCCGGCCGCGGAAGCGGCGCGGGCAGTCTCGCTGCCTACTGCCTCGATATTACGGACGTCGATCCGATCCAGTATAACCTCCTGTTCGAGCGCTTTCTCAATCCGGAGCGCATCAGCATGCCGGACTTCGATATTGACTTTTGTTATGAACGCCGGCAGGAGGTCATCGATTACGTTGCCGAAAAGTATGGCGACGGGCATGTCAGCCAGATCATCACGTTCGGCACCATGGCGGCGCGCGCGGTCATCCGCGACGTGGGCCGCGTGCTCCGCGTCCCGTATGCGGATGTGGACCGGCTCAGCAAGATGGTTCCGTTTGAAATCAGCATGACGCTCGAACGCGCCCTCCAGATTTCGCCCGAATTGAAAAAGCAATACGAGAGCGACGAAACGACGAAGAGGATCATCGATCTTTGCCTCCGCCTCGAAGGCCTCCCGCGGCATAGCTCCACACACGCGGCGGGCGTCGTAATCTCCAGCGTGCCGATTACCGAAGCCGTGCCGCTGCAGGTGAACGATTCCGTCGTGACCACCCAGTTTCCCATGACCACGCTGGAAGAGCTGGGGCTGCTGAAGATGGACTTCCTCGGCCTTCGCACGCTCACGGTCATTCGCGATACGCTGCATTTCATTGCGGACGACGGCCTTGCCGTACCCGACCTCGACAAGGTGCCGTTCACCGACCCGGCGGTTTACCGCATGATAGCTGTCGGGGATACGGACGGGGTGTTCCAGCTGGAATCCGGCGGCATGCGCCAGTTTCTCCAGCAGCTCAAACCGGACTGCTTCGAGGATCTCATCGCAGGCATTTCACTTTACCGCCCCGGCCCCATGGAGCAGATTCCGCGCTATGTCAAGGGCAAGCACGATCCAACGAGTGTGGTCTATTCGCATCCCCTGCTGGAACCGATCCTCTGCACCACTTACGGCTGCATGGTCTATCAGGAGCAGGTCATGGAAATCGTCCGCGCGCTGGCGGGCTATTCCTACGGCAGGAGCGACCTCGTTCGCCGCGCCATGGCGAAGAAAAAGCACGAAGTCATGGCCAAGGAGCGCGAGTATTTCGTCCACGGGACGGAAGGCGTGGTTGGCGCGGTCAAAAACGGCGTGCCGGAGCCCGTCGCCAACAAGATTTTCGACGAAATGATGGACTTTGCGTCCTACGCGTTCAATAAATCCCACGCGGCGGCCTACGCGGTGCTCGCTTACCGGACGGCCTATTTGAAATACTACTATCCCGTGGAGTTTTTAACGGCGCTCATCAACAGCTACCTTGGTTCGGTGGAAACCGTCGCCAAATACGTCTACAGCGCGCGCAATCACGGCATACGGGTGCTCCCGCCGGACGTGAACTTTTCCCGCGCGCGCTTCTCGCCGGAACAGGGCGCGATCCGCTTCGGGCTTTCCGCGGTGCGAAACGTCGGCTCCGCCGTGATGGAGGCCATGGTGCAGGAGCGCACGGAAAACGGACGGTTTACGAGCTTTTTCGACTTTTGCGACCGCGTGGACGGGCTGAACAAGCGCATGCTCGAAGCGCTCATCAGCGCGGGCTGCTTCGATTCCATGGGCGCGAAGCGCGCGCAGCTGCTCGCGGTTTACGAACGCGCGCTGGACGCTTCCGCCGCCGCGAGAAAAGCGCGCGGCACGGGGCAGATGTCCCTTTTCGATCTGGACGGCGGCAAGGCGCTTAAAAGCGAGCAGATCCCGCTGCCCAGCGTACCGGATCTTTCGCACCAGATCGTGCTCGCCAAGGAGCGCGAATCCACGGGGCTGTATCTTTCCGGCCATCCGCTGGACAATTACCAGGAGCAAATGCGAAAACTGAAGTACACGATTGACGACCTTGCGGAAGCGGACGGTTCCGGCAATGTAAAGGACAACGACGCGGTTACCGTTGCGGGCTTGCTGACGCAGTGCAAGCAAAAGCCCACGCGGGCGGGAACCGGGCTTATGGGTTACGCCGTGCTGGAAGGCGTCACCGGCAGTGTGGAGGCGGTGCTTTTCCCGCGCACGCTCCAGCAAGTCGGCTCACTGTTTGTGGACGACGCGGCGGTGCTCGCGCGCGGCAAGCTCAATATCCGCGACGACCGCGCGAATTCCCTCTTAATCGACGAACTCCTGCCCCTCGGCGAAGCGGGAAAGAGCGTTTATATCCAGTTCCCGATGCTCACGGAGCAGGCGACGGCGGTTGCCTGCGCGTTCCTGAAAAAATACCCGGGCAATACGCCGGTCGTCCTCTGCGACGCGGCAAAGCGCACGGGAAAAGGCGTTCCAAAGGAGTTCTTTGTCGATCCGTCGGACGTATTTCTCGCCGCCGCGGAGGATCGTTTCGGAAGAGGCTCAATCAAGATCAAATAAATCATTTTACCGGGCGCTCTTCGCGCCGAAAGGAATTTAGTATGTCGCAAAAACTGCGCCCTCCCATCCAGAAAAACGACGAGCTCGTCGTTATCATTGAGTCGCTGACCAGTGAAGGTCAGGGTGTTGCCCGCGTGGACGGCTACGCGGTGTTCATTGTCGGCGCGCTTGTCGGCGAAGAAGTGAAGGCGCATGTTATCAAGGTGATGCCTTCCTACGCCATTGCCAAGGCGATTGAGATTATCAAGCCGTCGCCGGATCGCGTCCGCCCCGCCTGCCCCGTCTTCGCGCAGTGCGGCGGGTGCGCGCTCTGGCACCTTTCGTATCCCGCGCAGCTCCGCCAGAAGCAGCAGTGGGTCGAGGATGCGCTCGTCCGCCTTGGCGCGTTTTCCGGCGTACCCATGCAGCCCATTGTCGGGATGGAGGAGCCGGTTCGCTACCGCAACAAGGGCAGTTTCCCCTTCGGCGTTGCGGGGAGCGGGGCTGTGTTCGGGTTTTACGCGGAGCGGAGCCACCGCCTCGTTCCGTTTTCGGACTGTCTGATTCAGGACGAGCGCATCGTGGACGCAGCGCGCCGCGTCGCCGCCTGGGCAAACGCCAGCGGCATTCCGGTTTACGATGAAACGACCGGCGAAGGCCATCTCCGCCACGTCGTCGCGCGGACGACCGCCGACGGCGAGCTGATGGTCGTCGTTGTCACGAAAGGTCCGCTAAAAAAGAAGGACGACCTGCTCTCCTTCCTAGAGGACTGCGACAGCGTTTGGCACAATGAGAACACCCGGGATACCAACGTGGTCTTCGGGGACCGCTTCACGCTGCTCTCCGGTAAAGCGGCGCTCACCGAAACCATTGGCGACAAGCGCTTCTTGGTCAGCCCGCAGTCGTTTTTGCAGGTCAACCGCATCCAGACGCGGGCGCTCTACGAAACCGCGCGGGAATTCCTCGCGGCCAAACCGGAGGAAACCGTTGTGGACGCGTACTGCGGCGTTGGCACGATCTCGCTCTTCGTCGCCGGGGATTGCCGCCGCGTGATCGGCGTCGAGCAGGTTGCCCCCGCCGTTGAGGACGCGAAAGCGAATGCGAAAGCAAACGGGGTAAGCAACGCGGAGTTCGTCTGCGGCAATGTGGAGGACGTTCTCCCCCGCCTGATCGCCGCAAAGGAACAAATCGACGCAATCGTGCTCGACCCGCCGCGCAAAGGCTGCGAGGAGGCCGCGCTTGCGGCGATCGCGCAGAGCAGCGTCAGCCGCGTCGTCTACGTTTCCTGCAACCCGGCGACCCTCGCGCGGGACTGCAAGTATCTTTCCGAGCACGGTTTTGCCCTCTCCGCCGTGCGCCCGGTGGACATGTTTCCGCAGACGTGCCACATGGAGACGGTGGTGCTGATGGAGAGGCAGAAATAGCGTGTATAGAAAGTCCAGTTTTGCTGGACTTTCTTTTTTTTTAACAAGTTTATGTTTGAAAAAACGAGAAGGTTGCTTAAGTCGCTTAAAGGGAATAAGGCCATGAAAATGAAGAAAAACCAAATGAGAGATGAGATTTTGTAGTTTTCGTGTGGACAGACTAGGTATATGGGTTTACGTATAGTCGGTTTGGATGTTTTCATATATTAAAATAATGTAGGCTGGATAGATAATTAGTTATAGTGAAATGCAATAGAATGATAGTAAGTCGGGTATGGAGGGAATAACTGCAGTGATAACAGTGGATTTTGTTGTTGACACACCTGTTGAATTAGTAGAAAAATTTGCAGCACATTTTCGACTAGACGTAGATGAATTGAAGTCATATTTTATAAGCGTTAATCCTAATATACTCGTTCCTGAAGTTATAGTTCGAAAATTCGATTTGAATCTAAATAAATATGATAGTAATAAATTGTCAATTTTATGTCGTCATATAACAACTGCTAATGAAGAAAGTTTAGATTCTTTTAAAGAAGCTGGTATTCTCAACTTGCGAGAAATGTTTCAGGAAGAAACGCCTTTATCTAATTTTCTGAAAAAACACGAAATAGAAGTGAATGTCGATAAAGCAATAATAAAGATCGGAAATAGAGAATATCCTATTCTTCAGAGCGGAGAAATCTGTCCCTATTGTTATATTGGAAGAAAAAAGATATGCACCGGTTATTCAAGATGTGATTTATTTGATAAACTTTTAATATTGGCATCAAAATTGTTTTATTATAATGCAACTGTCGAATGCTTTATAAATACGTCATTGCCTAAAATGAAACGGTATTCAACAATCTGTAGATGTCCAGAAATATTAGGTACTTTAGATAAAGTTTATTCTGTGGCTAGAGACTTGCTTGATAATCCATACACACTTTGTAATGACTGGATTTCAGAGAAAAAAGATTGTTACTTGCTTCTATTTCCTGTCCTGATATCAGAAATGGTAACATTTGAACCTATTTCGTTTGATGCCGCTTACGATGACATCAGAGGTTGTCTGGAGTATTGTGGATATACTGATTCAGATTATTATGAAAAAAAAGTCGCACAGGACTTTTATAACAACTATTATTTCATGAAAACGTTTATCTCCATATATTTCTTTGATAAAGAAATATACGGCTCATTATTATTCGATATGTCCGTAGCACCGGATGTTATTAAATTCTTCAAAGTTGATGGAGATGTTCTAGTAAAAGTTAGTGATTAGTAACCTACTAGTGGTAATAATTAACAGACTAATATTTATCGAAGTGTACAATTGCCGAACTAGAATTCCCCGTCGAATGTTCTCGTAAATAGCGGATTTTTCGATCAACCTTCGAACAATCACCTCGTCGTATTCCACCTTTCCATTTCACCTTCCCGCGCCGTAAATATTCCCAAAATCATAAATCCGCGCTATCATGTACCCAATGTTTGAAACGGCGTTAATCCTTCTCAATGAACCGTTCGACCGGCTCGCGCCATGAAAGGCGTTTTTCGTCCTCCCCCAGTTTTAACTCTCATATATCGCCGCAATATCCTGTATCCTTCGCTTCATCTCCGCGCGGACATGCTTTGGCTCCAGGCACTCGCATTTGTTTCCGAAACTGAAAAGGATACCATAATAGTATTCGTTCTCTATAAACGGAAAACGAACAATATAGTGCTCGTCGCCGTCCGGCGAAAAATCTTCGAACGCGCAATAATCAAGTACCCGTTCCATGACCGATTGATGGATCCGGATTTTTATCTTTGTTTGCATCGTCGCCAGAACATCCGAAAAGTCCAGCTGCGGTTTTTGATAATCCCGCGGCGTAAAAAACTCCTCCCGCATTTGCAGGTTCGACATGCGGGTTAGTTTGAATAGGCGAAAATCATTTCTTTCGTGGCAATGCCCTTGCCAGTACCAATGGCTGCTTTTCCATACAAGCTGGTATGGCTCGGCTGTCCGTGTGGTTTTATTCCCATGGTGGTCTAGATATTCAAACGAAAGAAGCCTGTTCTCCTGCAACGCCGTCTTGATCGTTTCTAGATACGGCTGCAAGTTCCGGTTGCCCATCCACGGACTTAAATCAATATGAATTTGGTTCGCTTTTAGCTCAATCTCCTTCGCTCTGTCTGCGGGAATAAAGCTCCTGACTTTCGCGAGGGCGTTCACGAGTTCATCGCCGCGCATCATGCCGGACAGGCTGGAAAGACCCATCAGGATCGCGGAAAGATCAGCTGTTGAAAAAACCTTTCGATCCATCTTGTATTGCTGCATGATTTCAAAACCGCCGCCAACTCCCGATGTCGAGCGAACCGGAATACCCGCGAGGCAGATCGCGTCAATATCGCGGTAGATGGTGCGGGGAGAAACCTCAAACCGGTCCGCCAGCTCCTGCGCGCCGATTCGCTCCTTATCCAGGAGAATCATGATGATGCTGACAAGCCTGTCTACCTTCATCGGATCGCCGCCTTCCAAAATTTCCCGTGATTGCGGTTGATTGTTGCCATATTGTTGTCATCAATTACAAGGTATCATAAAAGTGCGAGCAAATCAATGGAACACGCGGGAGGAAGCACCATGCAGAAAAAAGCCCTCGTCATCATCGATATTCAAAACGACATAACCAAGAATTACAAGGATGTGATCGGCAACATCAATCATGCGATTGATTGGGCGGTCGGTCGGCAGATTCCTGTGGTTTATATCCGTCACGAAAATCTATCGGAAGGTACGCGGACTTTTAAACCCAATACGCATGGGTTTGAATTCGCTCCCGACTTGAAAATTGCATCCCGCAATGTTTTTACAAAATCCAAAGGAAACGCGCTGAGCAGCGAGGGATTTGCAGATTTCATCCGCAAAAGTGAAGTAAGCGAATTCTACATCGCGGGCGCGGATGCGGTTGCCTGCGTGAAAGCAACCTGTTACAACTTACGCAAAGCAAACTACGGCGTTTGTGTTTTGTCCGATTGTATTACCAGCTATGACAAAAGAAAAATTGAAGAAATGCTGCGCTATTATGAAAGCAAGGGCTGTAAAATAATCAGCAGCGTCGAAAACCTAATAGAAGAATAGACTTCCAGAGCGTTCCAATCGCCCGGTTCGCATCCGTCTAAATTCCTCCGCACCCGCTGTTTTACCAAACTTGAACCCCACGGCAAATCGATCCGAGTAAAAGAGACTTTTCAATCGCGGCAAGCAATCGGTTTGCCGCATTCCGCCTGCCCCGTTTCTATTTTTCAGCACAACGATTATTCCCAAAACCATAAAATTGCGCTATCATGTTCCCAATGGCTGAGAGGATCGGCGCCCTTCTCATTTTATCCGTTCGGTCGCACCGCGCCCCAAGCGGAGGCGGCCTTGCCGCCAGACGAAAATCCGTCCGGATATGATTGCATCCTCTGCCCCGAATATCATGACCTGAACGATTCAGCAGGCATGGCAGTTTTGGCCAAGTATCTGCGTGGCATTCACCGTTGAATAAAGAATGATTGCTCGGCTGGGAAATGGAGACCATATGGATCGTATTATCATCATAACCATCATTGCGGCTGCGCTTATTTGCCTGTTGCCCATTCAAAAACTGCAGACCTTGAAAACTGTTCTGGCAGTGCTCGTCGCTTCTGCAGTAGTGGGCGTGTTTGGTGGTCAAGTTATCGATCATTTTTTGATGCGCTCGGAATCCGGCAATGGAATCCCGGTCGAGATCGTTTCAACGGGGGAGAGCAACGCGCTGGCGCAGGGCAGTGAGATCTGGATTCAGGAGGTGCGTCTGGATGACCAGAGCTATCGTCCGGTTGATTTCTTCCCAAATGCGCAGTGGCTTCGTGACGACAACGCGTTAGGCTGGCGCTCGTATAACCGTTCTGAGACGTTGTCGGACCGCGTCGGGACAACTATTTCGGGCGGTACAGACATAACGATTGTGTTTCGCAGCAATCGATGGGCGGGAATAGCCGATCTGATCGTCGGCAGCGAAGTCAAAAGCGTCGATTGTTATACTGCTTCGGAAACAAATGGCGAGTTGCCGGTTTCGGTTCATCTGAACACGGGCACGATTGCGGAAAACCGTATCGCGCCGACCAAGACGCAGTGGATCGTCTTCTCGTTTGCGGGGATTGCTTTCTCGTTGGTTGCGTATTTCGGAGCGAAAAAGAAACGCTCGACAGCCGGTGTTGACGCGCAAAACCGTTCGCATTCGGTATGGATTGATCTTCTAAAAATCATTTCTATCGTTTTTATTGTAATCATTCATCGGGCAGGATCGTTCTATTGGCAGTTTGGTGATTCCTTATCGTGGTATAACCAGCTCTTCACCGAGTCTTTGTCGCGATTTGCATTGCCTTGTTTTATGTTCATTTCAGGATATTTAGCAATTTCGAGAGAATCATCCGACAGGAGGGCTTTCCAGAAAGCGCTGCGGATGTGCGTTCTTTATCTATTATGGAGCCTGCTCTACGTTGTCTTCGAGTATTATCTTGGTTCCGCTCGGCTCAAGGATCTGCTGCTCACGATTCCATTTGGTCGCAGTCAAGTGCACCTTTGGTATGCATATGAACTTGTCGCGTTTTATTTGGTTCTTCCATTTATCTGGAAGGTGCGGCAATCTGTCCCCCGAAAATATCTCTGGGGATTTGTCGGTGTTACTTTAATCTTGCCAAGTGTTGTGGACACAATCCTTCGGCTCATCAATCCAACTGCCGGTAATATGCTGGTTGTTGGCTGGTCTCAGTTTGGCTTGAACGAGCTTTCTTTGTTCCTGCTCGGCTGGCTGATCATCGACTTTTCCGAGAAAAAGCAAGTACCGCCCTACCTGTATTTTCTCGGAGCCTGCATTGGCTTTGCCTGTACCGTTCTGATGAGCTATTTCTCTTCGAAGGCAACCGGCGGTGGGTACAACGAATTCTTTTACCAGGGTCGGCTGCCCGCAACGTTATTTGGCATTAGTGTTTTCCTGCTCTTCCACTCGCTCGAACCAGCGTTTCAAAAGCTGCCCATGCGTGTGAAAGCAGGCCTTGCAGGCACATCCAGCATCGTAATGGGCGTGTACTTTATCCATGTTCTGGTGATTAAGATGCTGGCGCGCATATCGATCAACGGGCTTAGCGGCGCAATTTTCAGCGTATTGCTAAGTTTTGCAATCTGTATCATAGCCGTGCAGATTCCTGTTATTCGCAAACTCGTTCAGTAGTTTGGAATAGTTATCGAAAAGAACCTGTATAAAACAATCAATAGCCAGCATGTTCCCCGCGGCTGAGAAGGTCGGCGCCCTTCTTAATTATCCGTTCGGTCGCACCGCGCCCCAAGCGGAGGCGGCCTTGCCGCCAGACGAAAGTCCGTCCAAAGAGGAAACCAGTTTGAATCCATTCGAGATTAAAAAAGTGAAATACGCCGACCTGCCGCAGGCGGCGGCCATCCATTCCGTTTCATGGCAAGCTTCCCATCAGGCAATCTGTTCCGAAGCGTTCCTCTCCATCCACACTCCGGAGCATCAAAAGAAGTATTTGGAACAAGCAATGGAAAACGGCGCGGGGTTCTACATGCTGTCCGTGAAAGGCAAGCCGGTAGGAATCGTTTCGGTACACAAAAGCCTGATTGAAAATCTTTATGTATTGCCGGAAGAACAGAATCGAGGGTACGGAACGCGGCTGCTTAGGCATGCCATCGAAAAATGCGATCAAGCGCCGACGCTGTGGATTCTCGAAAAGAACGAAGGAGCGCGAAGGCTTTATGAGCGTACCGGCTTTCGCATGACCGGAAGAATGCATACATTGTCGGATACCATTGCGGAATGCGAAATGCGGCTTGGCTGACGGCTTGAACTCGGCAAAGCGATGTTAAAATTGCGTTTTTTCCGAAAACCAAATGCGTTTGATTCTATTTTCGGGTGGCGTTTGGATGAGCGATATTACGGATACCATTTATGAAATTATGGTGTTTATCAATTTGAACTTGTTTGAGCATATAACGCTGGATATGTTGTCAAACAGGTTCTCCTATTCGAAATATCATTTGCACCGTAAATTCAAAGAGATCGCCGGTATCACCCTGAATGCGTATATCCGGAAAAGAAGAATCGAAAACAGCATCTATCTTTTATCCGCGAATCCGGATATCGATATCACCGAGGTCGCCGGTTACTGCGGCTTTTCGTCCGCAACTTATTCAAGGGAATTTCGAAACGTTTTCAATCGGACGCCAAACGAATGGCGCAATATCTATAAAAAAAATGCCGCCGATCAAAAAGACAGCAATATTTGCAAAAACTACAAGCAATTTATTGATTATTCTGATACCGGGATCCCAAAGGAAATAGCAAAGATAAGCATTGTCGATCTTCAGCCTGTGAGAATATCCGCAAAGATCTACTACGGTGATTATTGTGACGCAAAAACCGGGGATGTTTGGAATCAAGTAAAAAGCAGCAATCGGTGCGGCGGGCAATATGTGCTGATCTCTTTGAACTCTCCGGCTGTAACGGATCGAGAAAGCTGCCTGTATCTGCTTGGGTTTGAAAGTGACCGGGATATTCCGGAATTCTGCAACATCGTGCTGGATGGCAAATATGCCGTATTGGATTACGAAGGTTTGAGAAGCCGATTCCGGGAGGCATATACCTGGGCGATTAAGTATTACTTCCCTCAAAAAGGGCTGAAATACGATTATCGGGTTCAATTTCACAAATACGGTATGGTTCCGAACCGGAACAACTGTGATATCGCTTGCAAGATATACATACCGGTCAGCTACCTCTGATCTTCTGTATTTTTTAGGCAGACGCATTGGAAAGGCGGGAAATCGATGATTCTGAATTGTTTTCATTTAGCTAAGCAGAAAAGAAGCAATACCTGCGGTTATGCAACCGCCGGAATGATACTGTCCTTTTTGGAGGATCAATGCATAGATGAGGACTATCTTCTGGCGAACGATCCTTTTGATGCGTTTGGAATTACTTTCCGAAAGCTGATGGAAGTCTACCGGAAATACCTGCAAAAACACAGCGCCGAAATCGTCTACGGCGATATTGACAAGATGTCAGCGCTCATAGAAAACAGCCTTCAATCCGGTATTCCGCTCCATATCCAATACCTGACGGAAGACTTAATGGGTGATCGAAAACCGGTGCTACACTACGCCGCTCTGATCGGTTATGACGCCGCAGCGGAATCCTATTCGGTCGCAGATCCCTATGGAAGCATACGGACAATCAAAAAAAAGGTATTTTTTAACGCCGTTTCCTTTCGAAACGAGTGTTTGCCCGACTTGATTAAGCAGAAATATCCGAGCCATATGATGATAGCGTTCCAGCCACGTTAGGAGCGTTGTCGTATTCTTAGTACGAACCCGCCTATGTACAACGAACTCCTTTTGCCTTACGCCTGTTGTCCAAGTTGGATCATGCGCATGGCGCACTGCGTTTTATTCGTGCAGTGCGCCTTACTTCTGTATGCATAATTCTTCCATTATCACGTAAAACCCGGCCGGGAATCCGCGGTGCGCTTTCCCTGCCGGCAGTGTCAGCTCAATCAGCCGTCGGTCGCCCTTTTTCCATCCAATCGAAACCGGCAAACACATAAAGTCCCAAAAAGAAGCTGAATCCGACGCTCGAAAATACGCTGATCCGTTCCATCAGGCCTCCGTAACCGAAAGGCGCAGTTACCATTCCAATCGTACCGCCAACCAATCCGCAAAGGCAAACCGTTGCAATGATGGCAATCGAACCGTATTTGCGGTCTTGAAAACCGCCGACGATGAGCAGCAGGAACGACGCGATGCCCAAAATCAGAACGGCCGACGTTAATACAAACACATGCACGATATCCTGAAGCGTACCCGCATAACCGCTTTCCGTAAGCGGAAACGCCGCGTACCCGATCGTGCCGACCCAGCTCAGAATGGCGAACAGGTAGATCCCTATGCGCAGTTTTCGGTTCAGGCGGTTCCGAACGCAGAGGCATGCAACCGTAGCGGATATCAGCCCGCACGGGCTGGATATGGTGTTGAGCCGCATCCATAGCTCATGGGACGGAGCGTTCTGTGCGTTTAAATCGCTGATTGCCTGAGCCATCCAGCGATAACCCGGATAAGCACGCTGCGCAAGAACGATTGCGAGCAAATACACAAGAAAACTCGCAACACCTATAAGCCCCAGCCAGTTTTCCAGTTTTCTGTTCCTGAAGGTAACCATAGAATGTTCTCCCTTTTCCCAATCCGAATCGATCCGCGCGCGGCAATGCATCCATATTGGATCCGCCTGAACGCCGTCTTGTATAATTATAGGATTCATTTATAATAGTGATAGGAGTGAAAATATCCTAGTATATTTTGTAACAGGCGGGATTTTTGATGGATTTACATCCTGTAAATTATCGCTGCAAAGAATTGGCCGATTTCTTAAAAGCACGCAGGCGGAACATTTCGCCTTCGCAGGTCGGGCTCTTGACGTCGGCGCGGAGGCGAACGCCCGGACTGCGTCGCGAAGAGGTCGCGCAGCTATCCGGAATCGGGCTGACCTGGTATACCTGGCTGGAACAGGGGCGGCCGATCCATGTTTCCGCCTCGGTTCTCGAAAGTCTGTCCAGGGTATTCCTGCTGAATTCGAATGAACGCAGGCATCTTTACGAGTTAGCCTGTCAACCGTTTCCGGCGGAATATCCGGTTTATCCATGCGCGGTCAGTCCCGCGCTAGCGCACGTTCTGGACAGTTTTATCGTCTGCCCGTCGTTCGTTGCGGATGCGCGGTGGAACGTGATCGCCTGGAATAAAGCGGCTAACCTGCTTTATGGGGATTTTAACGAAATGGGTGCCCGTGAACGAAATATCGTTTGGACGATATTTACCGATCAGAAACACCGGTCGCTTTGTCCCGACTGGAGCCAAAGCGCGCGGCGTCTGCTGGGAAATTTTCGCGCAAGCTGCGGGCAATACGCGGAAGACCCTTGGCTGATTTCATTCGTAGCGGACTTAAAGCGGGAAAGTGCGGAATTTGAAGCGCTGTGGTCCCTGCACGAAATCGACAACAGCCGGGAAACGCGGAAATTGCTGAATCATCCCTCCGCCGGGCTGTTGGAATTTGAAGTGAATCACTTCGACACAACGGATGGCACGAGGTTTCAATTAATCACACACGTGCCGTTGCCGGGAACGGGTACCGCCGAAAAGATGCGATTGTTGCTAGAAAACTAGCGTTCCCTTCAAACGAACGCTAAGCGTGGCATGCCTTCTGTTATTTATCACCGCACAGAAGCGTGAAAAGCCTGTTTTTTTGCGTGAATTAAAAAAAGATTGCAAACGACAATGCGTTTCTTATACGGTATAGGAAGCTTTTTCAAACAATGGCAGTGCTCCGGTTTTAGTCGCTCTTGGATGCGGTAATCCCCACTACCTGGAAACCGCCTGAACTTCGCATGATAGAAAAAGAGCGTTTTTATAGAATTCAGCATAGATCGCGAAAAGGAACGGGAAATCATGTCTATTGCGTATATCTTCATCGTCGGCAGTTCGCTGGCGTTTCTATTCGTCGTTGCCGTCTACGCAGTGCGCAATATCGACATCGCCGGATCAAAGGCCTTTCTTCTGCAGATTTTCTGCATCACAATATGGTCGGTCGGTTCCCTGCTGGAGATGCTCGCGCCAACGGAACAGGGGATGCTGCTCTGGAGAAACATTCAGCAGATCGGTGTTTTTCTGATCCCCGTTGCATGCGTATATTTTGCCGTTGACTATGCGCAGTATACGAAACTGCTCAAATTCATCCCGCCGCTGCTGATCGTATCCGTCATCGCGATTATTCTGATTTTTACGGATTCCTCGACCCATATCATGCGAACGGGCTATCTTGTAAGCTACAGCCCTATCTTTGGAAAAGCGCTCTCCGTCGTGCAAACCAATACCGGGAAAATTCTGGTTTCGTATAATTATCTGCTCGCGCTCGTTTCCCTTCTGATTCTTTTCGTCTTTTCAAGGCAGGTGACGAAGGCGCTTCGGCGACAGGTTATGCTGAACTTCGTCGCGATCGGGTTGATTTTTCTACTTGGTTTTTTAAAATCGGTCTTTCTGGAAGGAACGCGCGTCAATATACCAATCGTAATCATCTATCTGCCGGGCAGCGCCATTTTGTTTTACAATCTCTATCAAAACAACGTTTTTCGCGTATCCCCGATCGCACGGGAAAAGGTATTCGACGTCGTTGATATGGGCATTGTCGTAACGGATGGTTCCGGAATGATTGCGGATGTTAATCCCTGCGCTTTTCAATTGCTTAATGAATGCTTCGGCATTCACGGAAAACTAAACGGCAAGAAAGCGGAGGCGGTTCTTGGCGGGTTCCCAAGCTGGCTGTCGCTTTTAAAAAGCAATTCGGCCGGGGAATTTGAGCTGAAGCTGTCATCCAAGACTCCGTATTTTATCCTTATTCACGTATATCCTCTGCAATCGAAGAAAGGGGCTCTGCTTGGCGCCGTTTCCATCATGCGGGACGTCACCGTTCTTCGCATGCAGGAAACCGCCTTGCGCGCAAAAGCCGAAACCGACGGTCTGACCGGATTGATGAATCGCGAAAGCTTCATGGATTTACTTTCCGAAAGGCTGATGGAGTCCTCGCAAAACGGCGAACCCGTCTCGCTGCTCATGATGGATTTGGATAAATTCAAGAGCATCAACGACACCTATGGTCACGACAGCGGAGACCGGGTTCTCATTGCATTTGCAAATCTGCTGAAAAACGTTCTGCGGCATGAAGACGCCGTTGCTCGCGTCGGCGGCGATGAATTCGTCGCACTCCTTCCCGGAATTTCCCGGCAGGGAGCACAGGAAATCGCAAGCCGCATTCTAAAGGCCGCCGAGCAGCGGGTTGTGCCGCTCGAATCCGGCGTGAACACCCGACTTATGCTCAGCATCGGCGTATGTGACAACGAAGCCGCCGCTTCGGAAGAAAGTCTGCTGAAATACGCGGATCAGGCCATGTATCTGGCAAAGAGCAAACAGGGAAACTGCTGTGTTGCATGGGAGCAAACCGCACAATACGTCAGCGATAGAGTTTAAAAAGGGACTGTCGTATGAATCAAAACCGTTCTGTCGATCCTTTGTCTCCGGGAGAGTCGAATATGCAGCAAAAACGCGTCCCCGCGCCCGGCCATTTGCAGGCAGGCGGCAGCAGGATCGAAATTCTGGAAGCGTATTCCAATCTGGAGGACGTAAGAGCGCTCTTCCTGGAATACTCCGCCTCGCTTGGAATTGATCTGGGATATCAGAACTTTTCGGAAGAGCTCTCCGGCTTGCCCGGCAAGTATGCGAAACCGGAAGGGCGGCTGTATCTCGCGCTGGCGGACGGCTCGCCCGCCGGATGCGTCGCATTGCGGCGCTTCGACGGCGAACGCGCAGAGATGAAGCGGCTCTACGTGCGCCCCGGTTTTCGGGGGCTGCATCTGGGCAGGCTGCTTTCCGAACGCGTTCTCCGGGATGCGGCGCAGATCGGGTATCGCGCGGTTCTGCTGGATACGCTCGGTTCAATGGAGCGCGCACAGCAGCTCTACCGCCGGCTTGGGTTTGTACCGATCGAACCGTACTACGACTCGCCGATTGCCGGAACCGTCTTTTTGCAGCGGACGCTCGGCCGTTGACCTCGTCTCCTCTCAGCGGCGGGAACAGCAGTTGGAAGCATCATCACTTTGCGCGCGCAAAAGAAGGAAATCATTCATGAAGCATCTCTACATTATCGGCGGCACAATGGGCGTTGGAAAAACAGCCACGAGTCTCTGCCTGAACCATTGCCTGCCAAACAGCGTGTTTCTGGACGGCGACTGGTGCTGGTATATGGACCCGTTTCAGGTTACGGACGAAACAAAGCAGCTGGTGCAGAACAATATCTGCTTTTTGCTCAACAGCTTTCTGCATTGCTCCGCCTATGAGAATATCGTGTTCTGCTGGGTACTGCACGAGCAGTCGATTCTGGACGGCCTTTTTTCCCGCCTCGAAACGAACGGCTGTACTGTGCACTGCGTTTCACTCGTCTGTGAAGAACGGGCGCTGGCAGCCCGAATCCAGAGGGATATCGACGCGGGCATCCGCACCGCGGACGTATTCCCCAGAAGCATGGCACGAATCCGTTTGTATGATTCCCTTCAAACCGAAAAGGTGGATGTTACCTCGCGAACACCGAAAGAGGCGGCGGAAGAGATTCTCCGGCTTTTTCCGTCCATATAAGCCGTACGCCCTCTCCCGTTGGCATCGCCCGTCCGTGACAGAGCTTTTCCGATACGATGAACCGTAGTCCCTCTGTCGAAAAATATGGTATAATTCCGCAAAGAACAATCCCCGGTTTTCAAATGATATAAGAACCGGCAGGAGGATATCGCCATGCAGCGGATCGTTTTGCATCTCTGGTTTGATACCCAGGCCGTCGAGGCCGCGCGCTCGCCACGGGCGCTGGCTGCGCGGGTATTTGGTAAACTCGTCTCCCTTTTTCCGGGCTGAAGGCGAGCCTGGCATCCCACCCCCTCCCTTCAACGACGAATGGTTTATAGCGGAGGAAGCTCAAACGAGCTATAGAATCCAGCCGCCTTGCCCCGCGCTGGCGGAGACATTCGCCGACTTTGTTTCGAACCTGGACTTTTCCGGTATGCCGCACTGGGCTTTCCGCTTCTGCCGTTACGATTAAAATGCCTTCTCATTTGACGGATGGAGAGCTCACCCGCTCGAAACCAATCAAGCGGAAGCGTTGCCGCGGAACGCCGGATATGCAGCGGAAAGCGGATTACCGCGAGCTCAAAACGGTCGAATCCATGCACGTTATATGGCTTGATCTGAACAAATCAAGCAGCGAAAGGACGTTCGTACCATGATTCGTTATGCGCATACCAATCTGATTGCGAAAAACGCTCCCGTATTGATTGCGTTCTATAAACAGGCGCTCGGCTGCCGCAGCATCGGAGAAACGCGCGACCTATCCGGCGCGTGGCTCGACCGGCTGACCGGCATAGAAAACGCGCACCTCACCGGAGAGCACCTTGCGCTGCCCGGTTATGAAGGGCACGGCCCGACGCTTGAAATCTTTACGTATAGCGCCATGCCGGATTCTCCCTCCGGCGCGGTCAACACGCCCGGTTTTGCGCATATCGCGTTCGAGGTGGATGACGTTTCGGAGGCACTCGATCGTGTGCTCTCCTGCGGCGGCGGAACGGTCGGCGAGCTGGTTCGCAGCACTTATGCGGACGGGCGGACGATCTGTGTCGTATACGCAACCGACCCCGAGGGAAACATTCTCGAGCTGCAGGGGTGGTCCTGAGCCGCCGGAGAGCAGCGCGCACCCCCCGCCTGATGAATCGTCGAAAGGAGCGGCTATGGCATCCTGTCTTGCGCTGTTGCGCGGCGTTAACGTTGGTTCCGCAAACCGAATCCGCATGGAGGATCTTAGGCGCTTGTTTGAGCAGGCTGGGTGTTCCCGCGTGGAAACCTACATTCAGAGCGGAAACGTCCTGTTCGATACCCCTCTGGAGGAAAGCGAACTCGCCCCGAAACTCGAAGACTTGCTGAAAAGCGGCGCTGCAATACAAACCAGCGTGATCCTGCGTTCCGCGGAAGAACTCCGGCTCGCGGTTTCCCGCCTGCCTTTTTCGGCGGATGAAATCGCCGCGGCTTGTGCGCGCAATCTTGAAGGCGAAACCCTCTATCTGCTCTTTGCCGCAAAGCCGCCAAATCCGGAAACGCTCGAAAAAGCATGCGGTCCGACCGGAACGGAAGACCGTTTCCGCGTCGTTGGACGCGACGCTTACCTGCTGTTATCGCAGAGCATTCGCAATTCCAAGCTGGCGGTACGCCTGCAGGACGCGCTCTCCCCCGTTACCGCGCGTAACTGGAATACGACACTGCAGCTTCTGGAGCGCATGAACGCGCGCTGACCGAAAGTTGCCTTTCTCATTCAATCCGAAAAGGAGTTCTGCCAATGGAGATTTCGCCGGTACCCGAACGGGATATCCAGCGGGCGCTCGATCTCGTGCTCCGCGTGTTCCTTGCGTTTGAAGCGCCGGACTACTGCGAACAGGGCGTCGAAACGTTCCGTTCCTTTCTTCAAAGCAGCGAAGAGCTTAAAAAGCTGCATTTTTACGGCGCATACGAAGCGGGTTCGCTCGCCGGGGTGCTCGCCACGCGCGGGGAGGACGGTTCCCACATTGCTCTGTTCTTTGTCGATGCCGTCTGGCAGGGGCGCGGCGTGGGCAGAGCGCTGTTTACCGCCGCGCGCGAGCAATGCCGCGGCGAGCGAATGACCGTGCATTCCTCTCCGTATGCGAAGGCAATCTACGAGCACCTTGGCTTCACCGCCGTCAGCGGGGAGCAGCTGTCCGATGGTATTCGCTATTACCCGATGCAGTATTCCAAAGCGGAAACGAAAGGAGCGTATTTCCATGCTGACTGAAACGGATCTGCTGGAACTGAAGAAAGAGGAACTCCCCGCCCGGGCGGCGGCGCTCACCTCCGGAGAAATTGTCTGGCTGGTGGGTCTGCTCGCCCTGAAGGACGATAAAATTCGCTACGGCGCGTTTCTGCTGCTCAACGAACGCGCGCGCTCGCAGGCGGACGTGTTTCCATTTTGGGACGAATTTGCCGCAAAGCTCGGCAGCGAAAATTCCTATCAGCGCAGCATCGGCGCAATGCTGCTCGCGGCAAACGCGCGCTGGGATGGCGGCGGTAAAACAGCGGCCGCGCTGGAACCGTATCTCGCGCTTTTAGACGACGAAAAACCGATTACCGTTCGCCAGTGCATCCAGGGACTGCTGTTAATCGTTCCTTATCATCCGGAGCTCGCAAAGACCATTTCGGAAAGGCTGCTTGCGCTGAACCTGGCTGGGCAGCGGGATACCATGCGCAAATTGATCCTGCTTGATATCGTTGACGTGCTCCTTCTCATTCGGGAATCCGCCTCGATCGACGGAATCGATTCCTATCTGTCCGGCGCGCTCTCCGGCGACCTTCTGGATGCAAAAACGAAGAAAAGCATCCTCGCGCGCATGAGTTCCAGTTCGCGCGGATAGAATCCGCTTTCGGTCGTAAAAGGCGGCCGTCCTCGGGACGGCCGCCTTTTGCTGTATACAGGGCTCAGTTGCCTTTTTTCTTGCCCGTTGCGGACGGTTTCTTCGTCGTTTTCTTCTTTGCGGCTGTTGGCTTTTTCGCGGTCGAGGTTTTTTTTGCACCGGAGGAGGATTTCTTTTTCGCCGGGCTTTTGATCTTTTGCGAATCGTCCCCGAACAGGCTCGTCAGTAAGCCGCCGCCCAGGCTGTTGGAACCGCCGCCTCCGAGCAGGCTGCCCAGCAGATCCCCGCCGTCGTCGTCGTCGTTGTTGTCGCCGTCCGAAAGCAGTGCGGAGAGCAGCGATCCCGCAACACCGGAATTCGAGCCGGAGGAGCTGGAGTTGCCGGAGCCCAGCAGGCTGCCGAGCAGCGCGCCGCCAATCGAGGAACCGGAATTACCGGATCCGCCGCCCAGCAGATTGCCAATGAGCGAACCCGCCGCGTCGCTCGTGTCACTACCCAGCAGGGAACCGATCAGCGATCCCGTTGAATTGGAACCCGAACCGCCAAGCAGGGAACCAAGCAGCGAACCAATCCCGCCGGAGGAATTCTGGTTCTGCTGGCCGAGCAGGGAAAGCAGCAGCGGCGCAAGCTGAAGCAGAATTGACATGGTTTGCGACTTTTGCATCCCCGTTTTCTTGGAAAGTGCGGAAACCGTTTTGTTCGTGCTCTCTCCAAAGAGATGCTGCAGAATCTTTGCGCTGTCCTGTGCGTCCACGCCGGAAAGAAAGGCTTTCACGTCGGAAGCGTCGCTTCCCGCATGATCGCTAAGCGCCTGCGTGAGCGCCTCTTCCCCCTTCGGCGAGCTCGCGTTGTTCTGCATGCTCTCCAGCATCAGTGGCAGAGCCGCGCCAATGAGGGATTCCACCTGCGTTTTTTTCGCGCCGCTGGACTTGCTCAGCGCGCCAACGGCGTCGTTCCCCAGTATGGTTTGAATAATCGCATCCGAATAGCCCATTCCACAATCCTCGCTTTCTTTTTTTACAATATCGCTTTCGTTCCAATGTTCGTCTGTAGCTTCGTCATGGCGCTGTGTTTAAAAACGCTATGCCGGTTCGGCAATCGCGCTGCTCATAATCCGGATTGCATGCAAACGTCTCAATTCCTACCTGTCCAGGCTCGTTGTACGGCATTGCCGGATCAATGGCGAACACATAGCTCGGCATTCGCTCCGGATGTTGTTCGTAATACTGCGCAAGCCACGGCGAATTCATCGTCATATTGTAGGCGGAAGGCGTCCCCGCGCGCAGCCCCGTGACCAGATATCCCTCCGGGAACAGGCAGGTGACAAGAATCGATCCGCTCGATGGCGCGTTTGCGCGAAGATCCGCAATCAGGCGATCGTGCAGTTCCGCGCTCTTTGGCGTCGTTCGAATGCCTTTTGCCGCGCCGCTTTCAATGGTCGCCGTCAATTGCTTAACCGGCTCGTCGCGGTGGACCGCCGTCAGGCGAAGCGCCATCAGGCCCGCAACGCAGGCAAAGCAGGCCAGCGTCGCCGCCGCCCGCAGCGCGATCGAGCGTCGATCCGTCCCGTTCGCCGTTCCCGGGCCCCGCTCCGCTTTCCAGCGAAAGAGTTCATCCGCATGTTCAAAGAGATAGAGCACCGTTGCCATCGCAGCAGGCAGCAGCATGCCGGAGGATGCAAGGATGCGCGTATTGCTTCCAATTTGTACCGTAAAGGACAATCCGCAGCCAATCCAATACAGCAGCAGCGTGCCATGATCTCGCGTTCGATCCGAAAAACCGTACAGCCCCGGCGCAAGTAGCGCAAAGCCCATTGCGAGCAGATTGATACGGTAGATGCCGGGCCAGTCGTACCAAAACGCAATCCAGACAACCCCGAACAGCAGCAGCGTGACCGCGACGGCGCCGACCCTGCGAAGCGCCAGCCGAAGGTTTTCGCGCTTACTGCGCGAATAGAATATCCCAAGCAGCAGCAGCGCCGCCGCCCCATAGCTTGCGGGAGAGTACACCACCCGAATCGCGTTGAAATACTGCCCCGTCACCTCCAGCAGGTTCATGGACTGATGATCCGGATCGTCGAGCATATTGGAAACACCCGCAATGAGCTGGGAAGCCGTCGCACGGGATAATAAAAACGCAATAAGCGCCAGCGCGATCACGGCGGCGCCCGTAAAAAACGCGAGTAAGCCAAAAGCGGTTCGTTTACGTTCGCTCTGCCTTCGCAAAAGAGCAAGCCAGTACAAAAGAAAAACCGGCGCGAACAACAGAAAAAACGGATAAGCGACTACCGCCAGCGCAAAGCAGATTCCGCCCAGCGCGGCAAACGCAAAGCCGCCTGCCGTGCGGCGGAGGAACTCCATGCAAAAAAGACCCGAGAGTACCGAAAAGAGCAGCGTCATGCTGTTGTAATAATAGCTGTTGATCGCAAAATGCGAATACGCAAGCAGCATGCCCGCCGCAAGCAGCGCGGGAATCCAGCCGTAGCGCTTTTTGAGCAGAAAAAACGCGGTCAAGCTCGCGACAAACTGAAACGAAACCGCAAAATAACGCAGAAACAGCACCATTCCGTCCGTGCTGTTGTGGTTGCAGAGCAGGAAGGTTTTTAGTACCGGGGCGATGAGGATCGCCGAAAACTGGTGCACTTCCCACGTGTCAACCAGCGGCCGGTCACCTTGCAGCAGCCGGTATCCGATCTCGGAATAGTACTGTTCGTCCGTCCAGTCGTAGCCAAAGGGCACTCTCCAAAGTAGGAGTACAAATAAAACAACCAGCGTCAGCACGCACAGGAGCGTTAGAACGTTGGCCTTTCGTTTGTTCGATCTTTCCAGTTCCATGTTCCCATCATACCATTTTCTTTGGTATGCTTCAAGCCGATCCTGCGGCCTCCGGGACGGTTACGACCGGCCCGGATTCTCGTTGAGAATCAGCATGACGACTTCAAGATCTCCCGCCCCGGCGTTGCGAATCGCATGGCTTTCCCCGCTCGCGCACCGGTGCATGTCCCCCGCGTTCAGCATGGCCAAGGCGCCGTTGTCGTTTACCTCGGCCGTGCCGGCCAGCACGTAGTAGACCTCGAATTCGCCGTCATGCCGGTGTTCGCCAACCGACGCGCCCGCGGGAATGGTCGCTTTTGTAAAGAGGTTTCCCGCGCCAAACGCCTCTTCTGCCGCTAAAAAGTCGTGAAACGTCACGATTCCTTTTCCGCCGCGCACGTCTTTGCGCTCACGGACCGGCTGCTGATTCTCTGTTTTAATCATTGTTCGACACTCCTTGTATCTACAGATTCCCTTCATACACATAAGGCAGAAACTCCCGCGCGGCAACCGCGAGACGCCGCACCGTCTCCACCGGCGTCGGCTCCGTGTTTTTCATGCGGTGCCTTGGAAAAAAGCGCGACAAATGGAGCGAAATCTCACACGACTCCCCCGCCAGCCAGGCGGCTTCCTCCCGAAGGAGCGCCTCGTCGTCGCTGAACCCCGGCACGACCAGCGTCGTCACCTCAACGTGTATCCGCTCCGCCGCAAGAGAAATTGCCTCCAGCACGGTATCCCGATAACCGCCGAGCGAGCGATATCCCTCGCGCGAGAACGTCTTTAGGTCGATATTCGCGGCGTCTACATACGGCAGGAGTTTTTGCCAGGGATCGCTGTTGATCATGCCGTTTGTCACAAGAACAACGCTTAAGCCGCGCGCTTTTGCCAACTTGGCGCAGTCCATCACGTATTCATACCCGATCAGCGGCTCGTTGTAGGTAAAAGCTATTCCGATGTTTCCGCGCGGCTGGAGCGCCTCCGCGCGCGCAATCAATTCCTCCGGTGGAATCTCCGTCCACTCGACATATTCCGCCCGCGCCATCGAGATTTCGCAGTTCTGGCAATAGGCGCAGTTCATGTTGCACCCATAACTGCCAACCGAGAGAATCCGGCTGCCCGGGTGGAATCGCCGCAGCGGTTTTTTCTCCATCGGATCCAGCGCAATCGCGGTCACCCGCGCATAGTTCTGGCACACAACAGTTCCATTTTGGTTCGTTCGCGCGCGGCAGAAGCCCAGCGCGCCTTCCTCTATTTCGCATGCCCGCGGGCAGATATCGCAGGTTGCCTTCACCGGTCAAACACCACCTAAGCATTCTTGTCCAGAATCGGCCGTAAACGGAGTGCGCGTTACAGATGGCGCACCACCTCAAACCGCTCCAGCCGGCAACGCTCGTTCTCGGGGATACCCGCTTTCTGCTTGGATATTCGAATTTGTTCTTCCACGGTATCCACGCCGTCCAGATTCGGCAAAAGCAGACCCTTCCGGTAGCCGGAAATCACGACGACCCCATAGCGCTTCGGGTCCAGCTGATCCATCGAATCGACGCGCTCTGTTTTGCCGAGCACATCCACGCTATAGCTGATCCGCTCCAGCTCCTCCGGACGGACAGGGTCAAACCGCGGGTCCTCGCTGCAGGCGGAAACCGCATTTTTCACAATTTCCTCGGCAATGCTGCCGGTCACGGCACTGATGGTGCCAATGCAGCCGCGCAGCTTGCCGGCGTACTTGAGCGAAACGAAAACGCCCGCGCGTTCGCCCGTCATTTCCGTCGGCAAATCCTCCGGCAGGGGCGGTGTTTCGCCGGTTTTCACAAACGATTCCACCGTTACCCGCGCCAGGCGCGTGTAGGCGTCCTCCCGCTCGCGGACGGTGCCGATGCGCGCGCGCTCCGCCTGCTGATAGACAACATCGAACGCGCGGCTCTCATCCTCGCCTTCCGGCTGGAACGCGACAACGGCATATCCGACGCCAAAGGGACCCTGATAGCTAAGCAGCTCGCTGGAGACCGCGGTTCGGTCGAACGCGCCCGCGAGAATTCGAAACGCGCCCAGACCGCATTCCGCCGCCGCTTCGCTCAGGGATAGATCCATGGTAAGCAATGTATAAAAATCGCCCCTGCCCAGCGCCGCCGTCGCAAACCGGTCGAACTCCGGCCCCTGTTCGGCAAACCCGTAGGGGCCCGATTCCAGCAGCTTGTGCGAAAGATCCCCGCTGGCGATCACCGCAACGTCGCGGTCAAGTTCCTCCGCCGTCTTCTTGATGCACTTTCCCAGGCGGTAGTGGGCGGCCGGATCGAGCCCGGAGAGGCCGATGCGAACAATTGCGCAGGGCAGTTCGCGCTCGGCCAGAAGCGTCAGCGGAATCATAGTTCCGTGATCGAGCGCCGCATCCCGCTCGCCGCGCGTTCCCGCCGGAACGCCCGCGCGTTTCGCGTTCTTTTCCAGCGCCGCGACAAATTCTTCATCGTAAAACGCGGTTACTTCCACCTGCTTCGCGCCAAACCGGCGAAAATCGCCGTGTGCCTTTTTACCGGGTGAAATATGAAAATAATCCGCATAGCTTGTCGCGTGCGGCGAGAGAACCACAATCGTTTCCGGCTTTGCCTGCCGAATCCGCCGCGCAATCTCGCGGTACGCTTCGGTCGTCTGCCGGATTTCCCGTTCCTGACCCATGCCGATCTCCGGCAGAATAATCGGCGGATGCGGCACTGCCGCAGCAAATACGATAGGCATATGGTTATTCCTTTGCGTTCCGTTATATCGCGCGTCGTCAGCAAAGTTGAAAAAGAAACGCCGCGGGAAACGGGAATGCTCCGCGTTTCTACGCGTATTTTATCATTGCGCACCGATAGTGTCAAAAAACACGGCGCTTCGTCCTGCGTGCGCTTTGTCACATCCCTGCGCTTTGTGGTAAAATACTGGAACAAGGACGGGAAAGCGAGGCCCTTTCATGACGGAATGGACAAAGCGAAAGAAATCGCGCGTCGGCATGCGCGGCGCGGCAATCCTTGCGCTCTGCATCGTCGGCGGCGCATGTTTGCTGTTTCTGGCCGTTGTGCTGCCGCTTCGCGCGCTGAAAAATTCCCCAAGTCCCGTTTCTTCGCCCGCCCCAACCGTTCTTCTCGTCACTTTGCCGCCTTCGCCCTCGCCAACGCCAATGATCCCCAGCGTTCTCACCTTCGATGAAAGCTCGGACGATCCAATGCCGACCATACAGGACCGGCTTCCGCTCGGCAAGGGATATCGCCTGCGTGGCACGGTGCAATCCAATTACCCTCTGCTCTCCGTTTCGGCAGCCATCAACTGTGCGTACAGCGAAGACCTGTTCTATCCGTATACGCAAACGGTCACGTTCGATCCGGCGAAGCAGGTATACTCCTATTCGCTCGACGACGCGCTGACCAGTGATGGTGTATCGCTCGATTCGCTGGTTCAGTTCTCCGCGCTGCACACGGGGATTCATACGCTTACCATAACGGCAACCAGCCTCGGCCAGCCAACACCGGAGCAGGTTTATCAAACGCAGTTCTATGTGCTGTCCGATACCTGGAAGAAAATTCAGCGCTCCGATTTCAGCAACAGCAGCTATGAGACCGCGCTTCGGTTCTTCAAGGACAAGGACGCGTTTCTCTACCGCTACCAGTGGGTGGACGCGCGTTATATCGTAGCCGACCCGGACTGGGAAAATGAATACATTATTTCTTACGATTGTCTGCCCGGCAGGGAACCGTGGCGTATTCACAAGGCCACGCTGCCCTATTTTGAAGCGGTTTCCTACTACCTCAACAGCGTTCATGTCCGCGTATCCGGCACAAACGGGGATTCCGGCATATTACTGCTTGGCGACCTGATCGATACCTATAACGGAAGCTACTGCTCGCGCTTTACTTCCAGCGAGAAGTCAATCAGCCATCATGCGTTCGGTACGGCAATCGATCTCAACGGGGGGATGGGCGCAAACGACAACCTTAAGGAGAATAAAGCCCTCATTGACGACGAGGTGCGCAATAAACTCGTTTACAACGGTACAAAAACAGAAAACGACGTAACCTATTATGATTATACCTATTCCGGGGATTCGCTGATCTGGGTGTTCCAGTCCGTTCCGGAGACGGTGATCAACTATCTGCTCTACGAGCTGGCCTTCTACCGTGCCGGGTTCCAATGGGGACACTACTATATTTCCACCAGCGACGGAATGCACTTTACGCTGACGGACAACATTCGCATCAGCCACGATGGAAACGAAGGATTACGAAAGGTGTTTGCTTACACGGAGGACTATTCCGCGCCCACAAACTAAATGCCGTTTCGCAGAGGTTTGCTTCTCTCGATACTTTGGGACAAAGAGAAAAAAGAAGAAGCATAACCGTTACCGATCCCGCAGGCTTTGGCGGCAAACGCCGGTGCAGGAAACGGATACGGTTATGCTTTTCATACACCATGGCGCGAAATTACCCGATGTGGCAGCCGGTGAAGCGGAATGCATGACTTTGCCCGAATTTTCGGAGAACAGCACGGCTGCCGGAACGACGCGCATCATTTCGACATTGCATTCCAGGTTTTCTCAATATCCCATGGCAGAAATACAATGTACGGACTCAAGTCGGAAGTAGGCGCATCATGAAGCACCCGTTTGGTGGAGAATACGGCCAAATCCAGATTCAGCACCTTTGGCGCGCGGTATTCTTCAAATAGACTTGCCGCCGTCTCCTGCGGCAAGCACTGCACCATCAGCTCGCTGGCTACCGTATAATAGAGCATTGCGGTGGAACCGCCCGGCAAAACCAGCATCACTCCAATGTCATTGCGCAGATAATCCTGGGTCATATCCAGTTTCAAACCCGGGCTTTTCGGTATCTGCGAAAACGGCTGCAGATCCGCGGTGTAAGGCGCCTTTTGCGGTTCTGTTGCAAGGAGCAGTATTGGATGACACTGGCTGTTATCCAGCCCAATTGCAGGACACAGCGCGGCAAGCGACAGCGCTTCGTTTGTGACAGTATCTACATATGCGTCCCGTGTCAGCCGGATTTCAAGCGCTTTGTATTTTTCGCGGACCGCGGTGAGCAGCGTCTCCAGCTTGCGGTTTTCACTCACAATCCTTTCGAGATACGTTTCCCGATAAGCGGAGATATCTTCGGCGGATGCCGGCAGAAAGAAATGCGTACGAAAAGCGTCCTGCTCCTGAATCGTTTGCTCGGCATTCGTCGTATCGCAGAGGGCAAGCAGCCGCATCATCGCAACCACCGGATTCGGCGCACCGGCAACGTAATCGCGAATGCTCCGTTCACGTATCCCAATCGTTTCCGCACGGTAGCAGGCGGATGCCTGGTCAATCGCGCCATCCGCCTCCGCTCCGTAGAGCAGCAGAGTATCCGCCGTCATATCGGGAATAGCCGATTCGCTGAATTCGGTTAGAAACGGTGCGGTCGCCACAATTTTTCCGTCCTTAAATGCGATCGACGTAATCGATGAATCCCTCAGCAAGTCCTTCAGCAATACGCTGTAGTGTGTTTCTACGCCATATTTCGCCAGCTGTTCTGCGGGGAGATTAATCCATTTTCCAACATGTATGCCAACCACGTCGATCTTCAATCCACCGTTTGTTTGTATTGACAGATCAGCGCGAAGCGGAAGCGGCAGAAATCCTTTGTACCGAATGTTCGCATAGATCGTTAGTGCGGAGTCCCCGATTTCCACCGCGATTTTCCGGCAAGCCAAGTCGGGAATACCCAGATCGTCCAGCAGCCGATATTCATCTATCAGCCAGTAGAGATCTTCGGCCGCAAGAGGAATCTCCACGTCCCCGCTCGCCCGATATATGGCTTCTCCCGCGTATGGCGCATGATAATCATACCCCACGCGTTTGTCGTCTATCTGAAAATGGTCATACGACAGATAGGCGTAAAGTGCCAGGGGAAGGATCAGAAGTACGGCAAAAATCGTGATCAACACCTTTGGCCATACCCGTTTATTCTTTTTCAGCTGCTGTTCCATCACTTCATGAACCTCCTGCGTAATACTTGTTTGGCTCATCCAGTTATCTTAGTTATATACCAGCACGACGTGTAAAATCAATACGGAATTGTTTTTCTTCCAGAGTCCGTTCCTGTTGCGCCCAATCTTTCTGCCGGGCATCGTATACGGCTGCATTCTGCCGAAAGACACATTGCGGCATCTCACATCATACTTTCAAGAACCCATCACGAATTCATCACATCCTGCTTCTATTATTAAAGCATAACAAGCGACCACAGGAGGTTAAGCATTATGAAACGCAAATTAACGATCGTCCTTGCAACGATCCTCACGTTCTCACTGATTCTCGCCGGGTGCACCGTCGCCGCGGCGCCCGCGGCCAGCGAGGACAACGACTCTGCCACAAACGACAATGCCGCCGCTTCCACCTTGTACGATGATGGCTACCGCACAGGAGCGGGCTACGCGAATCGCTCCGTCAGCCCCGTTGAAGTCGGGACCGGTTACCGCGGCGGTAACGGAAACGGAAATGGAAGCGGAAGCGGAAACGCAGGCCAGGGTTACCTTGACAGCTGCGATCCCGTCTACAACGACAGCACGACCCCCGATCCCGACTTTGCGCTGAGCGAAGCGGATCGAACGCTCTCTTTAGTGGGTTACGGTTCCTCCGGCGCGCTGGACGACACGAACCTGACGCTCGCGGACATGCTCACCTACGCAATTCAGGACGAGTACCTTGCCTATGCGGAATATGACCGGATTCTGAGCGAAAACGGCAGTGTCCGCCCGTTTACCAACATCCTGCGCGCGGAGGAGTCTCATATTGACGCGCTGCTGCCGCTGTTTGACGCCTACGGCGTCGCCGCCCCGGCGGACGAAGGCGCCAGCCGCGCCGTCAGCGCGGGCAGTCTCACGGATGCTTATCAGGCGGGCGTCAGCGCGGAGGTGAACAATATCGCCATGTATGAAACCTTCCTGGACCAGGAACTGCCTTCCAATGTCCGCACCGTTTTTGAGAGTCTCATGCGCGCTTCGGAAAACCATCTGCGCGCATTCCAGAACCAACTCTAACCGTCGGCACCGAACCTGCCGGATACACAAACCAGTGCGGATCGGCTGTCCTTAAGCAGCCGATCCGCACCAAGCAAAAATAGGAGGTAACAAATATGTCCGCCAATCCCTTGCCGATGAACGGCAAACGCGAAAAGCGCCTTGCGCTCGTCTCCCGTATCCTTCGCTGGGTCACGCTCGGCAGCTTTCTTGCTTTCGTGCTCGCGGCGACCGCGCTGCATACGCTTGGCTATGTCGGCCCGTCCATCCACGCACTCTGCCCTTACGGCGGATTGGAATCCATGCTGACTCTCGTCACGGCCGGCACTTTTCTAAAGCGAATCGTCATCGGCACGTTTGTGCTCTTTGGTTCGACCGTGCTGCTTGCGCTGACTATGCGCCGCTCGTTTTGCGGCCAGATCTGCGCGTTTGGCGCATTGCAGGAGTTCTTTGGCAAAATTGGAGGCAAGCTCTTTCGCAAACGCCCCGCCGTGCCGCAAAAGCTCGACCGTGTGCTGCGCTACCTGAAATACGTCGTGCTTGCCGTTACGCTCGCAATGGCATGGATCACCGGCGAACTCTGGATTACGCCTTACGATCCCTTCAACGCGCTGGGGCACCTCGCGGATTTTAACGCGCTGGTTACATCCTACCTCGTTGGATTCATCATACTGGTCGTTACGCTGCTTGGCAGCCTTGTGTACGACCGTTTCTTCTGCAAGTACCTCTGCCCGGCTGGTGCGCTCTACGGAGTCATCGGCAAGGCCAGCCCGTACGCCGTACAGGTGGATCAGGATGTCTGTATCCGTTGTGGTAAATGCAACCGTGCCTGCCCGATGAACCTCGAAGTAATGAACGCGAAAAGCGGGCGCGTCACGAGCGCGGAGTGCATCAACTGCAACGAATGCGTCACCGCCTGCCCCGTACAGGGCGCCATCCATACGGGATACTCAAAACAGGTGCGCATTCACCCGATTGCCGCAACAATAATGGCGCTGGTACTGTTTTTCGCGCCGATGGGCGTCGCGGTTGCTTTGGGGGACATGCAGTTGCTGCCAAATAAATACGTCGGCCTTGCCTGGGGTACGCCCGTGGAATCCACCGAAGGCGGCGAAGGCGGCCGCGCGGACGAATCGGCCGGCGATGGCACGCTTTCCGGTTCCGCGGAAAATGCAGCCGAGCAAGAGGCGGACTACGCCCCGATCAACGGCTACGAGCCAAGCGACCTTCGCGGATCGTTTACCCTCGAGCAAACCGCAGGCCTGCTGGAAATCCCGCTCGACGAGCTGTACGCCCGTCTCAACCTCCCCGCAGACTATCCTTCCGCCACAACGCTGAGCAATGCAGCCGCGGATATGGGCATGGGACTGAGCGACTTTAAGCATCAGCTCTTCGACTGACGTACATATAGAAATCAGGCTCCGGCAATCGCCGGAGCCTGATTTTACGCGTTTGCCATCGTCTCAAACCAGAATACGGTCCCCGTTTCGTCGCTTGCCGCGCCGTAAGCCACGCTATGGCGTTCCAGTATGCTCTTGACAATCGCGAGCCCAAGCCCCGTGCCGAGGCCGCCCGCTTCGCCGGTCTTCGGCGCGCGGTGGTAACGATCCCATATTTTAGGCAGTTCCTCCGGCGGAATCGGTTCGCCCGCGTTTTCAATTGAAATCCGCATGTTTTTTTCAAGCGGTTCACAGGCGATGCGGACGCGGGAACGCGGCTTTGCATGCCGAATGGCATTGTCCAGAAGATTGTTCATCACCTGCGTAAACTGCGCGCGGTCAAAGCGGATTTCCCCTTTGCGGCAGTCCAGCTCCAGCGCGATATCGCGCTTGCCCGCCTCGATTTCAAAACGCCCCAGAATGCAGCCCAGCGTTTCCGCGCAGGAAAAAACGACAGGGTTCATTGGTTCCGCGCCGGACTGCAGCTTGGAGTAATCCAGAATATCGCTTACGAGCGCGCCGAGACGCGCAGACTCGCTGCTGATTGCGTTGAGCTGTTCCGTCCGTTTCTGCTCGTTCGGCCAGGTTACATCCCGAACCGTCTCCGCAAAGCCGCGGATAATCGTCAGCGGCGCGCGCAGCTCGTGCGAAACATTGGCAATCAGTTCCCGGCGCAGCTCCTCCGCCTTTCCCAGTTCGTCGCCCAGCTCGTTGAGCGCCTGCGTCAGCTGGCCAATCTCATCCCGGGCGGTAACCGGCGTCTTGATCGAATAATTCCCGGCCGCCATGGCCTTTGCCGCCTTTGTCACGGCGACGATCGGGCGGGAGAACAGACGGGAGAGGAATACCGAGAGCAGCAGAGCCGCAATCAGCAGCACGGCGGTGATGATCCACAACTGCTGGAGCAGCACGCGGGAGGCCTCGGAAACATCGACCAGGGAAAACACAATCAGCAGCGTTCCGCCCTCGACCGTGCGGCTGATCAGCGCGTAGCGTGCTTCATCCGTCTCTGTTTGCAGGTATTCCACCCCGCCGCCCGCCTCGGCGGCTAATTCCGGAATGCGCTTGACAATCTGCCCGCGCATAGGCAGCCCGTCGGACTGGTACACAACGCTTCCCTGATCGTTGACTGCAAGCAGGCTTACATTGAGCGCGCTTTCCAGCGCGGCATAATCCGGTTTGGCCGCAATCGAAAAAGAATCGGCCGCCTGATCAATGCTTTCCACCCGCCGGTTGAGATAACTGTCATTCAGAAACACCGCCTGTATCAGCCATATCAGCGCGACGGCAAGCGCTGCCATGCCGAGAAACGCAAGCGTCAGTTTCGCAGAAATCCGCTTCATGCCCTGCCTCCTGTAAACCGGTAACCGGTTCCCCAGACGGTCACAATATGCTCGCGGTAAACGCCCAGCTTTTCTCGAAGGCTCTTCACATGCGTGTCCACCGTCCGCGCGTCGCCAAAGAAATCATACCCCCACACATGGTTCAGAAGCTGATCCCGCGTAAACGCAACTTCCGGTTTTGAAACGAAAAACGCCAGCAGATCAAACTCCTTCGGGCTGAGATTCACGCTTTCCGCGTCAATCTGAACCGTCCGCGCGGTAGAATCCACGCGCAAACCGCCCAAAACAAACACGTTTCCCGCTCCCGGAACCGCGCCGGAGCGTTTGAGCAGCGCCTTCATGCGCGCAACCAACTCCCGCGGGCTGAAGGGCTTGCCGATATAGTCGTCCACCCCGAGTTCAAACCCGAGCAGGCGGTCGTATTCCTCGTTGCGCGCGGTGAGCAGGACGACCGGAACCGAACTGCTTTTCCGGATTTGCTTCAGTGCGCCCCACCCGTCCAAATGCGGCATCATCACATCCAGCACGACAAGCGAGTAGCCCCCCGCAGCAAACAGACTCAGCGCCTCTTCCCCGTCTCCGGCCTCGTCAAACGTCCAGTCCTCGGCCTGCGCATATTCCCGAATGATCGAACGGATGCGCGCGTCGTCATCCGCCAGCAGAATCCGGATCAAATCGTTCGCCCTCCCTGCGTGCCGCCCGCGCGGCGTTCACGCCAGCTTTTCTTTGATCGTATCATTGTTTTAACGGAATTGCACGAAAAAACCGCGCCTAAGCGCGGGTCGGACCGTATCAAATTTCAGGTTTAAAGTCGCAGCTCGGGTATCGTTCCCCTTCTCCCCCCGGTCGGGAGGGATGTTAGAGCGTTATACGCGATTTCGCCCCGCCGCCATCTTAATATAAAGCGGTATCACGAATGCGAGCACCGCAACGCCGCAGGCAATGAACCCCATGCGCGCGCCAAACCAGCTGTCCGCGGCGCCGACAAACAAATTGCCGATAGGCGAAGACCCCGCGACAATCAGCGAGTACACGCTCATCACGCGGCCGCGAAAGCGGTCATCCGTCCGAATTTGAATATTCGAATTTGCGGTGGAAAGATAGGTCACGAACAGGAATCCGCCAAGCGCGAGCGCAACGCTCGTTTCGGCAAAGTCGCTTGTCAAACCGATGAAAATCAGCACAATCCCCGTAATAGCCGGCAGCACATACAGGATAAACCGCCTAGGCCCGCTCCTGCTCAGCGACGCAACGAGCAGCGCGCCAAGCAGCGCGCCCGCGCCGAGGCTGGAGAGCAGAAAGCCGTATCCCGTCTCCGCAAGACCAAGGATCTGCTGCGCAAATACCGGTACGCTGACGCTGTAATTCATTGCAAACGTGGAGACGACGGCGATAAACAGCATCGAAAGAAACAGATCCTCGTCCCAGCGAATGTACCGCAGCCCCTCACGGATGCTCTCCATCACACCCAGCCGCACGGTATCCCCGTTCGGCACCACCGGATGCGGGTGGATGAAAAAGAGGCTGATCAGCACCGCGCAAAAGCTCAGCGAGTTCATCAGAAAACACGCAGGTACGCCAAGCGCGCCCATAACGATGCCCGCAAGGGAGGGGCCGATCAGCCGCGCGGCGTTAAAGGTCAGCGAGTTGAGCGCAATGGCGTTCGTCAGATCCTCATGCCCGACCATTTCCACGACAAACGCCTGGCGAAGCGGCATGTCTAGCGTGTTGACAAAGCCGAGAAGCGTTGCGGAAATCAGCAGATGCCAGTATTGAATTCCGCCGAACTTGGATATCAGCCATAATCCGAACGTGATCAGCAGCGAAAGCGTCTGCGTCACAATCAGCATTTTCTTCTTGGGCAAACGGTCGATCAGCACGCCCGCAAAGAGGGAAAACAGCAGGGCGGGAAGGAACTGCAGCGCGCTGACGACGCTGAGCAGCAACGCGGACTTGGTCAGCGAATAGGCGAGCCAAGGCTGCGCGGTGTTCTGCATCCATGTGCCGATCGTAGAGACGCACATACCGCAAAAATAATACCGGTAGTTCTTATGTTTCAGCGAAAGAAACGGATTGTTCAGTATGCTTTTCGCAGGCTGTGTTATTGGCAAAGCGACCTCTGGGCTTCCGCACAGTTTCGCCCGCGTATTCGGGCGCACCGGAGCGCATATTATTATAGCACCCGGTGCGACGTTTGCGTGTTTCCTTCCGATAATTTTCGCAGGCAATCCCGCAATTCAAATCCTCCGCTTTTTTCTTGCCTGCCGGCAGCACGCCTGCTTTTTTTATGTTTCATTCATCTTTCCAGAAGGCAAGCGGCGCCTTGCCGCTGCAAGCCGCATCGACGAAACGCCCCATCCGCCCGACAGCAAGGCAACCGTCAGCAGGAAAGCGATTCGGCGGATCGATTGGAAGAACTGTATCTCCTTTGGCAGGGGCGTTGCCAGCGAAAGCGCCTTCCACTGCTCCCGCCAGCCCTCGATCAGCCGCGGCCAGAAGGAGAAGTCCGACCATTTCGTCGGCAGAAAGGATTGCGGCCAATATGCCGTTCGCACAAGCAGGCATACCAGAGCCGCCGCTATAGAAGCACCCGCGATCCAGTAAGGCAGAGAGGACCGCGCGCTGCCGCGTTTGTTCCAGGCGCAAAAAAACAGCCAAACCGCAGCCGCGGCGGCGGCCGGGTACAGCGGAATCCAAGCGGCGCCTCGAACAATCCTTGCCGCAAGCCCGTTCTCAACGAGCATTTCGCTCTCCGCGCTGCTCCCGCAGCGGTAGAGATATGTTTCAATCGCCTGCCTGGACGCCGAAGGATCCGGCATGGCGAATTCGAGGTTCTCAAACTTTGCCGATTGGTTGCGAATGAGAAGCACCGGTTCGTATGTCTCCACAATTCCGCGAACCGTATACCGCGCATCCCCGGCGGACACGCTCGCGCCAGTGCAGTCGCCGGAGTGAAACAGCTTCCAAGCGGATTTCGCGTCGATCAGGCAGCCGCTTGTATCATCCTCCACCGGAAAACTGCCGCAGAGCAGTTTCATCGGCGCAACCTCGCGCATATCCCCGTAGACGGAAAGAATCCTGAGCTTTGTTTCCAGGCCGAACGCCGCGTTTTCAGCCAGAATTGACAGTCCCCGCGTCCAGGCCGCGCTACAGACCAGTCCGGAGCTCGCGCTCTGTTCGTTCGCCTGCCGAATCTGCTTTGCCGTGACGGCGGCTTCCGCAAGACGAACGCTTACCCCGGCGTATTGCGACGCAAGCCGGTTTGCGCACCCCAGCGCCATCAGCCAGCTGGTAAGCGATACCGCCGCGAGCAGCGCGGCGCGCAGCCAAACCCGTTTATTCCGCATTTTGCAGTACCACCAAGTCGCCATCGACAATCTCCTTGGAGCAGGCGGTTACGAGGCGGTCTTCACTCGTCAGTTCGCCGTCCACCGCGGCGCGCTTGTCGTCATGCGCGAGCAGGTTAACATCCACTTGAACGGCCATGAGTTCCGTGCCGAGAATCGTCGATTTCTCACGAATCACGAATACATAGTACGTGTCCCCGCCGCCCTGCCGAAGCGCCTCCAGCGGAACACAGGTGTCGTACTGCCCGGATTTTTTTCGGATTTTCCAGTCCTGCGAAGCGCCAATCTCCCGCTCCGTGCCGCCGTTTCCGCCGCCAATTACGGTAACGGTATCGTTTGCGTCCAGCGCGGAGATCGAGCGTACGCTCAGCGTTTGATCCTCCTGCTTTCCATCGCGCAGCAGGGTGATCTCGTCCCCGATTGTAATGCGCTCCGCTTCTTTTTTCGGAATCTGCATCGTAAGCTGCGGCGTGCCCAAAGCAACCTCAAGCCCGCTGGTTCCGGAAACGGAGGCCTTTCCGGCGGCAAGGTCGCAAGCGATCACCGTGCCGGAAAACGGCGCGCGAACCACGCCGCCGTTCTGCAGCGCAACATACTGTTCATAGGTAAACCGGGCAAGCAGGAGCGACTGTTCGGCGTTTTCCACCGTGCTTGCGGCGTAAGCGGAATCCGGCTGCTCCTTTAAAAGCGTCTTTGCTTTCTCCAGCGCCCGCTCGGCGGCGGCTACCTTTTGTTTGGATACGTCTTTTCCGCCGGTTACGGTGGAAACGTCGTAGGCAAAAAGCGGGTCGCCCTCCTGAACCGATTCTCCGGGCTTCACAAATACCTTGGCAATCCGGCGCGTGAAATAGGTCGTGAAAAACAGCGATTCGCCGCTCGCCCATTTTCCGGTGCCGTTCACGCTTAGATCCAGCGATCCGGTGCTCGTGTAGCCAACCGAAACCTTGGCTTTGAGCGCATCGCTTGCCGCACGCGAAAGAAACGTCAGCAGCAGCATCACCGCAAAAAACCAAATCAGCACACGGCCGACTTTCCGAGAAAACGTCCGCTCCTTCGCTTCTGTTTGTTTTTCTTCAGACATCATTTTAATTACTCCTTGATTCCCGAGGCAAGAATGCCCTGCTCGAGATACTGCTGCCCCAGCAGAAAAATCAGAACCGCAGGAAGCAGCGTAACGACGGCGGAAACGAACGATATACCCGCGTTCGACACCGTTGTTGCGGGTAAAAACACGGAAAGCGGTGTTAAGGAAGCGGTTTTCAGAAACGTAATGGGTTGCTCCACCGCATTCCATCCTTCCACAAAGCCAAGCAGTGCGGCGGAAAGAACGCCCGGCAGTCCCAGCGGCAGCCCGATTCGAAAAAACAGCGACCATTCGCTTGCGCCGTCCATTCGCGCCGCTTCCAGCATTTCCCGCGGAATGCCGCCGAAGAATTTTGTCATAATGAAGACCGGAAACGCGGAGAACATGGCGGGCAGGATAATCGCAAGGGGAGTGTCGATCAGATCAAGCCGGTTGAGCACGATATAGCTCGACGCCATGGTAACTTGAAACGGCAGGATCATCAGCACGATATAGAGCCGAAAGAGCGCGTTTCGCCCGCGAAACCGCAGTTGCGACAGCGCCCACGCTGCCGGCGCGCCAACGAGAATCTGTCCCGCCACGGCCGGGAACACCTGAATGCAGGAATTCCAGAATACGCGAAAGAACGCGGGCGTGTCCAGCAGCAGTTCCACCACATGTTTGAAAGTGATCCGGTTCGGAAGCACGCTCCAGCTCGCCAGCTCGCCGGATGCGCCCAGCACGCCGGAGAGATGCCGATCCAGTTCGTCCGTCGGCGTCAGCGCGCCGGTAATCAGCATCCAAAGCGGCGACCAAACCAGCAGTGCCAATAGAAACAGCACAACGAAGGAAGCGGGCTGCCAGCGTTTTATTTTCATGCGCCCTCCTTTTTTCGATCCATCCGGCGCTGCGCTGCAAAAACCACCAGCAGGATCGACAGCATGAGCAGCACCGCCGCCGCGCTGATCTTCTGCATATCCAAATTGGAGAACCAGTTGGAGAGCACATGCTGCAGCATATAGATGCTGCTGTTCGGATACCGTCCCGCAACAAGGTAGGCCTCGCGAAACACCTTAAAGGAGTTGATCAGCGCAAGAACGCCTGTAATAAACAGCGTTCCGCCCAGCTGCGGCAGCGTAATATAGAAAAAACATTTGATTTCGTTTGCGCCGTCCACACGCGCGGCCTCGTAATAGGAATCCGGAATCGCCGCAAGTCCCGCAAGCCAAAGGATTACGTTATAGCCGAAGTACTTCCAGAGGTAACAGACCACTAGCACGAGAAACGCAAATTCGCTGTTGAGCCAGTCCTGCGGAGTCGATCCCAGCAGAGCGCAGAGCGCGGAGAGCAGCCCGTTTTTATGAAACACGGTCTGAATAATCATCACGACGCTCGTAACGGGAACGACCAGCGTCAGCAGGTACGTCGTTCGGAACAGATCCTGCAGCCGTTTCCGCCGGTAGAGCATGAGCGCGGTTGCGAGCGAAAGCAGCAGGAGCAGCGGAATGCAAACCAGCAGAAAGCGGATCGTATTGCCCACCGCGAGCCGGAAGGATTCGTTTTCGAAAATGGCTCTGTAGTTTTCCAGCCCGACAAACGTATTGCCCATCGCGGAAAAAAACGACCTTCGGATTACATCCGCCGTCGGCAGCAGCACCATGCCGAAAATACCGATCAGACTCGGGGCGAGGAAGGCGAGCGCAGCGCGCGCCTCCCCCCTGCCCATTCTCTTATTTCGAGCGCGTATCATTCCGATAAATAGGTGGAAATCACGCTTTCCATCTTCCCCGCGGCGGTTTCCAGCGTATCGCTGCTATCGAGATAGGACACGATCAACGGAACCAGCATCTCGCTGAGGGTATGATCGGTCGCGAGCGGACGGTTGAGTTCCTTTATCATGGAGCCCAGCATCGCACGCATCGCCTCGGAAGGCCATTCCGCAAAGATGGTGATCTCCGGATCAATCGACATGCCGCTTGAAATGGTATTATCCACGCGGTTCAGCGTTTCTTCGATTGCCTTCTGGTTCACCGGAAACTGCTCGGCGAATTTATTGCCGCTCTGCACATCGTAAGAGAACAGTGTGTTCAGAAACGATGCCGCAGCATCCGTATGTTTGCCGGCGCGGTTAACGCCAACGATTCCAACCGGTTCATACTGTTTGTTGATTCCGCAGAACGTTTTGTTCAGCTGTTCCGCCGCGGCGAGATTGATCATCCCCCCATACAGCGACCCCATGGGCAGAAACAGCGCTGCCGACGCCCGGTTCGTCGCGTTCGCCCAGATCTGCGGCCCGCCGTTCTGCATGCGCACGACTTTCAGCAGTTCTTCCTGTGTGCTGCCCTGCGCCGCTTCCCAGCCTTCGCAAAGCACTTCGTCTGCGCCGATCGCTTTGCTGATACGGCCGATGTCCGAAAGGAACGCGTTTACCGCGCCGTCCTTGTTTTGATACAGATCGCCGCCATAGTAACTCAGCAGCACTTCCGCAAGCATCTGGTAGTTGAATGCCGTGCTGGAGAGCAGCGGTTCGGTTCCGGAGGCTTCGCAGGCGTCCGCCAGCGCAGAGAGCGAGGAAAACGCGCTGTCCGGATCGCCGCTGGCATAGGCCAGCGGTACGCGAATGCCTGTTGGCATTGCATAGAGCTTTCCGTCCGGAGACTGCGAAGCGGTGCGGATATTCGGCAGTACGACCTCCGCCTGATCCAGAATTCCGCCGATTTCCGCAAGAACGCCTTTTTGAACATAGGACTCAACGGGCAGTCCATCCAGAATCAGCACATCCGGCCCGTTTCCCGCGAGAAGCTCCGTATTGAGGGCTTTGATATAGTCCTGTTCCGTGCCGCCCGCGTCCTGGCCCATAGCCACGGTGTAAATCGCGAGCACTTCGCTCTGCGCGCGGTTAAATGCGACGACCGCCTGCTGAACGGTTTCGTTCTCCTTGAGCGAGAAGATATTCAGTTCCTCGCTTGCGGCGGCAGGCGCGGTTTCGTCATACCAGTAGCGAAAGACCGAACTTGAGTCGCAAAGATAAATCGTATCCGGGCTTCCGGCGCGAATCACCATATTACCGGGATAGAAGGACGGCAATCCGAGGTTGCAGGTGCCTCCATCCATAATCCGCTCCCAGAGCGTTCCATCCTGCGTATGGCGGTAGATACCCGTTGCGTCGCAAAGATAGAGCGCGCCGTCCGCCGAAAACGCCATGATGACGGAGCTGTTTTCGGCAATGGCATACTCGTAATTCGCGCTGGTTCCATCCGCGCGGTCATACACGCGAATCGCCTTTGCCTCCGGCGCAATGGTTGCGATGCGGCTGCCGGAAGCGGCGAGCGTCGGCGTTGCCTTTCCTGTTTCACCCTCCAACTGTTCCACCATGCTGCCGTTTTGATCCAGCAGCCCAAGGTTCGCGTTAAAATAGTCGGTATACGCGATGGAGCCGTCGTCCAGCACACCGAAGCTGTTGGCAATTGCGATGGTTGAAATTCCGTCGCCGGTCAGTTCCGTGCCGGTTTTTCCGTCGTCGCGGCTCACGATAAAATGCGGCTGAATCTGGTAATTTTCGCCGAACCCGCTATAAAACATATAGAGTGCGCCGTCTTTTGCGCGAATCACGCGCATTTCGTTCCCGCCGTCCACCGCAAGGTCGTTCAGCCATTGTTCTTCGGCGGTTTTTACTGATCCGTCGTCCAGGATCGTATAACGGAAATAACGCGCGCTTGATGTTCCGTCTTTGTTATCGGCATACGTATTGGTAAATACCTCAACGCCGTTTTCCAGCGCAGCCAAACCGATGACATACTGCTCGCTGAATCCTTCCGGAATCGGCAGGTCGATGACCTGTTCCATATACCGCCCGGTCGCGGCATCTGCGGCATTTGAGTTGCTTGCACCCGAAGGGCCACTGCAACCGATCGCCCCGGCCAAAAGAACGGCGCAGAGCAGAATGGATATCGCTTTTTTCATAAAAATGTATCATCCTCCTGTTTCTTACGCCCCCTATTCTATCCAACAAATCTCTAAAAATCCTCTAATCTAAAATGAAAAGAGCGCGCTTTTGAGCGCGCCCGTATCATCCTTCGATTTCAAATCAATTTATCCCAGCAGAATGCGAAACGTGCATCCGCCCCCCGCCGTATCGAATACATCCAGCGTTCCTTTTTGCAGCGCAACCAGCTCCTGCGCAACGGAAAGCCCCAGACCGAAATGCTGCTTCTCCCTGCGGGACGTATCCGCCCGGTAAAACCGGTCGAACACATGCGCTTTCTGCTCTGCGGAAAGTCCGTCCCCGTGATCCGTCACGCAGATGCTTACGCGCTGCCTCTGGGTCGATACGCTGAGCTCAACCGAACGGCGATCCTGCGTCACGCCATAGGACAACGCGTTTTCCAGCAGGATTCCAAGCACCTGCTTCAGCCGTTCCGCATCTCCCCGAACCCGCGCAAGCGAATTTTCCGGCAGCCGGAGCTCCAGCGTACAGCCGCTTTTCCGGTAGAGCGGAACATATGCTTCGTAAACGTTCAGCAGCAGGGTGTCCAGCTCAATCGGTTCCGGGATGAACGTCCATGACTTGGCGTCTGCGGATGCCAGCATCAGCAAATCGCCGATCAGGCGGGACATCCGCGCACACTCCGCAGTAATAATGCCCGCCGTAGCCGCGCCTTCCGGAGTGACGACCGGCAGCATCTCGGCGTTTGCGGAAATCACCGCAAGCGGGGAGCGCAGTTCATGGGACGCCGCGGCGATAAACTGATTCTGCCGCTTTCGACTTTCCAGGGCAGGCTGCAGCGCACGGTCGATCAGCATGACGCCGACGCCGCCAAGCAAAAACACGCCGCCGAAGTAGAGAATGCAGTAGAACGCAACGCTGCCGGACCATGAAGCATCCAGACGTTGTGCCAGGGTCAGCGTACGATACCCGTTTGCAAGCGGGAGAATGCTCACCGCGCCAAGATAGCGCTCTCCATTTACCGAGTACGGGCGAACCGGGGACGTGCGCCTGGCGTTCGTCAGCGGAAGGCTTTGCGTGTCGAATCCTTCCTCGCGCGCCGCCTGTTCGATGATTTTCAGGAGGTCTTCCTTTCCGGTGCTGTCCAGACTGTTGTAAAGAAGCGCTTCCCCATTATCCTTTACCAGAAGGAACAGGCGGTTTTCCTGTTCCTGTCTTCGAAGCTCGCTGTGCCGAACAATATTATTGGTTTGGAGTTCGTCCCCCAGCGCGGTAAGCAGCGTGGTAAACGTTTCGCGGTTTTTTTGCTCAATTTCCCGAACCGAAAACAGCAGGATCGCCGCCAGCAGCGCCGCAAGGATTGCGGCTATGGTGACGACATAGATCCGTATCAGGTGTAGCCGCAGTTTTCGCTCTTCCATATCCGCCCGCTCCTGTGCCGCCTCTATTCGTCGCATTCCATCGTCAGTTGGTATCCAACGCCGTGCACCGTTTTTATCGCCGCGCGCGTTCCGGCCGCCTTCAGCCTGCGGCGTAAAAAATAGATGTAGTTATCCACGTTTCCGTCTTCCACCGCCTCGTCGCCGCCCCACCCGCGCGAGAGTAGTTCCGCACGGGAGAGCACCCGATCCGGGTGCTCGAAAAACAGCTCCAGCACCGCGCTCTCCTTGCGGGAGAGGGTTTGCGCGTTCTTTCCGCAAACGAGTTTGCACTGGGAAGGATTGAGGGACAGATCTTCAAAACAAAGCGTTTCGCCGCCGCGGATCGCGGGCGGACGCCGAATCAGCGCGCGGATGCGCGAAAGCAGTTCCGGCATGGCGAACGGTTTCACCAGGTAATCGTCCGCACCCGCGTCCAGCCCGTCCGTGCGGTCCTTCACCGTTTCCAGCGCGGTGAGCATGAGCACCGGCGTTGCGTCGCCTCCCTGCCGCATTTCGCGCAGAATCGTCAGTCCGTCCCTTCCCGGCAGCATGCGATCCAGAATCATGGCGTTATAACCGCCGTTCTTCAGATAATATCCGGCGTCAAGGCCGTCTTCGCAAGTATCGCATTCAAAGCCCTCCTGCGTGAATCGCGATTTAAGCGCACAGCTGAGGTCCTTGTCGTCCTCTACCACCAATAACCGCATCCGGCTCCTCCCGTTTGCACACAAATATGCGCTGCCATGTCGCTGCGATCCTTCGGAATCCTCTTTCCCGATTCGCTCTACCGCTGTTTCGCCTTTCCCAGCGGCAGCGGGAGCAGAAGGTTCGTTTCCACAACATACGCGTCAAAACCCTCTTTATATCCGGAAAGCCTTGTTTCCGCCATGGGAATGCTGATGAACAGAAACATCAGCGTGTTCAGAAGCGCGCCAAGGCCGAGCGGCCAGAGTTGCGGCAGCGCCGATACCGTAACGAGGTATACGCCCCACCACATCAGAATTTCGCCAAGGTAGTTCGGATGCCGCGCATGCCGCCAGACGCCCGTTCGAAGGATTGCGGCACGGTTCTTTGCGCGCGTTTGAAACGCATGCATCTGGGCGTCCGCAATCAACTGAAGCGTCGCAGCCGAGAGGCAGAGCAGAAATCCGAGGCCTGTCATCCAGTTGACCCCGCCGTTTTGAATATAATGCAGCGCCGGCAGCAGACAGAAAAACACGACGAGCGTTGGAAACAGCATGATTCCGAGCAGGCTTACAAGCGGGTAGAACGCGCCCGTCTTTTCGCGGAGCATCGTATAGCGCCAGTCCTGGTGCGCATACCCGCGAAAGGTATATGCCCAGTTCGCGGTCAGCCGGACGCCCCAGTAGACGACGCAGACCAACAGCGCAATCGTCCCCGCGTTCCACTCGCCGAATTCCGATATTGCAAACGGCAGCATCACAACCGGCGCGACCGACCAGTAAGGATCGTAGACGGAAGCGTTTCCCAGCGGCACACTGACCAGATAGACCAGCAGCGTCGCCGCAACGTCCGCCGCAAGCAGCCGGACGATTGGCTCCAGCCGCAGCGTTCGGTAAACAAATAATCCGAAAAGCGCGGCCAATCCATATACGGCCAGCGTAAACAGAAAACTCTTTCCAATGCTTTGCTTCACGAGAAATCCCCCACCCGAAATGAAAAACAAGAATCTAGCCGCGCTTTATCGAGCGCTGCGCCGCTTCAATAACATGGGCGATTAATACCGTTGTTGTAACGGTGCCAACCCCGCCCGGAACCGGAGTGATCGCGCCGACAATTGGTTCAATTGCGGCAAAGTCCGCATCGCCAACCATCGCGCCTTCCGGCGTAAAGTTGATGCCAACGTCAATGACGGTCTGCCCCGCGCTCACGTAGTCCGCTCCGACCACCCCTGCTCGCCCGGCGGCGACGATCAGGATATCCGCCTGTTTCGTGACGGAGGGCATATCCTGCGTCTTCGTATGGCAAACGGTCACCGTTGCATTTTGCTGAAGAAGCATCATGGCAACCGGCTTGCCAACCACAAGACTCCGGCCAATTACAACCGCGTTTCTTCCCGAAACGGGGATCCGGTAGTAGTTTAGAATCTCCATGCAAGCCTGCGCCGTGCAGGGCGGAAATCCACGTCTCGTTCCGGTGAACACCCCCGCGAGCGACCCGTCCGTAATGCCGTCGATATCCTTTTCCGGCAGCAGCGCCGCGCGAACCGATTCGTCATCCATCCGTTTCGGCAGCGGTCGAAACAGCAAAACGCCATGGATGGCATCGTCCGCGTTGATTGCCTGAATGGTGGCGAGCAGCTCCGCCTGCGTCGCGCCCTCGTCCAGCAGGAACGTTCGAACCGCAACGCCGAGCGTTTCCGCGCGCTTCGTCGCGCCTTTTTCATAGGCCACGTCGTCCTGCCGCGCGCCAACGCGAACAATCGCCAGCGTCGGTAAAACTCCCTTCGCCTTCAGCGCTTCCACCTGCGGCGTCAGTTGCGCGTGCAGAGCGGAGACGACCTCCGCGCCCTTGAGGATCCTCGCCATAATGTGTGCTCCGTTTCTGCGCTCGCGCGTGTTTAAGTTAAAACAATCCGCTGATTCTGCCGCTGTCGTCCACGTCGATCCGCTCCGCGGCGGGCGACTTGGGCAAGCCCGGCATGGTCATGATATCCCCCGTGAGCGCAACGAGAAACCCCGCGCCCGCGCTGACTTTTAGATTGCGCACCGTAACGGTGAACCCTTCCGGCGCACCGAGCAGGGATGCGTTGTCCGAAAACGAATACTGCGTCTTTGCCATGCAGACCGGCAGGTTTCCAAAGCCGAGTTCCGTCAGCTTTTGCGCCTGCTGACGCGCCTGCGGCGTGAACGTTACGCCTTCACCGTGGTAGATCTTTTTTACAATCGCATCGATTTTTTCCTCGATCGGCAAATCCAAGGGGTAGCTCTGCGTAAATTCATTCGGCTGTTCCGCTATACGGCAGACTTCCCTCGCCAGCGCCACGCCGCCTTCCCCGCCCTTCGCCCAGACCTCGGAGAGCGCAACGTGAACGCCCATCTCCCTGCAGCGCGCTTCCACGAGATTCAGCTCCGCTTTCGTGTCCTTTGGAAACGCGTTGACCGCCACCACGCAGGGCAGATGGAACACGTCCTTGATGTTGCTTACATGCTGGAGCAGGTTCGGCAGCCCCTTCTCGAGCGCGTTGAGGTTTTCAGCGTTGAGCTGATCCTTTGGCACTCCTCCGTGGTGTTTGAGCGCGCGAACCGTCGCGACAACGACCACCGCTGCGGGCGTTAATCCCGCCATACGGCACTTGATATCGAGAAACTTTTCCGCGCCGAGATCCGCGCCGAATCCCGCTTCCGTCACCGCGTAGTCGCCGAGTTTGAGCGCCATGCGCGTGGCAAGCAGCGAGTTGCAGCCATGCGCAATGTTGGCAAACGGTCCGCCATGCACTAAAGCGGGCGTATGCTCCAGCGTCTGCACAAGGTTCGGTTTGAGCGCGTCCTTCAGCAGCGCGGTCATCGCGCCCTCCGCGTGCAGATCGCCCGCGGTCACGGGCTGCTCGGCGTAGGTATATCCAACGATCATGCGCGCGAGGCGCTGCTTCAAGTCCGAAACGTCGGAGGCAAGGCAAAGCACCGCCATCACTTCGCTGGCAACGGTAATATCGTAGCCGTCCTCGCGGGGAACGCCGTTGACGCGCCCGCCCAGTCCGTCCACCACAAAGCGCAGCTGGCGGTCGTTCATATCGACGCACCGGCGCCAGGTGATCCTGCGCGGATCGATCCCCAGCGCGTTTCCCTGGTAGATATGGTTGTCCAGCATCGCCGCGAGCAGATTGTTCGCCGCGCCGATCGCGTGAAAGTCCCCCGTAAAGTGCAGGTTGATATCCTCCATGGGCACGACCTGCGCCCTTCCGCCGCCCGCCGCGCCGCCCTTCACGCCAAAAACCGGGCCAAGCGAAGGCTCGCGCAGGGCAACGATCGCGTTTTTTCCGATTTTGCGCAGGCCGTCGGCCAGGCCGACCGTCGTGGTCGTTTTTCCCTCGCCCGCAGGGGTCGGGGAAATGGCCGTTACCAGAATCAGCTTGCCGTCCGGTGCGTTCTTCTCGTCGTTCAATAGATTATAGTCGATCTTCGCTTTGTATTTGCCATATTGCTCCAGGTACCGCTCGTCGATTCCCAGTTCGCCGGCAATCTGCGCGATGGGTTCCATCTGCGTTTGCTGGGCAATTTCAATATCGGATAGGCTCATGCATGCTCTCCTTGCGCCGCGGGCCTTCGCCCGCTGTATCGAAAAAATAGTTCTCCGCTCTAGATAATCGTATTCTTTCCCTTTTTATTTATCCCGCCTCGAAAGGATTAATTCCGCAGCGCGTTCAGCGGCGCGGGAATGCGCCCGCCGCGCTGGATGAACGCCGCGCTCGATTCCGTATGCACCGGCATCACCGGCGCGCTGCCGAGCAGCCCGCCCATTTCCACCATGTCCCCAACCTGTTTTCCCGGCGCGGGAATGATGCGAACGGCGGTCGTCTTGCTGTTGATCATGCCAATGGCAGCTTCGTCCGCAATAATTGCGGAGATCGTCTCCGCGGGCGTATCGCCGGGAACGGCAATCATATCCAAACCGACGGAGCAGACGCAGGTCATTGCTTCCAGCTTGTCGATCGTCAGCGTGCCCGCCTGCGCGGCGGCAATCATGCCCTCGTCCTCCGAAACGGGGATGAACGCGCCGGAAAGCCCGCCGACCTGTGAGGAGGCCATCACGCCGCCCTTTTTCACCGCGTCGTTAAGCAGCGCGAGCGCCGCCGTCGTTCCGTGCGTTCCGCAGCGCTCCAGCCCCATCTCCTCGAGGATCCGCGCAACGGAGTCCCCCTGCGCGGGCGTTGGCGCAAGGCTGAGATCAACGATTCCAAAGGGAACGTTCAGCCGCATGCTGGCTTCTCGCGCGATGAGCTGTCCCATTCGTGTGACCTTGAACGCCGTTTTCTTAACGGTTTCCGCAACAACGTCGATCGACGCGCCGCGCACTTCTTTCAGCGCATGATACACCACACCGGGGCCGGATACGCCGACGTTGATGACGCACTCCGCCTCGCCCGTTCCGTGGAACGCGCCTGCCATGAAGGGGTTGTCCTCCACCGCGTTGCAGAAAACGACGAGCTTCGCGCAGCCTAAGCCGTCCTGATCGGCGGTGCGTTCCGCCGTCGCTTTGATGACTTCGCCCATAAGCCGCACGGCGTCCATGTTGATGCCAGCGCGCGTGGAAGCGACGTTGACGGAGGAGCAAACGTATTTCGTGGTCGCGAGCGCTTCCGGAATCGCGGCGATCAATCGGCGGTCGCCAGCCGTAAAGCCCTTCTGAACCAACGCGGAAAACCCGCCGATGAAATTCACGCCGCAGGCCTCCGCCGCACGGTCCATCGCAAGCGCAAACGGGACATAATCCTCCGTTTCGCTCGCTTCCGCAACCAGCGCCATGGGGGTAACGGAGATGCGCTTGTTCACGATGGGAATGCCCATTTCGCGCTCGATGTCCTCGCCAACGGAAACAAGCCGTTCGGCGCAGCGCGTAATCTTGTCGTAAATCTTTCTTGTCGCAATGTTCACGTCGCCATGCGCGCAGTCGCGCAGGGAAACGCCCATCGTGATCGTGCGAATGTCGAGATGTTCGCGGTCGATCATGTGCTGCGTTTCAAAAATTTCGCGTTGATTGAGCATCGTTTTCGCTCCTTACACGCGGTGCATGGCGTTGAAGATGTCTTCCCGCTGGATGCGGATATTCACGCCGAGGCGTTCGCCCACTTCGTCGAGCGCAGCGGCGATCCGGTCAAAGGGCACGCTGGCCTCCTTGATGTCCACAAGCATAATCATGGTGAACATACCGCCAAGAATCGTCTGGCTGATGTCCAGAACGTTGACGTTGATGTTGGCGAGCGCCACGCAGATTCCCGCAATAATGCCGACGCGGTCGTGGCCGATGACAGTGACGATGGCATGCATGGTAAAAGGAACTCCTATCCGTTCGCAATATGGTTTGATTCCCGTGAGTTTACCATATTGAAGGTCGGAAAGCAACGGAAAGTGAGCGGTATGCCGCGTGCTGAACCGACGATTTTCCCCCGGTTTCCGGCTCGAAATACCGGCGCAGCAAACCTTTTATACCATACGCAATGTTGCAATTTTTTCACGCGCAGGCGCTTGCATTCTATTCGCGTTGGTATATAGTATCATTAGTAAAAAAACTGCGGAATACAGCGCCGTTATGCGTGTTTTTCACCGTCGGCGGCATGCGTTTCGCGGGAAATCCGAATCTGATCAATGGGGGGGAATCGATTCATATGGAAACCAAGTATTGCACCAACTGCGGCAGGCCGATTGCACCAACCGAATTTCGCAGCGCCAGCGGCTGCTGCGGCGAATGCGAAGCGAAAAAGGGCGTGTCCGTGCAGGCACAGACAGCGCAGTATTCCGACAAGGACTGGCTGACCACGCTGCTCTTCTCCATCTTCCTCGGCGCGCTGGGTATTCACCGTTTCTACGTCGGCAAAATCGGCACGGGCATCCTCTGGCTGCTCACGGGCGGCTGCCTTGGCATTGGCGCCCTGGTGGATATCATCATGGTCGCGACCGAGAACTTTACGGACGACGACAACCGCCTCATCGTGCAGGACTCGCGCAAGAACCCGCGCCCCGCTTACGCGGCGAACGGAGCCCAGCCGACAAGAAGCGCGCGTGACGAAGCGATTGATCAGCTCGAAAAACTCGCAAAACTGCGCGATTCCGGCGCGATTTCGCCGGAGGAATACGAGCAGAAAAAAGCGTCGCTGATGGACAAGATTTAGAAAGCAATCTCAATAGGCATGAAAAACCGCCCAAACGGGCGGTTTTCTATATCTTGTGGTGCCGTAACATTTTTCCGGGTTTTTGTTACAAGAAATTGTAGGTGAAAAAACCGTTTTGTTCATAAATTAGTCACGTTTCACGTGAAACAAATGTATGTAACTTTTCTGTGAACGAGGAAAAGGGTATTGGTTACAGGGAAATAGCTAACAAGTAAATACCTCAATATGAACAATACTTTTCATGATGGTTTATTCAGTTTGAATCTTCTGAAATAGTGACTACCTTTTCTAGATAAATCATGCCATCTCCATTCGAATGATGTACAACATAGTACAAGGTGTTTTTCTGTAGATCCCCTTCATGTTTTACTTTCTCAAAATCGTCAAACAGGCTCAAATCTGCATTTGCATCAAGAAATAACATAAACTCGTTATCCGGCAAAGGACTTACGATGTTGTAAGCTTCTTCGCATGAACCGACGCTATAACATTTTACGGGAGCAACAGCAAAGAGCATACGCAACTCGGATAAATCTTCGCTCGAATAAAATAGCAACCTATATTTCACATCGATACTTTGACCCTGTCCGCTGACTAAGTATTTATATAATTTGCTATACCTTGCGTTTATCTTTTTGGAACGCTCATCTTCATCGGTTTCTCTGAAAGCGAAGAGGGGTTGTGCTCGATGTTGCACGAAATAAGAAGGATCGTACAAAACTTTATAATTGGGCAACAGCAATAGAAATACGGCGGAAACTATTACTATATATTGCTTGACATTCGTTGCTTCCATCCGCGCAAACAAGAATGCAATTATTAAAAAATACATCGCCACAAGATATGTTCCAAGATAACGAGACACGGAAGACAAAACGGCAACTTCACTTTCCGGGAATACCCCGAGATACAGCAGCGAAGAAGACAGTACCCATAGAATATTGCAGACAAACACGAAAACTGCCGCTAAATCATACAGCGATTTCTCCTGTGTTTTGACAAATCTCCTCCCAAGAATGAACAATCCAATAACGATCAGAAAATGAACACTATATGGAACCACCAGCGTCGATAAGTAGAACTTAGTAGCATCACTAAAATTCGGATTAAAAAGTATGCTTTTGAAAAAATTCTGAAAAGCTGCAAGTCCATATTCACTAAATGGAGCTTTATTAAAAATACCGGCGATTAAATCCCGAATAGTTGCCGTCTCTCTTAAACCATGAACATTTTGCCGGCTTAAGTATATTACCCATGAGTATTTCGTTAATAAAGGTAACGTAAGCAAAGCTACGGATATGCCGATTAAAATAAGCAGGCTCTTACCGCCCCCTGTTTTTGTTCGTTTTCGTGTTTCATATACCTTCCAGAAGCTCTCAATTATGTAAAGCAACGAAACAACAACGCCTAGAAAAGCTCCGGATGATTTTATTAGGCCAAGAGTGATTATATTGATAGCAGCCGCGAAGTAACGGATTCTTCCTCTGCATAACGCAAAACCAAGCAGTGCATTCCCAAAAAGCAAACCCAGGATACAGTCTACCGTGGCTGAATTGTATGCGTTTCGGAAACAAATAAAAGGGATCGACCAGAATAACAGGATAAGAAATACGGATTTTATCGCGCTTTTCTTCTGCCATGAAAAAGCCGATAATGCAGGCGACAAAAAGGCCGCACTTAAAATACACATGGATATCCTTGTTTTTGCTACCGAGAAACCCCCTGAAAGTTTCATTATGTAATAATGGAACAATGCGCTTCCTGGCAAATACTGCTTATAGGATGTATATGCATTTGAATATACCGATGCCCCGAATCGATCGTTCAGAAAAGCGTTTTTTGCTGTGAGCATCCAGTGCGACGCTTCATCCCAGCCAACGATCGTCTCTTTTGTATGCAGGATAATTGCAAAAGTACAAATCGCGAAAAAAAGCGTTAATCCTGGTGTAACTCGAATTGAAACGCTTTTCGTTTTTATACTGTTGTAAATTAGATATGCCGCACCGGCGATGCCGAAAATGATTATACCATATACGCCCAAATCGAGTCTGTCAAACATCCCTGTTAAATATATGAAACAAATGAAAAAACAAACCGAGAAAGACAGCGCCCATTCGATATTCGTTTGAAACAGCCTGGAGACAGCAATCGAAAATAGCAGTAAAATACCAATCGGGATCCATACAGAGAAATGCATTGTTCATCTCCGAAACGTTTTTTCTTAAACTGTATTCTGAGCGGAACAAGTTGTCAATACGAAATATCCTTCTGCTCGAACTTCAGAATGATCTGCAAAACAGTTTAATGGTAAGTGTATATTGAAACTCATTTTCATTCAGGAACCCCCGCCTTTCGACGGGGGTTCTTTATCCCTTATCCTATTCCCTTACCTCTTATACTCTCTCACCGACACGCCCTCGATATACCCGCGCGCGCCGACGGGCGCCAGCTGGAACCGCGGCCCATCCTCCGGCGCCCAATCCCAGCCGTACTGCTTCGGATCGTAGCGCTCGATCGCATCCCAAACGGTTTCAACCGCCTCGCCGAACTTCTCGTCCTCAAACGGCTCGCCGTGAAACACCATGTACTTGCAGGCGGGCAGGTCGATCAGATCGAACCCTTCCGGGATTGCTCCGGTAAAATCGACGGGCACCTCGACCCCCTGGCAGTACTCGGACGTGCCGGGTTTGCGCATCCCTTCCGGCAGCCAGAGGCCAATCGACTCGTGCAGCGCGCCCTTGATGCTCTCCAGAATGCCCCAAATGTCGCAGCCGACCTCTCCGCAATAGGCGAAATAGTCCTCCGCCTTGAATCCCCTCTTCAGTATCAGCTTACGCGCGGGGCGCTCGATGACCTGTGTAAAAATTACCGTGCTTGCCATTTCCTCGTTTCCTTTCTCGCTTGAAAGTGCGGTTTCGGACGAACGAACGGGATAGTAGCAAAAAAGCGGAATCGGCGGCATCTCCTTTCGGTACCGCTGCGGGGAAATGGCGAATTCGCGCGAAAACGCCTTTGTAAACCCCTCGTGCGATCCGAACGCGGACTCCAGCGCAACGTCGAGCACGCTCCGGTTCGTGTCCCGCAGCTTTTTTGCCGCTTCGGACAGGCGAACCGTTCTCAGGTACTCGAACGGCGTCTTTCCCACCAGCTCGGAAAAAGCGCGCAGCGCATGCCACGGCGAATACATCGCCGCCCTCGCGAGGTCCGGCAGCGTGATTTCCTCCTGATGATGCGCCAATATGTACTCCTGCATGCGGCGTACGGCGCTTATTTTTTCCGTATTGTTCGTCATTTCTACCACCCGGAGAAAGAATAGCATGAATGCCGGAACGATTTCTTGAACGGGATTGCTTTGTGTGATCCGCCGGCCGATTCCGGCATAGTGCTATTATACAAGTTTACGGAGCAACAACAAAGAAAAGCGGACGCATTTGTCCGCTTATTCGCAACGTGCGGTTTTCAGGCGGCGTTCGCTCCCCGGAATGATTGCGCTTCCGCGCACATCCGGTTGCGGCGCGGCGTTTTGCCGGATGCCGGAGGTTTCTCCGCCGTTACGTTCCGGACGGGCCGGCAGGCTCCGCCGCTTTCACCAGATGAACGGCGAACCCGCCAAAATCACCCTTGAGATAGGCCGCCGTCAGCGTTTCGCCGCTGTACTTGAACGTATCCCGATCCATTGAAAATCCCCGCGCTTCCAGATGCTCAATCGCCTTATTGAGATCCTTCGTCCCAATCGCGATATGGCCGTTTCTGCCGAGGTATCGGCTCTTCATGATTTCGATTCCGCTTCCGGCAAAGTACGAGCTCGACCCCTGCCGAACCGGAAACCCGAATGCGGCGGCAAACAGCCCCGCAAGCGCGGCGGCCTCTTCCGGCGCGCCGGTATTGATTCCAACATGAACAAGCGAAAATCCGAGGTCCTGCGGGCACTCTTCCATAATAGGATCCCTTCTCCGAGAAAACACCTCCGGGTCGGGAGGTGTTTGTCAATCGGTGTTATGTAAATCGCGGCATGTCCGGTACGTTACGCTTTTTCGTACGCGCCGGAAGAATAGATCAGCTCATAGCTGTGGCTGTAAACTTCGAAGATGATGCCGAACGGGTCTTCCACATAGCACATGCGGTACGGCTTTTCGCCCTTGTAGTAGAAACGAATCGGCATTCTCTGCTTGCCTCCGTGTTCGACGATCTTCTTTACGAGGCCCTCAACATCCGGGTCCTGAATGCCAAAGTGGAACAGGTCCGTACGCCAGAACCGGAGCATGTCTTCGTGCGGCTCGTTGTTCGGGAACTCGAAAAGCTCAATGCCGATTCCATCCGCGGTGGAAAGATGCGCAATGCGAAAGCTCGTCCAGTTCGTGGTTGCAAAGCATTCGTCGCACATAACGCCGATATCGGAATCATCCCGCGTAATGACGGACGGCGGCATCAGCTCGTAAAAGCCCATCACCTCGGTGTAAAACTTGACGGCTTTTTCAATATCCGGCACGGAAAGGCCGACATGGGAAAACGCACGGGGATAAGTCATGGAATTTCCTCCTTCCTTGTTATCGCGGCGCAGAAACGGCGTTTCGCCGCCTTGTTACCGCATTAAGTCAAACGGCCTCTGCCCCAGCAGAACCGCTTTTACATTGTTCGAGGCAACCTTTCTGCACTCCTGCAGGGATTGGGCGCTGACGTAGGCGGTGTGCGGCGTACAGAAGAAATTATCCAGGGTAAACAGCGGATTCTCCTCTACCGACCAATGCTCCAGCTTCATCGGTTCCTCTTCCGGGTCATCAACCGCTGCGCCGGCAATCTGACGATTGACCAGCGCGTTGTAAAGCGCTTTATTGTCAATGCACTTGCCGCGGGACGTACAGATTACATAAGCGGATGATTTCATCTTCGCAAGCGTATCCGCATTTACAATATGGTGCGTATCGGGCGTATACGGCGAATGCACGGAAACGACGTCGCTCTCCGAAAACAGCTCGTTCAGGCCGACCTTTTGAACGCCGTTGGTCCACATGAAGCTCTCGGAAATATACGGATCGTAAGCGATAACCCGGAAACCGAACACCTGCAGCTTTCTCGCCGCATTCTGTGCGATACGGCCGAATCCGAGCAGCCCGAACGTTGCGCCGCGGAAACGCGGAATCGGCGCAAGCCAGTCCTGCCAGCGGTAACTGCCCGTCCGAACGCACTGATTATAGCGCGGCAGATTCCGCATCAGCATAAACGCGTTGGCAATCGCATGGTCGGCTACTTCGTCCAGGCAATAGTCCGGCACGTTCGTCACAATAATACCATGGTCGCGGCAAGCCTGCATATCCAGAATGTCAACGCCAACGCCATACCGCGCAATGATTTTGCATTTTTTTAGTTTCTCAATCGTCGCTCGCGTAATCTTGGCATATTGCTGCAGGATCGCATCCGCATCGCCCGCCAGTTCGCCAAGATTTTCGCCGGTCTTACATTTTAACCCAATCACCTCCGCGCCAATCGGCTCGAGGATGCTTTTTTCAATTTCGTTATCCGGATAATCATAATCGCTGATATAGACTTTAAATTTGCTCATAGCAACTCCTTCGGGGGGAAGGGAGGCGCAAAATACGCGCCTCCCGTTCGTCCGGTCTCTCTTTCTTAGAATCCGTTCGTCGCGTACAGATCGTTGGCCGCGAGATAATAGTCCACATTGTCTTTCGTGATCAGGTTGACCGAAGTATAGATATAGTTCGGGGCAACCTTCGCGCCGGCTGCGACGTTATCCGTCGTCAGCGCCATATCGACATGTTTGGCGGTAAACAGGGTAATGAAGGCCCAGTAGGCGACCGAAACGTCGTTCTGCGCCAGCGTGCCCGTAATGGTGCCGTCCTTGACCATCTGGAGGGTTTCCGTGTTCCGGTCGAGGCCGAGAACGTCCACTTTACCGGTCAGGCTCAGCTCGGAAAGAGCGGTTGCCGCGCCCTGCGCGCCTGTCGAGTCGGTGCAGACATAGCCTTTGAGTTCGGGATACTTAATCGCAATATCCTTCGCCGCGCTGATCGCGGTGGTTGCATCCGCCTTGGTGTCGCCGTATGCGACAACCGAAATGCCCGGGTACTCCGCAAATGCGTCTTCAAAGCCCTTTGTGCGCTCTTCGAACATATTGGAGCCAAGGATCGTCAGAATCGCAACCTGGCCCTGGCCGCCGATGGAATCCGCATAGAGCTTGCCGCCGTTGTAACCAAGGTCGTACTGCGATGTGCCAATGTAGCAATCGCCGTGTTCCGTCGTGCTCCCAACGAAGGTGACAACGGGGATTCCGGCTTCCTGCGCCTTTACGATGTAGGAATCCAGCGCCGCGTCATAGCCCCAAACGCAGATACCGGCCGGGTTCTTGGCAATCGCGCTGTCCATGGCGGTGCACATAACGGTCATGTCGTCATCCGCAGGACCGGTGAACGACACCTTCACGCCGAACATCTTTCCGCACTGTTCCCACATATACTTGTGGGCGTTGAAATACTCGATGTTGTTCAGGCAGTTGACCACGATATACTCTTCATTTGGGTCAACGCTCGACCAGATGGTACCGTTGTCGGCAGCGGCTGCAGCCGGCGCGGCTGCTTCAGCAGCGGGAGCAGTGGATTCCGTTGTCGCGGCGGCGGGCGTGGCACAGCCGGCAAACGCGCAAAGCACCAGCGCCAGAACCGAAATCAGAGCAATAGTTTTTTTCATTTTTTCTCTCCTTTTTTTTATTTGATGAAGTTCTTAAATTTCATAAGAACTTGTATCCAGGTAAAACTTTTCTGTTTTCTTCAGCCGTGATATGGATTTTGATCCATCCGTTTGTTTCGTCAATCCGTTTTATTGAAAAACAATCCCAAGCCCTTATCAAAATAAGAACATTTCGTGTTTTCCTTCCGTTATTCAGTTGAATGCTGCGGTGGTTTTCTCGTCTCTATTCAGCCGTGCCCGAAACATTTGTAAGTGCTGCACGGGCTGAAAAACGAGAGATCGAGTCCTGTTTGCCAAATATCCCGCTTTTTCAGTCCCCGGCGAAAAAGCGTTCGAGACGCATTCCGTTACGATTTTTGCTCGATCATTACCTTGATTCTTCCCTGCCCGTGGGACGTGCGCGCAAACTCCAGCGCTTCCGGCGTCTGCTCGAAGGAAAAGCGGTGCGAAATGATTGGTTCGAGGTCCAGTTTTCCGCTCGCCATCATGTTCAGCGCGGGCGCAAAACTGTTCGGGCTCGCCAGTACGCCGTAGACCGTTATGTCGCGGCTGGTCACATACTCGAGCTGGAAGGGCACGGTCTGCTTTCCGGTCAGGCTCAGCGCACAGAGTCTGCCGCCGGGCGCGGTGGCGCGAACGGCAAGATTGATCACTTCCGGATTACCCGTATCCTCAAACACCACGTCCGCATAATCGCCAAACAGATCGCAGACCGCATTCACAACGTCTCCCTGCGTGGAGTTGATCAGGTGCATCCCCCATTTCTGTTCGATCAGATTCCGGTGCAGTTCCTTTCGCGCAACGACGGCGACCTTCCCCGCACCGCAGCAATTTGCCAGCTGCGCGTTAAGAAGCCCGATTGGTCCGTCGCCAAACACAACAACGTTATCCCCAGGCTCGATTCCCGTGCGCCGAACCGCGTACAGTACGGTGGCGAGCGGTTCGCAGAGCGCGGCAATATCCGCGGATACGCCTGCGGGAACCTTATAAACATTCTTGCCTTCGGTTTTCAGGTATTCCGCCATGGAGCCGTCGTAACGGATTACGCCGAGTTCCGTGCGGCTTGAGCAGAGGTGGTATTTCCCTTTTTTGCAGTTCTTGCATTTGCCGCAGCCAATGGAAATATCCCCGACCACGAGGTCTCCGATTTCGAATCCCTTTACCGCGGAACCAATCTGCGCAATGGTGCCGGACCATTCGTGCCCCGCCGTCAGCGGCATCTTGCTCAGCCCGTCCCGGTAATAGGACATGCTGCCGTCATATAGCTCGACGTCCGTCGTGCAAACACCGGTTGCCAGAACGCGAACCAGAACTTCGTGCGGCTCAATTTGCGGAATATCGATCAACTGATTCTCCACCTTGAGCGGTGCGACAATTCGAAACGAGTGCATCTTGCCTGTCATATTATTCTCCTTGCAGGATCGTCCTTACAGGACTGTTTTCCGGTTTCTGTTTCCGCTTCTACCGCCCGCTTTTTACAGCACCGCTTTGCCGACGGACTTTCTCTTTTCGCTCAGCGCGTCGAGCAGGATCGCCAGAATCAGGATTGCGCCGGTCGCAAAGTTCTGCCAGTAGATGTTCACGCTCAACAGGTTCAGCGCGGTGCTCAGCACGGCGAGGAACAACGCTCCGAGAACCGCGCCAAGAACGGTTCCTTTTCCGCCGTTAAGGCTCGCGCCGCCAATGATGCAGGCGGTAATCACGTCCAGTGCCGTACTCCCTCCAACGGTGACGGAGGCGGAGCCAAGCCGCGAAGCGAACATGACGCCGGCAAGTCCTGCGCAAAACCCGGTAAACACGAAGGTGTAGAGCTTCACGCGCGTTACGCTGATTCCGTTGAGCTTAGCGGCTTTGGCATTGCTGCCCGCAAAATAGATCTTGCGCAGCTGCCTTGAGTTTCGAAGCAGCAGATCCGCAACGACCACCAGCAGAATCATCACGAAGATCGGGTACTGAATTCCCGCAAGTTTGCCCTGGCCAAGCATCTTGAAACTTTCGGACAGCCCGGTGATGGAGCGGCCGTTGGCCATAACCAGCATGACGCCTTCAATACAGCAGCTCATACCCAGCGTCGTGATAAACGCATTCAGCCCGATTTTTGATACGAAGAACCCGTTGAACGCTCCAATGAAAACGGCAACCAGCAGGCTCAGCACAATGGCAACGGCAACCGGGACGCCAGAAACGATCAGTTTCGCAACAATCACGCCCGTAAACGCCATGTTCTTGCCGACCGAAAGGTCCATTTCGCCGCAGGCCAGCAGCATGACCATCCCAACGGCAATGACGCCGTTTACCGTAATTGCGATGATAACCGAAAGAATATTGGCCGATGAGAGAAAGACCGGCGAAAAGAAGGATACGATGACGCTCGCAACCACGAGCAGCGCCGCCAGAATGAATTCTCTCGAGGTGAAAATGGAAACCAGTTTTTTTGAAAAGGAATGGTTCATAGCAAGCTCCTCAATATGAAGTTCGATTTGCGCGCATGGCAAGATCCATTACGGCATTTTCGGAAAAAGCTTCTTTTTTCACTTCACCCGTTACCGTTCCGCCGCTCATCACGACGATCCGGTCGCAAATACCGAGCAGTTCGGGCAGTTCGGAGGAAATCACAACGACCGCTTTGCCCTTTTCCGCCAGATTTTTCAGCATCTGATAGATCTCCGCCTTCGCGCCAACGTCAATCCCGCGCGTCGGCTCGTCAATAATGAAGATGTCCGGCTCAATTCCCATCCATGTTGCGAGCAGGCACTTCTGCTGATTTCCGCCGGAAAGATTGCCGAGGGTTTGGTGGATGGAAGGCGTCGAGATTCGAAAATCCTCCACCTGTTTCGTTGCGTAAGCGTTAATTTTGGATTTTTTCAGCATCCCAAGCCCGTTTGAAAGCGCTTCGAGCTGCATGACCAGCAGGTTTTGGCTGATCGAATAATCCAGATACAGTCCGTTGCCTTTTCGATCCTCCGTCACGTAAGCTATGCCGTTCTTCACCGCGTCCGTCGTACTGTCGATGCGGCAGACTTTGCCGTTTTTCAGGATCGTGCCGGTTCGCTTATGCGCGTGGATAATCCCCAGCGCCATCTCGGTTCGTCCGGCGCCAATCAACCCCGCGATTCCAACAATCTCCCCGCCGTGAACACCAAAATTGACGTCATGATACAGCTCTTTTGCGCTCAGGTCGCGCACTTCAAACGCATAATCCTCCGAAATGGTCCGATCCGCGGGTTCTTCGCCGAAGAGCTGCTTGATTTCGCGCCCGACCATCAGGGTGATGATCTCGTTCACCGTAATATTGTTTACGCTTTTCTCGCCCACCATGCAGCCGTCGCGCATCACGATCACACGATCCGCAATCGTCATAACCTCGTCCAGCTTATGCGTAATATAAATGAACGAATACCCCTGCTCCCGGAGACGGCGGATATTTGCGAACATCAGCTGAATCTGATCGTCCGCCAGCGAGCTGGTTGGTTCATCCAGAATGATCAGCTTGCAGCCCATCGATACCGCGCGAATAATCTCCAGCAACTGCTGAACGCCGACGGGAAGCCGTTTGACCAGCGTATGCGGATCAATATCGAGCTGAAAACTCTTCAGGAGATTTCTTGTGTTCTCAAACAGCTCTTTCCAGCGGATGTTGCCTAAAAAATCGACCGGCTGACGGTTGATGAACACGTTTTCCGCAACGCTCATTTCGCCCACCATGGAAAGCTCCTGGTGCACCATTGCCACTCCGCGGTTCATCGCATCCAGCGCGCTGTTTAAGTGCGCTTCCTCTCCGCAGAGAAATATGCAGCCGGAGTTCGGTTTTTCAACGCCGCAGATCATTTTGGACAGCGTCGATTTCCCCGCGCCGTTTTCGCCGAGCAGCGCAAGCACCTCACCATCGTTCAGCGAGAAGCTCACGTCGTTTACCGCGACGACGCCCGGATACTTTTTCATCAGGTGCTCTACTCTCAATCGTTCTGCCATGCGTTTTTACTCCTACCTTTGAACGCGGCCGGAGCCGTCGCCGCCCATCAGTTTCTTCACGTCATCCACGGTGGAAAGGCTGAAGTCATATTCGGTCGCCTGCTTGAGGCAGGATGCCGCCGCTGCAAACTCAATCGCCTGCAAAGGCGCGTAGCCGCTCATCAGCGCGTAGATCAGTCCGCCGCCGAAGGAGTCTCCTCCGCCAACGCGATCCACAAGGTGGATCCTATACTCGCGGGAAGCGTAGAATTCGCGCCCGTCGTAAAGGATTCCCGCCCAGGTGTTGTCGCTTGCGGAAAGGCTGCCGCGCAGGGTAATCGCCACTTTTTGAAATGAGAAGCGCTCCATCAGCTTTCGCGCGACGGCCTGATACCCGTTTTTACTGAGATCCCCGCCAAGAAGGTCCGTATCCTCCGCCTTGATTCCAAAGACTTTTTCCGAGTCTTCCTCGTTTGCAATGCAAACGTCCACATACGGCATAAGCAGGCTCATCGCTTCGCCCGCCTTCGCGGAAGACCAGAGATTCCCGCGATAATTCAGGTCGCAGGAGACGGTTAACCCGAGTTCCTTCGCCTTCTTCAGCGCATCCAGGCAGATCCGCGGCATCTCGTCCGACAGCGCGGGGGTAATTCCGGTAAAGTGAAACCAGCTCGCGCCCGCGAGAATTGCGTCCCAATCGAAATCCTCCCGCCGTGCGGTGGAAATCGAAGAATACTTCCGGTCGTAGACTACCTTCGACGGGCGCTGGGAAGCGCCTTTCTCCACATAATACATGCCCAGGCGATCCCCGCCGAACACGATATGCTCCGTATTCACGTTGTAGCCGCGAATCAGCCGCAGCGCCCGGGTGGTCAAGTCGTTTTTGGGCAGCTTCGTAACAAACGATGCCTGCCCGCCAAAATTGGCCACCGCAACCGCAACATTCACCTCGCCGCCTGCAAAGGTCAGTTCGTATTCGTCCGCCTGGACGATTCGCAGATATCCGTGCGGGTTCAGCCGACCCATGACTTCTCCAAATGTGACCAATCCGCTCATGAATGCCGTTCCTTCCCCAATTGTGCAGCCCGCAGGACGTACTCCTTGGCCAGCTCCGCAAGAGCCGGATAGTTGCCGCTCTCAATCAAGTCTTTTTTTGTGATACTCGCGCCGATTCCAAAGCCGCAGATTCCCGCTTGATAGAATTCTTCCATGTTTTCCAGATCGACCCCTCCCACCGCGAGCAGCGGAATGTGGCTGATCGGCGCGCGGATCGCTTTAATATAGGAAGCGCCAAGATTGCCAGCCGGAAAGAGCTTTACGAATGCCGCGCCGTATTGGTGCGCCGCCACGATTTCGCTCGGCGTAAACGCCCCCGGGATCGAGAGCATGCCAAGCGCTACGGTGCGTTCGATAACGGCTCGATCCGTATTGGGGGATATGATGTATTTTGCGCCTGCGGCATGCGCGGCTTCCACCTGCCCGACGTTGAGCACGGTACCCGCGCCAACCATTACGTCCGCAACGTTTTCCACTAAACCGGCAATCGCGCGCGCGGTGTCCTCCAGGCAGGTCGGCGAGCTCTGCGCAAACGTAACCTCGACGAAGCGGATTCCGCCGTCGCGCAGCGACTTTACCACGGGAACGGTCTTTTCGACCGGAATACCGCGTAAAATGGCAATCAGTTTTTCCTGTTTGATCGATTCTGTTAACATGACTTGTTTCGTTCCTTGCTGTCTTTCTTCGTTGCCGTTTTATCCGATCGGATTTAGCGTTCAATCGCGTACGCGCGAAGCGGAAATCCGTCCATGCCGGAAAACGCAAGCGGCGCGCCGCTGAAGAACACCCGCTTGCCAACCAGCGATTCCGTATTCGTAAGCGCTTCCACAATCGCCACATCCGCGCCAAGCAGAATTTTATGAACCTCTGCGCCATCCTTCGTGTTCACGGAGGGGCCTTCCACGCCAAGCATTTTAATGTTCAGCCCCGCAAGATAGGCAGCCAGTTCCAGGGAAACGGATGGGTATTCGGTAAAAAAGTGCTCCGTGTTGAATTCTCTGTTCCAGCCGGTTGCAAGGATCAGTCGTCCGGCACGGCGGATCTTGCGCTCAAATGGTTTTACATCCGAAACTTCGATCATCGCGTTGGCATACCCTTTTTTCCGGCAGTCCGCAATATAGCAGTCTCCGACATAACGGTCGATTTCAACCTGGCTGAGCGCTTTTCCGTCTGCAAGAAAATGGAGCGGAGCATCGGTATGCGTTCCCGCATGGGAGTTTAGGTTGCACATGGTCAAATTATAGCCGTCCCGCTCGCAGGTGTGCGTGCGGTTCCAGCTCATCGGCTGCGTTCCGGGAAAAACACAGTCTTCAATTGAAAAAGCATGGGACAGATCCGTAATCTTCATCGTGCCTCTCCTCCCTTATATTCTGCCAAACCGGGCAAGCAGCTCTTCCACGCTCGCGCCTTCCAGAATCGCCTTTCGGGTTAATTCTTCCTTTTCCGCCTGCTCAACGCAGCGGGTAAAGATCTCTTCCAGTTCTTCCTGCGGCGCAACGGTAACGCCGATTTCATCCGCAACAATCAGATCTCCGGGACGGACGATCACGCCGCCGCAGACAATGGGCGTATTGATTTCAATTGGCTCTCTCCGACCGTCGTAAGCCGTGTGCGCCGCGCGCGGGCAGACCGCGTGGGAGTAAATCGGGAAATCAAGCATCTTCGCTTCGTCCGTATCGCGCGCGCTCCCGTCTATCACAACGCCGACGACTCCGGCCGCCTTCGCAAGTCCGGACATCAGCCCGCCCCAAATGGAGGTTTCGGATTCCGAAAACGCGTCGATCACGACCACGTCCCCCGCCTGCGCCAAATCAAAGATCGCGAGGCAGTCAACAATGTCCCCCGCCGTGAGCTTTACCGTCAGCGCGGGGCCGATGACGCGGCGGTTCACGCTGCGCGTTACAATGGTATGCCGCATTACGTTATCGCGCTCCTGCACATCCGTGAGAATGCAGGACAGGCTGTATACGTCCTGGAGCGTACGGAATTTCCGGAAGATTTCCGGATTGATTGCTGCGTGTTCTTTGATGATGGATTTCACAAACGGTTCCTCCTGCCGCGTCCCGCGGCGCAAGTTCTTTTCGATCCGGCTGAATTTGATCCGTCGCTGCCGATGCTTCCGTCAAGCTGCCGGGCAGCGCCGCAAGTTCACTCCGCCTTGTCGTTCGTTAATTCTACCGCGGCTATCGTCGCTTCAATATGGCGCGTCATCAGGAGGGCGGCCATCTGGGAATCCCTATTTTTGATCGCGTTGATGATATCCTTGTGAAACGAGAGACCAATTTCGGGACCGACGGCTAAGTTCGTCAGTTCCTGCGAGGAGAGCAGCACGCCCGTCAGCATTTCGTTGACGGCGATCACAAGCGGATTTTTGGTTCCGCGCGCAATGATTTCATGGAATTTATAGTCCGCGGTATAAAATGAAGCGTCCAGCTTCCGCCCGGTCATTTCCGCATAGGTCTGTTCGAGTTCCGCAATATCCTCCTGCGTACAATGCTGCACGAATTCAATCACGTTACCCGATTCAAACGAGAGACGAAATTTGAGTACGTCCATTAAATCCAGACGGTTCAGCGTCATGAGCGGAATGATGTTTTTAAGGATATTGCTGATGTTGATTTCGCAAACATAGGTGCCCGATCCCTTGCGTTTTTCCAGAACCCCCAGCGCAGAGCACTGGCCGAGCGCTTCACGCACCGCGATCCGGCTGACGTCCAGCTCTTCGCACAATTCCATTTCCGTCATGATTTGATCGCCGGGATTCCATCGGCCAAGTTTGATCTGCCGAATCACATAGTCGTATACTTTTTTTGCCTGTGATGTTTTGGGCATATATTTCTCCTTACCGTTTTCCGGGTTGTATGACATGTTGGAATATGCGAGTAGGATGTGTTGTTGATCTGCCCCCGATTTATGGTCCAGGAGCAATGTTAGTAAACTCGGAATTCTAGGCAGCGATTGGAACCACGGTTTGTGGAGCGGGCGACCGCCCGCTGAGGCTCGAATGCGGCCTTATTTGATTGTAGTATCGGATC
>JAJFTI010000021.1 GCA_021373115.1 Eubacteriales bacterium | reverse complement strand
GTAGCGCATGGCTTTTGCGCCGTTTACCTGCGCCAGTGCCATCGTGATCGCCGCCGTCAGCGTCGTCTTGCCGTGGTCAACGTGGCCAATCGTGCCAATGTTGACGTGCGGCTTCGTGCGTTCGAATTTTGCCTTTGCCATTACAAACAATCCTCCTAAAAAATCTGTTGTTACCCGCATGCGGATTTTTGTAACGGCAGCGGGCAAAGTTTTTGTGCACCATTGATCTTGATGCTGGAGCGGGTGATGGGAATCGAACCCACATAGCCAGCTTGGGAAGCTGGAGCTCTGCCACTGAGCTACACCCGCGCATCGGCCGCATCTTTGCTTGCCGGAGGCGCGCCCGGCAAGGAACGTTTTCGGCGCAACCACCCGATAACAGGAAGGAAACCGCACCGAAACCCACCGTGAAGTGGGCATGCGTTACCCATGCGACTCCACAGTAGCAGTACTTATTCTATAGAGTTTATGCGGAAAAGTCAACATCCCAGATCATGTGTCCAAAGGGAATTTAAACCGCAAGATAAGGGTTTATTCCGCCGAAAAGAGGCGACGTAATCCGCATGCCGCGATGCCGGGACGGCCGCTATTTCTCTTCCCAGTTCATTGCCCGTTCCAGCGCGCGCCGCCAGCCGGAAAGGCGCTTCTCACGCTCCGCCTCATCGATCTGCGGTGTGAACACTCGCTCGCTGACCCACTGCGCGGCGATGTCCGCCGTGCCGTGAAATACTCCGACCGCAAGACCGGCAAGGCAGGCCGCGCCCAGCGCGGTGGATTCCACGCACTTGGGGCGGTTGACCCGCGTATTCAATAAATCCGCCTGGATTTGCATCATGATGTTGGAAACGGAAGCGCCGCCGTCCACCTTGAGCTCCGCGAGCGGAACGCCCGCATCCCGCTCCATGGTTTCAACCAAATCACATACCTGGTAGGTGATCCCCTCCAGCACGGCGCGTGCAAAGTGCGCCTTGGTCGTTGCGCGGGTTAATCCCAACATTGCGCCGCGGGCATACATGTCCCAATGCGGCGCGCCAAGACCGGTAAACGCGGAGACGAAGTAGGCGCCGCCCGCGTCCGGTACGGATTCGGCCAGCACGTCGATCTCCCGCGCGCTGGAGATGAGGCCCAGATCGTCCCGCAGCCACTTGATGGAGCTGCCTGCGTTGAAGATGCTGCCTTCCAGCGCGTATTCCACGTGGCCCCCAATGCCCCAGGCAATGGTGGTCAACAGACGGTTTTTGCTCTTTATCGGCTCTTTGCCGGTATTCATCATTAAGAATCCGCCGGTTCCATAGGTGCATTTTGCCATGCCCTTTTCAAAGCAGGCCTGCCCGAACAAGGCCGCCTGCTGGTCGCCCGCCGCGCCCGCGACCGATACGCCGCCGAGCACCTCCAACCCCATCAGATGCGGTTGTACCGTACCATACACATGGCTGGAAGGGAGCGCCTTCGGCAGCATGCAGCGCGGGATATTCAGCCGCTGAAGCAGCTTTTCATCATAATCCAGCGCGTGAATATCGAAGAGCATCGTACGCGAGGCGTTTGAATAGTCCGTTACATGCTCGCCGGTGAGATTCCAGATCAGCCAGGTATCGACCGTGCCAAAGAGCAGTTCGCCGCGTTCCGCGCGCTGCTGACCGTTTTCGATATGGTCGAGGATATAGCGAATTTTTGTGCCGGAAAAGTAGGCGTCGATCAAAAGCCCTGTGGTCTTCTGCACATAGTCGCTCCAGCCTTCCGCAATCAGCGTTTCGCAGAGCGGCGCGGTCCGGCGGCACTGCCAGACGATGGCGTTATACACCGGATGTCCCGTGGCCTTGTCCCAGACGATTGTGGTTTCGCGCTGGTTGGTAACCCCAATGGCGGCGATCTCGCCGGGCTGGATATTCCCGCGCTTTAATACGTCCGCCGCGGCCTGCTTCTGCGTTTCCAGAATGTCGAACGGATCATGCTCCACATAGCCCGCGCCGGGGTAAATCTGACGAAATTCGTACTGCGCGCTGCTGACAATCGCTCCGGAAAGATCAAAGAGGATGGCTCTGGAGCTTGTCGTACCTTGATCGAGGGCGAGTAAATAGTTCGGCATGGTTCAAATTCCTTTCGACCCGGCATGTGCTCATCCGGTGATATATAAACAGAATACGAAGGATGATTGAAGGTGCGGCGCTTGCCGCTTGAATAACTACCTTATTATGGCACACCCGTTTCCGTTCATCAACCGGCGTATGCGGAAATAGAACCGGGAATTTTCGCCGGATTCCCGGAAGAATTGTAACTTTCTTACTTTCCTTTTTTGTTTCACGCGTCTATGATAAAAAGTATGACGAACGAATATGCCGCAAAGAGCCTCGTTCCCGAAGGATTTGTGCCGAACAAGGCGCTCGGGCAGAATTTTCTTGCCAGCGAGTCCGTTATCGGCGCGATTCTTGACGCGGCGCAAATCGACGGGAAGCGCGTTCTTGAAGTCGGTCCGGGCACCGGCGCGCTGACGGAGGGGCTGCTTTTGCGAGCCTCGTTTCTTGCCGCGGTGGAAAAGGACGGGCGGCTTTGCGACTATTTGGCGGCAAAGTTTGGCGACCGTCTGAGCTTGCTGCACGCGGACGTGCTGGATGCCGACCTCCCATTGCTGATGGGAACCGAACCCTGGCATGCGGTGGGAAATCTGCCGTATTATGCGACGACGCCCATCATGCTGCGGCTTGTCTCGCTGCTGCCGGCAAGCATGACACTTATGGTGCAGCGGGAGGCGGCGGACCGCTTTTTCGCCGGGCCGAAGGATCGCGTTTACGGACCGGTTGCAGTTATGACGGCTTGCTTTTACGATGCGGAAGTCGTGGTGCGCGCGCCGCGCGGCTGCTTTAGTCCGCCACCGGAAGTGGACTCCGTGGTGGTTCGTCTTGCGCGGAATTCAACGCAGGCAAGCGACGCTTCCGCTTTTCTGAACTGGGTTCGGCAGGCGTTTTCCATGCGGCGCAAAACGCTCTGCAACAACCTCCAGAGAAACCCGAAATTACCGGATGTGCTGGAAACGCTGCGCCAGCCGGCGGACGTTCGCGCGGAAGCGCTGCCGCCGGAAACGCTGCTTTGGATCTACGAACGTCTCCATGACTGAAACGGAACAATTAAACGAAACGGAGGATGCAACATGTCAAAATTAACCTATTTCTATCTGCCGAGCTGCCCGCACTGCAGGCTTGCCGCGCGCTGCATTGAGGAGCTTTGCGCGGAGGACAGCCGCTACAAGGACGTTGAAATCGAACGGATCGACGAATCCACCGAGAAAGCGCTGGCGGCCAAGTACGACTACTGGTATGTACCCTGCTTCTACATGGGCGAGCAGAAGATTCACGAAGGGCATGCGGAAAAGTCGGACATAAAGGCGGTGCTTGACCGCGCGCTGAAGGGTTGACCCGCCCGGGAGACGATTCCAAAACGAACGAGATCCGCTCTCGCGCAGCACGCCGCAAGGGCGGGTTTTCTTTTTTGGCGAAGTTGCGAACAACGGAAAAAACGACAGCGGTCGCGTTTTTGGCGAAGTTGCGAACAACGGAAAAAACGACAGCGGTCGCGTTTTTGACGAAGCTGCGAACAATGTAAAAAAACGAAAGCGGTCGCGCATTTCCGAAAAAATCGCGCGGATTGCGTGTATAATGATAGTCAGAGTATCAATGGCAGAAAATTGCGAATCTGATTCCGATACAAACGATCGGTTCTCACGTGATTTTTCAGGAGGTGAGTGTTCTGGCTGTTCTATATATTCTGTTCGCGCTGCTGGCGGCGGCGCTCCTCCTCTCCATTTTGGTTGGCTGGAAGGTTTCCTCCATGATTCTCCATCCGAAAAACTGGCCTTACGATACGATTGTGGACGAAGAGGAGAAGCGCGGCCACTTTACGCGGGAATGGTTTGAGCAAACGGTCCGGCTGGAGGAGTTTACGCTGCGTTCGCCCTTTGGCTACAATCTGCACTGCGCGCTCTGGCCGCACGACGGCGCATGCGCGTTTGCGGACGGCAAGCCGCGCGTCGCGGTGATTGTGCACGGGTTTACTTACTGTCTGCTGGGCGGGATTAAGTATGCCTCCATTTTTCACGCGCTTGGATTCGACTGCGTACTGTACGACCACCGGAATCACGGGTTATCCGACCGCGCGCTGACTACGATGGGTGTTCTGGAAGCGCGCGATCTTTCCGCGGTCTGCGACTGGGCACGGGAGCGCTTCGGCCCGGAGGCGATACTTGGTACGCATGGGGAATCCATGGGCGCGTCCACCGTCATGCTCCATGCATCGCAGTACCCTTCACTGTCGTTTGCCATTGAGGATTGCGGTTACGGCGACCTCAACGGGGAACTGCGGTTTGCGCTGGCGCACCGCTTCCACATGCCGTGGTTTCCGATCCTGCCGATTGCGAGCCTGTTTTCGCGTCTGCGCGGGGGTGTGTTCTTTGGCAGCGTCGTACCGAAGCGGTCGCTTTGCCAATGCGCGTCCCTGCCGATGCTGTTCATTCACGGGGATGCGGACGAGCTGGTTCCGTTTTTTATGCTCGCGGAAAACTTCGAAGCGAAACGCGGAAAAAAGCGGATGCAGGTATTTCCCGGCGCGTCGCATGCCGATTGCTACCGGGCGGATCCAGCGGCGTATGCGAAATGCGTAACGGAATTCCTGGCGGAAAACGGACTGCTTGCAAAAGGCGCGTAACAGCCGCCGCTCCCGATCCGCTTTGCGCGGAACAACCGTTCTTTTGTGGCGGGCGCTCTTGCAAACACACGCTTGCGCTGTTATGATAAACTTAGCTCCGGGGGAGGATATTTCTATGACGAAAACGATTCAAAAAGCGCTGATTATCTCGGCCGTTGTTTATATTGTCATCGGCCTCCTTCTCGTGATCTGGCCCGATCAGGCGAGGCAGATCATTATTTACGCCATTGGCGCGGCGGCGCTGCTTTACGGCGGTTACCGCATTGTCGATTTCTTTTCGCGCAAGGAAAATCTGTCCGGCGTGCAGATCGGTGTTGCGCTCGGAATCGCCTGCATTATGCTGGGACTATTCCTCCTTTTTAAAGCAAACGTCGTGGTTGCGCTGCTTGCGGCGGTCATCGGCGTTGCGGTCATTGTGGACAGCGTGCTGCGTTTGCAGATTGCGCTGAATCTCCGCCTCTCGGGCGAGCGCGGCTGGATCGCGCTGATCGTGACTGCGTTTATCACGCTCGTGTTTGGCATCCTCCTGCTCTTCAACCCCTTTACGGCGGTTCGCGTGGCAACCGTGATTGGCGGCGCGAGCCTGCTGGCGGACGGGGTATTCACGCTTTGGGGCGCGCTGCAAAGCGGCGGGGGCGGCACAGGCCGCACAGTTACCATCCGGTAAAACGGCGATATGCCATAGAACAAAATGTAAATGAAAGCCCGCGCAAAAAGCGCGGGCCTTGCTTTATAACCGAAGGTTCCAACGTTTATTCTTATTCATGCCGGATTGCGGCTTCCAGCAGATCCGCAATTCCGTTGAGCCAGTCGCCCTCGAAAAGCTCAATTAAACCCGCGTCGCAGGCGGTTGCGAGATCCTTCTGAATTGGCAGTTCGGCGGTTACGGGAATTCCGAATTTGCCGGCGAGGTCGCCGATTTTGGATTCGCCAAAGGGGTAAAGCACCTCGTCGCAACCGGGGCATTTGACAAAACTCATGTTTTGCACGAGAGCGAGCACGGGAATCTTCATGAGTTCCGCCATATGGACGGCTTTTTCCACGATCATGCCGACGAGCTGCTGTGGCGAGGTTACAACAATAATCCCGTCCACTGGGATCGACTGAAACACGGTGAGCGGCACGTCCCCCGTTCCCGGCGGCATATCGAGAAACATAATATCCACGCTTCCCCAGAGAACGTCCGTCCAAAACTGCTTGACCGATCCCGCAATGATCGGGCCGCGCCAGACGACGGGCGCGGTTTCTTCCTCCAGCAGTAAATTCATGCTCATAACTTCGATGCCGGTCTTGCTCAGCGCGGGGAAAATCCCCTGATCGGAGCCGGAGGCACGCTCGTGCAGGCCGAACGCCTGCGGAATCGAAGGTCCGGTAATATCCGCGTCCAAGATGGCGGTGCGGTAACCCCGGCGGCGCAACAGCACCGCAAGCAGGGAAGTAACCATGGATTTTCCAACGCCGCCCTTGCCGCTGACGACGCCAATCACCTTTTTCACGTGCGTGAGCACATGCGGCTCCTCGAGCAGGCTGGTTTTTTCGCGGCTGGAGCAGCTGGCCGAGCAGCTGGAGCAATCGTGGGTGCAATCTTCCATGTTGAATCGATGTCCTTTTACTTGGATTGCCGGAACACCGGCAATTTTTATTATACGCTCAGATGGGGGCGTGTCAACCGCGCGACGCGCAAGTTGTGTGAGGACATCACCGGGACGTCACTGGTGGAAATGTGGCGGATTGCTTGGATTTTGTTTCCAATTTGTTGGTTTGCCAATTCGCGCGGGGATATGCTATCATAGCGAGCGAGGGAATGAGAATGGCAAACACCAGATCAAACGAGGAATCCTTGGAAATAAGGCGGCTGCGCAGGGCGCGGCGCTCGATGCTTTATATCGTGCGCACACTGCTATTGATCCTCATGGCGGCAATCCTCTGCATCGCCGTGTTTCTGACCGCCGAGCGAATCTCCAATCTGTATATTCTGGCGACCGAAGGCATGGCGCTTCGCGCGGACTGCGTGCTGGCGGACGGCGCACGAAACGATCTTGAGGAATATTTTACCCTGACGTTTTTACAGAACGACCCGGCTATGTCGGATACTACATATTCGAACTATACGATTTCGAGCTACAACTACGATCTGGCCATTGAAAAAATCAACGTATTGCCCTGGTCGATGAGTGCGACGGTCATCGCAACCGAACGCGTTTCCATCAAGGGAAGCATCAACGCGGACCAGATTTCCGAAGGGCAGAATGCGGACGATTTTCCGCCTCCCGTATGGACGCCTGTCCGGTATAAGATTACGTTTATCAATGCGAACGCGCGCTGGTATATCTCCGAACTGGCTGTGCTCGAGGAGAATCCGGATCTGTCCCATCTCTGCACGCCGGATCCGAACGAATCTCCAATTCCGGCCGCGACGCCGACGCCAAAACCGACCGACGCGCCAACGCAAGCGCCATGACAAAACCGCTGTTTCCGCCGGGACGACCCGCTCTTTGCCTTGCCCCGATGGCGGGATTTACGGATCGCCCGTTTCGGCAGCTTTGCCTGGAATACGGCGCGGATCTTGTGACGTCGGAGATGGTCAGCGCCAAGGGGTTGTTCTACCAAAGCAAGAAGACACGGGCGCTGTATTTTGCGAAACCGGAGGACGCGCCGTTCTGCGTTCAGCTCTTCGGCAGCGAGCCGGCCGTGCTTGCACAAGCTGTCCGTATTCTGGAAAATGATTTGGGCGGGCAGCTTCTTGCCATCGATCTCAACATGGGGTGTCCCGCGCCGAAGATTGCGGGAAACGGCGACGGCAGCGCGCTGATGCTGAATCCTTCGCTGGCCGGACGCATCATTGAAGCGGCTGTGAAAAACGCGCACGTTCCGGTTTCGGTTAAGTTCCGAAAAGGCTGGGACGCGGCGCATGTGAATGCCGAGGCGTTCGCCCGCGTATGCGAGGCGAGCGGCGCCGCGTTTCTGACCATTCATGGCAGAACGCGAGAGCAGCTCTATTCCGGCGCGGCGGATCGCGCCTGCATGGCTGCGGTCAAGCGGGCGGTTTCGATTCCGGTCCTCGCAAACGGGGATGTCCACGACGCAAAAAGCGCATTGGAAACACTGCGGGAAACCGGCTGCGACGGGGTGATGATTGGCCGCGGCGCGCTGGGAAATCCTTTCGTGTTCGCAGAGATTCGCGCGGCGCTCGAAGGTAAAGACGACTCGCCCCCAAGCGAATGTGAACGGCGTGAACTTGCGCTGCGGCACGCGCGCATGGCGCTGAGCGAGAAGGGCGACCACGCGATGATCGAATTGAGGAAACATCTTGCGTTTTACCTGCGCGGCAGCCGGGACGCGGCGAAAATCAGAGCACGCATCAATGCCTGCAAAACGCTGAAAGAGCTTGAACAAATATGGGGTTGACACGACTTTTTTGCACCAATATAATAGGTGGACACAGGAGCAGCACGCAGGTGTGCCGTCCGCTCTAGAAGGAGAAACCAAAGATGGCAGAAATCTGGCTTACGCCCGAGGAAATCACAAAGCGCGAGGATCGTCTGGAGTTTTTAAAAACTACGCGCCGTCTTGAAATTGCCGAACAGCTGAAGATTGCCCGCGCGTTCGGGGATCTTTCCGAAAACGCGGAATACGACGCGGCGAAAAACGAGCAGGCGAAGAACGAATACGATATCATACAGCTGGAAAGCGAACTGAAAAACGCCAAGGTCATTGACGAATCGGCGATCGACTACAATACGGTCGGCGTCGGTGCTACGGTCAAACTGGCCGACATGGGCGATAAAACGAAAAAGTACACGTTCCAAATCGTCGGCAGCGCGGAGGCCGATCCGGTCAACGGGCGCATTTCCAACGAATCGCCCATTGGAAAGGCGGTGCTAGGCCATAAATCCGGCGATGTGGTCGAGGTGGTTACCCCCGGCGGCATGCTGAAGCTGAAGGTCACGGGAATCGGCAAGTAACGCATACGGTACAAACGGGGGCGAATATGCCCCCTTATTTTTTGCAAACCAGTAACGAGGAGAGAATACAAGTATGGAACAACCGTCGAACGAACAGGAACTCCAGCAGGAATTGACGCAGGACCAGCTTTCCGAACTGCTGCAGATTCGCCGGGACAAGCTCGGCGCGCTGCAGGCGGAGGGAAACGATCCCTTTGCGCACACAACTTACGACGTTTCGCAATTCAGCAGCGATATTCTGAATGCCGGCGCGCCGGAGGAAGGAACGCGGGTGGAGGTGTCCGTTGCCGGGCGGATGATTTCCAGAAGGATTATGGGCAAGGCGAGCTTTGCGCACCTGCTCGACGCGAAGGGCCGCATTCAGGTATATTGCAAGCGGGACGATCTGGGCGAGGAGTCTTACGCCGCGTTCAAGACCTTCGATATCGGGGACATTGTCGGCGTAAAAGGCTTTGTCTTTTCAACCAAGACCGGTGAGATCAGCATTCACGCGGAACAGATCACGCTTTTGAGCAAGTCGCTTCGCCCGCTGCCGGAAAAATACCATGGACTGAAGGATCCGGAGCTTCGCTACCGCCAGCGGTTTGTCGATCTCATTGTCAATCCGGAAGTGCGCGATATGTTTCAGAAGCGCAGCCGCATTATTTCGGAGATCCGCCGCCGGATGGACGAGCGGGGTTTTATTGAGGTGGAAACACCCGTGCTCAACACGACCGCAAGCGGCGCTTCCGCGCGGCCGTTCGTCACGCACCACAATACGCTTGATCTCGACATGTACCTGCGCATTGCGACCGAACTGCATCTCAAAGAATGCATTGTAGGCGGGCTGGAGCGCGTATACGAAATCGGCAGGCTGTTTCGCAACGAAGGTATGGACCCGATGCACAATCCCGAGTTTACAACCATTGAGGCATATCAGGCTTACACGGATTATCACGGCATGATGGAGCTCGCGGAGGATCTCATTTCGCGCTGCAGCATTGCCGTCAACGGTACGACGAAGATTACCTATCAGCACATGCAGATCGACCTTACCCCGCCGTTTGCCAGGGTAACGATGAACGACGCGGTCAAGCAGGCGACGGGTGTGGACTTTTACGGGTGTGTTTCCGATGAAGAGGCACGCGAGAAGGCGAAAGCGCTGAAGATGGAGGTCAAGGATAAAACCGCAAGCAAAGGCAAGCTGCTTGCCGAAGCGTTCGACGCGTTTGTGGAAGAAACCCTGATCCAGCCGACGTTCATCATCGACTATCCGGTTGAGATCTCTCCGTTGAGCAAGCGCAAGCCATCCGCGCCGCACCTGACGGAGCGTTTTGAGCTTTTTATCGGCGGGCATGAATATGCCAACGCGTTTTCCGAGCTCAACGACCCGGTCGATCAGCGCGGCCGGTTTGTCCAGCAGGCGCAGGAGCGCGCAAAGGGCGACGACGAGGCAATGATGATCGACGAGGACTTTTGTCTCGCGCTCGAATACGGCATGCCCCCGACGGGCGGAATCGGCATTGGCATCGACCGGCTGGTTATGCTGCTGACGGACGCCGCGAGTATTCGGGACGTGCTGCTCTTCCCGACCATGAAACCGGTGAAATAAGAATAATGGGTACATCAAACGAAAAGGCAAGTATGATACTTTTACCAAAGCTGAACTGGAAACGGGCCAGCTTGTTGGTTACTGTAACGGTAGCTTTTTTCATAGCGCTTCGCGTATTTGGTTATAAAATCGCACCTGACTCACAAGTGTATATTGATAGTTCAACTGCTGTTGGCCCGCTGTATTGTTTGCTGATTGATCTATTCCAATGGATTTTCGGTGAAACGCAGTACGTTATGCCCTTAATAGTATTTCAAAATATTTTAATAGCGTATGCCGTCTTTTCGCTTGTTTCTTTTGTTATAGATTCCTTTGACGTGAAGTTTGTCCATGCGTATGTGATTGTATTGGGATTCTACCTTCTATTTGTTTTACAAACGGTGTTTACCGTTCAGGGGAGGATTCCAAGCAATACAATTTTAAGCGAAGCAATCGCCTTTCCTCTCTTCTTCCTCTTTTTTAAATATGCTCTAGCAAGTGCTTTGTATTTGCGCGGACACTATTTAGTGGCTGCCGGATTATTGAGTTTTCTGTTGATCAATACCCGCGGCCAGCTGGCATGGCTGGTTGCGCTGATGATCGGCCTAATCATTTTTGTTGGAGTAAAGCGATCCAAATTGGAAGTGCTTAGTAAGAAATGGATTATTCGGTTTATTTGTGGAGCGCTGACTGCTGGCATTGTGCTTCTTGGCGTATCATGGTTGTTGCCGCGTGTTTACAATCAATATAAGAGCGGACAATTCACAGGTAATTCAATCGGCCGCGCGGTCGTGCTGACATCTGTCATGTACGTAAGTGATACGGAAGACAAAAAACTGTTTCTGGATGATCCGGTTGAATCTGAAATGTTTGAGTCGGTCTATCGATTTATGAATGAAGGGAAGCTGCAGTCTTCTTATTCACCCCGAGGTATATTGAACAGGTTTTTCCACTATGAAAAAAACTGTGATCTCATTCAGGCGCGGATTCGCCAGAATATAGAACATCTGGCAACCACCATGCCGGATCGTAACATCGTCGCAATGCAGAATAAGATGATTTTAGCGCTGGGAACCGATAACTTCTCCAAATATATATGCCATTATGCGACGAATGCGCTTGGCGGGCTTGTCCGGTCGGTTGCCCTGCTGAACAAACCATTTTCAGCAGTTGCTATCGTGCTATATCTTGGGTGCATCTTCGTCACGATTACTCGCAGAAAGGATCCATATTTTCATGGAGCGGTGACGCTGTTAGCACTTTGCCTGATCTGCATTGTTCTCAACGTCTTGTTTACTTCATTCGGCGTATGGTGCCTTTCAAGATATATGTTCTATAATTTCCCAATTTTTTATATGGGAATGTATTTGACTTTGATTGTTTTCTGGAATTTATTCCGTACAAAGAAGATTTTTACATGATTTGATCTCTGCAACACCGTAAGGGGTTGCACCCCCAAATTTGCCTATACCTGAAAAACTGTGCTTGACAAAAATTTGAACCCTCCGTATTAGCTGGGCTAGAGCAATTGCGTAGTGCCAGCTTTCTGCAAAAACCGTCTCTTTCGGGAGGCGATTTTGTGTTTTAAGGCCATTTTTAAAATGAAATCAAAGTATATTAAAAAACGGAGAATATGAGAGATTTGGAACAAATGAAGAGCATATTTTAAAACAGACCGGATTATTGCAAGAATATCAAAGATATATGACGAAAATGATGATAAAGCTACTTTGTCTTCATCCCGTTCCGCTGTTATACTAATCAAGCTGTCGCAAGAAACGAAGGGGAAACAAGAGCGGCGGCGAGAGCACCTTGAAAACTATATAGTGCAAGAAACAACAACAAGCCAGTAATTCTGAGGCAAGGGCACCGAAAGGTGCACAAGTTGAGGAATGAAATAACGCAACGAATTTGAGTGAGCGTACAAAAGTAAGTGAGCAAA
>JAJFTI010000019.1 GCA_021373115.1 Eubacteriales bacterium | reverse complement strand
TGGGTCAACGTGATCGGCGAAGGCCGACTTGTGAACCTCGCGGCGGGCGACGGCCACCCGGCGGAGATCATGGACTTGAGCTTCGGCATTCAGGCGCTCTGCGCGCGGTATATCGCGGATCACCGCGGAAAGCTCGAACCAAAGCTCTATCCGGTTCCCGCCGAGATCGACCGCGAGGTGGCGGAACGTAAACTTACCGCACTCGGCGTGACCATAGACAAACTGACGGACGAACAAAAAGCGTATCTTCAGAGCGGAAACGCCTGAAATTCGTGGTTTACAAGGCGTTTTGAAGCTGATAAAATAGCATGTGGCGCGACGTTTTTACAATTGGAACGTCATAAAAGCGTTTGTTTCCGAGTTAGCGTTCGTTATCCAATCAAAATTGAATCTTCATCCGTACAGGACGGATCAGAATACGCGGCCAAACGCGTTCAAAGAATCAATACAGGGGGAACCGAAATGAAGGAATACACCGCGAAAGACATTCGTAATATTGGCGTTTTCGGGCATGGCGGCGAGGGAAAGACCACGCTGACCGAAGCGATGCTGTTCAACGCCGGACTTCTTGACCGCTTGGGCAAGGTTGAAAACGGCACCACGGCGACCGACTTTGACCCCGAAGAAATTTCTCGCGGTATTTCCATCAATCTCGCGCTTGCGCCGCTGGAATGGAAAAACACAAAGGTCAACGTGATCGACGCTCCCGGATTCTTCGATTTTTACGGTGAAGTTACCGCGGCCATGGCGCTGGCGGACAGCGCGCTGATCGTGATCGGCGCGGTTTCCGGCCCGGTCGTCGGCGCGGAGAAAGCCATGGCAATGTGCGCAAAATCGCACAAGGCACGCATGATTGCCATCAACCAGCTCGATCGCGAGAATGCGAATTTCGAGAAAGTGATGAAGGAAATCAGCGAAAAGTTCGGACCGAGCGTTGTTCCGATTCAGCTGCCCATCATTGAAGGCGGCGTGTTCAAAGGATATGTCGATATCGTTCATATGTCCGGCAAATTATTCGACGGCAAGGGCGAAAAGGAAACCGAAATTCCTGCCGGACTGAAGGCGGAAGCGGAATCCCTCTATGAAAAACTTACGGAAGCCGCCGCGGAGGCGGACGAGGAACTCATGGAGAAATACCTTGAAACGTTCGAGCTTTCCCGCGAAGAAATGCTCAAGGGGCTTTCCGTCGGCGTTCGAGACGGCGTAATTACTCCGGTTACGTGCGTATCTGCGGCGCAGAACATCGGCGTTATCACGCTGCTTGACAATATCGTTCATTATCTGCCCTCCGCCGATCTGGCAAAAGCGCCAAAGGCGACAAACGCGAAGACCGGCGCGGAAGTCGTTGTTTCGCAAAGCGGCAAATTTGCCGCGCAGGTCATAAAAACCACATTTGACCAGTTTGGAAAGTTCTCCATCGTCAAGGTCTACCGCGGCTCGCTCGACTTGAGCGTAGCGCCGTATAATACCAATGCGGAAAAAGGTGAAAAACCGACGGCTCCCGTGATGTTGCGCGGCAAGAAGAGCATCGCAATCGACAAGCTGAATGCGGGCGATATCGGCGCTCTGCCGAAACTGCAGTATACCGCAACGGGCGACACGCTCTGCGATGCCGGCGATCCGGTGATCTTTGCACCCATTGATTTCCCGAAGCCCGCGATTTCACTGGCCGTTACCGCGAAGAAGCAGGGCGAAGACGACAAGGTTATCTCCGGGCTGAACCGCATCAAGGAAGAAGACCCGACCATTCAGATTGAAAAGAACGCTGAAACCGGCGACGTGTTGATTCAAGGCCTCGGTGAAATGCATATTGAGGTCGTTTGCGGAAAACTTCGCAATAAGAACAACGTGGAAGCGCAGCTAGCCGATCCGCGTATTCCGTACCGTGAAACGATCCATACGATGGCGGAAGCCGAAGGCAAACACAAGAAACAATCCGGCGGCAGTGGCCAGTACGGCGTTGTTCAAATGCGATTCGAGCCTGCCGCGGAAGGCGTGGATTTCGAATTCGTCAACGCGATCGTAGGAGGCGTTGTTCCGAGGGAATTTATTCCCGCCGTTGAAAAGGGGCTTAAAGAGGCTCTGCTGCACGGTGTATTGGCAGGGTACCCAATGGTGAATATTAAAGCCACCTTGTACGACGGCAAGTATCACCCCGTCGATTCGAAGGAGGTCGCGTTCAAATCCGCCGCGCGTCTTTCCTATAAGGCCGCTTGCGTCAAGGCGAACCCGACGCTGATCGAACCAATCTACCGCTACGAAATCTTCGTTCCGAACGATTACGTAGGCGCCATCAGCGGAGATCTTTCTTCCCGCCGCGGCCGTATGCTTGGCATGAACCCGGTGGACGGCGGAACAATCGTTGTTGCGGAAGCGCCGCTTTCCGAAATGTTTAAGTATGCGACGGATCTTCGCAGCATGTCTCAGGCACGCGGTTCGTTCACGAGCGAGTTTGTACGCTATGAGGACGTGCCGGCCAACATTGCCAAAAAGATCATTGAGCAGGCGAAGAAGGAAGACGAAGAGGAAGAGTAAAGAAACCATACGGCGGAGGGCGGATAATCCGTCCTCCGTTTTTGATCGGAAGAATCAAACACTGTTTGAAAGCAGGGAGGGCAAGGCGATGCAGAAAACAACAGCCGGCGTCGACCGGCAGGCGACCATTTTGCTGGACATGACGTTTTGGAGCAATATGGTCGTGATTGTGCTGCTGATCATCGTCAACACTATCAATATGATTCGCGCGGGATCCAATACAGAGCCATTGATTTCAATGGCTTCCCCGGAGCTGGTATTGATTGCGAGCCTTGCGCTTTGCGTTTGGATGGCGTTCGCAGGCGGCAGTGCTTTAGCGACAAAACGCCGCCTATCCCGCGTTCATATCTCCTGCTCGGAAGATGGAGTGGAAGGGGTTTCCATGCCAAATCCGGCAAACGGAGATTCCGGCGAAGCATTTTCGCTTTCCTATCATGCAATCCGGTTTGTCGGCGTAGTGGAAGTTCCAATCACAAAAAAACATATGGTGCCCTCCCTCGGCATGAAGGACGATCAGAGAAGCTATATCGTACCGGCGCCGGAAAACCTGCAGGAGTTAGTACGCTCCCTTACGGAGCGAATGACGGCGCTATAGCGCGCCGCAGCGGATTCGGTTTGTGAATCAATCACCATATTAAAGACATGACCGGTTGTAATCAGCCGGTCTTTTTGCTATTATAATAATAAACGAGAATAATTCTTGTTATATTGAGTAGAAATCAGAAATTGACTTAGACGGGTTGAAAGAATATGAAACGTACAATCATACGGATCCTGACAATGCTTATGCTGGCGGCATTCGCTTCCGCCTGCGCCGCGGGCGCGGCGCCTGCAAGCCCGTCTTCCGCTCCCGCGGCAACGGCTGCGCCTGCGGAAACCGCAGAGGCGGCCGCAGCCAATCCCCCCGCGCAAACCGATGGGTCCGCGCAAAGCGGAGCGCTGGAGCTTACGCTTTCCGAACTTGCCCAGTTTAACGGAAAGGATGGAAATCCAGCGTATGTCGCCGTGGATGGCGTGATCTATGACGTGACGAATCTGCCAAAATGGAAGAACGGCGAGCACAACGGTTATTCCGCCGGTCAGGACTTGACGGATATCATCAAAAACAAATCGCCGCACGGCGTAGCAAAATTAAAAGACGTACCTGTTGTGGGAAAGTTGATTGAAGGTTAAATACAAAAAACAGTGCTTGACTTCCTTCGAACATGGAGGTCAAGCACTGTTTTGAATCGTTACGGATTAATCTTCCGCGGCAACAATCACACTGTCCGCAGGCTCGAATGAAATAGGCTGCGATTTTACCGGATTGATATGGATTCCGCCGCCCGGTAAATTCATCTGCGCTTCCGCGGCGATTTTGTAACCAAAGGCCGTTTCGCCTTTCCTGCGCGCCGCCTCAAGAACGGTATAGAAGCTGACCGGCGAATCCGTGCGGATATATTCGACGATGGGCTTAATATAGAGTTCCGAACCATCCGCGTCGAAGATGTCCTCGAATACGGCGTTGAGCGCGTTGTTTTCGGAAACCTGCGTAATGAGCAGACTGATGATGGTTTCGCTGACAATGAAGTCGTTCACTTTGGCAATCTCGGCCAGACGGCGGTTGCGAACATCCAGCATTTCGCTGACGATGGAAAACTGTTTGCCGGTTTGCTCGGAAATATTGCGCAAGTGCAAGAGCGTAATCAGCGTGTTTGCATCCGCCTTCTGAGCATCCGCCATGGAGCGGTCGGAGAGCAGAATAATATGCGGGTAATCCTCGACAAGCAGCGTGTCCAGCGTTGCGCGGCTGGTAATATCCTCCTCAACCAATGCGACGGAAAGATGCTCCAGTGAACGCTGCGCGTGTTTCAGCTCGGACTTTGCTTCGGCTATATCGGTTACGACGGTAATTTTTGAGTTCTGCGGCACATAGTGGTCGAGTTCCTGAATAATACGAAGCGCGTTTTCATTCCAGCCGAGAATCAGAATATGCTCCGCGCGGGCGGCGGTATTCCGGCTGATCGATATGGCGTGCTCGTCAAAGACGGCAGACGAGCTTGCGTTCAGAACAAACGTGTCGTCATCCGCCGAAACGGCAATGATTTCATCCCCCTCGGCGATCAAGGTATCCATCGGCGGGTTCAGCCGAACGCCCGCCGTCGACTTCAGGCCGATAACGGCGGAAGTTTCAAACAGGGCAAGCACTTCGCCGTAAGTTTTTCCGGTACACGCCGGAAAGGAACGCATATAAACCTCGTCGCCGCCAAAATCGAGCAGCTCCGTATAGACTGCGGAAAGACCGCTTTGACGGCAGGTTTGCGCAATAATGCGGGAAATAATGGAATCCTCCAAAATAATCTCTGCCTGACCGCGCGCGGCAATCTTAGCGACTTCAACGTTCTTTGGTTCGCGCAGTACGGCGACAATGTTATATGGTGATGTACGCTGAATAGGTGAGTTGATGACCGCCAGCAGCGTTTTGATGACATCCGCATCGTTGCTTTCGTTGATGATGATCGAGCGCGCAGTGTGCAGACTTAATAATCCGAGATCGTTCAGATCGATCGGGCTGCCGTTTCTCGTTACGATCCGCGTAGTTTTTCGATCCGGAATCCGGCTGCGAACCGCATCATCCATTTCAACCTTGTCCAATGGACTCAAAATGACAACACAGGCTTTTTTTTGATTGCTGTTGGCTTCGACCAGTTCGGAAAGAATCGTAAAGATCTGGCTGGACCAGCCGAGAATAACCGTGTGGTTCGACTCCATAACCGCGGAGTGGCCTTTTTGCAGCGCTTCCAGCTTGGAAGAGATACCCGTGGTTAAAAGACCGATAAGAATGCTGAAGATAAAGATTCCACCCAGCGTTATCACGAACATAGCGCCGACAAAGAGGAAACTTCCCGTGTCGCCGCCCATTGTACCGGGGTCAAGCGATCGCAGAACACCCATCCAGAACAATCCGAGGAAACCGGTACCGTCGGCAGAACCGGTTACCCACACGATGAAGGAGACAATCGAAATTAACAGAAGCGTCACGATGGCGAGACTGCCAATCAGAACGCCGGTACCTCTGGACATGAGATTGTCAAAACGGTATTTCAGCTTACTTTTCATAAACACTCCATTTTTTTAGAATAGATAGAAGAAATCTGCGAAGTCGAATCATTTTACCAAAGTGTTTGTCAATATTATATACAGAAGACAATAAAAACACACGTATTTATTCCATATATGTGCAAGCATATTTAGGCGTTTGCGGATGATCGAACTTATAGTATTCAAAAATTTCTCTCGAAAATTTCACTCTTCTCCAGCAGACTTTCGATTGTATCTAAACCGAGCTGATGCAGAAGCGCAACGACGTACGGATTGTCAATCGGCGTGTTGTATGGCGCGTCCGCCCCGTATCGAATTACGCTTGCGCGGCCATCCTCCCGCGAAACCAGGGAACGCGGGCCACCAACACAGCCGCCGACGCACCCCATTCCTTCGTAAAAGTTCGCACCGCCCTTACCTTCCAGAATATCCTGGAGCATCTGCTTGCAAGCGGGAACACCGTCGGCATGGCGTGTTCGAATCCGGACTTTTCGATCCGGGTTGATGCGTTCCACCGTGGAACGGACAGCTTCGCTGACGCCGCCGCTTCCCGCATATATTCTTCCTGCGCGCGAGGAATGGTCGCGGTCGTCTTCCAGTAGATTCGGCAGGTCGATTCCCGCATAATCGAATACGTCTTGAATCTCCTGAAAGGTCAGTACGAAGTCGGTCGAATCGCACAAATCCGGTTCGCGCGCTTCCGCTTTTTTTGCAAGGCATGGGCCGATAAACACCGTAATCGCTCCGGGATGCAGCTGCTTGATTGCGCGCCCACAGGCCGCCATAGGGGAGACAGACGCGGGAACGTAAGGCATCAGCTGGGAAAAAACCTTGCGGATCATGCCGATCCACATGGGGCAGCAGCAGCTCGTGAGCTGATAATCCTGCTCCGTTTGAATATTACGGTCGAATTCCAGCGCTTCCTTCAGTGTAAGAATATCCGCAAACAACGCAACTTCGACCATTCCGGAAAAACCGATTCGCTTAAACGCCGCCCGTAGTTTTCCCGGCGTCACCGCTTCGGAATACTGATTGATGAACGCGGGCGCGATCATGGCATAAACCGGCGTTGTCGCGGCTCGAATCGCCTTGAGCGCTGCCAGCACATCGCGGTTCCCAACCAGCGCTTTTGCTTTACAGTTGTCGATGCAGGCGCTGCATCCAACACAATTCGAGGGATCGACGTCGATATTTCCTTCTCCGCTCAGAATCAGCGCGTCAAACGGACATATATTTTGACAGGCGCGCTTCTGCTCACCCGAACAGCCGCATTGCGCGGTGCGGACAACGAGCGGATGCTTACCGGGATCGAGCAGGCAGGAAAGCTGATGGGGATCATACCCGTCCTTCCGGAGAAGATTCAATTCCTCCGTCATAGAACCGTCTACGGAGCTTTTCAGGAGTCGGTTATAGAGTTCTTCAAAAGTCATAGGCACACCTCTTTTAACTCGATCCCTTGTTTGGAATTGCAATATAGTTACGATATTAGCATGGAATTCCTGCTTCGGCAATGAAAGAGAAAGAAGGGGTTGACAGTATGGCATTCAGTGAATATACTGTATATGCTGAATATATACAGTAATACGGAGGAAGCGCTTGAATATTTGGATCAGCAACGCGAGCAATCAGCCGATTTACGAGCAGATTTATACGCAGATCAAGAATGCGATCATCTCCGGCGAATGGAAAGAAGGGGACGCTCTGCCTTCGATTCGGCAGCTGGCAAAGGATCTGCGTATCAGCGTTATTACAACCAAACGCGCATACGAAGAACTGGAGCGGGACGGTTATATCGATACCGTTGCCGCAAAGGGGTGCTTTGTTGCTGAAAAAAACGTCGAAATGCTCCGGGAAGAAAAACTCCGGGAAATCGAGGAACACATGCGGGAAATCCTTCGGCTTGCGCCCGCCTGCGGCCTGAGAGAAGAAGAGTTATTGGAGCATTTCCGGGTAATCGTGGAGGAGGAAAAACACCAATGAGCGTTTCCGAAAACGCAATCGACCTTAGAAACGTGCGTAAATGCTACAAGGGTTTTGAACTGAAAAACATCAATCTTTCCCTGCCAAAGGGAACAATCCTCGGGTTGGTTGGTGAAAACGGCGCAGGAAAAACGACAATAATCAAACGGATTATGAATGTTATCTCCGGAGACGGCGGTGATATCTGCGTGCTGGGTGAACAGAACGACAGTCCGAAATTTCAAGCGGTAAAAGAAGAAATCGGCGTTGTGCTGGACGAGGCGTATTTTCCGGAGGTGCTGACGGCGAAACAGGTTGGCGTCGTTATGAAGCATACCTACAGGCGCTGGGACGGGGATTGCTACAGCTGTTTTTTACAGAAGCTCGACCTGCCGCCCAATAAACCGTTTAAGGATTATTCGCGCGGAATGAAAATGAAACTTGCAATTGCGGTCGCGTTGTCACACCAGCCGAAGCTCCTGCTATTGGACGAAGCGACCAGCGGACTGGATCCGATGGTTCGGGACGAAATACTGGAGATCTTTAACGACTTTACCCGGGATGAGTCGCACTCGATTTTGATCTCATCCCATATCGTAAGCGATCTGGAGAAAATATGCGATTATATCGCTTTTCTTCAGAAAGGCGAGCTGGTGCTTTGCGAGGAGAAGGACAGGCTGCTGGAAGCGTATGGTATTGCGCGCATGACGCAAGAGGAATTAAATCAGCTTCCGCCGGAGGCTGTGGCCGGCAAAAAAAGCAATCCGTATGGCGTGGAAGCGCTGGTACGGAAAGACCGGATACCGGCAAGTATACAGACTGAGCGGACAACGCTGGAAACCATTATTCTGTTTCTTGCGAAGGGGGGCGAGCGCGCGTGAAGGGATTGCTGGTCAAGGATTTTTATACGATGCTTCGGCAGATGAAGCTCTATTTGCTGTTTATTCTTGTTTTGTCGATTTTGCCAAACATGAGCCTTTCCGGACTGGCCGTTGTCTACGCGGCAATGCTGCCAATTACAGCGCTGGCATACGACGAGCGCAGCAAGTGGGACAGTCTGGCGGCCACAATGCCTTACTCGTCAACCGATATGGTTCTGAGCAAATATATCTTAGGCTACCTTGGCGTCGCGGCTTCCTGCGTGCTGACCTTTCTAATTGAACTGATAACCGGTTTGATCAAGCACGTTCCGTTTTCAGCGGAACAAGGGGTGGCCATCCTTTTCGTCGGCTGCGCCGGATGGATTCTTCTTGCGGTCAACTTGCCGTTCATGTTTTGGCTTGGCGTAGAAAAAGGAAGAGCGGTATATTTCGTTCTAATCGCTCTTACGGTTTTTCTGGGAATGATGAGCGGTCCGCAGGCGCAAAAGCTCGTCGAATTATCGAACATCTCTGTCAACGCAATTCTGGGGGCGGTTGTCGCGGCCTCGATTCTGATGAATGCCGTGTCGATTTGGATTTCCGCCTCACTCTATCGAAACAAGCCAAGATAAGCGGATGAATGCTATATACGAAGACGTCCGGCGCGGGGTTATGCGCCGGACGTCTTCTTTTGGGGTTCAGGGGTTTGGGGGATACGGAGAACTGTAAGCCGATTTCTTCGGCTTGCAGGTACCGCCGGAAAGAAGAAAAGCGCTACCCGAAAAACGGGCAGCGCCTTTGCTGATCTTGCTGACACTATACCGAAATCAGCGGGAAAAAGCAAGTGCCAAAGAAAAAGATTCAGCTATTTTTGTAATAGACATGTTCACGGAAAAGACAAATTATAATGATTGACAAATGAATACTACTGAATATAATATAGTAGTAGATTAAAAGCTCTATTGCGCGTTTGCAACAGGGAGGAAACGATGAACATACAGTATAAAAAGGGTGTTCTTGAGCTATGCGTTCTGTCTCTTCTGGACCGGAGAGATCGATACGGATATGAAATTTCGGAATACCTGTCCGGCAAGATTGATATTGCGGACGGAACGGTCTACCCGATTCTGAGAAAACTCAAGAGCGACGGTCTCGTGGTAACGTATTTATCCGAGGAGAGCGGCGGGCCGCCGCGAAAATATTACTCGCTAACCAAGACCGGGAGGGAATTATTCAAAAACGACCGCGCGGACTACATGAACTTTGCTTCGACCATACAAACCATACTGGAGGAACGGGAACTATGACAAAACAGGATTACTTGTCGCAGCTGAAAAGCGAACTGAAGCGAAACGGCGTTTCGGACGCGGAAGATATCGTTTCCGAATACGAGCAGCACTTTTTATTTAAACTAGCGGACGGGTTTTCCGAAGAGGAAATTGCGGCAAAGCTCGCGTCGCCGGAATCAATCGCATCCCAGTTTGCTGGCATACGCGCCGAAGGGAAACACAAAAAACGAAAGAAAGGCCTTCTGGTTCTCTGGCTTACCCTGATTGGGATTTTTGAAGGGATGCTGTACGCGGCGTTTCTTTCCTTTACCGTTGGATTGCTCTGCGGGTCGCTGGTGCCAACCGTACTCGGAGCTGAACTGATAGCCGGCTTGAACTTCATGAACATACTGCCTCCAATGCCCTACGGCGGCGCAATCGTATTTGGCGTTATGATGATTGCTTTGGGGGTCATGCTGTTTCTCTTTGCGGTCTATTGCTTCGCGTTCCTGCGCCAGATGATGCGCGCGAGCTTGCGCTGGAGAAAGAACATGGTTGACGACGAAGCGCTTCCGCTTCTTCCAATGAGCCCGCAGTTTTCGCCGAAAGCGCGGCGCACTTTACGAAGCGTGCTTCTCTGGGCGGTTCTGATATTTGGCATTACGTTCATCACGGGTTATACCATTCTGGGACTCTATACACATTCGATGGGTTTTTGGCATGCGCTGGGCTGGTTTGGATATCCCGCAACCGTATATTGATCGACTGATTCAGCAGAAAGGAAACATATGAAAACGGCAGTTATTACGGGGGCGAGTTCCGGCATCGGACTGGCCGCCCTGGTTGAGCTCGCTCAAAAACAATATGCGATCGTTGGCGTCGGCCATGATGCAAACCGAAGCGAACAGGCGTTAAAGCAGGTTTTGGCAGCGGTACCGGGCGCGCATGTACGATTTGTAAACGGAGATCTGATGCAGCAGCGTGAAGTGACGCGAGTTGCGGGGGAAATTGGCGCAATTCTGGAGAGCGAATACAATGGGAAGCTGGACGCGCTCGTAAACAACGCGGGCTGTGTTCGCAGTTGGTACACGACGACCGAGGAAGGTTATGAACAGCAGTTTGCGCTTAACCACCTTGCGGGTTTTTTGCTGACGTATCACTTGCTGCCGCAACTAAAACGCGCGGGCGGCAGGGTGGTTTTTACGGGAAGTGAATCGCATAAACACATGCGCGTTCGCTGGAACGACGTAATGTTTTTTAGCGGATATCATCCGCTGACGGTATACAAACAATCCAAACTGTGCAATATCCTGTTTGCGAAGGGGCTGAATGATCGGTATCTCGCGGATGGCGTACGCGCTTACGTTGTCGATCCGGGCCTGGTCTGCACGGACATCGGCAACAAGAACACCGGAAGCCTGGTCAATTTTGTTTGGAAATATCGGAAGAAACATGGCGTTTCTCCGCAGGTGCCGGCAAAGACCTATGGTTATCTGGTCGAAACCGAACCTGCGCCGGAAGAATTGTACTACTATCGCTGCAAACCGAATCGCTACAGTCGCGAGGTAACGAGCGAAAACGCCGGCCGTCTTTTCGAGCTGAGCGAACGGTTGTGCGGAATTCAATATCCGGCAAGTGAACCGGGAAAGGGAGGGAAAACATGAATGTTTTTATTTCGGGCGCAAGCGGAGGGCTCGGCCGCGCGCTGGCAAACGAATGCGGAAAACGCGGATTCAATCTGTTTTTAACCGATATTAACGAAGGCGGGCTAAAGTCCATTCAACGCGGACTGGAACGTCAGTTCGGCATAACGGTGACTACGGCGGCCTGCGATTTGACGAGCGATGAAAGCGTTGATGCGCTGCTGGAAAAGATTGACGGGTATGGCATTCGGTTCGATATGCTGTTGAACGTGGCTGGCGTTGACTACGAGGGAGGCTTTCTCGAGCGGCAGCGGCGGGATATTATTCGCATTATATCGCTCAACAACGAAGCGACCATGCGCGTAACGCATGCGATTCTCAGCCGGCGCAGGGAGGGACATCCGTTTTATCTGCTCTTTACTTCGAGCCTTGCAAGCATGTATCCCATGCCGCTGAAAGCAACCTATGCCGCTTCGAAACGGTTTCTGCTGGACATGGCCGTTGCACTGGGACAGGAACTGAAGCAGAGCCGCGTACGTGTACTTGCGCTTTGTCCCGGCGGACTTGTGACAACGAAGGAAGCAATGAGCGGCATCGAAGCGCAGGGATTCTGGGGTGACGCAACGACAAACCCGCTGGAAAAAGTTGCGGCGAGGACGCTTCATCGTTTGCAGGGTCGGGGAGGCATCTATATTCCGGGCGCATTGAACCGGACGCTTACTTTTTTCGGGAACCTCTTGCCGCGCCGATGGGTTGCCGCCGCAATCTACCAGCGCTGGAGCAAGGCACAGCAACAGTGGAACCCATCCAAAATAAAAACGCGAACACCGGCATAACCCAAAAAGGGCAGTACGATATTGCTGGTACTGCTTTTTTTGTGTCCGCTGAAATAATTGGACAGGCAGAGTAATAAAACGGCTCGATAAATCGAAGCGGGATTTACAATTTATCATTAACTTGTAGTATAATATCTGCATCTTATATTTCGGAGAAGAAAGTGGATCCATCCAAACTATACGTTGAATACTACGCAAAACTGCACGCCGAGCGTGCCATGAAACTCTGGCCGCTGCGTTTTCAAAAAAGCGAACGTCCGGACTTCCTGACAAAGCGCGATGAAATCGGCATGGAAGTCACTCGTGCGGCGATCGAAGAATGGGCGCAGCGGGAAGCGGATTTAAACCGCGCGTTCGGGGACGAAATGCCCGGCGAGGCGGTGGAGCAGATCATCCTTGCGGATTGTGAGGACGATGCAATTGCAAACGGTTCGAAGGACGGGGAAGAGCTTCCGCTTTTCGAGCTTCCGCCGGACGTGAAGGAAATGCACATCGGCCGTGTAATCGAGCGAATCGGAGACAAGACCGTTGCGCTGAAAGAGTACCGCCTTTGCAAGGAAAATTGGCTGTATGTTTTCAGCGAAACAACCGGCATCGACAGAAACGATATGCTGCGCGTTCAGGCATATGTGGATTCGCAGGAAGGGGAATTGCACTTTAATAAAGTGCTCGTTAAAGTCGGCTGCCTGCTCTATGTGCTCTGCCGCGGGGAGGAACTGACTTCGGTTGAGCTTGGCAGCGGTATAATGCTGCGGATGCACAAGAAGGCGAGAAGATTATCTTCGAAATATAACGTATGATCGTTTGACAATCGAATACTATCGATTATAATCTATACCATGCGTACAGAAATAACCGTACTACTCGAAGGCGACGTTTTCATGGAAATTAATATTACACAACGCGTTCAGCCGACCGTTTAGAATGGAAGAACTATGTTGATTCTGCAATTGGTGATTTATGGTTACTCCCTGTTGGCATTGCTGTTTTTATTGCTGGACAGCAAAACAAATCGGGAGCTGTATTCAAAGACGGCATATTGGTTCCGCATCATCATTTTCGTAACCATGCTGGTGCTTGTTCTGGAGGCGATCACGTTTGCAGTTGATCAAAAAGCGGGCGTGGCAATGTACTGGGCCGGATATCTTTCAAATTCGCTGCTTTTTATGCTGAACCTGGCTCCACTGAGTCTCTGGCTTGTATATCTGGACGAATGTATTCTGACCAGCGATTCGGAGAAAAAAAAGAAGCGAACGATCTATATTGCTTTCAACCTTGCGGTTGTGCTGATCGTAATTGTCAATTTCTTTAGTGGCATTCTCTTTACCATCTCCTCAGACAACCGTTATGAGAGAGGCGAGGCGGTTGTTTGGATTATGTCGCTGAATATGGTTCTGTTTTTCGGTTATCTGCTTACGCTGCTGAAATACAGAAAATTCATCAGCGGCAGAATTTATGAGCTCATACTTACGCTTGGCATCCTTCCAATCCTTGGTGCGACGATACAGATCCTTTTTTATGGAACGCCACTGGTTTGGCCAATGATGGCGCTCGTTGCTCTGGCTGCGCATATTCTGGTCGAAAAAGAAGAAATCCGAAGGGATTGTCTAACCGGCCTTCTTTCCAGAACGCAACTGGAAGCTCGCGTTCGGTACATCATGGATCATCATCAGCCTTTCTCGTTCATCATGCTGGATATCGACCGGTTTAAAAATATCAACGATACATACGGACATAACGAAGGGGATCAGGCACTGTGTGTCATCGCAAATCAACTTGCCAAGTCGATTAAACAGGTAGACAGCGCATACCGCTACGCAGGAGACGAATTCATTCTGATTATTGAGAGTGAAGACCCGGATGCAGCCCGAAAGGTGATTAAGCGGCTTGAAACCAATTTGCAGAAATATAACAAATCAAAACAGAAACCCTATTCTCTGTCGTTTTCTGCCGGAACGGCGTATTATGACGGGAAGTTGGATGCTGGCATCGTCGATCTTTTTACGAAGGCGGATGAACGCATGTATCAGAACAAAAAAATACGCTACGGACAGGAAAGTGAAAAAGCCGATTGATGAAACCGACAACTAGATATTCTCAGGAATATATCCGGTTTCTGCGACGAATGGAAACCGCCCGAAGCATCGATCACAAACGGTACATTAATGGAATGGTTGCCATCCTATCAAAACAGAATTTCGCCTTGCAAAAAGAAAACGCCCGAAAACCGGACGTTTCTTGTTTTGTCTACACCCTCACGATGTGATACAATCGAGCAAAACGCAGGGGTGGGTGCTAGCCGGGGGGGCATTGACGAGCCTTGTAATGACACACTACAATAGGGCAAGAAAACACTCGAGCTTTGCCTGGTGAAAGCTCGTTTCGTCGAAAACGATCGGACTTTGCATTCAATATGCACGTTACCCGTAAATTGGACAGGAGATCAATATGCTAAAGTGCCTGCTGGTGCAAATTCGGAAAAATCGGCCGATCATCACGCTGACTTTGATTTTCTCTTGCTTGCTTTCCACAATACCGCAGTTTTTTTTACCGGACGTTTATAATTCACTTTCGGGACAGTATCCGGATTTGAGCCGCTTCTACTTTCTTGCGCTGCCTGCTTTTACACACTCGCCCGGCATGCTTGCGCGTCATCTGATCGGTAATCTACTGGTGTTTCTACTGTTCGGAAGCCTGATCGAGTGTTTGATTGGTTCGAAACGGCTAGCTTTGATTTCTCTGGTCACATTTGCTTCAACGACATGCATCGATTATCTGCATACGAACTGGCCGAATCCACTTGGTGGTGAATTTCACGGAGCCTCGGGTATATGCTGGGGATATCATGTGTTTTTCATTTTTGTACTTATCCTTCTGTATGAAAAAATGGGCAGAAAGGTGTTCAAGGATGCATTTGTCATCGGGTTAATCGTGCTGTGCGCGTTTGACTTCGTTGGTATTCCGGTCTTTGAGGTCGTTTTTGCGAAGCAGGGGTTCTTTAGTAATTTTGGGCAAACGCTGCACTTGGTATCGATGATCGTTGTAATACCGTTTTTGCTTGCTTGGAGAAAAGAGATCGAATGCAACGTGCAGAAGCTGATTACGATGGAACCAATCGAGTTTAAAAACAGGAAAGAAAAGCTCTCATTGATCTTGTTCGGTCTGCTCGTCTGCATGAACGCGTACGGAACCATTCGTCTGATTGCGATCTCGTGTAAGTAATCGAGGGATGTTTGAAAAAAGGAACCGATATACACATCGGTCGTTTTATCGTTGAAGTATAAACCGGACGAACAGTGCGGATCATCGATACGGTGCGTTTTTAATCTAGCCCCTTCGCCAACGCTTTTTATGAAATGAAAAAAAGAGCCCATCCGACAATGGACTCTTTGTTCCTGGTGGAGCTTACCGGATTCGAACCGGTGATCTCTACACTGCCAGTGTAGCGCGATAGCCAACTTCGCTAAAGCCCCAAGCCGCATGTGCTATTATAGTAGAAACCGGAAAGTTTGTAAAGACTCATTTTTCGAATTTCAAGCTGCGCCGTCCTGTATTTTATACGCAGGCGCGAAAAAGAACCGGCGATTCGAAAATGACTGGGAATCTTGCGAAAGTATGAACTTTTTGCGGCTTTCATGCACGCCGCGATATGGCTATGCTATAATACGAACGATTTCTATGAGGTGTATGTAGCGCATGGCAAAAAGCAATCCGTTCTACCGTCTGGAAGATACCAACAAAAAAAACAGCGGGTACGAACCTTATGAGGAGAATGCGCCGCTCTTTACGGAGCGGAAAAAACCGCGTTCCTTTTTTCTCGCGGTACTTTTTACGTCTCTGAAATTGAGCATTTTTGCGTTTGTTGTGATCGGTTTCATCGGAATGGGACTTTTGCTGGGCGTGGTGAAGGCCTACGTTGAAACGACGCCTTCGCTTGACGTAGCGCAGCTGACCATTTCCGACTACACCAGCTATCTCTACGACATGAACGGCGACCTGATTACGACGATTGCGGATGTGGAATACCGCGACTGGGCGGATATTGAAGAAATTCCGGACATGCTGAAGAACGCGTTTATCGCCGTCGAAGACGTGCGTTTCTACAAGCACAGCGGCGTGGATTTCAAACGTCTGTTTTCCGCTGCGCTGGAGATTTTGGGAAACAGCAATTCCTCCGGCGGCAGCACGATAACCCAGCAGCTTATCAAAAATAAAATCCTCGGCTCCCAGCGGAATTACAAACGCAAAATCCAGGAAGCGTATATGGCGCTCGAACTGGAAACGACGATCAGCAAGGATGATATTCTGGAAGCGTATCTCAACGACGTTCCGCTTGGCGAGAGCAATTACGGGGTGAAAACTGCCGCCAAGGATTACTTTGGCAAGGAACTTTCGGAACTGACCGTACGCGAGTGCGCCATGCTGGCCGGACTACCGCAGGCCCCGTACCGTTATGACCCGCGCAAGAACATGTATCAGCGGGACAAGATGGAAGTTACCGACGAGCGAACGAATCAGGTTCTCGCACGAATGTATCAGGCCAGCTTTATTACGAAAGAACAGTATCAGTCCGCGCTGAAGGAAACCGTCAATATCATTGAAGTCAGCGAACAGAAGCAGATGTACGACATGGCTTACTTCGTTGAGTATACCATCAGCGACGTCGTGACGCATTTGTTAGAAAAGCGCGGGCTGAGCAATACTTCCGCAAACCGCAATGCGGTGGAAAACGAACTGCGCACCAGCGGGTATCATATTTACACAACCGTTGATCCAAGCATACAAAACATCGTTCAGACCACGCTGAGCCAGTGGGAGAACTATCCGGCGCTGGCGGACACGTCCAAATCGCTGATGGTCGAGACAAAGGATGACGGCACCGTGATTGAAACCGTAGAGCCGCAGTCGGCTGCCGTCGTCATCGACTACCGAACGGGCGAACTGCGCGCGGTCGTGGGCGGGCGGAACGAGCCAACCGTTCGCAAAGGGATCAACCGCGCGTCCCAGAGTTATACAGAAGTGGGCTCCTCCATTAAGCCGTTAACCGTCTATGGACCGGCGCTTGATCTTGGATACTCGCCCGCGAGCATCACCTATAATATGGACGGGCCGATTACGGGATGGAACACGGAAAAGGGCTATCCATCCGGCGGTCTGGATTCACGTTATGGTCCGGTGACGTTCCGCCGCGCGCTGATGAGTTCGCTCAACGTTCCGGCTTCCCGGATTCTGATGGACGATGTAACGCCTGCCGTTGCCGCACAGTATCTCTATGAACTTGGCGCAACGCAAAGCGAGATCAATGTTGACGGCGCGGGCCTTGCGCTTGGCACGTCCGGTTTAACGCCGATTCAGATGTCCGCGGCGTATGGCACCATAGCAAACGGAGGCGTCTATAACGAGCCGCTGTCGTTTACCAAGGTGCTGGATGCCACTGGAAATGTGATTCTGGATGCGGACGAAGTGCGCGATTCGCACCGTGTGTTTCAGGAGAGCACCGCCTGGCTGCTGGTGGACATGATGACGGATGCGGTTAAGAGCGGCACCGGCACAAAAGCGAAGATTACGGATATGACCGTAGCCGGAAAAACGGGCACAAACTCGGACTACGCAAGCGTCTATTTCGCGGGGATTACGCCCTATTATGTTTCAACGCTGTGGGTCGGGCATGACTATCCCGCGAATAAGCTGAAAAAAGGATCCTCCGGCGGGGACGAGGCGGCACCGCTCTGGCAGGCATATATGTCGAAGATTCACGAAGGGCTGGAGGACAAGTCCATTATCGACGCGGATCCAACCTCGCTCGGCCTGGTGAAACGAACCGTTTGCCCGGTTTCCGGTTTGCTCGCAACGGACGCATGCAAGGACGATCCGGATCATAAACCGGTGACCGACTGGTTCCTTGCGGACAAAGCGCCAACGGAGTACTGCGATATGCACGTGACGCTTTCGATTTGCTCGGCGGAGAACGCCATCGCAACCGAATTCTGCCCGGCCGAACAGGTGCAAAAGGTGAGCTATATTCTGATTCGGCCGGATAATCCGCTCTATACGTTTGACGACGAATATCTGCTCAAAGCGCTGCCAACGGCGGTTCGCACCGAACTGACCACGGAGGAATTCGTTGCGAGCATGAAGACCTGCACGGTACATTCCGACGGATCGCTTTCGATCTTCGAACTGAAAACCCAGTCGCAGGATTTGATTCAGCAGGTAAACGATTATCTCGACTCGGCAGCAAATGTGCCGGACGAGCGAAAAAACCAGCTGAAAGATGAAATTGCCGCGCTCGAAGTCGCGCTGGTCGGCTACCAGTATTCCGAGATCGAGCCGCTGTATCAAACGCTCAAGAGCGATTTCACGTCACTGCAGAGCGACATGGCTTCGCAAACGCAGAATAGTAACGGAGGCTGACGCTTGGGAAAGCATGGGATTTCCGCGCGAAACAAATCTCTGCTGGAGGAGGCATACGAGGCGGAGCAGTCACGTCTGCTTGCGTTGGCCGAGAGGGACGTTCCACAGGGGGAATACCGGTTTCCCGTATTCGGCGAAGGAACGGGCAGCGTGGGCGCGCTGCTGATCGGCGAGGCGCCGGGTGCGGAAGAGACGAAACTTGGCAGGCCTTTTGTCGGGAAGGCCGGAAAGCAGCTGGATGAACTGATCCGTCTTTTTGGCGTTGCGCGAAACGATATCTATATTACAAATTCGGTCAAGTACCGGCCGGTGATCCGTTCGGCAAGAACGGTTCGAAACCGTACGCCGCTTCCGGCTGAAATTTCGCTTTCGCTGCCGCTTTTAGCACGCGAAATCGAACTGTTGTCCCCGCTCGTGATCCTGACGCTTGGAAATACGCCGCTGAAGGCCGTTTACCGGCTCGCCGGTCAGAAAGCGCCCGTGATCGGGCTGGTGCATGGAACGGAACGGGCGATCGTAATAAACGGCGTATCCGTAATCCTGATTCCGCTGTATCATCCCGCCAGCGGAATCTATAACCGTGAGCTTGTCCCGGTCATGGAGCAGGATGCGCGCTTTGCGGGAGAAGTCATCCGAAAATACGGCGGTTAAGACCGGCTGCGGAAACGGTCTGCAGGAGAAAATACCGGACACTATACGGTTTTTCCGTAAGTATGGTATACTGAACAGGATAACAAATAAGCTGACGACAAGGAGCTGGAATATGGCGCAGAAAGTATTGATTGCGGACGACGACCAAGTCGTTCACGAAGCGCTTGGTATTTACCTGAAAGCGGAGGGCTTTGAGGTTGTGGATGCGTTCGACGGCGTATCCGCGCTGGAGAGCATTACGCCGGAGGTCGTGCTCTGCGTTCTGGATATCATGATGCCGAAAATGAGCGGCATCGAAGTTTGCCGCGAGATTCGAAAAACCTCGCAGCTGCCGATTCTGATGCTGACGGCAAAAGGCGAGGAGATCGACCGAATTGTCGGTCTCGAACTCGGCGCGGACGATTACATCGTAAAGCCGTTCAGCCCGCGCGAAGTGGTTGCCCGTATCAAAGCCGTACTTCGCCGCGCAACCGAGCAACCCAAGAGCGATTCGAGCGTAATCAGCTATAACAGCCTTACGATCGATCTGAAGAGCTATACCGTAACCCTGCGCGGACAGCCGGTCATTTGCACACCGAAAGAAATTGAAATTCTGCACATGCTCGCTTCCAATCCGGGTCAGGTTTTTACCAGAGAACAGCTGCTTTCCCGCGTTTGGGGATATGATTTTGCGGGCGAAACGCGTACGGTAGACACGCATATCAAACGAATCCGCGCAAAGCTCGATTCCACCGGCCTTGGCTGGAGCATTAAAACAATTTACGGCGTCGGATACAAGTTCGAAACCGAATGAGAAGACGCGTTTCATGCGCAGTGTATTCTATTGGCGAATTCTAATCGTATCGATCATCGCATTGCTGCTGGCAAACATTGTTTTGCTGGCGGCTTATACGTATGTTGGAAAAAATACATATATATCCATTGAAATGGCGAACCTCGAGCCGGAGGCGGAGGTTACGCGTCAGATTTACGAGGAATATAAGAACGGCTATATGAACGAGGAGGCGTTTCAGCGTCTCATCGAAAAACAAACCGTCTCCAGCGAAAGCGCGATTCTTATCGCGGACGCGCTCGGTAAAATCCTGATTGTCCGAAACGTCGGAAGCACCGTGGAAGTCCAGGACTTCGGCGAATATTACCGCGCCGAAGTGCAGAACGTTTTGCGCGGACAGACGGTGGAAAACAAAAACCTGCTGTTGCTGAACGGCGAAACCGCCGTTTCGGTTGGCATTCCCGTGCGTGATACGGATGGCAATGTGACCGGCGTCATTCTGGTCATCAAACAGATCAAGCGAATTCAGTCCGCATTTAATCAGCTGAATAATGTACTCACCGGAACGATCCTTGCGATTCTTCCGGTTGTCATGCTGCTTGTCGCATTCAGTACAAACCGTCTGTCGAAGCCGCTGCACGACATGAGCAACGCCGCCATCGAAATGTCGAAAGGCAGGTTCAACGTACGCGCAAACGAGAAGGCGAGCGGGGAGATCGGTATTCTTGCGCGCGCCCTGAACACTCTTTGCGACAACCTGTCCCAAACCATCTATCAATTGCAGAGCGAGAAACGGCAGCTTAACCAGATCCTTTCCAGTTTTACGGACGGCGTTGCCGCGATCGACAATATCGGCTGCCTGACGCACTACAATCCTGCGCTCATGAAAATGTTCGGTGCGGTAGAAGTAAAGGTTCCAATGGACCTTGTTCCGGACGCTTCCATTTGGGAAATGTTCCGTTCGGTTTATGAAAGCCGGGAACCCGCAAGCCTGCATTATTCGCTCCCGAACGAACGGGTGCTTTGGATCACCATCGTTCCGGTTACGGACGAAGAGGGCGAATGCACGGGCGTTGTCGGTCTGTTCAAGGACATGACCGATCTCGAACGGCTGGAAAAAACGCGCAGGGATTATGTCGCAAACGTCAGCCACGAATTGCGGACGCCGCTCACCGCGGTGCGCGGACTCTTGGAACCACTTTCCGATGGAATGGTGCAGGACGAGGAAACCAAACAACGTTATTACCGGATTATGCTGCGCGAGGTCATTCGCCTTTCGCGTTTGATTACGGATATGCTGGAGCTTTCACGCCTGCAATCCGGAACGGAGCACATGGAACTGCACGCGGTCAATCTGGAAGAACTGCTGGCGGACACTAAACAGAACTATCAAAACGAAGCGGCGCAGCGCGGGATCCGTCTCGTGCTGGACGCGAAGAACGTTCCCTATGCAATGACGGACGAGGACCGCGTCGAGCAGTTACTTGTAATCCTGCTGGACAACGCGATGCACTATACGCCGGAAGGCGGCAGCATAACCATCAGCGCTTCGGAAACGACAGGGGACCGGATCCTGGTCACCGTTGCGGATACCGGATGCGGCATTTCCAACGAGGATTTACCACAGATTTTTGAACGGTTTTATAAGACCGACAAATCCCGCCGGGAGGGTGGAACAGGCCTTGGACTTTCCATAGCCAAGCAGATTATCGACAAACTCGGCGAAAGTATTTTTGTTGAAAGCGAAATGGATAAGGGCACAAGTTTCCATTTTACGCTAAAGAAGTACGTGAGCAACGCAATCGCCCTCGGCCCGAGTTCCGCCAATACCGTGATCCACGACATGGAGGAAAAACCCGCGCACACGCAGCAATCCGACCGAGCGTCGCAGGATGCGCCGTATGAAGTCATCTCGAAAGCGGCGCATGACCGGAAACCAAAGAAACGGAATTAACTGGATTTGCGCGGAGACCTCCGCGCTTTTTCAATGAAAATATCTAATGATTATGGCGGGATATCGCAATTTTACTTTGATCTTGTTCAAATCGTGTACAATTTCGACAAGCTCCCGCGTTTCATTGAATTGTGTCAAGACGCATATTATAATGGCCATATCAGGGAGGTGTGAATATGCAGAAAACCGCGCATATTTTAATTTGTGACGATCAGCCGATCATTCACGAATCCATTGGCGTGTATCTGGAGAGCGAAGGGTTTACGCACGCTTCTGCGTATAACGGCGTACAGGCCGTGCAGATGGCGGAGAGCGAATCGCCGGATCTGATCCTGATGGACGTGATGATGCCGGAGAAAAACGGCATTGACGCCTGCCGTGAGATTCGCCAGAAGAGCAATGTTCCGATTATTATGCTAACCGCGAGAGGCGAGGAAGTCGATCGCGTGGTCGGGCTCGAGCTCGGCGCGGACGATTATTTAGTAAAGCCGTTTTCCACGCGTGAGTTGATTGCCCGCATTAAGGCGGTGCTCCGGCGCGTTTCCGCGGAGCCGGAAACCGAAGGGAAGACCATACGCATGGAGAATCTGGAAATCTGCCTGTCGAACTACGAAGTTAAAATCAAAGGGAAACCGGTCGATTTTACGCCAAAGGAAGTAGAGATTCTATACTTGCTTGCATCCCACCCGGGGCGGGTATTTGACCGCGAGCAGATTCTTTCCAAAATCTGGGGGTACGATTACTTTGGCGATACGCGTGCCGTCGATACCCAGATTAAACGAATCCGCCAGAAAATACCGGATGAAGGGCTTAGCTGGGGAATTCGAACGGTATACGGCGTGGGTTATAAATTCGGCGCGAGCGAGTAAGGCTTTCGCAACCGGACAGATAAAACAACAGGAATGGTTCCGGCGCGGGAACTCCGGCGCCAGATTTACGAATGAAACGATTACAGAAACGGTACTGGCAGGAAGAACAGCCGGTACACGAAAAAAAACGAGGCTCGATTTTCGAGAAATTTCTGTTTTACCTGATCTTCGGATGTGTGCTCACCTCCGTGATCGGGGTTTTGGTCTATCTGTTTGCGGGCGCGAGCGTTCACGCAAAAAGAATTGCGGATGAAATGCTTCCGCGCGCGGAGTCCATGGCGCGGCTTGCGACCAGGCTGCAAAACGGTCAGGTGTCCTATGATTCGTTTCTGGATTTTACACTGAAGAACCAGCAGGGGACACGCGTTTATATCTTTGATGAAAGTGGTATGCTGATCGCCTACACCACGGAGAACATCAATTCCAACGATCCGGTCAGCGAAACGATTCTCAACGATGGCAGTCAGGTCGTCCGTTCCGGAGAACAGCTGGTTTCCACAAAATGGCGCTCGGTGGACGGCGTTGTCGTCGGCGTTCCCATTGAGGACAATATGGAGCGTGTTGTCGGCGCTATTCTCATGACGCGGCCTTCGTTTGAAGTGTACAGCTCCATGATGAGCTTTGTACGGGCACTGATCATTAGCTCGCTCGTCGCTTCGGTCTGCATGGTGTTTCCGGCCTACTTTATCTCGCGCCGCATGACGAACCCCATCCGTTCCATGACGATTGCCTCCGCGGCGATGGCGAGCGGGAATTTTTCCATTTGTGCGGACGAGAGCCGGGATGATGAAATCGGGCAGCTCGGTTCTGCGCTCAATCATCTTTCCCGCGAGCTGCAGCGCAACATCAGCGACCTTGTGCTCGCGCGAAACCAGCTGCATATGATTTTGGACGGGCTGCAGGAAGGCGTAGTGGCGCTGGAAGCGGATCATTCCATGCTCTACCATAATCAGGCGGCTTGCGTGCTGCTAAACGTTTGTTCCGAGCAGGAACTGCTTGCTTCGCTGTCGTTCCTGCTTCCGCTTTGCGATCAGGTCCGGCTAACGGGAGAAGTGCGCCAAACGACGATTGACGCGGGCGAGCGAAAACTGTTACTCGTGATTACCCTGTCCCAGGAGACAAGCGAGTTAGCCCCGGGCACCGTTATAGTGGCTCAGGATATTACGGCGGCCGAACGATTGGAGCAGACGCGGCGCGACTATGTTGCAAATGTAAGCCACGAACTCCGAACGCCGATTGCCAGCATCCGGAGCCTTGCGGAAGCGCTCAACGACGGCTTGGTGAAAGCAGAGGAAGACCGCGCCCGATACTACGGATATATCCTGCGCGAATCCATGCGCCTGACACGCCTGATTAACGATTTACTAGAGCTTTCTCGCCTTCAGTCCGGCGCGGTGGCGCTCGAAAAGGAGATATTCCATCTGGACGGGGTCGTGGCGGAAGTGGTTGAGCAGATGAGCCTGGTTGCGTCTTACAGCGGCATTCGCATTGTAAACAACTGGAACTGCAAGTCGCCGCTCAACGTGAATTCCAACCGCGACCGAATTGAACAGGTATTGATTGCGCTGCTGGATAATGCGATTAAATTTGCGCTGGATGAAAGTGTAATCGTTGTGGAAACACGCCTGCCGAAGGGCGGGAGGTTCGCCGAAATCTCCGTTCGAAATTCCGGCCACATTCCGGAAGAACACCTTCCGCATCTGTTCGAGCGTTTTTACAAGGCGGACACTTCGCATTCGGATGGCGGAACCGGCCTTGGCCTTGCGATTGTACACGAAATTCTTTCGCATCTGGGTGAGTCGATTGAGGCAAGAAATGAAGAAGGATTTGCGGTATTCCGGTTCACCGTTGCGCTGAAATAGCGGCAAGCAAAAGTTGGATCCAATCGAAACGGGATTGCATGGTATACGGGAAGAAACGATGCGGCGACATTGTTTCTTCTTTTATTTCGTGGTATATTGTGAAAGATATATCGCGCAAGCGACGTATGTAAGCTGACGGTTTTAAATGATAACGGAGGAAACCCAAGATGGAACGAAACGTATACGACATATTGGAAGAGCGCGGTTTTTTAAAGCAGTGCTCTCACCCGGAAGATCTGCGCGAACTGCTCGGCAAAGAAAAGGTCACGTTTTATATCGGATTTGACCCGACTGCGGACAGTCTCCATATCGGCCATTATGTCGCTTTAATGTCCATGGCGCATATGCAGCGCGCGGGGCACCGGCCAATCGTTCTGCTGGGCAACGGTACGGCGTTTATCGGAGATCCTTCCGGTAAAACGGACATGCGAACGCTGATGTCCAAAGAACAACTTTCGTATAACGCCGCATGTTTTCAAAAGCAAATGTCGCGTTTGCTTGAATTTGGAGAAGGGAAGGCGCAGATCGTCTACAACGGCGACTGGCTCTACCCGCTGAATTTTCTCGATTTTATGCGCGACATTGGCGTGTATTTTTCGGTAAACCGCATGCTGGCGGCCGAGTGCTACAAACAGCGCATGGAACGCGGATTAACGTTCTTCGAAATGGGCTATATGCTCATGCAGAGTTATGATTTTCTCGAACTGAACCGTCGGCTTGGCTGCGTTCTGCAGATGGGCGGGGACGACCAGTGGAGCAATATTTTAAGCGGAGCCGATCTCATTCGCCGCAAGGAACAGAAACCCGCTTTTGCGCTGACCACCGCGCTGCTGACCACGAGCGACGGGAAGAAGATGGGTAAAACGGAGAAAGGCGCCGTCTGGCTCGATAAAGAGAAGTGCAGCGTTTATGACTTCTATCAATACTGGCGAAATGTTGGAGATAAGGATGTTGAAAAATGTTTGGCGCTGCTGACGTTTCTGCCAATGGACGAGGTTCGGCGCCTCGGCGGGCTGCCGGGCGAACAGATTAACGAAGCAAAGCTAGTTCTGGCTTATACGCTCACCGCACAGGTGCATGGTGAAGAAGAAGCCAGGCGCGCGCAGTCTGCGGCAGAGGCGCTGTTTGCGGGCGGAGCGGATCTGAGCGCGATTCCAACTTGCGTACTTTCGGCCGAGGATATCGCATCGAGCGGCCTTCGCCTGACCGACCTAATGGTGCTCAGCAAACTGGCCGCAAGCAAGAGCGACGCGCGGAGGCTGATCGAAGGTGGAGGCGTATTTGTGGACGACGTTAAGGCGGAATCCGTTTCGGCCGCACTGGATGCTTCGCAGGTTGAAGGCGAAGGCGTGATCATCCGCAAGGGGAAAAAGAGCTATTGCAGAGTTCGAAAGGGCTAAAATCGTATCAGACGGTCAAAAAGTCGGGGGTTAGCGAGATTTTGATCAGTAAATCGCGCTTTCTTGGCTTCTGCCAGCCGGTATCGAGCGAAGAGGAAGCACAGCAGCACCTCTCCGAACTACGAAAGAGATATTGGGATGCACGGCATTGCTGTTATGCGTTTCGTTTGGCCGACCAGGGCGTTTCGCGTTCTTCGGACGACGGGGAGCCCTCCGGCACGGCAGGCGCTCCGATTCTGAACGTGCTGCTCCAAAGCGGAACGGAGAATGCGCTGATCGCGGTGGTTCGTTATTTCGGCGGCGTGCTTCTTGGAACGGGCGGGCTCGTTCGCGCTTACGGTAAAGCCGCTTCGGAAGCGCTTGCAGCGTCGGGATTGTGCCGCATGTGTATTTGCGAAACAATTTGCCTTTCACTTTCCTACCCGAGTTACGCCGTGCTGGAGCCGCTGCTGAAAAGCGGCGGATATAAAACGACAAGCGAATTTGGAGAGCGCGTTACCCTTCAGTGTTATCTGCCGGCGGAGGATGCCGAAGCGTTTGTCCGAATCGTAACGGAACGAACGGACGGCGGGGCAGCGATCACCCGCGGTGTTTTTTCGCTTCGCGCACAGGAAGTTCCGGCGAACAGCGATTTAAAGCAATAGAAACGTTAAGGTTACAGCAATGATGAAATCAATTCTCAAAGCGATTCTTGGCATTTCAGCCGCCCTGCTTTGCTTTGCGCTGTATATCCCGCGCGCACATGCGGAGGAAGTCAAGATCGATATTACCGCCACGCCAACCGAACTGCCGGACAGCGGAAGCGTCACCTTTACGTTCGAAATAACGAATTACAATGCGGACTATCCGATGAAGGATGTTGCGATCAGCAATAACGGAACGGTCTGCTATGAAATGAAGGACCAGATCATTCCGCAGAGCGGCAGCGCGCGGGATATTCCGGTAACGCTTAATATAAGCCAGTCCCAGCTCGGGAAACCGATTCCGTTCGTTGTAACCTGGACGCGTAACGGCGAACCAATGAGCCAGGAGGCGTCCATAACGGTTCAGCAGGCGGAAAACCCGATTATTACCGTGATGCGGACGGCGAGCACAACAAACGCCAAACCTGGCGATAAAGTCGTTTTAACGTATACAGTAAAGAATACAACAAAGTTCGATATGTCGGGCATTACGCTGATCGATGAGAACGTCAGCGACACGCCGATTCTTCAGCTCGATTCCCTTCGCGCGAGCGGAACTTACTCCATCGATTACACCTATACGATGGGCGAGGAGAGCGTAACGAGCACGCCTTTTGTCACCTATACGGTTAACGGAAAGACGAAAACCTTTTCCTCGCTCGACCCGCTCGAACTCGTCATGGTGCTCATCCGGCTGGATTTGAAAATTCAGGCGGGTACGCCGACTTCGAGCGGCGTAACATTTACCATCGACGTGGAAAACACAGGCACGCAGGAAATACGCGACATTTCAATTTCGGACGAACGAGCGAATCTGGTGAACGATGTGCCGTTTTCCCTTGCCCCGGGCGAACAGACCACGTTTTCCTATATTGTCGTTCCAGTCATGAGCGAGCCGCTGCGAAGCGTTCAATTTTCGCTCGCCGGAACGGACTCGTTTGAAAATCCATATACGCTTGCTCCGAAAGACGTCTATGAAATATATCCATATGTGGATTCCTCCCAAATTAATGTTACCGTACGGGCGGAAACGGTCACGCCGTGGACAAGCGAAAGCGGAAAACTAAGCGCGCGCGTTACCATTTCCAATTTAAGCACGGTTGAGTTAACCAGCATTACCGTGCTGGAAACCAGCATTGGAGTGGTAAAAAACTTTGAAATGCTGCCGGCGGGGGAAACAAGTTTTGATTTGGATATCCAGCTCGGTTCTCCGCGCAATCTTTCCATCACCATAAAGGGATATGATCCAACGGGGGCAAACCGCGAGCTCGCCAGCTGCGTGATGCCGGTCGCCTATGGAACGGAAACTGCTTCTGCGGAGTCTGCGACGCCCGCGCCATCCGGCAGCACTACTATTTTTGATGGATTGATGACCGGGGTGACGAAGGTTTTAATCGTACTTGCGGCGCTTATGGTTCTTTCGTTTATTATTCTGATTGCGCTAATGGCAATGGAGCGTTCAAAAACGCCTCGTCTCTCCGTAGGCGGAGAGGATGACCTGGACGATTATTTCGAAGACTCGAAGGACCGCCAGACGATTCGCAAATCCTATGACGATAAACCGGATCCGGAGGAGATTCGCTATACGAAGCGTATGCTCACACAAAATAGCAATGAGTATCAAGAATTTGAGCAGGCGAAACCCATATACCTGCCTCCGCCCGCGCCTGTTTCCGAACCGGTGGTAAGAACGCAGGAGAAAGCAGAACATGTCACGCAGGAAACTACGGGTTATCCCGCGCGGCAAGCCTCGGATAAAACGCGCAGGACGGTAATATCCGAAACGGAAGCCTGTGCGGAAAAACGCGCCGGAAGACCGGATGAAAGGGAAAAACCCGCTGAAGCGCGCGAACAGATTCGCACGAGCGAACCGGCCAAACAGCGCGCGCAAGCTGGCGTGCCCCGCGTTTTTGAATACAGGCAGCAGCCGAAACCTCAAGCAAAACCGAAACAAACGGTGACGCGCGTTCACCGGCTGAACAACAATTTTCAGGATGACGAGGAGTAAAACCCGTGTTTCAGGGACTGAACAAAGACGCCTATCAATTCTTCTGGGAGATTGCCTTCAATAATGAAGCCTCCTTTTTCGAAGCGAACCGCGAACGCTATAAAAAGAACGTTTACGAGCCGCTGAAACAGCTTGCCGTAGAGCTGACGCCGGCTGCGCAGGAAATCGACGCGGAATTTAACGTTCGTCCTTCGAGCGTGATATCCCGTATTCGGCGCGATACCCGTTATACGCATGATAAAACGATGTTTCGTGATCACGCCTGGCTGGGGTTTCGCCGACCCGGCGGCATGCTAAGTGAAAGTCTTGTGGTCTATGCGGAATTTGAGCGTGAAGGGTATGGATACGGAATGGGCATGTACGGTTCGAATCCGGCGCTCATGCGGGAAATCCGGCCGCGTATTTTAGCGAAACCGCAGAAGTTCCTTTCGCTTGTAAACGATCCTGCCTTTATCGAACGGTTCACGGTGGAAGGCGAACTTTTCAAACGGCCGCGCTTTACGGACGCTCCGGAAGGAGTACTGCCCTTTCTCAATCGAAAAGGGCTGTCGTTTTGCTACTCTTCGCCCAATTTGAGCAAAACGCTTTCTCCCGAAATTGCTACGGAGATCATCGAAGGATTCCAGTTGCTGAAACCTGTTTACCGGCTCATGATGGGACTCGACGAAATGAATTGAAGGGAGAGAATTCTATGGAAGAAATGTTTATGAAAGAAAAGAAGAACCCGAAGAAGGTTTATACGGGTCTCCTTGTCGTGCTCGTGCTTCTGTTCGTGCTGGGACTTGTACTTGTGCTTACTTCAACGGCGATCGGGCTGTCAACCGCACACACCGAATCGGTGAAAAACGGCGGGAGCCTGGATATTACACTGTACAACTATATTATGACCAATACAGCGGAAAACTATCGTATCGTCGGTGCGATTCTCGCGCTGATCTCCGGCATTGGGATCCTGCTCGCAGGTGTATCCGGATACAAGCTGAAAAAAAACTAGCCCTGTATTTCAAAAATGCAAAGAGCCGTCGTTTTCGGTAAACGGCGGCTCTTTTATCGCTTGTTCCGTCAGGAATGCACGCTGTAAATGATTACGGAATCGTTCTGATAGAACACGTTAAAATTGCTGTTAAAGTAATCGAAGTCGATGCTGTAGTTCGCGCGTTCGTTATCGCCGATTAAGACGTAGTCGATCTTCAGCTGCTTGGAAAGCAGCGCGAAATACGTGCTCGGTTCCTCGTACAGCAGGGCTAGATCCTGCTCACGCTCAGAGTAATCCACACCGTGAAAATAAAGATAGGAGCCGGAGCCGCAGACGATGTTGCGTCCCGTCAGCGCGGCAATGCAATTGTTGTGGTTGTTATAGGTTAGGAAGGTAGCATTCGGCGCCGTGTTCTCTTTCACATAGTTGGCAGCGAGGAGCTCGTTTGGATTGATCAATTGATACTCGGAGACGTATTCCCGGCCCAGTGTGAGAACACCGGAGAGAAAAAGCGTCACGCAGACAACCGCGGAGAGCATCGCGGTACTGATGCGGTTCCGAATGCCGCCGCGCATGAGTCGATCCTTGGCATCGATCAGCCAGCTGCCGACAAGCCCGCAGGTATAGGCAAACGAAATAAAAAGGAGCTTGTTGTTATCATATGGGTTCGGCTGAAACTGAATGAATTCCGCAACGATCCAAATCAGAATAGCACCGCCGACTACGCCGCGGTCTTCCCGCCGCGCGGAGACAAACGCAATTGGCGCGAGCAGCGCGATTAACCCGAAATTCTTGATATAAAACCAGAAATAGTTGTCGGATTCGTTTGCCCAGTTAAAGTGAACTTTCAGAAAACTGCCGGACTGCCGAAAGGTAAAGAACACAAGCTGCGGCAGCGCGAGCAGGAGAACAATACCGAGGTACAATGCAAAACCGAGCAGCTGTTTTTTCCCCTGCTTATGATACAGCGACCGTAAAAAGTAAAATCCGCTGACAATGCCAAGCGCGAGAAACGAATGCGTATGCACAAGCGGCAGGGAGCCCGCGAGTATGGCAAGCGGTAAAAAAGAACCCGTGTCCCGCTTAATTGCCGCGCGGTGCAATAAAAACAGACAGGGAAAGAGCAACGCCCAGCCAAAGAGCAGCGCGCGCTGCGGAATCATCATATCCGCAATCGGGTTCACCCATCGCAGACCATTGGAAACAAAGTTGGTGGGCGTTTCATAAAACGCGGTGAAGAGCCTGGCCAGATTATTGGGATTGTCCTTGAGCAAATCAAAGAAATACCAGAACCCGAAGCCGCCGCCAATAAAAAACAGGAGCATTGCAAAGACGGCTTTTCTTTGTTCGCCGAGCCATTCTTCAAAGAAGAAATAGACACCCAGAAGAACGAGAAGAAACGCGTATCCCGCTGTTAGCATGGTTGCAAAGCGCAAGCCGGCGCCAAAGAGATAGAATGTTGCGCCAACGCTTTCGCAAAGGAAGGGATAACAAACCGGCTTGTCCGGACAGATGGAATACATGGGCGGAAACGTCCCCTGTACGGCAATGCTGGAGATGAACCCGAGATGCATTGCAAGATCGCCGTAGGTGGATTGCCCAACATAGAGCGCCCCGTCCTTTTCAACAATGGTATGGCTTGAAAGCAGCACCATGCAGAACGCGAAAAGAAGTCCAACGCTAATCAGAACGGGGAGTTCGCTTTTAAGCGAGGAAACCGTACAGGATTTTTTACGGGAAAAGAACCAGCCGATGCCGCCGATCAGACCGGCAAGCAATAATCCGAGCAACTGCGCGGGCAAATGAAAACCCAGTGCAAAGGAAAACAGCGCCGGAAACCATAATAGCATCGCATAGCCAAAGACCAATCCAAGCCAAATTCGCCTTAGCGGGCGTTCACGATAGAACAGCACACGTGATATGCCAAGGCCGCAAAGCGCAAACAGTATCAGGTAGAGAATGGAAAGCAGTTCCGGCATGGGGAGTGAAAATCTCCTTTTATAATGATAGGAACGATCGATTTAACTGCTATTTTTTTCCGAAGAAACGAGCAAGCGGTTCAACCGTCGCGTTCAGGTTGGCGATTGCCTCGTTCAGTTTCGCAACATCCAGATTCGAGAAGGATTCCACGGCGGTTTCCAATTCGCCAATGGTTGCATTGAGGGATTCCATATCAAGATCGTTTAAAACCTGCACGGCGCTGCCAACCTGAACGAAGGTATCGTTCGCCTGAATCGCGAGCGCGTCCATATCTTTTGCGATAGTTTCCACATCCACCTTTTGGAGGATCGCAAGCGCTTTGGAGGCTTCGTTTGCCGTGTTCATCAAAGCGGGAACAACGAACAGCGCGGAAAGGATCGCAGCGGCCATTGTTACGCCCATCATGGCAACTCCTGCTCGAAGCAAACGGATTTTCCTGCGCTCGTTTTTCTTCTGCTCTTCGGCGGTCAGATACAGCTCGCGCACATAGTCTAGCGTTGTAAAGGTATCGTTTCGAGCTTCGTTTTCGCCGGATGCCTCAACGGATTCCAACGCCAGATTCGTACGAAGATCACCCATATTCGATATTCCCTTTCCTTATATTTCAGGCAGTCAAGCGTGATACAGGCTTGCTGTTTTGTCGCTGAATGCACTTTGCAAGTATATCACATAATGGCTATAATAAAAAGAAAAGGCCGGTGTCCGGAGGTGGCAAGAATGAAACAGGAGCAACGAATTGTGCATATGGAACCGAACCGCATCCGCTTGCAAACGCCGGTTGGAAAGCTGATTCTTGAATCGAAAGAGGACGCAATATCCGTAATACGGCTTGAGAACGCGACGGATGCGCTGGTTCCGGATACCGCTCCAAAGGGTTCCGCACTGGAAATCGCCGCGCGGGAGATGCGGGAGTATTTTGACGGAAAAAGGAGTGCGTTTTCATTCCCAATGAATCCCGAAGGGACGGAATTCCAAAAGAATGTTTGGAAGGAACTGCTGAACATTCCATATGGAGAAACGCGGACATATGGCGAGATTGCGCAAAAGATCGGAAATCCGAACGGGGCGCGCGCGGTCGGCGGCGCCTGCAATCGAAACCCGCTCTGGATTGCCGTACCCTGCCATCGTGTGATCGGATCGACCGGCGCGCTGACGGGGTATGCGCTCGGCACCGGCATGAAGCAGGCTCTGCTTTTGCTGGAACAAAAGAATTGTATAAAGTGATTCTTCATTTATGGCATCTCTTTCCATGAAACCTGCTTGACAATAGACTAGTGAAATGCTATGCTATGCACATAAGGCAACTATTTTAGTAGGGTATGGTGCGCATGAAACTTTCAACAAGAAGCAGATACGGGTTGAAAGCCGTAATCGATCTTGCCGTCCGGTATGGTTCCGGACCTGTTTCGCTGCCAATCCTTGCGGGTGAACAGGGGATATCCGAAGGCTACCTTGAGCAGCTCCTGCGGGAACTGAAGAAGGGCGGCGTTGTGGATACCGTTCGCGGAGCACAGGGCGGTTACGAACTCACCAACCATCCCTCCAAACTCTCCGTGCAGCGCGTTTTAACGCTGCTGGAGGGTTCTACCGCTGTGGTGGACTGTGTCGGTGCGGAAGATCGAATTTGCAACAGCGCCTGCACCTGTTCGGCGCGTCCATTGTTTCTCAAACTGCAGAACCGCATCAACGACGTGCTGGAACAGACAACCATTCAGGAGCTTGCGGATGATTATATTGAGCAGCTGAAACACTGCGGCAGCACGAAGAACATTTGCAAATAAAAAGATTATAACCGTCGCTTTGCGAAACGTGGAAACACGACAATGAATATAGAAAAGAAATGCGAACAGAAGGACAGGAACGATATGCGGAACGTATATTTGGATAACGCAGCCACCACGATGGTGCGGCAGGAAGTCATCGATGCGATGATTCCGGCTTTTTCAACCTATTACGGGAATCCTTCGAGTCTTCACGAATACGCGCGCGAAGCGGCAAAACTTGTGGATGACGCGCGGGCGGACGTAGCGGCCATCATCGGCGCAAAACCGGAAGAGATCGTCTTTACCGCCGGCGGGTCGGAAAGCGACAATATGGCGCTGCGCGGCGCAGTCGCTGCGAACAAGAAAAAAGGCAAACATGTCATTACTACTGCAATTGAGCACCACGCGGTTCTCTATACGCTCCAGGCAATGGAGCGCGAGGGTATTGCCGAACTGACGATTCTCCCGGTAGACGAGTTCGGCCTGGTAACCGCGAAACAGGTTGCGGAAGCGATCCGCGAAGATACGGTGCTCGTTTCGATTATGTTTGCAAATAACGAAGTGGGAACGATCGAACCGATTGCGGAAATCGGCAAGATTTGCCGCGACAAGGGCGTTCTGTTTCATACGGACGCGGTTCAGGCAACGGGGCATGTGCCGATTGACGTTGTCGGGATGAACATCGACCTGCTTTCGATCTCGGCGCACAAATTTCACGGGCCAAAGGGCGTTGGCGTTCTATATATTCGAAAGGGTGTGCGCATTCCTTCCCTGATCATCGGCGGCGGTCAGGAGCGCAAACGCCGCGCCGGCACGGAGAACGTGCCGGGCATCGTTGGTCTTGCGGCCGCGCTGAAGTTGGCAAACGAGCATATGCAGGAGAACGCCGTTCGTGTTGGCGCCCTTCGCGACAAACTCATGAAGGGCATTGCCGAGCGCATTCCGGATGTGAAACTGAACGGACATCCAACGAAGCGTTTGCCCAATAACGTGAATTACAGCATCCGTTATATCGAAGGCGAATCGATTCTGTTGATGCTGGATCTCAACGGGATTGCCGCTTCCAGCGGTTCCGCCTGCACGAGCGGTTCGCTCGACCCGTCTCACGTGCTGCTTGCCATGGGCCTGCCGCATGAAATTGCGCATGGCTCCCTGCGGTTGACGCTTTCGGAGTTTACAACGGAGGAAGAGATCGATTACGTGCTCGACCTGCTGCCGCAGATCGTACAGCGTCTGCGGGATATGTCCCCGCTGTACCCAAAGAAGAAATAGACGGCGCGCCGGAGAAAAAACACGCCAGAAGAATAAGGAGATTTTGAATATGTATACAGAAAAAGTGATGGACCACTTTAAGAATCCCAGAAACGTCGGCGAAATTGAAAACGCGAGCGGCGTTGGCACCGTCGGGAACGCCAAATGCGGCGATATCATGCAGATTTTTCTCGATATCGACGAAAACGAGATCATTCGGGACGTAAAGTTCAAAACGTTCGGCTGCGGCGCGGCCGTTGCGACGAGCTCCATGGCAACCGAAATGATCAAAGGGAAGAGTGTGAACGAAGCGCTCAAGATTACAAATGCCGCCGTGGTCGAAGCACTTGAAGGGCTGCCGCCGCAGAAGATTCATTGCAGCGTTCTTGCCGAAGAGGCGGTAAAAGCCGCGATTGAGGACTACATGAAAAAGAAGGCGGAAGCCGGTGCAAAAGGCGCCACAGACTGACCGGTCGGCTTTTTAACAAGTGAATTTATATAGAAGAGCGGTTCCGCCGCTCTTTTTTGAGCAGAACAATGTTTCTCGACACAAAAATCAAACATATTCGCATAATTGACACAATCGTATCTCTTGACGCAATTTATGGAATACGATACACTGATTAAGAATTCAGAAAGGGTATAGGTATTTTAAATATGAGCAGCAGTTTCACCGAAGGGCTTTCCAGCTTTTTCAGCAGCTATGGCCTTCTCATCGTACTCATGGTTGCCATGTTTGCCATCATGATCATTCCGCAGCGTCGCCGCGATAAAAAAGTGAAGGACATGCTCTCCTCGCTGAAAACGGGAGATCGCGTCCGCACCATTGGCGGTATTTACGGAACCATTGCCAGCATCAAGGAAGACACTATTATGCTGCTGGTTGGTCCGGACAAAGTCAAGCTTGTGTTCGCGCGCGGTGCGATCGCGCAGGTTGAGGACGCGGGCGTTGAAAATGAAATGACGCAGGAAATCGCAAAATAAAACGGCTCTCTTATGAAACGTTCGCAGAAATGCGGACGTTTTTGTGTTTCTATCGCAAGAGCACAACCTATGAATAATTGGAAACCACAATGTGAACGAACGGCAAAATCCGTATGAAACCGGAAATCCCCTGTTTTCTTGAGCGCATTTTTGGTATAATCGCATTGAGGTGAACGCATATGACAGACGATAAACGGGATACCCAGCAGTTTGAGCTGCCGCGTGAAAAGCGCTCTCCGCGGGATACGCTGCTGAGCGTGTATGGTTCTATGCGCGAAAAGGGTTATGATCCGGTCAATCAAATCGTAGGATACCTGCTTTCCGGCGATCCGACGTATATCACCAGCTACAACAACGCGCGTTATCTGATCTCCCGCATAGAACGCGACGAGCTGCTTGAAGAACTCGTGCGCGCCTATGTCGAAGGGAAATAAAGGATGCTTCGAATATTGGCGTTTGATGTCGGTGAGAAAAGAATCGGCGTTGCCGTGAGCGATCCCTTGGGTATTACCGCGCAAGGGATCGAAACATATACGAGGTCGGACAGCCTCGAACAGGACGTTTCGCATCTGATCCAGCTGGCCAACTCCTATCAGCCGGTCAAGATTCTATTCGGAATGCCGCGGAATATGGATGGCAGTTATGGAATGCAAGCGGATATCACCCGTGAGTTTGCAAACGCGGTTCTTGAAAAATGGAGCGGCGAACATGCGTTCCAGGATGAGAGGCTCTCGACGGCGAGCGCGCGCAGGGTGCTGCTTGAGGCGGATATGCGGCGGGATAAGCGCAAGCAGGTAATCGATAAAATTGCGGCTGTGTTTATTCTGCAGAGTTATCTGGACGCACACGGAAATACGTAACTTTCCCGACCGACCGCAGAAAGACGAGGAATCATGGAAGAGCAAAGCACAATTGTAGAGCTTATTGACGAACACGGAACCCCCGTTCGTTTCGATCTTGTCATGACGTTTGACTATGAAGGCAAACGATATGCCGCTCTGCTGCCGCTGGACGAAGTGGATGGCGTTGGCGAGGACGAGGTCGTTCTGCTGGAAGTCGTTAAGGACAAAGGCGTTGAGAACTATGTTTCCATTGATAACCCGATTTTATTGGACGAGGTGTTCAATGAGTTTATTGAACTCTTCGACGAAATGGCGGACGGGGAAGACGGAGAGGGCGAAGAATAACGGCATTTTTCTCCGAAGATAGGGCTGTGATCCCGAAAAATACCGGTTTTCTCATGGTTTTGCTTGCGCAGGCAAAAAAGTCTGTGCTATAATACGCGAGGTATCACGCACCGGTGCGGATCCTTTGGCTCGTGCCCGCAACGCGGGTTCCCGAAGGAGCGGAAACACCGGGACGAAAAAAACGAGGAGGTTTATCAACCATGTCCGTGATTTCCATGAAACAACTGTTGGAGGCCGGTGTACATTTCGGCCATCAGACCCGCCGCTGGAACCCGAAGATGAAGGAATTCATCTTTACGGAACGCAACGGCATCTACATCATCGACCTGCAGAAAACCGTAAAAAAGATTGAAGAGGCTTATGATTTCGTGCGCAGCGTCGCCGAAAACAACCAGTCTGTTCTTTTTGTCGGCACGAAAAAGCAGGCGCAGGAATCCATTGAGTCCGAAGCGAAGCGCTGCGATATGTATTTTGTCAATCAGCGCTGGCTCGGCGGCATGCTTACGAACTTCAAAACGATTCAGGGCCGCATCGCGCGTCTTCGCCAGATTGAGCAAATGGAGTTGAACGGCGATTTTAATCTGCTGCCAAAGAAGGAAGTCATTCAACTGCGCGGCGAGCAGGAAAAGCTCGAGAAAAATCTTGGCGGTATCAAAGAAATGAAGCGTCTTCCCGGCGCGCTGTTCGTTGTTGACCCGCGCAAGGAGCACATTGCAATTGCGGAGGCAAGAACTCTGAAAATCCCGATCGTCGCTATTATCGACACAAACTGCGATCCGGACGAAATCGACTATCCGATTCCGGGCAATGACGACGCTATCCGCGCGGTCAAGCTCATCACCGCCAAAATTGCGGACGCCGTAATCGAGGGCAAGCAGGGCGAGCAGCTCACCGCAGCGGAAGAAGAGCCGGCGGCAGAAGCCGAGAGCAAAGACGAAGAGTAAGAAAAATTGTTTCTGGACTAAGGAGGATACCGCATGTTTACCGCAAAAGATGTCATGACCCTGCGCGAACTGACGCAAGCCGGCATGATGGACTGCAAGAAAGCGCTCACCGAGTGCGAAGGCGATTTTGAAAAAGCAAAAGACTACCTCCGCGAAAAAGGTCTTGCGGCTGCCGCAAAGAAAGCGGGCCGTATCGCCGCGGAAGGCGTTGTCGGCAGCTATATCTGCAGCGATTGCGGCGTTGGCGTAATCGTAGAAGTCAACTGCGAAACGGACTTTGTCGCGAAGACGGATGATTTTTTGTCCTATGTATCAAAGATTGCCGAGCAGATTGGCAAAAAGAATCCGGCGGATGTGGACGCGCTGCTCGCGCAGGACGCCATATTTGCTCCGGGTCTTACCGTCAGCGGCACGCTGAACGAAATGGTTGCCAAAATCGGTGAAAAAATCAGCATTCGCCGCTTCACCCGCTTTGAGGGTGTTGTGGACACATATATCCATCTTGGCGGCAGAATCGGCGTTCTCATCGATTTGGATGCGCCGTTATCGCTCAAGGAGAACGCGGAGCTTAAACAGGTTGCACATGATGTTTCCATGCACGTTGCGGCGGCCCGCCCGATCTACCTTAGCCGGGACGATGTGCCATCCGATGAGCTGGAGCACGAGAAGGAAATCAACCGTAACATGGCGCTCAACGAGGAGAAGCCCAAGCCTGCCGCCGTCATCGAAAAGATGCTCCTGGGCCGGATTGAGAAGTTCTACAAGGAGATCTGTCTGTTAGAGCAGATTTTCGTCAAGGACACCAGCCTTTCGATCAACCAGGTGCTGGAGAAGGCTTCCAAAGACCTCGGCGCTAAGATCAGCATCAAGCGTTTTGCCCGCTATGAAATGGGCGAAGGCCTGCAAAAGCGCGAGAATAACTTCGCAGAAGAAGTCATGAGCCAGACCAAAGCATAAAGCCAGAAAGGAACACGGCAGCGTGTTCCTTTTTTTCAACCCTAGCATATTGGAGTACAGAAGGATTCTTGACCGAAAGGTGTGATTGCAGCATGTATCATCGCGTATTGCTCAAAATCAGCGGGGAGGCGCTCTCGTCCGAAACGTCCGTCATATGCCGCGAGACCGTACAGCACACGGCTCAGCGGATTAAGGCGGTGTGGCAAAAGAACGTTCAGATTGGAATAGTCGTCGGCGGCGGCAACATCATGCGCGGCAGAAGCGCGGAGGGGATGGAGCGCAACCGCGCGGACTATATGGGCATGCTCGCAACCGCAATCAACTCGCTTGCCCTGCAGGACGCGCTGGAGCGGATCTCCGTTCCCTGCGTTGTTCAGTCCGCCGTAGATATGGATCGATTTTGCGATTCGTTTTCCGCCCGAAGCGCAAAACAGGCGCTCGACGAAGGCAGGATTGTAATATTTGCCTGCGGAAGCGGCTGCCCGTTTTTTTCGACCGATACGGCCGCCGCGTTGCGCGCCGCGGAAATCGGCGCGGACGCGCTGCTCCTGGCAAAAAATGTGGACGCGGTGTATTCCGCAGATCCCAAAACGAATCCGAAAGCCATTCGCTACGGCAGAATCAGCTATGACCGCGTGGTTGCCGAAAACCTGCGCGCGACCGACTTAACGGCGATTACGCTCTGCAAGGAGCAAAAAATCCCGATTCGCGTTTTTGCGCTGGATCAAATCGAAGAGATTTTTGAAAACGAATCGATCGGAACGCATATAACGGAAAAGTGATTTTGTTCAAACGCCCTTGATTTAAGCGCTTTCTTCGCGCTATCGGGGCGTTTTTTCATGCCGGAAGCAGCGCTTAAAAGGAGAAGTTCGGGCTTGAATACAACGACAGAAGTATAGTAGAATGAAAAAAGACAGGAGGAATGGATCATGGCAAACGAAATTCTGGACAGTACCAAAGAACGCATGCAAAAAACAATTGCCGTACTGAAGTCGGAGCTCGGCGGGCTTCGCGCGGGGCGCGCAAACCCTCAGCTTCTCGATCGAATCCTGGTGGATTATTATGGAACGCCGACACCGATCCAGCAACTTGGTAATATTTCAACGCCGGAACCGCGCATGCTGCTGATCTCGGTTTGGGATAACAAGGCGATTCCTGCCATTGAGAAAGCCATTCAGAAGTCGGATCTTGGCATCAACCCTGCCAACGATGGTAAGGTGATTCGGCTGCTCTTTCCGGAACTGAACGAAGAGCGGAGAAAAGAACTTGTAAAAGTCGTTAAAAAGAAGGGCGAAGAAAGCAAAATTGCGATCCGGGCCATTCGCCGCGACGCGAACGAGCAGATCAAAAAGGAAGAAAAGGATAAAGTTCTTACGGAGGACGACCGCAAAGAACTCGACGACAAGGTGCAGAAGCTGACGGACGATCTGATCAAAGAGATCGACGCCATTCTGGCCGCGAAGGAAAAGGAGATCCTCTCGGTTTGACGAACGTGCTCGGTTTCCCGCTCGCACAGGCGACGGAGATTCTTTCGCAAGAGGGTATTTCCGTTTCCTGTCTGGAGACTAGGTCGAAAAAGGGCGTTCCGGATGGAACGGATATGCGCGTCGTCCGACAGAATATTCTGAACGAAGGACACGCAGTATTGATCTACGCGGTATTCCGGACAAAACCGAACGAAGCGAATGCTTGAGGTGCAGGGTACTTTCGCTCTGCACCTTAATTTGTAAAGAGGACTATGGCTGCTTACGACGAAACAAAGATTCGCGCGCTGGGACTCAATCCGCAGGGAATTCCCAAACATGTTGCGATCATCATGGACGGCAACGGCCGCTGGGCGAAAAACCGGCGGTTACCGAGAAGCGCGGGACACCGCGCGGGGACGGATCGTCTGCGCGGAATCATTCGCCTTTCTTCCGATCTTGGGATTGCTTCCCTGACGCTGTATGCGTTTTCAACGGAAAACTGGAAACGCCCTTCGGATGAAGTTGGCACGCTCATGGGGCTGTTGATCGAGTATTTTACAAACGAAATCGACGAACTGCACGAAAACAACGTTCGCATTCAAATCATCGGCGCATATGAAGGGCTTCCCGCCGGACCGCGCGCAGCGGTGGAACGCGCCATGAAGCGTACGGAGGCAAACACCGGCCTGAACCTCAACATTGCGCTCAATTACGGCAGCCGTGCGGAGCTCGTGCGTGCGGTGAGGGTTCTTTCAAAAAAAGCCGTTTCGGGTGAGCTTTTGCCGCAGGAGATCGACGAGGCATTGCTGTTTGATTGCCTTTATACAAAGGGGCTTCCTCAACTGGACCTTGTGATCCGCACGGGCGGGGAAATGCGTTTGAGCAACTTCATGCTCTTGCAGGCAGCGTATGCGGAGCTATATTTTACGGACACCTACTGGCCGGATTTCAACGAGAAGAAATACATCGAAGCCCTGAAAGAATTCCAGCGCCGCGACAGGCGCTACGGAACCGTGAAGTGAGGGGGACTATGGGGAAGAGAATCGTTGTGGGGGTGTTTCTTGCCGCCTTGTTTGTGGCGGTGCTCTATTTTTCGGGCATCGTACAGGGCGTTGCGCTTACGCTGTTCGCGCTTTTGAGCGTGCATGAAATGGGCGGCGTATACAGGGCGAAGGGCGTCTCTCCGTTTCTTTGGAGCGCCTACGTGTTT
>JAJFTI010000026.1 GCA_021373115.1 Eubacteriales bacterium | reverse complement strand
TTTCATTACCGATTTCCTCCTTAAACCGCGTAACCGAACTACTACGTAACTTCATAATTACTTTCTGGTGGATAGGGCACCATCGGAAAGGCTTGACGGACGGAAAGTACAAAGGAGCCAAGAAATTGGCTCCTTGTCTATTTTTATTATCACTAGAACGGTCTCTGAATTTTGTTTTCATTTTCAGCCATGGAGTTGGCTCCTGATCTGTTTTATCCGGTTTTTTTATCAGATAACATAAAGGGCTGCGGTGCAGCCCTTTTATACTATCTTTGTAAATGCAGCATGGCCGCGCCTATGATTCCCGCGTCGTTCTTTAATTCCGCTGTCACGATTTTTGCATGGTGTTTAAAGAAAGCATACTGATCCGCGTACTTGCGAATCGGGCTCAATAAAAACTCTCCGTCGTTGCTGACGCCGCCTCCAAAGGCGATGATCTCCGGATCGAACAGCGCAATTGCCGTGCAGGCTGTGGCGCCCAGATACTCCGTATATCGCTGATAAATTGCGCTGGCGGTAACGTCCCCCTCCCGCGCGCAATCCATGACGAGCTTGGCGTTGATCCTCGTCAGATCTCCCTGCGCACGTTGGAACATCATGCTTTCGTGATGCTGATCCGCCGCCTTCCTTCCTTCGCGAACCAGTGCCGCGGCCGAACAATACGACTCGATGCAGCCGCGCTGCCCGCAGGTGCATGGTTCGCCGTTGAACACGAGAACCGCATGGCCAAATTCAAAGCCGTTTTGTTTTCCTCCGACAAAGAGCTTGCCATCCAGGACTAGACCGCCGCCAATCCCCGTGCCAATCGTAATGAGCAATCCGGAGGAACATCCACGAAAAGCGCCGCAATAGAATTCGCCAAGTGCCGCCGCATTCGCGTCGTTTTCAACGTGTACAACGCATCCGGGAAAACACTCGCCAACCAGCTTGCAGAGCGGGAAACCATGATAGTCCAGATTGTGCGCGTCTATTACGATACCGCGATTATAATCGATGCTTCCAGGTACGGCGAGGCCGATACAGGCGGCTTTTTTGATGTCCATCCTGTTTTCCGCAAGCAAGCCGGAGATCAGAGAACAGATTGTTTTAATGGAGTCCATTGGATCCCCGGTATGCGGAAACGGCAGAGATTTCTTGGAAATCAACTGTAAATCCTCGCCGACAATGCCAACGGCAATCTTGCTTCCGCCAATATCTACGCCAATGCTATACAAGTGTATTTCCTCCCGCTCTTGAATATAAACCAATTCGTAGCTGTTATGAACGATCTTCGAACTTTTTTAATAGGTTCAATCCCCCACCTTTTGAAGTATAACGCTTCCATTCCGCTTTGCAACACGATAGAGCGTCATATCCTCTATGCCGTCCGGAAAGAGCTTGCCATATGCGGCGGAAAAATCAGATGTCGTGCTGTCGATATATAGATAAGTGCAGCTGGATTCCACTTTCTTCGCCCAACGATCGACGGAATCGCCCGTATCTGCCGCATTCCAGAAGAATCCGCTCTTTACCGGCGCAACCAAATAAGAAAAAGCACGTGTTTTTACACCATCCGTAGACACCATCCCAACGGAATCCTTTGCCGGGTCAAGCGTTTTTGACACGGAAGACATCTGGCCGAGTTCCGCGCGCGCTTCCTGTGAATAGCCCGGGGACATGAATTTTAAAAAAGGCGTAACGGCCAGGTAGATCAGTACAAACAGAGATATAAATAGAACACGCAGGCTGCGCTGATCGGATTGTTTTGCAAATTGCCAGAATATAAAAACAAACGCGCCAAGCAGATACGTAAACACATATCGATCAAAAGAAGCAAGGTAGTTCGCTTCGGCCTGTGTAAAGATAAATAAATAGGCAACCAATAAACAAGCCGCGTAAACGATATATCCCGCAATCAGAATCCACACATAGGATATACGCGGCTTGGAATTCGCTTCCTCTCTATTCGGACTCATTTGCAGCGCCAGCATACCAAGTCCCAATAAAGTAAGAATCCAAGTTAAAACGGAAAACGGAACGGCTCCATTCTCAATGAAAGCGCAATGTCGCATGATAAAGCGCTGGATAGTGGAAAGTTGCTCGGCGGAAAGGTGCACCATTTGTGATATCATCCCCGAGCTGTCCGAAAAGTGAAACATAAATAAGCTTTTTGCGCCACAGATCGCGAGATTTATCTGCCAGGATACAACGCAAAATAGAAAAATACCGATGGCCGCAATAGAGCTGGATATACGCGAACGGCTGCTGCTTTTCGAAACGGATTGTGTATTTCGTGAGAAAACTTTAAACAGGAGATACAGTAAAAAGGCAATCAATGCCAGCCCTATGCCGAAAGGCTTCAGCAGCGCAAGGAACCCTGAATAAAGCCCAATGATGATCCATTTATCTCTTGATAGGGCAAGCTGTCCGCCCGAAAAATAGAGTACAAGAAGGCTGCCGAAAACGAGCGCCATTTGCACGTCCACGTACAATGTTGAGTAGGCATATGGAAAGAAAACGATCGGCAGAAAAAACATCAGTCCGAAAAGCAGCAGAAAGCGTCCTCTCTCGCCTTTTTCGATTGTACTAAACGCAGGCAGCATCAATGTAAACGTGAGCAGCAATGCTCCGTGATACATGGAAGACTCATTGAATTGAGGATAGAATCGCGCAAAAAAATACGGAAGCAGCGATCCCGCCGGCGGATAAGTTTTATATACTGCAGAGGATTGCGCGATACTCCCGAATCGATCGAAGTATAGCATGTTTTTCACAACCGTACCCCAATGGGAATACTCGTCCGTAATATAGCAGACGCGTCCCCGCGATAAAGCGAGGATGATTACGATCGAGAGCAAAAACGCCAGCAACCCATAGTTGAGCAGGTATTTTCGTATGTCCCCCCAGCCGAATCGCGCGATATGGACAATCAATTGGATCAGGCATACAAAAGAAAGCGCGAACACCGCATAAAATGCAACGCTTAAACCGAAAAAAAGCCCTAATGTATATTGGAATAAAATGATGCAAACAAGGGCAACGGGCGCAACGAATGCAAATCGCTTTTTCCATAGCACCGATGCGTTCATGAGTATGATGAAAAGAACGATATATGCAGCAATACTTCTCATAAATGCGCTGTCCTTTATAGCTTTAATTCGCCTCTTTGTATCGCAAAGCGTTTGTTAAGTTCTTTCGTAAATCGTTGCGCTTTTTAGGAAACGGACGCTTTTGAAACGCTTAGTGAAGCAGTTTCAAGTATTGCTCAATCCAGGAAGCAACGCCGTCCTGATCGCACGGCGGAATGATCAAGTCGGCAATCGCCTTGACCTCCTCCGCTCCGTCCGCAACGCAGATGCCGGTGCCCGCCCATTCAATCATTTCCTGATCCAGGTAGTTGTCCCCGATTGCGACGATATCGCTTCTGTCAATGTTGAGCAGGGCGGACAGCTCCTTCAGCCCGGTCGCTTTTGTCACGCCAAGGCAGTTAATCTCTATATATCCGGGATTGGATCGTGAGACCTGCGCAATACCCCTAAGGCGTTCCCGGTACGCAGCGAGAACTTCAAATTCTCTTTCCGGCTCCGAAAACGCAAGTATTTTGGGTACATCCCGGAAGGATTTTTTTCGAATGTCCGGGTCAATCTGAAAAGGCAGGCTGTGTCTGTCGATATACTTGCTGGCAAACGCGTTCGGCTTTTCAAAAATGACTACATCGTCCCGATAGATTTGCGCATGGACTCCAATAGAGGCGGAATAGTTCAGCACTTCACGAATCACTTCGGAATCGAGTGCATGCAGTGAAAGGATATCGCCGCTGTCGATATGAACCGTCATTGCGCCGCCATACTGAATCGAGTAGCCATGCATATTCAATAGGTTCCAAATCGGACGTGTCGCGATTCGACCTCTGCCCGTCGCGAGAATGACGCAGATGCCGGCGTCCATGGCGTTTTTTACCGCGAAACGGTTCCTTTCACTGACTTCGCGCGATTGATTCGTCAGCGTTCCGTCGATATCCAGCGCGATGAGCCGAACTGCCATTTCACTCCCCCAATGTAAGTAATCCCGTTTGTCCGGAGTATGATCCGAACAGTGTGAAGCGATGCGTTAAATTATAATGCGTCAGCGTATCTGACCGTTTCCACGAACCACATACTTCACCGTCGTGAGTTCATCCAGACCCATTGGGCCGCGCGCATGCAGCTTTTGCGTGCTGATGCCAATCTCCGCGCCAAAGCCGAACTCCTCTCCGTCCGTGAAGCGCGTTGAGGCGTTTACATAGACCGCAGCGGAATTCACCTCGTTCAGGAAGCGCTCCGCTCGATCATATCGGCTCGTTATAATTGCGTCGCTGTGGTGCGTGCCGTAGGTTTCAATATGACGCACCGCCTCTTCAAAGGAATCCACAACCTTGATCGACAGGATCAGGTCATTATACTCCGTTGACCAATCCTCTTCGCTGGCCTCCAGCGCTTCCGGTATCAGCGCTTTCGCGCGCGAATCGCAACGAAGCTCCACACCGCGATCGCGCAGCCGTTTTGCAATTATCGGCAAGCATTCTCCGGCAACCGACGCATGCACCAGCAGTGTTTCCGCCGCATTGCAAACAGAGGGACGCGAGCATTTCGCATTCTCGATCACATTCGCCGACATTGCAAAATCTGCGCTCTCATCAATGTAGACATGACACACTCCAACGCCGGTCTCGATGACCGGAACCGTTGCCTGCTGAACGATGCTTTGGATCAGGCCTGCTCCCCCGCGCGGGATCAATACGTCGATCAAGCCGTTGAGCTTCATCATTTCGTTTGCGGCGGCACGGTCGGTATCCCGCAGCAGTTGAATCGATCCGGATGGAATTCCGTTTTCTTCGGCTGCTTTGCCCATGCACTCGCAGATGGCGATATTGCTGCGAATCGCTTCCGACCCGCCGCGAAGCACACAAGCGTTTCCGCTTTTCATGCAGAGCGCAATCGCATCCGCCGTAACGTTCGGGCGTGCTTCGTATATGATACCGATTACGCCAAGCGGAACACGGCGCTTTTCAATGCGCAGCCCGTTTGGCCGAACGGTTGCGTAATCGCTTTTTCCAATTGGATCGGGCAGCAGAGAAACCTTTCTCAGTCCGTTTGCCATTCCTTCTATGCGTTTCGGATCGAGTGTCAGCCGGTCGATCAAGGAAGCCTTTATACCGTTTTCCTTCGCGGCGCGAACGTCCTCGTCGTTTGCAGACAGAATTTCTGGTGCAGCAGCAAGCAGCGCTTCGGCCATCGCCAGCAGAGCGTTATTTCTGGTAAGGGCTGATGTATTGGCAAGCGCACAGGACGCGTTCTTCGCCTGCTGTGCTAATTCGCGAACCGTCATTGGCTTTCCCTCCAATATTTCAAACATTATACCGTATCTAAGTGGGATTCACAAGGCGTAACACCGGCAGACGCCGACCATTTGAACGATTCCGCAGCCGAAAAAAGAACCGCCGGCTTTCGCCGGCGGTTTTCCTTAATCGAATTCTGCTGGACTATTGGTTGATCTTCGGGGTTTTATCCTTTGCGAAAAACGCGCCGATTACCATAATGGCGGCAAACACCACAAGGTACCATACGACCGCCATTTTATGCGAAACGATCGCGGCATACACCATAAACAGGCAGCCCACTATACCGAGTACCGGCATGAGCACGCGCTTGAAGAACCCGAGATTCTTCTCCTTGATGAGGAAGGCAAGGAACATTGGAATGTACATGGCATACACCGTAATAATCGGCAGTTCGGAGGAATCAAACGAGAAGACACCAAACCAGGATTTCTCCACGAGGTTCGCGCCAAAGAAGTAAGCAAGCCAGATCATGGCCAGCAGCAGGCCGAGCGCGGAGGAATTTGTCGCCATATTCGTTTTGGGGCTGACTTCTTTCATGCTCTCCGGAGCAGGCCCCACGTTGCGCGCCGCAAGCGAATAGAAGCCGCGCGTGCACCCCATCATGAGACCGTTGAGCGTACCCAGACAGGAGATGATAACGAATACGAACAGCAGCGTTCCTCCAATGTTTGAAAATAGCGAGGAGAACGCAAGGCGCGCGCCTTCCTGTCCGTTTGCCATGAGCAGAGCGTTCGTAACTACACCGGCCAGACCGACGTAATAGAGAATGTATACCACGATCACAATGGCCGCGCCAACCAAAAGAGCGATTGGCAGGTTCTTCTTCGCATCGCGGAGTTCCGCGTTGATGCTGGTGGCAATGACCCATCCTTCATAGGCAAACGCGGTTGCGCAGACTGCGGTAAGCAGCGCGCCGCTCTTGGAAGCAACTTCTGTGACGGCATTGGTGAAGTTTTCCACCGTTAATCCGCTGGCAAGACCGACGATTACGCCGACAACGCCCATTAAAATCAGAGGGATCAGCTTGATAACCGTAGTTGTAACCTGGAACTTTCCGGCGAGCTTTGGCGAGAGCGCGTTGATGGCGAAGCTTGCAACGAGGAAGAGCGCGGAAAGCACCATGCATTCCGGCCCAACAATCGACCAGCCGAAAAGCACCGCGGTATAGCGCGCGGAAACCCAGGCAAGCACGCTGGTCAGCGTAGGATAATAGATGGTTGCAAAGAACCAGCCAACCATGTAGCCGTACTTTTTACCAACGGTCACTTCGGAATAGTCGACAACACCGTTGACATACTCGTATTTTGTCGCCATAACGGCGAAAACATAGGAGCAGACCATCATGATTACGCCGCCGATGACCCAGGCGAGAATGCCGAGCGGCAGATTTCCGCCGGTAACATTCAGGATCTTTTCCGCTTTAAAGAATACACCGCTGCCGATTACGATACCGACAACCATCGATATAGCGGTAAAGAGGCCGTATTTCTTTTTCAATTGTGTATCCATACCCAAACCCTTTCCTTTATCCATTTTTACTGCATAGAAAACCCCGTACCATTTATACAATAAGGCAAAGGGAATGTCAACAAGCGTAACGTGATTTGTCGTTTATATTCGAAATGTTTTCCGGTAATTTTCCTTTCGATTGACGCACGTTTTGCGGCACGTTAAAATGGAGGCGCCGGTAAATTCCAATCTGCCTGCCGAAGGAGTTCGCAGATTGAAAACCGAATCCAGCCCGTTTTCTCCCGATTTAAAACGAAAGAGAAAGGCATAAACGGATGATAAAAGAACAGCAATCGATTTTTTATCTGGAAACCGGGGAAACCAGCTACATATTCCGAGTTAACCCGTTTGGACATTTGGAACATATGTATTACGGCGCGAAAATCGAACGCGGCAACCTGGATTCCCTCCGCCTCAAACGGAATATTCAGACGGGCAGCGCGGTACTTTATAATGAGAAAATTGACCCGGCCTATTGCCTTGACAGCGTTTGCCTCGAATGGTCCGGCATCGGCTGCGGCGATTTTCGCCAGACGCCTGCTGAAATACTGCTTTCGGACGGAACCTACCGCACGGATTTCGTTTATGAAAGCTATTCCATAACAACCGGCTGTGTTCCGATGAAGGCGCTTCCCTCCGCTTATGATCATGATAACGAAGCGCAAACGCTATCCGTTTGTCTGCGGGATCAGCCGAGCGGACTAAAGCTGACGCTGTTTTACACCGTATTTTCCAGCGTGGATGTAATCTCCCGCCGCGTTGTTCTGGAGAACGAAGGGAACGGTTCGGTTTCGATCCGCAGGCTCATGAGCTTGCAGCTCGACCTGGAGAACGAGGGCTTTTCTTTAGTTACGTTTGACGGCTCCTGGGCGAAGGAAACGCATCGGCACGACCGCAAACTGCAATACGGTCAGTTTGTGAACTCCTCCATCGTCGGCACTTCCAGCAACCGCCACAACCCCGGCTTCCTGCTCTATGCTGATGAAGCGACGGAAGAACACGGGCATGTTTACGGCTTTAATCTCGTCTACAGCGGAAACCACATCGGACTGGCGGAGCTAAGTCCAAACGACCTCGTTCGCATTCAGGTCGGAATCAATCCTTATTGTTTCGACTGGCAGCTGAGGCAGGGCGATTCGTTTGAAACGCCGGAAGCGGTTATGACGTTTTCGGAGAACGGATTCAACGGCATGAGCGCGCATTTTCATGATTTTGTAAACCGTCATATTGTTCGCGGCAATTGGAAGAATCAGGAACGTCCGGTGCTCATCAATAATTGGGAAGCCTGTTTTTTTCGATTCACCCGGAGTAAACTTCTTCGTCTTGCGCGGCAGGCAAGACGGCTTGGCGTAGAGTTGTTCGTTTTGGACGACGGATGGTTTGGAAAGCGAAACGACGATACCTCCAGCCTTGGCGACTACAAGGTCAACCGAAATAAGCTGCCCCGGGGAATGCGCGCCTTTGCCGGAGAAATTCATTCCCTCGGCATGAAATTCGGTCTTTGGTTTGAACCGGAAATGGTAAATCCGGACAGCGACCTGTATCGCGTGCATCCGGAATACGCGGTTACGACGCCGGGCCGGAATCCGCTCTTTGGCCGAAATCAGCTTGTGCTTGATCTATGCAATCCGGACGTACGCGACTATATCGTTGAACACGTTTCGAATATTCTGGACGACGCGCAGATCGATTATGTCAAGTGGGATATGAACCGTTATACGAGCGATGCCTTCTCCCCCCTCCTCGCATCGCAGGGGGAGTTCTTTCACCGATACATCCTTGGGTTATACGACATCCTCTCCCGCATTTTTGAACCACGGCCGCAAATTTTGCTGGAATCCTGCGCCAGCGGCGGCAACCGCTTCGATCTTGGAATCCTCTGCTATTCGCCTCAGGTGTGGTCGAGCGACGATACGGATTCGATCGAACGTCTAAAAATCCAGGCCGGGTTAAGTTACCTCTATCCTCTTTCCTGTATGGGCGCTCATGTTTCCGCTATACCGAACCAGCAAACGCTTCGGCAAACGCCGCTCTCTTCACGCTTCAATGTTGCGAGTTTTGGCTGTCTTGGGTATGAATTGGATCTGAAGCACCTGACGCGCTTGGAGCGGAAAGAAATTCGCGATCAAATTGTGTTTTATAAAGCGAATCGCAGAACGCTGCAGTACGGACGCTTCTATCGGAACCACGCGGTTAAATCAAATAAGGTTTACTGGCAGTGCGTATCTGCGGACGGCGTTTCATCGATCGCCGGCGTATTTCAGACATTGGTTTCCGCCGCCGAAGGGAACGACGTTCTCCCGTTATCTGGTTTAGCCCCGGAACGTACTTATACGCTTCGAACACATTCGCAGCGTCTGTTCGTACACAAGTTCGGAGGACTGCTGAATTTTCTTCTGCCGGTTATGATCAATCCGAACGGTCCGATTCTACGATGGATCGACCGGCTGTATGCGCTGACGGACTGTGTGGAAACCTATCAAGCAAACGGAAGAACACTAATGCAGGGTGTGCACCTGAACAATCAGTTTATCGGCACGGGGTACAACGGCCAAATTCGAATGCTGGGCGACTTTGGATCGAACCTGTATGCAATTCAAGCGGATGAATGAATCATGCGTTGCAGGCAGCCTGCTTAAAATATACTGTGAATTCAAATTCCCCTTGATTTTTTTAATAAATTGATATTTAATAGACATTAAAGCTATCGCATGATTATTATTTTTCAAATATATACCCAAATTTCATGCTTGCTGAATTGACGCGTTTCATTGACTTTGCTAGAATGAGGAATGTTTTGCAAGGGGGTATGTTTCTTATGTCCGAACGAAAAATCCTGTTAAGTGCGGATACGCCCTGCGATATCGGAAACGAGCTGAAAGAACGTTATCGCGTATCGTTATTTCCGCTTCATATCATTCTGGATGGAAAGCAGTATACGGACGGCGTAGATATTACGTCCGCCGAGCTTAACAAAGCCTGGTGGGAACACAAACTATTGCCGCGTACCGCTGCGATCAATCCGGAGGAGTATGTGAGCTATTTCCTCCCTTATGTGGAGGACGGTTATGATATCATTCATGTTTCGCTTGGTTCGGGTCTCTCCTGCTGCTTCCAGAATGCACAAATCGCGTCGGATACGTTGAAGGACAAAGGAACGATCTACGTGATCGATTCCTGCTCGCTCTCCACCGGCTTCGGGCTTCTGGTTTGCGAAGCGGGAGAGCGCATTCAAAGAGGGTTGCCCGCGGAACAGATCGTTTTGGAGGTAACGGCGCTCGCGCCCTATACGCGCGCAAGTTTTATTCTGGATACGCTTGAATTCATGCGCGCGGGAGGTCGCTGCTCCAGCATCGCGCAGATCGGCGCGGCGCTGATGAATTTGAAACCAACGATATTGGTCCGCAACGATCTGCAGGGCAGCATGGTCGTAGGGAAAAAATACATGGGCAAACTTATCCCCTCGCTGATGAAGTATGTAGACGATCAGCTGAAAGATCGAACGGATCTCGTGCTGGATCGCATTTTCATCACGCATTCCGATCTGGACGATCCATCGATCATTGATCAAATCACAAAACGAATTCGGGAACTACAGCCGTTTAGGGAGATTGTTGAAACCAGCGCGAGCTGCACGATCAGTTCGCACTGCGGACCCAATACGCTCGGCGTGCTGTTTCTAACCAAACCGTAAAATATAAAAAATCGATCGTATAGCAAACAGACGGCGATTGCTCGCCGTCTGTTTGTTATTTATAAGCAAAGAATAATCGGTTCGTTTGATCGTGTTCCGGATAATACACCTCTGCATCGCGCTTTATCGCGAAGTATGAGCTCAATATCCCTCTCCATTCTACCGTCGAGTTATTCCAGAGTAAAATACCGTCGTCGAGCAGGTTTCCTGCGATGGTCTTGATCCCCCACTCTTCAAGTTGTTCTTGCGTCAGATAGGGATTGAGTTTGATCAGCGTTTTCCCTCCGCAACGAAGAATCCTAAAACATTCTGCGAGCAGCGCCCTGGCGTCTTCGGGATACAGATTATCTAGTATATTTGACAGGATGATGCCATCGACCGACTCTGAATCCAGTTCAGCCAGTCGTTCCAGGCTGCCTTCCAAAAACAAGAACGAACCTGCTTGCATCTTCTCTGCGCGAAGGAGAGCGTTTTGAATTCCAATTCTCGAAAGATCGATCCCGATCATTCGTTTCATTCCTCGTAACGCGCAGGAAAACAACAGCGAGCCATTGCCGCACCCAAAATCGAGTACGCTTTCGGTTCCATCGCAAAGCCAGTCCAAAGCCTCGTCCAGCACCGGGATTCCGAGCTTTTGAGTGGACGGAACAACGCATGATTCACCGGAAAATATGGAATTCCATTGATCGATGCAGCGCGAATAATCGTTCATTCAAGTCTCCCGTTCTACTAACAATTTTTCCGGTAAAACGATAGACAGCATTTCTAAATAACGAAACCGTCTTCGGAACCTAGAGCGTTTCGTTTTCCAGAATGTCTAAAAATACCGCCGTAATGTGCGGGTCAAACTGCGTTCCAGCGTTCACGCGGATTTCACGAATTGCAGCTTCCTTAGAAAGCGCTTTACGGTAAACACGATCCATGGTCATGGCATCGTATGCGTCCGCCAACGCTAAGATTCTCGACAACAGCGGAATATTCTCTCCGCCGATACGGTTGGGATACCCCGTCCCATCCCACCGTTCGTGATGCGACAAAATATACTCCGCAATCGGGGCAAGCTCCGGCGAAGACATTGCGATACGGTAGCCAATTTCCGGATGCTTACGCATTTGCGCGAGTTCCTCTTCATCCAGCGGTCCGCACTTATTCAGGATCTGATCGCTGACGCCAATTTTTCCGATATCGTGCAGAATGGCAAATAGCTTTAGTTTATCGATTTCGCCATGCGATAATTCGATCCGTTCTCCGATTCTGGCACAAAGACTGCCAATTCGTTCGGCGTGCTCCTCCGTCTCAAAACTTCGCTCAAACAGAGTCGCCATGATGGAAGAAAGAACCGCGTTATGATGGCTTTTTTGATCGAATAATTTCCGCCTCGCAAGGTTCGTTTCCGCTTCCCTTTCAACTTGGGCAAGCCCGATATCCGGCGCGCTCTTCTCCCCCCATCCAAACGATAGATTGATCATGAATGCACGATCCGGAATGGTTTCGTTATACTCGCAGAAAACTCGTTGAATCGCATCGATGCGTTCAATAATGGTTTTCGCGTTGATACCGGGCAGAAGCATAGCAAACTCGTCGCCGCCAGTTCTTGCCAGGACTTCACCCAGAAGCAGCGTACTTCGCAGCATTCCGGCTGTTTTTTGTATAATCTGGTCACCCGTGCTGCTTCCGAACGTATCGTTGATCAGTTTCAGCCCATTGATATCCGCATGCAGGATTGTAACCGGATATCGATTTTCTAGATCCAGATGATTCCGCTGCGATTCAAAATACGGACGGTTATGCAGCCCGGTTAATTGGTCGTGGTCATTGAGGTATTGGATCTGTAAAAACTGCCGTTTGGATTCCGTGATGTCAACAATGATTCCTTCCAGGGCCTGTATCGAGCCATCCTCGTTCCAAACGCACTGATTGATATCGAGCACCCATTTTCGCTCGTCTCTTGCGGTGCGTATTTCGTATTCATAACGGTTGTTCTCTTTGAGCAGCATGCTTTCAACGCTGTCCGACCAGGTTAGTTCCCGATATTCCGGCAGTATGATATCGCCAAACGCGACGGTCGCATTATTCAGCAGTTCTTCAGCCGTATAGCCCGTCAGATCCAAGCATCCGCTGGAAACGAACCGCATGGTCCAGTTGCGGTCAAAGCTGCAGCGGTATGCCATTCCGGGAAGATTGGAAAGTAAAACGGATTTGCTTCGTTCGCTTTCGCGGAGCGAATGCATTGCTTTTCGCAAATCCGTCACATCGACTCCAGCGGAAAAAATGCCGCAAACGTTACCGTCGCCGTCATGTAAAACGGTATTCCGCCATTCAATACACCTTTCTTCACCGGAAGCGGTTCGAATGCCGTTTTCATTCACTTCGTCCGGAAGGAACGTGCCATCATAGATTTTACGGAACACGGCCCGAACCGATTCTTTTTCATGATCCGGAAGAAAGGAATCGATCCAGTTTTTTCCAAGAATATTCGCCTGCGTGAAACCGAGCGTATCACAGCCCGCTTTATTAATCAGTGTGACAAATCCGTTTGTGTCAAATGCAATATTGATAATTGCCGCGATATCGAGATATGTCTGCGCGCGGTCGCGTTCCTGTTCCACAGCCGCTTCCGCCAGTTTGCGCCGCGTAATGTCGCGCGCCACGCCGCCAACGCCGCGCTTTCGATCGGTCATTTCAACGGGGAAAATAATGGTTTCAAACGTTCTTCCGAAGCTTTCATCCTCTACATAAACCGCCGTTCCCTCTTCCAAAACACGTCGATCCAGTTCCTCCCAATGGCTTGATTCCGAAAGAGACATCGCTTCCCGGGTTGTTTTGCCAATCAATTGGCTCTCATTTAACCCGTAGAAATTCTGCATATTCGTATTGACAGCGAGGTATCTTAAGTCGCTGTCCTTCAAATAAATCAGATCATAACTTGAATTGATAAACGTTTTAAAGATCGTCTCATTGTCTCTCGCGGCAGTCTCAGCTTGAACTCGTTCGGTAATATCCTGAATGGTCCCAATAACGCGAAGAACGTTTTTCTCGTCATACTGTGGAATCAGCCGAACGTGAACACTGCGAACAATCCCACTCGAAGCGGACAAACGAAAATAGAACGACGCGCTCTGACGGGCGGTCAACGCGGAAAGCACATCCTCTTCCACGCGGACGCGATCCAGCGGATGAACCAGTTCGAAGCAGGAAGGCAAGTCGCTAAACCGGATTCCATTTTCAATTTCCAAAATATTGAGCGCCTCTTTGGAAGCGGTCAGCTTGTTGGAGCCGGAATCATATTCAAAACTTCCAATATGGGCAAAATGCTGCGCGTCGTTCAGTCTTGTTTCACTAACGGCGCGTATCCTGCTTTCCTGAATGATTTTTTTGAGATTATTAAATATCAGAAAACAGATGAGCAAGGATGTGGCGGTAACAAACGCGAGGCCCTTTGAAATATTGATGAGAAAAACCGCGCTGCTTTCGTTATGCATCAGCGAGAGTACGATTTCGGAGCCAATAATCCATGCAAAGCCTATAAATGCATAGATTGAAGTGACGAGAAGGGATCTTGCCAGGGCTTCATTTTTTGCGCTGCTATGGTCCGACCGCCGGCTTTTCTTCGCCATCTTTTTTCTCCAAATACGACAGAGTTCCATTCGATATATAGGTTCACTTCGGTCAGCTCGCCGTTATGATATCCGCGGGACGAAATGGTTCTTTAATATGTATAATAGACTTATTACATCGTAATAAAAACCCGATTTCCTGTCAAGACTGTGTGGTAAAATATAAATCTAACCTGTATATTACCAGATCATTTTATAAAAATACATACTGAACCAGCAACATATACACAACAGTTCCACCGGCAATGCTTAGCAGGACGTTGCTTCTCCACCAGTGGAGCAATATGATTACGCCAATCGAAATCAACTCTGGAAGACCGTGCGGTTTCGCAGTAATGGTAACTCCTTTCAGACAGTAAACAACAAGCAGTCCCATCATCGCAGGCGGCAAGACTCTTCCAAGATAGGAAACGACCTGAGGCGGCTGCCGGTGTTCCGGAAACACCAGGAACGGAAGAAACCGCGTAACCATTGCGCCAAGCGCAACAGCCAGAATGGTAACGATTGTTTCCGCGGGCGTTAACGGCATAGAATTTTCCTCCCGGCAAGCAAGAGAATCAGTACAAGCGCCATGGAAGGGAGAACAAGCTGATTCGCGCCAAATACAACCAGGCCAAGGACGGTAGCCGCAATGCCAATTATCCCGAAAATCCGGTTTTCAGGCTTTTTCATCTGTTCAAGGAACAGTACGACAAATAACGCAGTCAGCACAAAATCCAGACCTTTTGTATTAATCGTAAGATACGTTCCCGCGATTCCGCCAAGAAACGTTCCGAACACCCAATATCCATAATCAAGAAGCGAGATGGAGAGATAGAATCCTTTGCGATCCACCCCCTCCGGCGGATCGACGCTGGAGGCAATTGAAAATGTTTCGTCACAAAGCGTGTAGATTAAAAACGCCTTGATTTTCCCAAATCCTTTATATTTATCCAGCATGGAAAGGCCGTAAAACAGATGCCTTGCGTTGACCATCAGACTTAGCAGAAACGCCTGAAGCGGATTGAATACGGTGGTCAGCAGCGTTATTGCTACAAACTGCATGCTCCCGCAGAATGCAACCGCGCTCATGAGTACGGACCAATATACTTCATACCCCTTTTTCTGCATGAGCATGCCATACGCAATGCCGAGCACAAGAAACCCGGTCAATACCGGGATCGTGTGTGGGAAAGCAGCAGTGAGCGCTTTGAATGCCGGATTTTTTGATCGTTGTTCCAAAACCAATTACTCCCGAAAATTGTTTTAAATTTCTAAATAACTATTGGCCTTCCACATTGGCTGTCAATCATGTGGACTTACGATAGAAATCATTGGCGCATGACAGCAGATTATCCTTAACGAGCCGCAGTGAAAGAAATAGGTGCAGCGGAGCCGTCATCTCCGCTTCCAAATCCAGCCCGAATTGTACCTTGATGCGCTCAAGGCGATATAAAAATGTACTTCGATGGATAAAAAGGTCGTTTGCGGTTTTAACCGCGTTAAACCGATTTTTTATATAGCGATCCGTCGTTTCAACATAATTTGTTTCGTGTTCACGGTCATAGGTTGCCATCTCCAGAATGGAGCGCAGGCAGACGAGTCCGGCGGAAAATTCTGAAATACCGCGCTCGCAAAGATATTCTTCCGCAATGTCGGAGAAAGAAGCATAAGAACCTCCGGTCGCTGCGATACGCGTAAGAACGTTTTCCGCCAGCAGAAGGCGCATTTTTAAATCACGGAGCCCTGTTGCCGGTTCGCAGACGCCAAAACGGATTCCATCCCGCGTAGAAAGGCTGCTTAAAACCGTACGAATCGAAGCGATATCCGCAAATTCCGTTCGTACAACCGCAACGATGACCGGCGCGCGGAAAAACACGCAGCAATTCGGAAATGCGGATTCCATTTTATCGCAAAGCGAATGCAGACGCTCCGGCCGCATATCTCCATTTATGGCTTCGGCGGCAATCACGCCATACATCTCTTCCCCGCTCCAGCCGAGTGAGAACAGCGTGTCAATCACGTCTTGTTCCGGATCGCCGGAATCCAGCAGGCTGCGCAGCAGAGATTCAATCTGCTCATTTTCCGGCTTTTGCCGCAGAGCGCGCACGGTGAGTTTGCGCTCGGAGAGCATGAGCTTGACATAACCGCTTAAGTGCTCGAAAACAACTTCATCGCTGCCGTAAAACGGCCGCTCGCTTGCCGCGCAGACCAAAGCGAACCGCGCGCCGGACGCTAAAAAAGGCAATACGGCAAGTTCCCGCGAATCCAAGCCGGGCAAACGCATGATAGCGCCCTCCTGATTCGAGGAATCGTTTATGATTTTGTCCAACAGTTTGTATGAGCAGGTTAGGTCGATTTGTTTTTGCTCTAGGGCGTACCGCTCCGCCCACGCGACAACATGGCGCCTGGCGTCGCAAAGCCAAAGCGGATTCTGCAGCATTTCGGCGGCACAATCCAGCAGCGTGGTAACATCCGCGCTGGTTTCCGCCGTTTCCTTGAGCCGCTGACGCCATTCATCCAGTCGGTCAAACAGCCGCTGAATAAAATTGAAGAGCGAAAGCGGGTTTTCGTATTCGGGGAGGATGCAGAGATCCAGTGTTTGAAGAACGCGCTGATCCGGCTGTCCGACACAAAGGAATAACGGCGCAGGTTGATTGATATCCTCAAGTTCGTTGAGTTCATCCGACCTACAGACTATGATTCGCGCGCTGTATCGCCGCCCGCTGTTTTCAAAAAACAAAGGACGGCTGACAGCTTGTTCCGGATGATGAATCGAGTGGGTTACCTGTGGGAACCGATAATTCAGTTCGCTGAGTATGAACTCTTTTCGAATCATATCTGCACACTCCTGCTACACAGTGTAGGAGCTTTTTTAAAAAAAGTCAATGCTATGTTGGATTTCCATCCTTGTATGGTTCTGATACGATTATAGACAAGAAAATTTGTATGCGGAATGAGCCGCAACATCACTTTCGAACTTTAATTTCATTTCAAACAGGACGGATACGCTATGATCATCATCGGTGAAAAATTGAATGGATTCATCAAAAGCACGGGCGAAGCGATTGCCTGCCGGAACGAGGCGTATTTGAAAGACCTTATCATGCGCCAGAAACAAGCGGGTGCCGACTATCTTGATCTGTGCGTAGCCGACGGCGAGCACGAAGCGGACACGCTGAACTGGCTCGTTTCCCTCGCGGAAAGTGTTTGCGATCTGCCGGTCTGTCTCGACTCGCCGAACCCGGAAACAATTGCCGCCGTCCTGCCGAAATGCAGGCGTGCCGGAATTATCAATTCCGTTTCACTGGAGGCCGGAAAAATTGAAACGCTCTTTCCCCTTCTGGCGCAATCCGATTGGAGTATTATCGCTCTGCTCTGCTCAAACGCGGGCGTTCCGGAACATGCCGAAGGCAGACTGGAGCTGTTTGAGCGAATTTTGGAAGCGGCCGCGCGGTTTGGAATAGACGAAAGCAGGCTTCTGATCGATCCTGTGCTGCACTCGCTCTCGACGGAGGAATCATCGTTTCTCACATTTGCCGCCTGCGCGCGAGCGATACGGAAACGTTCTCCAAAAGTCCATATTGTAAGCGGACTCTCCAACATTTCCTTTGGTTTGCCCGCAAGAGCAATGGTCAACCGTGCGTTTTTAGTTCTTGCTATGCAGGCGGGAATGGATGGAGCAATCCTCAATCCGCTTGATCGTGATCTGATGGGTCTGCTTTACGCCGCACGCGCGCTGCTGGGGGAAGATGAATACTGCATGGACTATATCTCGGCATACCGCGAAGACCGCTTTGGATGCTAGAAAATTTTTTTAAATAGATCTGTCCCTGCTGTTTAAGGTTTTACAGGAGGAATAAAAAATCGAGAATGCATAGGATTGTTCAATTCAAAACGAATTGATCAAACATGCAGTTGGGAGGATAAAAATGTCTGGAATCGATGAAATCGCTTCCGCCATTGAAACGGGAAAAATCAAGTTGATATCGGATCTCGTCCTGGAGGCGGTCTCTTCCGGCGACGATCCGATGGAGATCCTCAATCGCGGAATGATTGGCGCAATGCGAATCATCGGAGATCGCTTCAGCCGCGGCGAAGCGTTTGTGCCGGAAATGCTCATCTCCGCAAAGACGATGAAAAAGGGTGTTGACACACTCAAACCGTTCCTTTCCAAAGGCGCAACGTCCGCAAATGGGCAGGTCATCGTCGGCACCGTCAGCGGGGATGTACACGATATCGGGAAGAACCTCGTAGCCATGATGATCGAAAGCGCCGGATTTGAGGTGATCGATCTTGGAATTGACGTATCCGCAGAGCAGTTTATGCAGGCGATTCAGGATAACGAGAATGTTCGAATTGTCGCACTCTCTACGCTGCTGACCACAACAATGCCCGCTATGCGCGCTATCGTTGCGCAAATCAATCAGCTCAGCTGCCGCAATCGTTTTCATATTATGGTAGGCGGCTCGCCAATAACGGAAGAATTTGCACGCCAAATCGGGGCGGACGGTTACGCGCCCGACGCGGCAAGTGCGGTTCTCCTCGCGCAATCGTTCGAATAAAAGGAATCGAGTGACGTTTATGACCTGTCGGATTGTTTTTTTACCCGATCATATAGAAGCAAATGTTCCTGCAGGAACGCTGGTCTCGGAAGCGGCAAAGCAGGCTGGATTCTTTTTGGACGCGCCCTGCGGTGGAAACGGAACCTGCGGCAAGTGTGGAGTTCTTCGAGTTCAAAACGGAAAAACCGAGCAGATCCTCGCCTGCCAAACACGCGTCACGGCAAATTGTTCCATCTCCCGCATACAAAACGCGTCGATGCGTTCGTTAAGCGAAGGTACGGTTCGAACGGTTGCTTTTACCCCTTACGCAGAGGCAAACCGGTCAAGTAAAAACGCTTGCTTCGCCGCGTTCGACCTTGGCACAACAACGATCGTATGCTATCTGCTGGATGCGTCGAACGGGCAACAAATTGCCGTTCGCGGCATGCAGAATCCACAGACTGCTTATGGAGCGGATGTGATAGCGCGCGCGAATTATGCGCTAACAAGCGGTGAGCCGCTCGCGCTGCAAAAAATTGCGATTCAAGCGCTGAACGAGCTTCTTGCTCAGGTATGCGGCGAATGCAATCGCCAAACAAGCGACGTACAGCTGGTTTCGATTGTTGGCAATACGGTAATGCATCACCTCTTGCTGGGCTATCCGCTGGAGCGGCTTGTGCGCGCTCCCTACGAACCACACAAAGCGGAGCGATCCGTACTTCCCGCGAAGGTGCTCGGTTTGAATGTGAATCAAAAGGCGGATGTGCTTCTTGCGCCGGTCGTCGGCGGCTTTGTTGGCGCGGACACGGTTGCATGCCTTAGCGCAACCGCGTTTCATTCGCTTGACGAACCGACGCTTTTACTCGATATCGGCACAAACGGCGAACTTGCGCTAACGGACGGAACAAAGCGAGTCTGCTGTTCAACGGCGGCGGGGCCAGCGTTTGAAGGGGCGAATATCTCCTGCGGAATGCGCGCGGTCTCCGGCGCGATTGATCATGTTTGGCTGGATTGCGGAGAGTTCCGGTATTCTACCATCGGCCATGCGCCCGCGCTTGGCCTCTGTGGAAGCGGCCTGATTGAGCTCTGCGCGCTGCTTTCCAATCTGGATTTGATTGGCGAAAGCGGTAAGTTCAATACGGATGCGCCGTTTGGTGAGCGGCTGTTTGCGCAGGAAAACGGAACAAAAGCGTTTCTTATATCGCAGGAGCCGACACGCGTTTTTTTAACCCAAAAGGATGTCCGCGAACTGCAGTTGGGAAAAGCCGCCATGCGCGCGGGGATAGAAGTACTACTGCGCAAACTTTCGCTGACTGCGGAACAAATTTCGCATACGCTGCTGGCGGGCGCGTTTGGTAACCATCTCTCCGCACAGGCACTTTGCGACATCGGTCTGCTTCCCTACGCCCTGCTTGGCCGCGTCGAGAGCATTGGAAACGCGGCGGGCGAAGGAGCAAAGCTCTATGCCAGAAACTATTCACTGTTCGAGGAAAGCGAAACGATCGCACAAGGTACGCAGTATATTGAATTGACGCTGGTCAAGTCCTTTACGAACTTTTATGTGGACGCGATGGCGTTCCCTCGCGAGGAAGAGTGAACTTATGAAGATCGTCGATCGGATTCGGAATCATAAAACTTTATCGTTCGAAGTATTTCCGCCCAAGTCGGATAAACCGATCGAACCGCTGCTGGAAACTTTAGAGCAGCTCAATGCGCTTTCGCCCGACTTTATCAGCTGCACCTATGGCGCGATGGGTTCCAACAAAGGCCGCAATCTGGAGGTCGTTTCTAAGATTCAAACAGACGGGGTCTGCGACGCGCTTTCTCACTATACCTGCGTTGGCAACAGCCGCGAGGACGTCGCTTGCGCGCTGAAGGAATATGCCGCGGCCGGTGTTGAGAACCTGCTCGCGCTGCGCGGGGATTTTCCGGCGGGCGCGGTTCGTACGCATGGCGATTTTTCACATGCAAACGATCTGATTTCGTTCATCCGTTCACAAACGGATCAATTCTGTATTGCCGCCGCGTGTTATCCGGAGAAGCATCTGCTTGCGGATTCTTTTGAAAAAGATCTTGAAGCGTTGAAACGGAAGCAGGATTCGGGCGCCTCGTTTTTGATTACACAGCTCTGCTTCAGTGCGGAAGCCTACTTGAGGTTTCGGGATCGCGCGCGCAGCGGAGGAATTCATCTTCCAATCATCGTTGGTATTCTGCCGCTGCTGAAAAAGGACGGCTTGGTGCGCATGACGCTGAGCAACGGCTGTTCAATCCCCGCCGAGGTTTCGGCGCTCGTGGGCCGCTATGGTGAAAACGAAGAATCCTTTCGTTCCGCCGGCCAGTCCTATACGGTTGAACTCGTTCAGCGCTTTCTGCGCGAGGGGGCGGACGGAATCCATCTATACACGCTGAACCACTATTCCGACGTAGCCGATATTGTGCTTGCCGCCGGACTTCGCTCGCGGCCATAGTCGCAAGATTTTTCTGTTCGTTTCGGCTGGAATACGTTATAATCATACCGTTCCGCAAGGGTCGCCTTGCAGCGAAAAACGTTATATGAAGTAGAGTAGATATTGCGCGTTAAGTGGCAGCAGGATGGGAAGTCGCCGCTGCACGAAAAGCGCTCCCGCGCTTGCGGTGCAATATCGCGTCCGCTACTGCACGATCGAGAACGTCCTTCCAAAGAGGTGGTTCTGCCTGTTGTGCAGCACAATCGAAAGGAGGATGTTTCTTCTTGAAGCACATTACGCCAAAGCGTCTGTCTCTGATGGCAATGCTGCTCGCATTGCAAATTGTATTTTCCAAATTTCTCATGCTGCAGGTTTCCGGTTCCGTTCGCCTGAGCATCGACAGCGTACCGATTCTTCTAGCCGGTATTTGGTTTGGGCCGGTTGCGGGCGGTATTGTCGGGCTCCTTTCCGATTTACTTGGTACGCTGCTGTTTCCAACGGCGGGAATGTACTATCCTCCGTTGACGGCCGCATTCGTTTTGATTGGCGTAAGCGCAGGTTTATTCGCAAAACTCACCAGAACAAAGAGCGAGCTGCTTCGTGCGGCATGCATTGTAATCCCTTCCGAAATCGTCGGCTCGCTGCTTGTTAAAAGCGCCGCTCTTTCCCTGCTGATTCAGATTCCGTTTCCGTCGATGCTCGCGGCGCGTCTGCTTCCCGTTGGCATTGTCATGGCAGTGAATACAATGCTTGTTTTTCTTCTCGATCGTCTGCTGGGCGAAAAAGTCCGCGGAATGGATGCCTCTTTGAAACAGGATCGAACGGCCGACCCGTTCTTGGAGCAAAGCGCTCCGCTGACCTATCAGGCAGCGCTCGACTATATTCACCACGTTACCTGGCGCGGCAGCCGTCTTGGTCTGGAACGTACCAGCGAATTGCTTGAGCGCATGGGAAATCCGCAGAATCGTTTGAAGTTCATTCATGTAGCCGGAACAAACGGAAAAGGCTCAACCTGCGCCATGCTCGCAAGAATACTTTCCCTGGCGGGATACCGGACAGGGCTCTATATCTCCCCCTTTATCAACCGGTTCAACGAGCGCATGCAAATCAACGGCGAGTCAATCGGCGATGAAGAGCTCGCCGCGATTACCGCATACGTACAGCCGCATGCGGAAGCGATGGCCGATCATCCGACGGAGTTCGAGCTCATCACCGCGATTGCTTTGGAATATTTCAATCGGCATCATACGGATATCGTCGTACTTGAAGTCGGCATGGGAGGCGCGCTGGATTCCACCAATGTAATCGAAACGCCGGAACTCGCGATTATAACCAATATCGGTCTCGACCATACGCGCGAACTGGGGCCGACGATTACGGATATTGCCCGCGCAAAAGCGGGTATCATTAAGCCGAACGGAACCGTGCTGATCTATGGTCAAAACCCGGAAGCGGACGCCGTTTTTGAAGCAGTCTGCCGGGAGCGGAACGCTTCGCTCTATCGAACCGATTATTCGCGTGCTTCAGGCGTTTTTGTATCCCTCGATGCGCTTTCGTTTACATTCACTCCATATGGCAGGCTAACCTGCGGATTAGTTGGCAGTTATCAAGTGAAGAACGCCGCCGTTGCAATTACGGCAGTAGAGATCTTACGGGAAAAGGGCTGGCATGTTTCCGATGACAGCCTGAAGGATGGTTTATCCTCCGTGCGCTGGCCGGCACGTTTCGAAGTTCTGCGGACGGCGGATCCGGTCTTTATTGCGGATGGCGGGCATAATCCCCAGGGAGTCTCGGCGGTAGCCGAAAGTTTGGCTTCGCATTTCCCCGGTCAAAGGATCACGTTCCTGCTCGGCATTATGGCGGATAAAGATGTAACGCATATGATCGAAATAATCGGCTCGCTTGCAAAGGAGTTTATCACGGTCACACCGGATAATCCGCGCGCTATGTCCGCTGATGATCTTTCAGCGTTATTAAGGCAAAAAGGATATCCGGCCATCGCTTGCGCCAGTGTGCCGGAAGGCGTACGTTTAGCGATAGAACGCGCCGGGAAAGGCGGCGTTGTCTGCGCGCTGGGGTCTCTTTATATGCTTGGTGACGTTCGGCTGGCGCTCGGCGCACTCAAATGAACCACATGAATTTTCAGGAGAATGGTATGCCTTACTGCAAACACACTATAGATGATTTTTTAGTAGAACTCTCGTCGAAAGCACCAATCCCGGGCGGCGGCGGCGCAAGCGCCCTGGTAGGCGCGCTTTCCTGCGCGCTGACGCATATGGTCGGCGCGCTCACGGTCGGCAAGCCGAAATACGCGGCGTCAGAACCCGAGATGAACGAGCTTCTTGCGCGTTCCGAGGCGCTGCGGGAGCGTTTTCTTGCTCTGATGGACGAAGATGCGGCGTCGTTCGAGCCGCTTGCGCAGGCGTATCGCCTGCCGAAAGACACGGATGAAGAGCGATCCATAAAAGCAAGTGTTATGGAAGCTGCCCTGAAAAGTGCGGTGCTGCCGCCGCTGGCCATTATGGAAGCCTGCGCAGAGGCATTTCCGCTCATCGCGCTCAGCGCGGAAAAAGGGTCAACCGTTGCGGTCAGCGACGCGGGAGTCGCCGCCTCGTTTTGCCGCGCGGCGCTTGAAGGCGCAAGTCTGAATGTGTTTATCAATACAAACGGCATGCAGGATCGCGCTTACGCCGAATCGCTCAATTCGCGCGCGCGACAGTTGCTTGCCCAATACGGCGAGGCTCTGGACGATCTTTTCCGCTCCATCGTTGCCCGCCTTGGCGCCTGAAAATCGTAATAACGGCGTTCTGCCGGTTAAAAAAGAATTGGAAATGTACGTATGAACATCTGTATTCTCAACGGCAGCCCACGACTGAATGGAAACACCTCGGAATTACTAAAACCGTTTTTTGAAGAACTGACGTCCGGCGGCGCAAGCGTCGCAACGGTTCAGCTCGCGAATCGTAACATCGCTTCTTGTAAAGGCTGCTATCACTGTCAGGACGTCCAGGATGTGTATGGCTGCATTCAAAAGGACGACATGCACGACGTTGCGCAAACCATACTGAAAAGCGAGTTAATCGTTCTGGCAACGCCGATCTATACCTGGTATTGCACAACGGAACTGAAAGCGGTGCTGGATCGTTTTTACGGGTTCGCAAAGTTTTATAGCTCTGCAACCGGAAATCTCGTGGAGAAAAAACGCATTGCGATTCTCGCAACGCACGGGTACGACGCTTCCTATGCAGCCGATCCGTTCGTAATCGGCATTCAGCGCATGTGCGAACATTATCATATGGGTTACGACGGAATGTATTCCGTTCGCGACGTGGACGGGCTCGCCTCGTTCCAAACCAAAAAAGCCCAATCCGGGGCGCGCGAATTTGCGCGATATTTGCTACAAAAAAACTCGTAAAGCAGGCGATGCAGCTATGGCCGCACCAAAAAACGACAATGTAAAACAGCAGATTCTGGATGCTGCGATCGCGCTGTTTCAGGAGCGGCACGATGTGTCTCTTGCCGAAATCGCGAAGGAAGCGAAGGTAAGCAAGGGTACTCTGTTTTACCATTACCGCAGCAAAGCGGAGATTTATCTCGACATTGGCGAGCGTTACTGGAGCCGTCTTTCGGACGATCTGCTCGTATGGGTGGATAACCGTGAAAAGGACACCTCCCTGCCCCGTCTCGTGCGTTACACGTTTATCCGCGGCGCATTTGACGAGAGCGGCCAGCTCCGTCTGCGCCTGCTCGTTGAATCCATCTCCGGCGAGGAAGAAAGCGAAATTCGCGAGCGACTCAACGAACAATATGCGCATTTTAAAAACATTCTCAAATCGAGGATTCTGGAACGCGCTCCCGGATCGGATGGCGAGCAGCTCGCCTGGCTTTTACTGACGCTGGTGGACGGTCTGATGGTTCAAAGCACAATGCGAAACGAAGGCATGGACGTAAACGTCTTTATCGAATGGATGGCGAAAAATTTTACGCGATTGACGGAATCCTGAACTGTGGCGCCTTCGGGCGCTTTTTTCTTTGTTTCTCCAGACGCAACGCTCCTATTGACAAAACTTACTGGGAATGATACGCTTTCTTCACAGAGTCGGTCGTATGACCGACATCGGTTTCACCTAAAAATGCTTTGTTTGGAGCAAGCGTACATGTCCTATATCAAAAAACTAAATCGCAAATTGCAGGAGCGATTTCACGGTTCCGTTCAGGCGTTTGAACGGGACGGATGCCTTGTTTTGCAAGGCGCTCTGGAGCAATGGGACGACGTCGTTTCCGCCGGGCTTCTTGCCGTAAACCGGCGCTGCTACGATGGTCTGGTGAACGATATCATATTTACCGGCGGAGTGATCCCTCCCATGCGCTTACCTGCCCTGCAGGATCAGGCTCTGGACGGCGTTGAACCGGATGTTCTCATCATTGGCGGCGGAATTGTCGGGTGCGCAATCGCGCGCGAATGCGCGCGCTATGAAATGAGCGTTTTGCTGGTTGAAAAAGAACACGATGTCGCTATGCAGTCTTCCGGCCGCAATGACGGGATGGTGCACCCCGGCGTCGATTTGATTCCGGGTCAAATAAAACGCCGCTATAACATGCGCGGAAACAGAATGTATGACCAAATATGTTCGGAACTGGACGTACCCTTTTGCCGTTCCGGTCAATATCTCTGCTTTCAAAGCAAAGGACTTGCATTCGCCGCGTATTTCGCGCAGGTTTACTATAAGCTCTTCGGGCCGCGCTGTCGCTATCTTGGCCATACGAAATTTATAAAACGCGAACCGAATATGAACCAAAAAATCCAGGCCGCCCTATTCTTTCCGGATGCGGGCGTGGTCTCCCCTTACGGACTGACGATTGCCTATGCGGAAAACGCGGTGGATAACGGCGTTCGCCTCTCTCTGGATACGGCGGTACTCGATATGAAACTGGATGCGCATCGAATCGTTTCCGTCTCAACCAACCGCGGTACTATATATCCAAAGATCGTTATCAATGCGGCGGGCGTGTTTTCCGAAGAAATCGCGCGCATGGCAAACGACCGCTTTTTCTCGATCCATCCGCGCAAAGGCACGAACACAATTCTGGATCATAAGGCTGCAAAGCGCATGACAGCCATCGTATCCTCCTTTGGCACTTCTTCCACGAAAAAGAAGCATACCAAGGGCGGCGGCCTTGTGAAAACGATCGACGACAATACACTTGTCGGCCCGGACGCGGTTGAAACATATCGGAAGGAGGATTTTTCTACCGCGGCGCAAAACATAGCGGATGTATTTGAGAAGCAGCGGATGACGGATCCCGCGCTCTCCCTGCGCGACGCAATTACCTACTTTTCCGGTATACGCGCGGCAACCTACGAGGAAGATTTCGTGATTCGCAAGGGCAGGCGGACCGAGAACATCGTTCACGCGGCTGGAATTCAGTCTCCCGGCATCACCGCCGCGCCCGCGATTGCGGTTGACGTAAGCCGGATGGCAGCGGAACTTTTGGCAAAAACACGCGAAGTTCGTAAAAATCCTGAATTTAACCCCATTCGCAAAGCGATTCTTCGTCCCAACGAATTATCCGACCAGGAACGCGATCAGCTAATTCACGAGCAAGCGGATTATGGTGAAATTATCTGCCGTTGCGAGCAGGTCAGCCGCGGCGAAGTGAAAGCCGCGTTGCACCGCAGCGTCCCCTGCGACACGCTTGACGGCGTGAAACGACGCGTCCGACCCGGTATGGGGCGCTGTCAGGGGGGATTCTGCGGGCCGCTGGTGCTCCAGATTATTGCCGAAGAAACGGGTATGCCGCTGGAACAAATCGACAAAAACGCTCCCGGCGGAGAACTGCTCTTTGGCACGATCAAGGAGGTGCAATCCGAATGATCGAAACTCTAACTTTTGACGTTACGGTTGTCGGAGCGGGTCCGGCCGGGCTTGCCGCGGCTTTGGAAGCGGATGCGCAGGGCGCGAAAACGCTGCTCATCGAGCGGGAAGCACGGTTGGGCGGCATCCTGAAACAATGCATTCACGACGGATTCGGTTTGGTTCGTTTTGGCGAAAAACTGAGCGGACCGGAGTATGCCGAGCGTTTTATGGAACAACTGCCCAAAAGCAAAGTAACGGTGTTTACGCTCTCTTTCGTCAGCAAAATAGAGCGGGAAGACGGCGTAAATATCCTAACGCTGGTCACGAGGGATGGAATCCGCCTCATTCGGACGCGCTCGCTGGTTCTCGCAACGGGTTGCCGGGAACGCACCTCGCGGCAAATCGGTGTACATGGCCGCCACTGCGCGGGCGTATTCACCGCCGGAACCGCGCAATACTACACGAATATTCTCGGCAAGCTGCCGACAAAGCGCTGCGTGATTCTCGGCAGCGGGGATATTGGGCTCATTATGGCGCGAAGGCTTACACTGGAAGGCGCGAAAGTTGTCGGTGTATTTGAAGCGAAACCAACGCCGAGCGGGCTGACGCGAAACATCAGCCAGTGTCTCTGGGATTTTGATATTCCGCTACATACGAGTAAAACCGTAACGCGCGTGTTTGGGGAAGCGAGGATGAGTGCGGTGGAAATTGCCAGCGTAGACGACTGCATGTGCCCCGTTGCGGGCACCGAGGAAATCATCCCCTGCGATGCGCTGATCCTTTCCGTAGGGCTGATTCCGGAAAACGAGCTGGCGGAGAGCATTGGCGTTCCGATCGATCCGAAAACGAAAGGCGCGCTGGTGGACGAGCGAAATGAAACGCTGGTCAGCGGCGTATTCGCCTGTGGAAACGCGCTGCACGTGAACGACCTCGTCGATTATGTTTCCGAGAGCGGTGAAACGGCGGGCAAGCATGCCGCGCATCCGCTCCCCATTCAGCGAAACCTCGTTCCGGTCGAATGCGACGCTTCGCTGCTCTATGTTGTTCCGCAGCGGCTGAACCAGAATACCGAAGATACGGAGCGGGTATTTTTCTTTCGTTCTTCCGCAGATTTGGACAATGCAACGCTGACGGTTACGCGCAACGGCCAGACCCTGTTTTCAAAGAAGTATGCGCACCTGCGGCCTCCGGAGATGGAACGGCTTTCCGTTCACCTGAAATCGGACCAGCTGGCGGGCGCGGAACCCGTCTGTTTCCATCTGGAGGGATCGCGCAATGAATGATACAATACATATGGAGCAAGCCGTGGAAATCGTCTGCATCGTATGCCCGAACGGATGTCGTATTCTCTGTAAACCTTCCGGCGACGGCGCTTCATTTTCCGGATATCGCTGTAAACGCGGGATCGAATACGCAACCGCGGAGCTGACCCGTCCGATGCGCTCGCTGACCACCAGCGTAAAAACGGTTTTTCCGGACTCCCCCGTTGTCAGCGTCCGTACGGACGGCGAAATCGAAAAATCAAGAATCCGGGAAGTCGCATTCGCATTGGGCCGGATTATGATTGATCGTCGTTTGAAAACCGGCGACGTCGTAGCGGAAAATATCTGTAACACCGGCGTAAATGTCATCTGCACGAGCGATCGGCTCGTTCACCCGTATTAACGGCAAGACTCGAAAGGAGCAAAACGATTATGTCCCATCCCTATCATGGATTTGAACCAAAGTGGATTCGAGGCGAATTCCCGAAGGACAGTTACCGTTCCATTTTTAAATGGGGTAATCCGCTGGAAATCAAAGCTCCGAAGGAATCGCTCTTTCGGTTGATGAAAGAAAAATTCGGCATGACCGACGCGGACTTTCAAACCTATCGCGAGAATACTGGCTTCGACCGCGTGGCGTTTTCCCTGCCGATATCGCTCGGCGAGCGCGAACTGGACACGTTTCGCGCGATCGTTGGCTCGGAATATGTTCGAACGGACGATTACGCGCGTCTTTCCGTCGCCTACGGAAAAACGATGTACGACTTGCTTCGCCTGCGCAATAAGATTATAGAAAACGTTCCGGATGCGGTGCTCTACCCGGATACAAAGGAACAGATCGAGCGAATCGTAGCGTTTTGCGAGGAGCAGCGCATTCCCGTCTATGTGTACGGCGGCGGATCTTCCGTAACACGGGGCGTAGAGTGTGTAAAAAGCGGCATTTCGCTCGACCTGCGACTGCGCTTTAACAAGGTTGTATCGTTTAACGAAGTCGATCAGACCATAACGGTGGAAGCCGGAATGAGCGGCCCGAAACTGGAAGAAACGCTCAATCACGCACAACAGCTCTTTAACGCGAAGCGCGCCTATACCTGCGGGCACTTTCCGCAGAGTTTTGAATATTCCTCCGTCGGCGGCTGGGTTGTAACACGCGGCGCGGGACAAAATTCGACCTATTATGGCTGCATATCGGACATCGTACTCGCGCAGGAGTATGCCACCCCGGTTGCCGTAATCAAAACGGATCGTTATCCGCGCAAGTCCACCGGCAGCGACTTGGGCCAGATTTTAATGGGCGGCGAAGGCGCTTATGGCGTTCTGACGCATGTAACCCTGAAGGTATTCCGGTATATGCCAAACACAATACATCGGTTTTCCTTTATGTTCCGGGATTGGGCGACGGCGCAGGCCGCCGCGCGTGAAATCATGCAAAGCGAAGCGGGCTATCCATCCGTATTTCGTCTCTCCGACCCGGAGGAAACGAGCGTAATGCTCCATCAATACGGCGTAATGGACTCGCCGCTGAAACACCTGTTTCAAATGAAACACTTTCAAGAAAACAAAATGTGTCTTTTTCTCGGGTTCACAAACGGCGAAGCGGGATTTTCCCGCAATGTGGCAAGGAACGTCCGCCGTGTCGCAAGCCGCTTCGGCGGGATGAGTCTCACGGGTTACGTAACACGCGGCTGGGAAAAGGGGCGTTTCAACGACCCATATCTGCGCGATACCATGCAGGATTTCGGCATCGTGACGGATACCATGGAGTGCTCCGTCAACTGGAGCAATATGTCCCAGGTGCATGCGGATGTACGCGCATTCTGCAAGTCCCGACCGAACACAATCTGCATGACGCATATGTCCCATGTATACCCGCAGGGCGCGAATCTATACTTTATCTTCATCATTCGGGAAAGCGATCCCGAAGCGTTTCGGGCGTTTCACGCCGGCATATTATCCGCCATCCAGAAGTCCGGCGCGGCAATGAGCCATCACCACGGCATCGGCAAGATGTTTGCGCCGTGGCTGGAAGGATCGCTTGGTAAAAACGAATACGACGTACTCCGCGCGCTGAAGGCCCATTTCGACCCGCATAATATCATGAATCCCGGCGGAACACTCGGTTTTGATCTGAAGGAAAGCGAAAAACATTTTCCGCAGTAATCATTCAAACTGCCCCGTGTAAAACGGGGTGGTTTTTTTCTTTCGCGTTGCGCGTCGGTCGTTTTTGTGCTATTGTCAGATTAACCCAGATTCTCAACTGCAGTATGAAAAAATCGAATTTACAGGCGAAAAGGAGCATTCTGCTATGCCGTATTTCATCACGGAAGACTGCATCGGCTGTGCCGCGTGCGCGAAGATCTGTCCGGTGCTCGCAATCGAAGGAAGCCCGAAAGAGCGGCACATCGTGAACATTCGCCGCTGCGTTTCCTGCGGGGTCTGTGGCCGCGTCTGCCCGAAAAACGCTCTGTTGGACGGCCACGGAAATCTCTGCAAGAGCGTTCCGCGCACAAAGTGGAAGAAACCGGTTGTTGATACGGCGCTTTGCAGTGCTTGCGGCATCTGCGTGACCTGGTGCCGCGCGGAGGCGCTTCGGATTTCCCTGCCCGCCTTCCATGGTGATATCCATGTGTTCGCGGAATTGTTTCAGCCGAAGAATTGCGTGGGGTGTTCGCTCTGCGAGGACAATTGCCCGCTCGGCGCAATCCATATGGAGGAGGGTATTCTATGAAATTGCCATCGTATGCAATGATTGATTTAGCCGCCAGGAAAGTATCCCGCTTTGAAATCAGCGAAGCACTCTATAAAAGCTACATTGGCGGTAAAACGCTTGGCGCACGTCTGCTCTACGACCTGACGCCCGCGGGGGTTGATCCGCTTGGAAAAGACGCGATCGTCATCATCAATACAAGCCCCGCAAACGGAACGGGCGCACCCTGTTCCAGCCGCTTTAACATGACCTTTAAAAATGTTTTAACGGGCGGAATCGCCAGCAGCAACTGCGGCGGACAGTTCGGCGTTCTGATGAAGCGCGCCGGATTCGACGGCATTATCCTTAAGGGGCAAAGCGAGCAACCCTGTATCATTACGATTCTTGACGGCAGAATTGAGATTTCAGACGCAGGCGATCTCTGGGGGAAGGATACGGAAGAAGCGCAGCAGGCGTTTCCAAAGCAATACGGCAAACTCGTGATCGGGCCTGCCGGAGAACATTTGGTCCGCTATGCCGCCGCCGTTTCCGGTGAACGTGTCGCAGGACGCTGCGGCGCGGGCGCAGTGCTTGGCGCGAAAAAAATAAAAGCGCTCGTCGCTTATGGAACACAGCGGCCGGAGATCCATAACCGTAAAAAGTTCGCAAAATACGTAAAGAAGTGGGTGTCTTTCCTGCGTAACCACCCGATGACCGGAGAAGCGCTGCCCAACTATGGGAGCGCAGGACTGGTCAGCAAGGCGAACGCCTCCAACGCCCTTCCGACGCATAACTTTAAATATGGTCATTTCAAGGACGCGCATACGGTCAGCGGTGAAACGCTCGCAGATCAGTATCTGGTTCGAAACAGCTCCTGCATCTCCTGCCCGATTCGCTGCGAGCGGCGCGTTCTGGTGGATGGCAAGGAAGTTAAAGGCCCGGAGTATGAAACCTGCGGCTTTTTCGGGCCGAATATCGACGCAATCAGCATGGAAAACATGCTGAGGCTCAACTACCTTTGCGATATTCTTGGGATGGATACCATCTCCCTCGCCTCCACCATCGCGTTTGCGATGGAACTCAAGGAAAACGGACTTGCCGATTTTGGTATTTCATTTGGGAACTCGGATAACCTTGCGGAAATTGTTGAGAAAATTGCCCGGCGTGAAGGGATTTACAGCGATCTTGCCAACGGTTCCAAATGGATGAGCGAAAAATACGGCGGCAAGGAATATGCCATGCATTCCAAAGGCCTGGAAATGGCGAGCTATGAGCCGCGCCGTTCGGTCGGCATGGGGCTCGGCTACGCAACGAGCAACCGCGGAGGCTGCCATCTCAACGGCGGATATCTCGCGCTCCTGGAGTCGGTTGGCGTGCTTTCAATGGACGCGCTTTCCACTTCCGCAAAGCCCGCCTTTACCGCATTTTTCCAGAATGCGCTGGAAGCGATTTCGGCAGGCGGGTTCTGCCTGTTCTCCGCGCAGTCTTTCGTGCCCGCCATTCTTTTTCGGCTTGGGCCGCATCATGCGGTTACGCGGACCATCGGTAAAGTTGCCACGCATCTCGGCTTCGGCGTTCGAGCGCTTCTCTGGATGATGCCGATCCTTCGGTTTAATTCGGTTTATCTTTTCCCGCATGCGGAGGCACTTCGTCTCATAACGGGTTTACCGTTCTATACCGGCTCGTTCGTAAAACTTGGCGAACGCGGATACAATATGGAACGCCTCTATAATTACCGCGAAGGATTGACGAAAGCGGACGACTCGCTGCCGGATCGGCTGACAAAAACGCCCCAGGACGCAAGCAATCCAAAGACGGTTGTCCGGCTCGATAAAATGCTGCCCGTATACTATAACATTCGCGGCTGGGATAAAAGCGGCGCGCCAAAAACGCGTACGCTCCGCAGATTGGGGGTGCTGTCATGAAACTGATTCGATATTATGCGCCGATTCGCGCGATCGTAAAAAAAGAGAGCGAGGAAACGGAGCTTTGCTCGGTAAAAGATGTGCTGGAGTATGTAAAGAGTTCGTATGGGAAGGAAGCTTTTTCAGCCGCCAAAAGTTCGCTGATCGTAATTAACGATGTAAGCATCGGGTTATATCAAGGAATGAAAACGAGACTAAACGACGGGGACATTGTTGGCTTTCTCCCCGTCTGCGGCGGCGGATAATTCTTCGTTTTGCAGTGCAGCAGAATAGCAGGCAGGCGTTTTATAGCCTGCCTGCTTTTCGATAGGTCTGCTCCTTGTTTACGGCTCGGATGCAGGAATTGGCTCCGGTGTTGCCACGGGTGTAAAGAGCACCCAATCCTGCGTGTCACACTGTCCCATATCGCTCGAGCCGCGCGCGAGAACGCGGCCGTTCTTCGTAACGCCGACCACAAAGGTTGCGTTGGCAGAGATCGCAACTACGTCCGTCCAGTCCGATACGTCGGGCAGATGCGCAAAGCGAAAGCCGATTTCCATAACGCGGCCTGTATCATCCAGCGCATAAAGACCGTTTGGCGTACAGTCGATCGAAAGAATATTGGATAGTCCGGATGTGTCAAGCCCGTTGCTCACAACGCTTCCATCTGCTTTCAACCCCGCGCTGTTGGCGGTAGCCGCATCAAACGCAACAAGGTCGTAATAGTCGCTTGTAATCAGGTCGCTATGCGTACTCAGCGGCTGACCGTTCTCCATCACACCGTTGAGCGAATAGTCCCCAATCGAAAGGCTGCCGATCTCGCGCCAGTTCAACGTATTCCAGCGCTGATATCCGGCATTCAGTATCTCTCCGCTTTGCGTGATTCCCACCGTGTTATACGCGCCCGCATAGATCGAGACAACGTTTTTCCAGCCGGTAACATCGCACTGACCATATGCATTCGATCCGGCTGCTACAACCGTTCCATCGGATCGCAGGCCGACGGAATGGTACGCGCCAGCGGCAACGGCTACGATATTCGACCATTCGGTCGTATTGCACTGACCGGAAAGATTCGAACCTACGGAAAGCACCGAACCGGATTCCGTTTTTGCAATCGTGTGCTTATACCCGGTTGCCACGATCCCTTTCGGAAGCGCGTCCCGATCCGATTTCAGGCGCGCTCGCACCTGCAGCTGCTCGTCCGTCAAGCCGACCAGCAGCGAAACGAGGTCCCCTGCCCCGGCGTTTTTCGATAAGGCCGCGGCCGACTTTTTTGCGTAGGATTCCGCGTCCGCATAACCGCCTAGCGCGTAGAAAAGCCGCATCGCATCGTTGTAATTACCGTTTTCATAGCATTCGATTGCATACGCATAACTGCAGAATTCGCTCTTTTCCACCGCGTCGAGATAATCTCCGAGCGCGGTATAGGTTTCACTCGCCTCCCGATAATCCCCGTCGGCCTCATAAATTTGCGCGAGCGCGTATCCGGTGCGCTGCAGCGCTTCCGCCGCGTTCGGATAATCGCCCGCCGCCTGATAGAACCGAACCGCTTCGCTCAGGTTCCCGGTTTGTTCGAGCGAACGCCCGCAGGCAAAGTAATTCCGCTTCAGAAGCGATTCCTGTGCATCGCTTTTTGTCAGCGAAAGAAGGATCTCCTCCGCTTTTCGATACTTACCCTGCTGAATCAGCAATGCGGCGTATGTCTGCCGTAGTTGGCCTATATTGTAGTACGACAGAACTCCAATACAAATGAGCGCAAGAAGCGCGGCTGCGGACCCAATCAGCGCGCGGCGAAGAAATCGCCGATCCCCCGCTCCAACGGACGATCCGACCGGATTGCCGGACTTCCGCCAGATCAGCGTGGTGTTCTCACGCTCCTCGCTTTGGCGAAGGATTTCGTGTCCGCTTGTTTTGTTTTGTTTCTGTTCACTCATATCAGTTAATATTATACGGCATAATCCGGTTGATATAGTTCGTTCCAATTCCGTTCGTTTCCGACAGCACCAGGTAGATATCGCTGATATCGCACCGTTTCACATATTCCGCAACACCCGCTTCCGCGGCTTCCCTCGAATAATAGGCGTCCCGAAAATCAACAAGGTAAACATTGTCGTAATACGGCAGGAAAAACGGCGCAATTGAATTTCCAAACGAATCACAGATAAGCAGCATGTTTCTTCCTGTATGGTACCCGCCTTCCAGCAGCCGGTATGGGCCGTGCGTTCCGCCGAGAAACACCAGATAATTCGTTTGCGTATCATCAATCACCGGCAGTTCGCCCTTTTTATAGGCGTTGGAAACGCGGTAGGATTTTGCAGGCAGAAGCGGATAAAACACTTCAATCGTATCCGCCAGTTCTTTGAGCTTGGCGTTTCTTCCATGCAGATAAATCGAGCCAAGATACCCTTCCATCGATTTTTCGGTATAATCCGCAAGCGGTATTGTTTGATATCCCGCTTCTTTCAGCATAGCGTCCGCAGCGAGATATGCGCCGCGCGCCGTCCAGTGGTGGTCGGTGCGAAAGTAGACATATTCACCGTTTCGGATCGGTTCTTTGAAAATATCGTATGCGGAGAACACCGTAACATTTCCGGAAACATCGGCCATGAGCATCGGTTCCACATCGCTCGACCAACCGCTCTCGGTGTCAGTATGCAGCGCGAACCGGTTTACCGTTTGAGCGCGCGGCACAAATAAAACGTTCATCCTGCCGTTTTCCGGCAAAAGCGCCGCGTAGTCGTTGATCGATTCCGCGGCTTTTCTCACGTCTTCGCTCGAGTAACTCAACAGTTGCGTTCGGGACCCGTCCGAATGATCGAGCCAGACGCCGACAGAATCTCCGCTTGCAGAAACCGCTGCAGCCGCCTGCCGGGATTCCGTTTCTTCCGGTTCCGCCTGCGTTTCCGGACTCGTCTGCGTTTGATCCGCCGTTTCGCTTTCCTCGATCGCCGAGTCTGCCTCGATAAGAGCCGGAACAAACGCCTCCTCGCTTTCTTCGCGCAGCAGCTCGTCCGTCGTTAAAACAGAGAACAGATGCTTGACCGTGTTCGACAGGTCCACAATATCGCCGCGCAGGAAAAACTGATCGCACAGAAAGTTTTCAAAGGATTCGTCGAAGCTGCCTTCTTTTATAATTTGTATCGAAAAACCTGGCATTCCAGAAAGAGTTCTGTTTTCATCGTTGGACACAACAGGCTGTTTATTTGCGAAAAGCAGAAGGCAGGCGCCAAGCGCGCCGCATAGAATAACCCACCAAAATGTTACTAAAAAAGTTAACTTCCTGCGCAAGGGCTTGCTCCTTTCTTCGTTCGCTAGAAACGAAAGTAGAGAAACGGATTGTAACTATCCGCAACAAGATTAAAAATGCTCAGCAGTACGCCAGCGGTTAGTGCAAGCGTGAACAGTAAATTTGCCGTACGCTGCAGCCGCAGGCGGTGGTTCATGGCCCGTTCAATTGACGGCAGAATCGGTAAGCTCAGAACGGCGGCAACGAGCGGAAACACCGTATAGGCACGCAGCGCATACCGAGTTTCCGCATCAATCCAGCCGGCAAAACAAACGGTTCCGCTTTTCAGCGTAATGCCAAGCATAGCTAGCAGTTGGTTTGCACAAAGCGCAAGATCGGTTTGATAGAACAAAACCCACCCAAACAGAACGGCGATTAGGGTGAGCAGAATACCAAGTGCACGCGGAGTCTTCCGTAAGGTTCGCTTCAGAGCGCCGTGCTCCAGCGCGATCAGCACACCGTAATATAACCCCCAGAGGATAAAATTCCAGCTCGCGCCATGCCATAGCCCCGTTAATGTCCATACGACAAGCAAATTGAGCGTTGTCCGGTTCGCGCCTTTTCGGCTTCCGCCAAGCGGAAAATAGACGTACTCCCGAAAAAAACGGCCGAGCGAAATGTGCCACCTGCGCCAGAACTCGGACACGGAACGCGCGATGTAGGGATAGTTGAAGTTTTCCTGGTAGCGGAATCCGAGCACACGCCCCAAGCCGATTGCCATATCGGAATAAGCGGAAAAATCAAAATAAATCTGCAGCGCAAAGACTGCGCTGGTCAGCCACGCCGCGGCGACGGAAGCATCCGCTTGCGGGAGTGAAGAAAGCATCTCACCCAGCAGATTCGCAATCAAAACCTTTTTGCATAACCCCAGCGCGAAGCGGCGCATGCCGCCGGAAAAATCATCCAGCGTCGTTTGGCGGGACTTCAGTTCGTATTCAATATCGGAATACTGGACGATCGGCCCTGCAATCAACTGCGGAAAGCAGGAAACATAGAGCAGAAGCAACGCATAGTTCTTTTGTACGCGGACATTGCCACGATATGCGTCCACCGCATAGGAAATCGCCTGAAAGGTAAAAAACGAAATGCCGATTGGCAGCAGCGGCGATTGCATTTTTTCGCTTCCGTTAAAAATTGGAAGGATCTGATTCACAAAGAATGCGGCATATTTAAAATACAGAAGCGCGCCAAGCGAAACAATCAGCGTTATAGCGAATAATGCCTTTTTCGCGGCGGCGCTTTTCGTCGCGCTGAATGCCAGCGTTCCGGCATAAACGGAAAGCGTAACGCCCGCCATAACCAGTACGAATACCGGTTCGCCCCAGGCGTAAAAAAACAGCGAGCCGATCAGCAGCGCAATATTCCGCCATCGTATGTTGCGGTACACGAAATAGACCGCTAGCATAGCCGGCAGAAAGAGCAATAAGAATGTCAGACTCGAAAAGACCATGGGGATATTATATCACAGAATTCTTCGAGTGATTCCGTGCCCAATGAACCATCAACAACCTCCGAATAAACAAAACCTTCGAAACTTGTTTTCGAAGGTTTCCAGTCTCGTTATTCGGTTAAGTCGATCAATTTTGCTTTGATCCCGGCGAGATTGTTGAGCTCTTTCACCAGTTGTTCGATCTCTTCCTTCTCTCCGTAAGGCTGAAGGATAATCAGCCCGTCCGTTGCGGAGAGATCCTCGCCGACCTCGTGAAGCCCAAGCCTTGCCTTGATCTTGCAGCCGTTCTTCGTCAGCACCTGCTGAAAGTTCGCCGAGTTGCTGATACGGTTGTCCATTCGAACACCGATGACATAGTAGTAAGACATGGTTTTCTCCCTCCTTTTCGTAAATTTATTCCCACTCAATCGTTCCCGGGGGTTTACTCGTGATATCGTAGACCACGCGGTTTACATGCGGCACCTCGCCGATGATTCGCTCGCTGATGCGCCGAAGCACAGGATATGGAATCTCCGCCCACTCCACGGTCATCGCGTCCGTAGAAGTGACCGCGCGCACCCCGATGACGTAATCGTAGGTGCGTAAATCACCCATTACGCCGACGCTGCGCATGCCGGTGAACACGGTGAAATACTGCCAGATGGCCTCCGCCAGCCCGGAATTCTTAATTTCTTCCCGGAAGATGAAATCGCTCCGGCGAAGGATCTGAAGTTTCTCTTCCGTAACGTCGCCAAGCACGCGAATTGCCAGCCCTGGCCCCGGAAACGGCTGCCGCCAGACCAGTTCGTGCGGAATTCCAATCGACTCGCCAAGCGCGCGGACTTCGTCTTTAAACAGCATCCGGAGCGGTTCGACCAGGCCGGTAAATCCAATATCCTTTGGCAGGCCGCCGACGTTATGATGACTTTTAATCGTGCTGGCGCTGCTGGTTCCGCTTTCAATCACGTCCGGATAGATCGTGCCCTGCAGCAGGAACTCTCCGCCGCCGAGCTTCTTTGATTCTTCTTCGAAGACGCGGATGAACTCCTCGCCAATGATTTTACGTTTACGCTCCGGCTCAACAACGCCTGCAAGCTTCTTTAGGAAGCGCTGTCTAGCGTCAACTTTGATGATGTTGAGAGAGAGCGTGTCGTGATAAACGCGCATTACTTCATCCGCTTCGTTCTCGCGCAGCAGGCCGTGATCGACAAAGATGCAGGTCAGTTGATCCCCAACCGCTTCATGCACCAGCACGCTTGCTACGGAGGAATCCACGCCGCCGGAGAGCGCGCCAATCACCCGTTTATTTCCCACCTGCGCGCGAATCTGAGCGATGAGTTCGTCCTTGAGATTGGAAGCGCTGTAATCGCAGCGCAGAGCGCATATCTGTTTTAAAAAGTTCTCAAATAACCTTTGCCCGTTTTCGGTATGCGTAACCTCCGCATGGAACTGGATTCCGTAGAGCTTTCTTTCTTCATCCGCAAACGCGGCAACCGGACACGCCGCCGTTGAAGCAATAGAGGAAAATCCCTTTGGCTCTTTGGTAACGGAATCGTTATGGTTCATCCAGACCGCGCTGCCAAGTCCGCGAAACAACGGATGATCGGAGAACCGGATGTTCGTATGCCCGTATTCACGAATCTCCGCTGAGGCAATCTCGCCGCCAAATACCTTCGCGAGATATTGCATTCCATAACAGATGCCAAGTACCGGAATGCCAAGCGAAAATATCGCATTATCGCATGTTTTCGCTCCCTCGGCATACACGCTGTCCGGCCCGCCGGTCAGAATAATCGCGCTGAGCGATTCCCCCTGTATGCGGGAAAGCGGCGCGTCATGCGGGATCAGCTCGCTGTAAACGCCCGCTTCGCGAACACGCCGCGCGATCAGCTGATTGTATTGCCCGCCAAAGTCCAGAACCACAACCCGTTCGCGCATGCGTTACTCCCCCCGAAAGATGATCCCGTTTTCATCCGCTTTTTCAATAATGGCAAGCGATTCCAAATGAATTCCGGCATCACGAAGCCTCTGGCCGCCGGGTTGAAATCCTTTTTCAATCGCAACGCCAATGCCAAGCAGCGTTGCGCCTGCCTCGTCGATAATTTCCACGAGACCGCGCAGCGCTTCCCCGTTCGCAAGGAAATCATCGATCACAAGCACTTTATCGTTTGGTCCGAGCCACTGGCTCGAAACGAGCAGCGTTACTTTCTTTTTATAGGTATAGGAGTAGATGTCGCTTTTATAAAGACCGCCTTCAATGTTGTCCGATTTCGCCTTCTTGGCAAAAACGAGCGGAACGCCGAATTCTTCCGCGCAGATCGTTGCCAGCGCGATGCCGGATGCCTCAACCGTTAAAACGGCGGTAAGCCCCGTTAAATCAAAACGGCTTTTGAATTCCTTTGCCATGCTGCGCATCAGCGCTGTATCCACACGGTGGTTCAAAAAGCCGTCTACCTTTATGATGTTTCCGGGAAGAACGCGCCCCTCGGCACGAATGCGGTCTTGGAACTGTTTCATGCTGCACCAACTCCCATCTCTTCGAAATATTGCGTTCATTATCCCGCAAATTCAGCAATGAAGCAAGCGAAATCTGCAATTAATTCCAGATTGTCCCACATTTGCCGATTTTTGGAGGAAAACGAAAACGCCGCAATGGAATCCCATGCGGCGTTATGTAAGCCAACCAGCTTAGTTCAGCGAATCCTTGAGCGCTTTGCCCGCTTTAAACGTCGGCAGTTTGGAGGCTGGAATATCGATTTCCTTGCGTGTCTGTGGGTTATGGCCTTTGCGGGCGGGACGAACCTTCGCTTCAAAGGTACCAAAACCAACGATAGAAACTTTCTCCCCAATTTTCAGAGACTCTTCAATCGAGCTCAAAAACGCGGTGACAGCCTTCTCGGCATCTTTTTTCGAGAGTTCGCTCTTCTCCGCGACGGCCGCGATTAAATCGGTTTTATTCATTGTTTATATTCCTCCATGAATTTTTGGTTGCTGACATATTGTATCAATCTTCGGGCAGAATGGCAAGCCATAAATTGTGAATTATTCCCTAAGTCTGGACTTTTTTACCTGCTCCCAGAGTCTGTCCTGCTCAGGAAAAGGCAGTTCTTTCAATGTATTGCCCTGCTCGAGAGCTAGGGATTCCATCTGCTCGAATCGAAGAATGAATTTGTCCGTTGCGCGCATGAGCAGGAATTCCGGTTCCAGCTTCAGAAGCCTCGCAACGTTTACGACGGCGAAGAGCAAATCCCCCATCTCCTCCTCAATGTTGCTTCCCTGCTCCATTGCCAGACGGAGTTCCTCCGTTTCCTCGCCGATTTTATAGAAAGCATCCTTGGCGCTGTTCCAGTCAAATCCAATATCCGCCGCTTTTTTCTGCACTTTTCGGCTACGCAGCAGCGCCGGAAAACTTCTTGGAACGCTTTTCAGCACTTCGGTCTGTGTTTGCTGATTTCGCTGGGCCATTTTCAGCGCGTCCCAGTTTTTCAGCACTTCATCCGAGCCATCGACGCGCACGCTGCCGAAAACGTGCGGGTGGCGATAAATGAGCTTTTCCACCAGTTCCGTGCAGGCGTCGCGCGCGGTAAACGCTCGCTGTTCTTCGCCAATTGCCGCATGGAGCGCAAACTGCAGCAATACGTCCCCCATCTCTTCGCAAATATGCGCGTCGTCATTTTCGTCGATCGCGTCAATCAGCTCATAACACTCCTCAAGAAGCGCATTCTTCAGCGAATCGTGCGTTTGTTCACGATCCCAGGGACAGCCGTCCGGCGCGCGGAGACGCCGAACCACGCGCATAACATCCTCAAAATCATGCCGGGTGCGTTCTTCATAGTTGGAACGGGGAATATAGAGTGTTGTCGTCGCGTCGTACTGTTTCTGTCGATCCAATTCGCAGAGCTTGATCGCGCGAGACTGATAGGTTCCGTTCTTTTGTATCGACGCAAGGGTAACCGTCCATTCTTCGGGATAATATTCGCTGAAAAACAGTTTCGTTTTACCGGCGGTCAGCTGGGAATCCATCTCTTCTATCGTATGGTTTTGTTCCGGATCGATCATTTGTGGCAAATCGTGCGCGGAAATTGCGATTGCGCGCGCACTGTTTGGAAAAGCAACGTCTCCGGCGGAAAGATGCGGGAGTACAAAGAGTCCTAACCCCTTTTCTTCCGCCAAGCGGCGTATCGCCGGAATCTGACTGTTTTGTATCATTCCGGTGGCAACGTAAACGCAATCCCCCTTCTCACAAAGGCGATTTGCAATAGATTCATTCAGCATATCGAAATCGGTAGCTGTTTCATACAGGTCGTCCATCGTTTCGCAGGAAAACCCAAGCGAATTGAGAAAGTCGGCGGAAGGATGTCGCTGTGTTTGCAGAAAAATACGCTTCGCATTTTTCAGCGCGGTATGCTGCGCCAGCGTAATCGCACAGGGTGCGGGGATGATCGCGATTGTGATTTCAGCCATATCGTTCCTCTTCGTGTTAACGACGTCCAAATTGAAGCCTCGCCAAAATGGATCCGCCGGGAATAAACGCCAGATCCTCTTCGGAAAAGACCCGCATCCACAAAACGCAAATCAGATAAACCGCCACACCGGCAACGATCGCTCCGCCTGCTGCAATCGCGTTTGAGGCAAAGCGCGAATAGATCATTGCATAGGAAAAATAGGCGACTCCGCCCATCAGCAGAGCGGCAACCAGCGGTTTAATAAACGTATCGAGAACGTTCAGCTTTAGTTTTGTAAAACGAATTAAATAAATCGCGTCCAGAATACCGGCCACCGTATAGCACGCGGTGGTTGAAATAGCCGCGCCTTGAATCTCGATTTGCGGATTGCGCATGAGCGTAAGCATGAGTACCACCTTGACCACGCCGCCAATGAACAGATTGATGACGGGAATGTGCTGTTTTCCCGCTCCCTGCAGGATGCCGGTCAGCGTCTGCACCAGCGAAAGGAAGATCACTCCGATGGCGGAGGTGCGCATCAAGGCGCTCGCAATTTCAAGACGCTGCGCATCTATGCTGTATAAAAGATCGATCACCGGAGCGGAAAGCGCGAAAAGGCCAACCGCACAAGGAATGCCGATGAACATGGCAAGTTTGATTCCCATGGCGGAAACAGAGTGAATCGCTTTCTGATCCTTAGCCGTTCGCGCGGCGGAAATAGCCGGCACCAGACTCATGGCCAGCGCAATGGTCAGTACGGCGGGCATATTGATGATGTTGGTCACATTGCTGCGCAGGGCTACATAGCGCATGGACGCCGCCGCTTCCGAAAAACCGATATCGAGAAGTGTTCGCTTAATCAGCGAGGCATCCGCAATTCCGGTAATCGGCATGATGGAGGCGCCAATCGTAACGGGAATCGCAATTGCAAGCAACCCCCGGATAATCCCTTTCCCATCGGACGACTCCGCGCATTGCTGTTCCAGTTCCAAATCCCGCCTGCGCATCAGATAGAAAACGCCAACGACGATCAGAGCAAGCAATTCGGAAAGCGTTACGCCCGCAACAGCGCCCATTGCGCCGTATTCCAACCCGCGCGGCATCCATTTTGCCGCGAGGTATAGCCCGATTGCGAGCTTGCCCGCTTGCTCCGCAAGCTGCGACATTGCCGTTCCGGTCATTTGCTGCAATCCCTGCAGATACCCGCGATAAGAGCACATCAGCGAAACAATCAGAAGAGCGGGCGACATGACGCGAAACGACGGCGCGGCCAGCGGCCCAACCGTGGTTTTTGCGAGAAAATCCGCGCCAAAAAACATCAGGGCGGTTGTAATGATACCTATGACAGTCAGCAGAACCTGCGATTTTCGAAAGACGCGCTTCGCGCCAAGTACATCCCCCACCGTCATCCGTTCGGCAACCATTCTCGAAATTGCGGTTGGCAGCCCGGCGGAACTGATGACCAGCAGTGTGGAATAATAAGGATATACCGCCTCGTAATACTGCATGCCGTCGCCCAGCATGTTGTAGAGCGGAATGCGAAAGAACGCGCCGATGACCTTGCAGATCAACCCCGCCGCGCCTAAGATGACCGCGCCTTTTACGAATGTCTTTTTATCGTTTTTCGCCATGCAATAACCTGTTTGCCTGCGCCGGATTCTTTCCAAGCCGCAGACGCGATTTCAGCTTTCTAATTGTAGTTCACAATCATACTGCGGTATTATACCATCTTTTCGGTTGCAGCACCATTCTTTCACATTTTGTTGACGGTTGCGTAAAGGTGTACTCTCTCGACAAATAAAAAAGCCATTGGTATAATGAATCCATCAAACATGGAGGTAATTGCGATGGGCTTGTTATCCGCAGCCACCGGCGCCATCAGCGGCGTGCTGGCCGATCAATGGAGAGAGTATTTTTACTGTGAATCGATGACCACGGACATTCTCGTCAGCAAAGGATATAAACGCGTCAACGAGAAGCGCAGCTCCAACACGAAAGCTTCGGACAACATCATCACGAACGGTTCGATCGTCGCCGTAAACGACGGTCAGTTCATGATGATTGTCGAGCAAGGAAAAGTGGTCGATTTTTCTGCCGAACCGGGAGAATTCGTTTACGACACCTCGACCGAGCCTTCGCTGTTCTATGGCGGTTTCGGAAAAGGATTGCTCGAATCGCTCAAGATCATTGGCCGCCGGTTCACCTTTGGCGGAGACACGGCGAAGGATCAGCGCGTCTACTTTTTCAACACGAAGGAGATCATCGGCAACAAATACGGCACGTCGAACCCCGTCCCGTTCCGTGTTGTCGATAAAAACATTGGGCTTGATATCGATATCGCCATCCGCTGCTTCGGCGAATATTCCTATAAATTTGTCGATCCGGTGCTGTTCTACAAGAATATCTGCGGAAATGTGGAAAGCGAGTACCGTCGTGAGGAGATCGACAGCCAGCTCAAGAGCGAGCTCATGACCGCCCTCCAACCCGCGCTTTCCAAAATCAGCGATATGGGCGTTCGTTACAGCGCGCTGCCCGGACATGCGCAGGAGATTGCCAATGCGCTCAACCAGGTGCTCTCTGCGCAGTGGAAAGGTCTGCGCGGCATCGCGGTTGCATCCTTCGGCGTAAGCTCCGTTACAGCCTCGGAAGAGGACGAAGAGCGCATCAAGCAGCTCCAGCAGGCAGCGGTGCTCAAAGACCCGACCATGGCGGCTGCCGTTCTGGCAAGCGCGCAGGCGCAAGCCATGCAGGACGCGGCGAAAAACGAAAACGGCGCGTTTATGGCGTTCGCCGGCATGAATGCGGCGGCCAATACGGGTGGCATGAACGCGGCGCAGCTTTACGGCATGGGACAACAGGCTCCTGCGGCGGATACCTGGGTTTGCGCAAAGTGCAACCACCCCGGCAACACCGGAAAGTTCTGCTCAAACTGTGGCGCGCCAAAACCCGAAGCAGGCGGCTGGACCTGCGCAAAATGCGGGCAGACCGGCAACACCGGCAAGTTCTGCAGCAATTGCGGCGCGGTAAAACCGTAAGTAACCTTATTGATCAAGAAGAGCCGTTCGCGTGAAGCGAACGGCTCTTCTTTTCCGGACGGCCGTGTTTAGGCAAGTGCGATGAAGACATCCATATATTCAACGCCTTCCTTAACGTAAATACGTTCAAAGCAAAACGTCTCGCGCGCATTTTCAGGACGCAGCGAATAACCGTGCTCCTTGATATAACGAAGCATTGTTTGATAGGCATTCGGTATTAATTCGAATGCGGCGCGAAATGGTTCCATAATCGAGATGACCGCGTATTTCCCGCCTTCCTGCCAGACAAGTTCCGCTCCTTCGCAAGCAGGTGTAAAATCGGCTGGAATCACACAGGCGGAAACATACCCGTGCATATTAAACACGTTGATTTGCTCCTGCGAAAGCAGCGGAAAATCCCATCCAATCATATCCAGTTTAGAATTCGGCAGCGCGGCTAAACCGCTCTTTTCCGCCCATTGCTTCATAACGAGCATCGCGTCGTCTTCCGGCGTTACACTGATGACCGCATGCCGCGCAAGCCGAAAACGGTCCAGCGTTTCAATTCGGACGTCGGAATATGCTTCACTCGGTTTCGAAAGATTCGTCCGCAGAATCTGATCCATTGTGCAGGAAAAGAAGTCGCAGAGTTCCATTAACTTTTCAATAGCCGGATATGCTTCATCCTGCTCCCATTTCGAAACGGTTTGCCGGGAGACATTCATCTTTTCGGCCAGTTTTTCCTGCGTCATTGCGTCATGCATGCTTCTTAGGTACTGCAGATTGGTTCCGAAACTCATGTTTGCTTCCTCCCGAATAAATTATCTTTATCGTAGCAGACATGTCGAGTTATCGCCACCATCTGAGTGGATCAATTTCATGAATTTTCGCAACCATTTGTTGCGCGGGAAATTTTTTACAACAAAAAGACCATCCTTTGGATGGTCTTTTGCTTTGGCAGGGGCACTAGGACTTTTTACTTCGCCTGCGAATTGCTTGCGCTTCGCGCGGCGCAATTATTCGGCGGCGCTCCCCTGCCGCTAAAAACACCGCACAGCGGTGTTTTTTACGCGGCTTCGAGTCCTACTGAATATATGCAAAGTAAAAGACCATCCTTTGGATGGTCTTTTTTTTGGCAGGGGCACTAGGACTCGAACCCAGAAGAATGGTTTTGGAGACCACTATGTTACCATTACATCATGCCCCTATTTGGTCAGCAAGCGTATTATAGCAAAACGGGAAACCGCTTGTCAAACAAAATGCAACTCTTGTAAAAAACGACTTCTGTTCGGCCAACGTTCTTTTCGTCCGCAGCTTTACTCGCTTGCTTTGAAATTGTAGATCGGCTTGATCACTTTCTCAACGCTTACGGTTTCACCGATGAGTTCCAATATCTCATCGATCGGTTTATAGGCGTCCGGCGCTTCATCCAGCGTTTCTTCGGAAACACTTGTTGTAAAGATATCCGCCATTTGTTTTTGGTACGATTCCAGATTCAGTTTTTTCTTTGCCTGTGAGCGGCTCATCAGGCGCCCCGCACCATGCGGAGCGGAGCTGTTCCAGTCCTCGTTACCTTTTCCAACGGCAATCAGGCAGCCGTCCCGCATATTCATCGGGATTAAAACGCGCTTCCCGGCGGAGGCGTCGATTGCTCCTTTGCGAACAATGTTGCTGTTTGGGTCGATATAGTTATGTACGGTTTCGAAGCTCATACACTCCGACTCCTCAGCGGAATATCCCAGTTCCATGAGCAGTGTGTTGCGAATTTGCTTGCGATTCTCCTGCGCAAATGTCTGGCAGATTTGCATATCGTTGAGGTATGCATCCCTCCATTCGTTTTCCAGATAGCAGAGCTCTTCGGGTACCGACCCGCAGTGCGCCGCATATTGCCGCTGTAATTCAATGAGCGCCGACTGTATTTCGTCGCTCTTCCCACTTGCCGCATAGGACTCAATTAACGCCTGCCGCGCCAACTGTAATCCTTTTTTACCCTGTAACTGATCGATTGCGAGATTTTGGTAATAATCCGCAACCTGTTTGCCAAGAGAACGGCTGCCGGTATGAATCACGAGATATTGCGTTCCGTTTTCGTCCCGATCGATTTCGATAAAATGGTTGCCACCGCCCAGCGTACCTATGCTGCATTCCATCCGCTCCGGATTCCGGATTGCACTATAGCAACGCAATTCCGTTAATAACGGAAAGCGTTCCTTCGCCGCATCGTGGACGTTTCGCCCGTTTGGAATAAGTGCTCGAATACTTGCATCCAAATGGTTCCGATCAATCTCCTTTGTACCCAACTGCGTAACCAGCATCCCGCAGCCGATATCAACACCAACGATATTCGGGATCACCTTGTTTCCGAGGTTGGCGGTAAAGCCGATTACACATCCCTTTCCCGCGTGAACATCCGGCATGATACGAACCTTGCAGTCGCGAAACGCGCTTTGGGACAGCAGCAACTGAATCTGTCCGATTGCTTCTGGTTCTATCGTTTTCGCAAATATCTTGAGATCCTGCATTACTTCTCCTGCTGGCAGCAGCCGCTTTATACAAAATGTACGATATAATCCCGAAGGTTTTGATATGCAATGCGGTAGATTTCATCCTGTGTGAAACCGCGTCTGGCAAGAGCGCTGAACAGCGCGGGAAAATCGCGGCTCGTTCGAAGATCGCGCGGATATTGCTGCATTCCATCAAAGTCCGAACCAATTGCGCAGCAGTCGATGCCGCCAATATGAACGATATGGCAGATGTGGTTTGCAATATCCTCTATGCATGCTTCCGCGCTCTTTGTCAGCTGCTGATAGTAAAAATTCACGCCGATCGTCCCATCCTGCGCGGCGATCTCCCGAATTAGATCATCCGGCAAGGATCGCGGATGATCCAGTACGCTGCGCGCGTTGGAATGCGAAGCGAACACCGGCCTGGTCGTGCGGGCGAGCACCTGTTCAATCGCGTGATCACTTAGGTGGGAGACGTCAATCGCCATACCGATGGAGCACATTTCGTCGATCACATCGCGGCCGATTGCCGTCAGCCCCTTGTTGCCGCGCCCCATTGCAGCACCGGAAAGTTCATTGTTTTCATTCCAGGTAAGCGTCATCGCACGGACGCCGAGCCGGTAGAGCACTCGAAGAACCGCAAGGCTTCCGTCAATTGCTTCGCCTCCTTCAATGGTAAGGAGCGTGGCAATATTCCCGTTTTCCGGCGAAAACGATTTCGAAAAAGGCACCAATTCCGGGTTCTGATCCAGCATGCGCTGATACGCGTCGATCATGGCGACGCATTGATGAAGCGGCGGTATGCGAAGTGCGGTATCGATCCAGCACGCAAAAAACTGCAGCGCTACTCCGCCGCGAAGAAGCCCGTCCATTTGAATCGTTTGCTCGCGTTTGGGTTGTTTCAATTCGTAGCCGGACTGAACCGCGCCATAAAGAAAGTCGCAGTGACCGTCCGCAACAGGAAACATGACTTACCTCCTGCTTTTGAATGAATCATGAAATAGCAAAAAGAAGGGAACGTGTCATTCCCGGTTTGAAAACGGGGCATGGTTTGTGCCATGCCCCATTGTATGCCGATACTATTTTGCGTAATCCACCGTTCTGGTTTCTCGAATAACGCTGACTTTAATCTGTCCCGGATATTCCAACTCCGCTTCAATCCGCTTGGCAATATCCTTTGCAAGGATCACCGCGTCATTGTCGCTCACGCGGTCCGGTTTGACGATGATTCGAATTTCACGTCCGGCCTGGATGGCATAGGAGGTATCCACACCTTCAAAGGAATTCGCAATCTCTTCGAGCTTCTCCAGACGCTTGATATAGCTTTCGAGCGTTTCGCGTCTTGCCCCGGGACGGGCGGCCGAGATTGCATCCGCAGCCTGCACGAGAATCGCTTCAATGGTCTGCGGTTCCACATCGCCATGATGCGCCGCTATTGCATGAATGATTGCGTTGTTTTCCCGGAATTTTTTAGCGAGATCCGCGCCAATCTGCGTATGGGACCCTTCTACTTCGTGATCGATGGATTTACCGATATCATGCAGAAGACCGGCGCGTTTGGCCAGCGCTACATTTGCGCCAAGCTCGGCGGCCATAATACCAGCAAGATGCGCGACCTCGATGGAATGCTTCAGCACGTTCTGTCCGTAACTTGTGCGGTATTTCATGCGCCCGAGATAGCGAACCAGTTCGTGATGCAACCCGTTTACGCCCACTTCCAGCACAGCGGCTTCGCCCGCTTCGCGTATCGTCGTATCGACTTCTTTTTTCGCTTTGTCGACCATTTCTTCGATACGAGCGGGATGAATGCGTCCGTCAAGAATGAGTTTTTCGAGCGCGATACGCGCAACCTCTCTGCGAACCGGATCGAATCCCGAAAGGATTACCGCTTCCGGCGTGTCGTCGATGATGAGATCAACGCCCGTAGCCGTTTCCAGCGCGCGGATATTGCGGCCTTCTCGGCCGATGATGCGGCCCTTCATGTCGTCGTTTGGCAGCGGTACAACGGAAACCGTTACCTCCGCCACATGATCCGCCGCGCAGCGCTGAATGGCCAGCGTAATGATGTTGCGCGCGCGTTTATCGGCCTCCTCCTTGGTTTTCGACTCGATATCGCGAATCAGAATTGCCGCTTCGTGTCTCGTTTCACGCTCGACGTTTGCAAGCAGCATGTTGCGCGCGTCTTCCATGGAAAGTCCGGAGATCTTCTCCAGTTCGTGAATCTGCTGCTCATAGAGGGTTTTGAGAGAGGTTTCCGCAGTGTCCAGTTCCGCTTCGCGGTTAGCAATTGCGCTTTCGCGCTTTTCCAGCGAATCCGACTTTTTGTCCAGTATCTCTTCCCGTTGAAAAATGCGCCTTTCGTTTCTTTGAATCTCTCCGCGGCGCTCGCGGTTTTCTCTTTCCGCTTCGGAGCGAATTTTAAATACTTCTTCTTTTGCCTCGAGAATCTTTTCCTTTTTGATCTCTTCGGCTTTGCGTTGAGCATCGTCATAGAGCTTCTTGACGGCATCCTCCGCCTTGGCAACCTTCGCTTCCGCGACGTTTCGCCGGTAGGCGTATCCAACGAGGAAACCGGAGAGCAACGCGACAACGCCAATCACAGGGTATAACCACCACATATGATCTCTCCGATCTATAAAAAATGTAACCGCACATCTCTGCACGGTCACTTCATAACGTCTTGCGCATTTGAGCCTTTGCATCCCAGCTATTGCGTCAAAAAAACGATCTATTATGAACACACCATAAGAGTGCAGGATTACTTCTAAAAAGTATATATCAACATATGTTTTCCGTCAAGGAATAAAGACAATCTATAGCGTATACGCGGTATTGTCCACGCAATATAAGCGTTTTTTTCACTCTTGCGCTCCACTTTTCCTTGATTTGTATCCATCCTGGTTTCAGAATAATGAAATCTGGGCGGCCTTTTCCATTCCGTCAAAGCATCCGCATTTTCTGACATATTAAAATAGTGAAATCTGGGCGGTCTTTTCCATTCCGTCAAAACATCCGCATTTTCTGACATATTAAAATAGCGAAATCTGGGCGGTCTTCTCCATTCCGTCAAAACATCCGCATTTCTCCATGGCCGCAAGAACGGCGCTGTTCGCCTTGGTTACCGAACGGAATTCCTCTACGGTGTGAAACACCCGATCCTTACGGTTCTCCGCAAGCGCAATCGCCGCGGTGCTGCCGACGCCTGGAATCGCGTTGAACGGCGGGCGGATTGCGCCGTCTTCGATTAAAAACTTTGTTGCGTCGGATCGATAGAGATCGACGGGTAAAAGCACGATTCCGCGCAGATTCATCTCGTAAACGACTTCCAGAATCGTAATAATATCCTTCGTTCTTCCCTTTTCGGAATCGGACATCTTTGCTGCCGAACGTTCCAGTTCGCGGATCGTTTCCAATACGCGCTCCGCGCCGCCGGCCGCAAGCGAAACGTCAAACAAATCCGCGCGCACGGTATAGTACACGCTGTAGAACTGCAGCGGATAATGCACCTTGTAGTAGGCTACGCGAAAACTCATCATTGTGTAAGCGACCGCGTGTCCGCGCGGGAACATATACTTAATCTTCTTGCATGAGTCGATATACCAGGCGGGGATGGCATTGTCGATGAGCTTCTGCTCCATCTCCGGCTTCAATCCCTTTCCTTTGCGGACGGATTCCATGATTTTAAACGAGCTGGAAGCGTCCACTCCGTGCTGAATCAGATAGTTCATGATATCGTCGCGCGTGCAGATGACCTCGTTGAGGCTTGCGACGTTGTTGATGACAAGCGGTTCCGCGTTGCCCAGCCAAACGTCCGTTCCATGCGTCAGACCGGAGATGCGAACGAGTTCTTCCATGGTCGTCGGCTGTGTCGCATCCAGAACGCCGCGGACAAATCCCGTACCGAATTCCGGCGTTCCAAGCGTTCCGACTTTGCATCCGATTGCGGAGAGATCGACCTTGAGCGAGTCGCTGGAAAGATAGATGCGCATGGTATCCGGATCATCCAGCGGAATCGTCACCGGATCGAGTCCGGTTAAATCCTGCAGCATCCGCAGCGCGGTTGGATCGTCGTGACCCAGAATATCGAGCTTCACGAGACGGTCGTCCATCGCGTGGAAGTCGAAATGCGTGGTGATGGTGTTTTTATCCGCCTTGTCCGCCGGATACTGGATCGGCGTATAATCGAGAATGTCATCCTCTTTCGGAACGATGACGATCCCGCCCGGATGCTGCCCCGTCGTTACTTTCACGTCCTGGCAGCCCTTGGCAATTCGTTCACGTTCGGCTTTGCGCAGCGTTCGTCCCGTTTTTTCTTCGTATATTCTCACGTATTCATACGCCGTTCGCTCCGCAACGCCGCTGATGGTTCCCGCGCGAAACGCATGCCCCCTGCCGAACATCTCCTCGACATACTTATGCGCAACCGGCTGGTATTCGCCGGAGAAATTCAGGTCGATATCCGGCGTCTTGTCGCCATCAAATCCCAGGAACACTTCAAATGGAATATCGAATCCCATCTTTTGATATTTCGCGCCGCAAACGGGGCAGTCCTGATTCGGCATATCGATACCGCAGGCATAATGAAGGCGGTCTACGTCGAAATCGCTGTGCTTGCAGTTTGGGCAGACATAGTGCGGCTGAAGGGGGTTGACTTCCGTGATGCCGGACATGGTCGCAACAAACGACGAACCGACCGACCCGCGCGAGCCGACAAGGTATCCATCCGAATTGCTCTTGTGAACCAGTCGCTGCGCCATGAGATAGAGCGAAGCAAAACCGTTTCCGATAATGGATTTCAGCTCCTTGTCCAAACGCGCCTGCACAACCTCCGGCAGCGGTTCGCCGTAAATCGTATGCGCCCGTTGAATCGCCATGTCGCGCAGAATGTCGCTCGCATTCTCTATGGTCGGCGCATGCGTGCCGTCCGGAAACGGCTTGAGCAGTTCGCATCGGTTCGCAATTTCGTTTGGAACGTCAACCACAACGCGCCGCGCGGTTTCTTCACCGAGATAAGCAAATTCCTCCAGCATTTCAGCCGTTGTTTTGTAATACAGCGGCGCTTGGAAGGACGCATCCTCGAACCCGTTCTTCGTGAGGATCACCTCTCGGAAAATCGCATCTTCGGGGTCTAGAAAATGCACGTCTCCGGTCGCAGCAACGGGTATGCCAAGCCGATCCCCCAGCGAAACAATCGCACGGTTGATCTCAAGGATGCGATCCTCCGTCGCCTTCCCCTCGCGTACCAGGAAGGCGTTGTTGCAGCGCGGCTGAATCTCCAGAAAATCATAGGTGTTCGCAAGATATTCGATTCTTTCCTCTCCCGCCTCGTTCAAAATCGACTGATACAGTTCGCCCGCTTCACAGGCCGAGCCGAGAATCAGCCCTTCCCGGTAGATGGAAAGAAGGCTGAACGGGATAATCGGATTATAGTGAAAATGATCCAGATGCGCGTAACTCACCAAACGGTAGAGATTCTTCATGCCTGCCTGCGTTTCTGCCAAAATGATGATGTGATTCGTTGGCGATCGCTTTTTGCCGCGTTCCTGCTTGGTCTCCTCGGAACGCACCGGCAACCGGTTCAGCCCCAGCGCGCGAAGCTGATCGAGCAGTTTGCAAAACACTTCGCCCGTTGCCTGCGCGTCGTCCGTCGCGCGGTGATGCTCCAGCAGCTCGACTTGCAGCGCTTCGCAAACGGTATCCAGCTTATGGTTGACCAAATCATGCATCAGATCCCGCGCAAGCATGAGCGTATCGGCGTATGGATTGGAAAACTCAATGCTAAACCTTTTTCCGTGGTAGCGAAGAAATCCCATGTCGAACTCGGCGTTATGCGCAACCAAGCAGCAGCCTTCCGCAAACGCGTGAAATTGCGTGAGCACTTCTCTCGGATTCGGCGCCCCGGCGAGCATATCCGTTGAAATGCCGGTCAGTTCCGTAATATATGCCGGAACGACGCCTCCGCTGTTTATAAAAGTCTGAAAACGATCGATAACCACTCCGTTTTCCAGCTTTACCGCGCCAATTTCGATTATCTCGCATTGTTCGGGTTTCAAACCCGTTGTTTCCAAATCGAATACAACGAACGTTTGATCCATATCCATTAATTCGGATTCGCGGAGCAGATAGCCCTCAACGCCGAAAATAGGTTTCACACCGTTTTTTTTCGCGGCTTTTGCCGCGGCGGGAAACGCCTGCACCACGCCGTGATCCGTGATTGCAAGCGCCGGATGACCAAACCGCTTTGCGGTTTCAAACGCGAGGTTAACGTCCGTTATACCGTCCTGCGTGGACATGCGCGTGTGCAGATGCAGCTCAACGCGCTTGCTTTCGCACGGATCCTTTCGTTGTTCAAACGGAACGACACATATGCTGTTTGCATAAAACATCAGCTCTCCGGTGATGACGGATTCGCGGCAGACACCCTGCGCGAGAATATGATCGCCGCGTTTTTGCGCGCCGTCGAACTCGGCCATAATCGAATTTTTCTGCTCTTGCGTGTCAAGCAGCAACGAGCAATAGATCGTATCCGTTCCATCGGTCAGGGAAACGTCCAGCGGAAAGCTGGTTTCACCCTTTCGGCGTTTGTTTTTAAACGCGTTTCGCTCGTTGATCGAAACAACGGTGCCTTCGATGACGAGTTTATCCTTGCCGCTTTTCAGTGTTTTGATCGGTGTCTTAATACCGGAAGCGACGTATCCTCCGAATATGGAACGCTTTCCTGCAATCGCCGGGTTCGGTTTTGATACGCTCGCACTCGGAACGCTCTGCGGATCGTTTGAAGTAAAAAAAACTTCCTCCGCATCGATCTCGGACGTATCGATCCATTTTACACGAACGCGTGTACCCAGCCTTTGTTCCAGCGCGTCCGTCAGCTTTTCTGTTTGATCCATGGGTGGTTCCCGGTCGCAACGAAAAAACACCGTCAGCACATTTTGCTCACGGTTCAGGGTGACGCTCTCAAGATGAACGGATTCATCCGAAATGCCAACGCGTGCCAGTGTGGCGTTCAGTTCTTCCTGCAAGGTTTCCCCATCCCCTGTTGAAAACGAATCTCTAATCCTGTTTATTCTGCTCTTGCAGCATCTCGTTTGCCCGCAGAATCAATCGGTCAACGACTTCCTGCGCTTCGCCGTGATAAACCTGCGCGCCGTGTTCGAATAGAACGCCGTTGCCGTTTCCGAAAGCCACGCCAATATCCGCGTCCGCCGCTTCGCCGGGGCCGTTGACCGCACAGCCCATTACGGCTACCTTTAAATAGCCCTTCTTATGCGGTAAACGCCGGTTTACCTGATCGACCATCTGCATGACGTTTACCCGCGTTCTGCCGCAGGTCGGGCAGCTGACCAGTTCGATGTCGTCCTTCCGCAATCCGACCGCGCGCAGAATGCGTAATCCGGTTTCCACTTCGCGCACCGGATCGTCCGTCAGTGAAACGCGAATCGTATCGCCAATACCATCCAGCAGCAGAGCGCCTATGCCCGCTGCGGATTTAACGATTCCGTTCGCGACGTCTCCCGTTTCGGTCACGCCGACATGCAACGGGTATTCCACGCGTTCGTGAATCGCTCGGTAGGCATCCACCGTTTCCCGCACATTGGAGGCTTTCAGCGAAAGTACGATATCATAAAAGCCTTCGCGCTCCAGAAGGGAAACGTGTTTCAGCGCGCTTTCCACCATTGCCTCGGTCGTTGCGCCGCCGTATTTCCGGCGAAGAGCCGGTTCTATGGAGCCCGCGTTTACGCCAATGCGAATGGGGGTATGATGCATTTTCGCGCAGCTTACCAGCGCGCGAACGCGGGATTCGTCCCCAATATTGCCTGGGTTAAAGCGCAACTTGTCCGCTCCGTTTTCAATGGCGGAGATCGCGAGCCGGTAGTCGAAATGGATATCCGCGACAATCGGGATGCGAATATGGCTTTTGATCTGACAAAGCGCGCTTGCGCAGTCCATATCGTAGATCGACGAGCGAACGATGTCGCAGCCCGCCTCGGTGAGCGCTTCGATCTGCCGCACCGTAGCTTCTACATCCCTGGTGTCCGTATTCGTCATGGACTGCACCGAAACCGGCGCGCCGCCGCCGACACGAACCCCGCCGACGACGATTTGCTTCGTTTGCTTACCCAAGTTGCCCCCGAATTAGATTTGTTATGTCGTTATAGGTGAGCAGAATCATCAGCCCAAATAAAAGAATTAGGCCGATAAAATGCACCATGCCTTCTTTTTCCGGCGCAATGGGTTTCCCGCGGATTACCTCTACAATCATGAAGGCAAGCCTTCCCCCGTCCATTGCCGGAATTGGCAAAAGATTCATGATGCCGAGGCTCGCGCTGATGAGTACAAGCAGCCGCATCACGTATTCGCCGCCGGAACGCACCGCTTCGCTGATAATCGCTACGATTGCAACCGGGCCAGCCGCATCCGAACCGGTTACGTCTCCCTGCGCGGCTCTGCCGAAAAAGCGGAAGGTCTCAACCAGCGTGGCGGTCACATAGTTGACCGAGCGCGTAATTGACGCGCCAAAGCCAAACCGTACGCGAACCTGCGAAATGGTAACGCCGATGAGATTCCTGCCGAGTTCTTCGTTGTAGATATTGCTGAGCGTAAGCTGTTTATGCTCGCCGTTTCGATTAACGGTAAGCGTCATATCCGCCGTCTTCACCGCTCGAATCATATCGACGGTTTGGAAATAGAACCTGACCGGTTTTTCGTTGACTTTTTCAATGACATCCCCGACTGCAACCCCCGCGACTGCCGCCGGTGAATCCGGAGTGACTTCGTTTATGCCAGGCATGAAGTCTCCAAATGCCAGCAACGTAATCAGCGAACATACAATTGCAAACAAAAGGTTCATAACGGGGCCGGAAATCACCACGATAATTCGTTTCCACACCTTTTGCGCGTTAAAGGAACGTTCGCTGTTCGCTTCCTGATCTTCGCCCTCAAAACGGCATAATCCGCCAATTGGAAACGCGCGAATTGAGAATTCCGTCCCGTTTTTGCTTTTTTTCAGCAGTTTCGGCCCCATCCCAATGGAAAACTCCAGGATCGAGAATCCCAGCGCCCTTCCTGCGAGATAATGCCCCAGCTCATGAACCATCACGAGCAGTGATAATAAGAGAAGCGCCGCGAAGATCGATAACGCGATTGTCACTGCGTGTTCCGCCTTTCCTGCGCGACTCGTTCAATCGTTCGATTTGCTAACACTCGAACGCAACGATTCGCCTCAACGATATCCTCGAGCGTGTTGAGCGACTCGATTGTGTGCTGATTCAGAGTATAGTCCACCACCCGTTCGATGTCCAGAAAGCCGATCTTCCCGTTACAAAATGCTTCCACGGCCGCCTCATTTGCGCCATTATAAGCCAAGGGAAGCGATTTGCCCGCCTTCAGTGCATCATAGGCGAGACCAAGGGAGAGGAACCGTTTGAAATCCGGCTGATAGAACGCGAGCGGCTGCTCAAGATATAACCGTAATGGCGCGCAGGAGGAGACGATCCGCTCGGGATAGGTAATGGCGTATTGGATCGGCAGGCGCATATCCGGCTTGCTCATATTCGCCATGCAGGTTCCGTCCCGATATGCGACCATGGAATGCACAATGGATTGCGGGTGAATGACTACGCGGATCTTTTCCGGCGGCATATCGAACAGATAGGCCGCTTCGATAACCTCCAGACCCTTGTTGAACAGCGTAGCCGAATCGATGGTAATCTTCTTCCCCATGTTCCAGGTCGGATGCGCAAGCGCCTGCTCAACGGTAATCTGCTCCAGTTCCGAGCGCTGCTTCGTCCAAAATGGCCCGCCGGACGCGGTCAGGATCAGCTCTTCCACCTCTTCTTTGCGCCCGTTTTGCAGGCACTGGAAAAAAGCGGACTGCTCGCTGTCCACCGGAAGAATCTCCCCCTTGTATTGCCTTATTGTTTCATCCACAAGCGATTTTCCGCAGACAATGCTTTCTTTATTTGCCAGGGCAACGCGCTTGCCCGCCTGAAGCGAAGCAATCAGCGGCGCGAGCGCAGAGAAACCGCTGATTCCGTTGACAACAACGTCCGGCTCGGACATCGCGGCAAGCCGTTCTACCGCGCCTTCCCCGATTATTGCCTCCGTATCCGCAGGAAGGCGCTTCGTGTCAAATTTCGTTTCGCAGGCAACCACGCGCGGATGAAATTCGTTTGCCATTCGAACGAGCGCTTCGACCTGCCGGTTCGCGGCAATGCCAAAGAGCGTCATTTGCTCCGGATGAGAGGCGATGACGTTGAGCGATTGTTTGCCAATGGAACCGGTGCATCCAAGCACCGAAACTATTTTGTTCATATACGATCCATCTATCCTTTACGGTTAACCGATATAGTCGTATGTATTTCGACTTAGATCATTGCCAGTTTCTGCAGGATGAGAAACACGCAAAGCACCAACGGCGAACAAAACATAATGCTGTCGATCCGGTCGATAATGCCGCCGTGCCCCGGAAACACGCTGGAAAAGTCTTTTACGCCTGCCCATCGCTTGAGGAGCGAAGCAAACAGATCGCCAAACTGTGAAAACAGTCCGCATCCCAGGCCGAGCAGAATCAGCACGATGGAATTGACGTTTGCCCCCCAGAGGCGCTGCAGGTAGATCATCCCTACCCCCATCGCCGTACCGCCAATCAGCGCAAAAATTGCACCTTCTACGGTCTTCTTTGGGCTAATCGTCGGGCAGAGTTTGTGTTTCCCCAAAAAAGTCCCGCCAAAATAGGCGAAGGTATCCGCGCATTCCGGCGCGGCATACGCCATGCTCGCCGCAACCAGCGCAATCGCTCTGCCAAAGCTGAAATAAACGAGATACATGCAGATGAGAAATAGCGTTGGATAGCTCAGGATGAATAAGGACGGGATGATATCGTTTGTCGTATGGCGCTTCGTAAACAGCGACCAAATCATGGTTGCCATGACGGTTGCCATATAAAGAATAATCATGGAAAGAAGACCAAAATAAAAATTGACGAACGGATAGGAAACGGCAAAGACATATGCGGGAATCAGGATCGGATTGTAGCTTTTTTTCCGAAAGGTCAGCCCCATTTCGTATATCGCGGCAATGGAAAACAGCGCAAGTACGCTCAGCAGAATAAACCCGCCGAAATATAGTACGGCGATCATGAGCAGAACCAGCAAGGAGCCTACAATAATTCTGGTTCTCATGATTCCTCCCCCAGTCCGCCAAATCGTCTGGATCGTTTTTGATAGGTCTTTAGCGCCTCGATATAGCACTCATCCGAGAAGTCCGGCCAATATACTTCCGGAAACAGAAATTCGGCATACGAAAGTTGATAGAGCAGAAAATTTGACAATCGCTGTTCGCCGCTCGTTCGAATCAAGAGGTCGACATCCGCCTGTCCCTTCGTATAGAGACAGGAATCAAACAGTTCTTCGGTAATCTCAGCGCCGGTTTTTTGCGCCTGTTTCGCCGCGAGGTTCGCGGCGCGCAATATCTCCGCGCGGCTGCCGTAATTGAGCGCGATGCTGAGCTTCAGGCCTTCGTTTTTGCCGGTGCGCGCCATCGCGCGCTCCACCGCGTTTTTAGCGCGC
>JAJFTI010000024.1 GCA_021373115.1 Eubacteriales bacterium | reverse complement strand
CAACGAGTTCCGTCCGCACAGCGCACTAACATACCTCACGCCGGCCGAATTTGCTCGGAAAACGGGCTCTGAGGCCGTCTAAACATCGATTTTTTCTCATTCAAGCTGGACTACGATTTGGGGGACACCTCAATTCCGAGTCTACTAACATTGCTCCTGGACCATAAAACGGGGGCAGATCAAACTCGATGTGGTTTCTTCGCCAACGCAAGAAATATTAGATGCAAAACGCATGAGGGAATATGAAAAGAAAAAGGCACATGAAGTTGTATCGCTTCGTGTGCCTTTATGAATAAACCCTCACGAAGTGATACAATCGCGCGATTGCTTAGGGACAGGCGCAAACTTAATTGCGATCTCACTTTGTCTGGCAGCAGAGCGCTCTGATACCAAGGCTAACAAATTGTGCACGAAATCATACAGTTGTATATTATTCGAGAGAGTGCAAAACGAGACGAAAAGAGCTCGTCCTGCTAACAATCGTTATGCGTACAAAATAGCGCAGATAATAGGATTACACTTCGAAAAAACATTTTCAAACAATATAAGTATAGATTTGACAGTGCCAGGGTCAGGGTGTAACATCTAAATATGTGTAGCGTTTATTTTGCTGCTAAGTTTTTACCGATCAAGAGAGCGCTCGGCGTTTACGGCAACACGTGGAAGGGAAGAAAGCGGGACCCTGGCTCTGTGCGCATCGCACGATAGCGGTACTGCTGCTTTATGCAATATCTGCGCATGTGATAACGGTGATCATACTAAATCCATAATCATCGGAATTAAAAATACAAGAAGAAAGGGAATGCCGATGTTTAACGTATTAATTGGTGGCGCCGCAGGTCAAGGCATTGACACAACGGCAGCCATACTGGAAAAATTCCTCAAACGATCCGGCTACCATGTGTTCACCATACGGGATTTTATGTCCCGCGTACGCGGCGGACACAACTTTTCTATGATTCGGTTTGGCACCGAACCCGTGCATTCACACAGCGACCGTCTGGACGGGATAATCGCGCTCGACAACGAAACAGTCGCGCTGCACCGAGATCAGCTGAATGAAAACGGGTTTATTCTTTGCGACAGCAAGTTGACTGCCGAGGATCCCCGCCTGATGAAGTTCGACATGGACGGTATGGCGAAAAAGCTTGGCAACCCGCGTGTATCCGGCATCATTGCGGTTGGCATCGTGTTGAAGTTGTTTGGTGAAACACTGGAAGGCGCGGAGGAGGTTCTGCGCTCATTTGTGAAACAGCAATTTGTTGAGATCAATGTCAAAGCACTGCAGGAAGGATATCAGATCGCGCAGAAGCTTTATGACCACCTCAATGGGAACTATCACGACTGGATGCTGGTGTCCGGGAACAATGCCGTTGCGCTGGGCGCTGTTGCTGCGGGGCTTCGGTTTTATTCGGCCTATCCGATGTCGCCTTCTACGTCTATCATGGAGACGCTTGCCGCGCTGGGCGACGAAGCAGGGTTGGTCGTTGAACAGGCGGAGGACGAAATTGCCGCCATCAACATGGCCATCGGGGCTTCCTACGCGGGCGCAAGAGCGATGACAGGCACGTCGGGCGGCGGGTTCTCGCTAATGGTAGAAGCGCTGGGCCTTTCCGGAATGGCTGAGATACCGCTTGTGGTGATCGACGTGCAGCGCCCGGGGCCCGTCACCGGCCTTCCAACGCGGACGGAGCAGAGCGACCTGCGGTTCGTCATTTCCGCTTCGCAGGGCGAGTTCCCGAGGATGGTAATCGCGCTGCGCAATCCGTCGGACGCTTTCTATCAGACCATGCGCGCCTTTCACCTGGCGGAACAGTATCAAATTCCGGTCATCCTAATGAGCGATCAGTATCTGGCCGACGCGACTTCCACCGTGGAACCGTTTGATCCCAATCGAATTGAAGTGGCGAATCCCGCAGGCAAACACAACGGGGACGGCGAGTACTTACGGTATCGGTACAGCAAAACCGGCGTTTCTCCCCGCTTGATTCCGGGCAAAACAAAACATCTTGTGCTGATCGACAGCGACGAGCACGACGAGCGCGGGTGGATTACGGAATCCGCCGAGGTGCGTACCAAGATGATGGACAAGCGCATGAAGAAGCTGGACGGGATCCGGCGGGAACTGCTGGAGCCGGACTTTCTGGGCGCGGAGGATTTCGATACGCTGATTCTCGGCTGGGGCTCGACGTGGGGCCCGATTGCGGAGGCGGTTGAGCTGCTGAATCAAGAGGGGAAAGGGCGTTATGCCGCTCTGGTCTTCGGCGATCTCTATCCGCTGCCGCAAAAGCTGCTGCTCGAAAAAGCGCCCAAGGCCAAGCGTATGATAAACGTGGAGCAGAACGCAACGGGTCAGCTTGCCGGACTGATTCGAGAGGAAACCGGGATCGTCTGCACGTTCAGCATCCTCAAATACGACGGAAGACAAATCTCCGGGGAAGAGATCGTGGAGCGCGTTCACAAGGAGGAGTCAAAATGAATACGGAATCCTTTTGCACCTATGAAACGGCCTGGTGTCCGGGCTGCGGGAACTTTGTCATTTTAGAATGCCTGAAAGCCGCGCTCGAGCAGTTGGGCAAGGAGCCCTCCGGCGTACTGCTTGCGGCGGGAATCGGACAGGCGGCAAAAACGCCGCAGTATCTCTCTGCCAACGCGTTTTGCGGGCTGCACGGGCGTTCGCTTCCGGCGGCGATTGCGGCGAAAATAGCCAATCAATCTCTGACGGTTATTGTCAACACGGGAGATGGTGATTCTTACGGAGAGGGCGGGAACCATTTTGTACACAATATCCGCCGGAATGTCGATATTACGCATTTCGTTCACGACAATCAGATTTACGGCCTGACAAAAGGACAGGCGTCGCCTACTTCCATGGCCGGCATTGTGACCGGTGTTCAGACGGACGGGAATTTCAACGAGCCGCTGAATCCGGTTCTTGTGGCGATTGCATGCGGCGCGGGATTTGTCGCGCGCGGTTTTACGGGGCATAAGGCACAGCTCATCTCGCTCATGAAACAGGCGATTGCGTACGAAGGGTACGCGCTGGTCGACATTTTGCAGCCCTGCATCAGCTTCAATAAAACGAACACATTCGCCTGGTACAACGAGCGCGTTTATGAGCTGGATGACGCCTACGATGCGCAAAACAAAGCAGCCGCGATGCTAAAGGCGATGGAGTTCGACGAAAAGATTCCCCTCGGTATCCTATATCGCGAGGAAAAGAGCACCTATCACCAGAAAAATGTTGTCCTGAAGCAGGGCACCCCCCTGCTGGAACGAAAGACGGATCCGGCTTTCCTGAAACGGCTGATCGCAGCGTATATATAAAATTTGAATTGGAGGGAATGAAATGTCTGTTAAAAATGCAATGACTTCCGAATTTCTTCACTCCGCTTACGGCGGCGAGAGCATGGCGCATATGCGGTACTTGATCTGGGGGGACCTGGCGGAAAAGGAAGGCTTTCCGAACACAGCGAAACTGTTTCGCGCAATATCGTTTGCAGAGCAGGTGCACGCGACCAATCATTATCGCGCAATCGGCGGCGAAACAGCAGGGTCAACCGTGACCGCCGGCGGAATTTTCGGCCCGAACAAAACCGCGGATAACCTTCGCGGGGCAATCATGGGTGAGCTGCACGAAGTAGAGCAGATGTACCCGGTTTATCTGAACACGGCGGAGCTGCAAAATGAGCCGGAAGCAAGGAGATCGTTCCATTTCGCGCTGGAGGCGGAGAAGCAGCACGCGGTGCTGTACCAGCAGGCGTTGGACGTGGTAAGCGCGGGCAAGGATATAGCTCTGGATTCGGTTTATATCTGCCCGGTTTGCGGGCATACCGTGCTGAACGGCGCACCGGAGCACTGCCCGATCTGCGGTACAGCGCGGGAGCAGTATCACGGGTATTAATAGATGCACAATTATGTTAAGCGCTTATTGAATGAAGTGTCCTCAGAAGAATTGTCCGCTTCGAAAAAAACGATGTTTAAACGGCCTCAGAGCTCAATTTCCGAGCAAATTCAGCCGGCGTTAAGTATTAAAGTAGCGCTGTGTAGACGGAACTCGTTGTAGTCCCTTAGTGCTATTTAAACAAGAGGAATCCCTGATAAAGAAAAAGGCACATGAAGTGGTATCACTTCATGTGCTTTTGTGAATAAACCCTCACGAAGTGATACAATCGCGCGATTCAAAGAGGGTGGGTGCAAGTTGAAATATACCCCTAAAATCGGACACAAGGAAATTCGGCGATCAAAAATCGGACAGTCAAAAGTATATTGAACGGACAGTAAACGTATCCAGGGAAGTATCTTTCATAATCTGGTTTTTAAAGCTATTATTTAAGGGGGTA
>JAJFTI010000015.1 GCA_021373115.1 Eubacteriales bacterium | reverse complement strand
ATACTCCGGATGCTGGTTCACCACCGCTTCCAGCGAGGAATACACCTCCTCCACCGTCTGCAGAAACTCCGGCTCGCTCGCGTTCTTCTTCTGAATCTCTTCCAATACCCGCTGTATATAGGCGTTCATCGTTTTCTCCCTGAATCAATATGTATCTTGTCATCCGTTTAGCAACGCTCGCCGTTATGGTAGACGATAGAGCGAGTTTGCGTTGCCCGCGAGCCAAAACCTGCCGATTTCCTCCGCATCCGACTTTTGAATCCAGCCGTCGTCCATCGATTCGCAGAGCGCCTGCGCCAGGCAAGCGGTCAGATTTTCGTATACGACGCGAACCGGTTCGCCCGCGCAGTGCGTATCTCCGCCAAATGCCAGAATCCGTTCCTGCGAAACGCTGTGCAGCGCCTGCAGGAAGAAGCGCTTACTGTATTCCGGCTCCATTCCGCCGATCCAGGCGCCGTTTGCATAGACATTCGGAAAGCTCTTAAGCAGTACCATATAGTCGTCCAGCACCGGATAATTCAGATGATACAGGTCAAACGAAAGCTTTGGAAACGCGCGTATCACCGCAAACAGCGAACGCAAATAAAATGCGGGCTCGCAGGTTGAGATGATGCAGCCGGTGTGAACTGCCATGGGCAGCCCGAGCTGTTCCGCCAGCGCATAGACCCGGTAGAGCATGTAGTCCCTAAGCGCGCCCGTCGCGCGGCCGCCCTTCTGAATGGTTCGAAAATCCGCCTTCGCGGCGGTTAAGTCCGGCTGCCCGATCTCATATGGCCGAAAATAGAGATAGACGTCCTTAAAACCGACCGCGCCACGCTTTACGCACGCGGACAGAATCTGCCCAACCGCCTGCTCCAGATCACGGAGCGAGGAAATCTCCATTTCCGCCGCATACGCGATATCCAGCACCTCTTCGCGCGTTGTGATCGCGTGCAATCCGGTTATCAACGGATTAACAAAATATCCGCCTGGAGATGGCATTTTCCCATCCACGTAATCGCGCAGCCCGCGTACGTAACCATACAGGGGATGCCCGGCTGAGTTGCAAATCGTCGCTTGCATCTGCGGCACCGTCGGGATTTGCTCTTTTCTTGCTTCATACGCGGCACAAATCGTTTGAAATGCCGCGGAATCAAACGTACTTACACCCCATTGCGCGGCGATCCCGCGCAGCAGCCGGCCGCTGCCGGAGTACCGAACGCTCTTTTCGATCCGGCAGAGCGCTTCGTAGCGATTCTGCAGCGTCCCCTGCTTCTGCTCGATGCATGAAACGGCATCGGCCGGAAGATAGCTCGCCATGGTGTTGCAGTAGCTGTTAAAATACAAAAACTGCACGGCGTCGTATCCATGCAGATCCTGCGGAAGATGGAAGTGTTCATGCGTATCCACCGCGGGTAAGCCGCGAAGCATCGCGCAAAGCTCCCTGTAATCCGTCATTCCTGATCCTTTCCGCCGCATTCGCTTTTGTAAGGAACGGGCTCCCACACAAAATCCTTGTCCAGCGGATAAATCGGCCGCGCGAGTGACCGGAATCTGCATTTTTCAACGACCTCGCAGGTGGACCCCCGCGTCATCAGCATCAGACTGTCCGGTGCGGCTTCATACAATTCCGGCCAGAGATATCCTAGTTTAAAAACGATAAAGCGATAGTCGTGCGGCTGCAACGAAAAATTCCGGAAGACGGCCATGTCGCAGACCGGCGCACGTTTTGCCGAAACGATGATATCGTTTCCGGCGGCGCGAATCAAAACGGACTCCACCGGCGCTTTCGCCGGCCAGTCCTCGAGCACGCCTTTTCGGATGAATACCGCGTCCAGCGAAACGCGAACGCTGTTCGGATCCAGTGTTCCGCCCAATTCGCAGTGAAACGCAGCCCCGGGCTGTAAATTTTCACATGCCTCAACCAGCGGGCGATCCGTAATCCCCGCAAACAGAGCGCCTGTCACGTTGCGCTCCATACAAAGCGAAATCAGCCCTGCGTCGTCCCCGCTTCCACCGCCGGTGATGTTATCCCCGGTGTCGCTGACGAACAGCGGCCGCTTTGCGCAGGACAGCATCCAGTCAATGCCCTCTTCCGGCTCCATTGTTTTCGCGCGAAACCGAAACCGGTCTTTTTGATTCCAAAGCAGCTGCGCGAGCTTGCAGGCAGCCTCCTGCGCACACGCTTCCTTCCCCGGATTCGGAACCACAACGGCTGCGGCGCCCGCACAGGCCGAATCGACCCACGGATTTCCAAGAAAAAGGGACGGGCAAAGGATATCCTCCACCGCCTCCATATTCCAGAGCTGTTCTATAATCCCGCTGCCCGGCTCAACGTCCGTCGTCATGGAATCCCCGTTCGCAATTACCGGAACCTTCACGATCACGGGACGCGGAAGATACCCGATCCGGATGCAGTGCACCAGCAGCTCGGCGGCATGCAGTTCGGTGCGCTCAATGTCGGTGTGCGGTGCCGTCCGGTATCCCCTAATGCAGTTTGCATAATCCGCAATGCGCTCATCGACATCCGCATGCATGTCAAAGGCAATTGAAACGGGAACGTTCGGCCCAACCTTCGCGCGAACGGCTTTTGTAATCTCCAGATCCCCGCTTCCCAACTCCAATACGTCCATTGCGCCATGCAGTTTGAGCCATACGCCGGCAATCTCCGGATCGTTTGGAATTCTTTCGATCAACTCGCCGAGTATGCTGTCGAATTCGCTTTGGAGCAGCGGACCCGCCGGTACGCCGGAAGCATAAATGGTTGGTATTGCCTCAAAGCCTTCGGATTCGAAATAATCCGCAACGTGCACACGCGGAATCATGTCCCGGTCAAACGCCATGGAAAAGCACGCGCGCGTGCTGCATATTGCGGTCAGTGAATTGCTCTCCAGCTCGAATACGCCGATTACGATTTTCTTCACTCGGATCATTCTCCAATCAGTTCGTATGCCGCCGGCAGCTCGCACCACCATTCTCCCGATTTTGCGTACTCACAGGGCCGCTGCATATTCGCCATATACGCTTCCCATTCCTGGCAGCGCGGAACCTGCGCGCTCTCGCGCGCAACATCCTGCATGTCGCACCCTTCCTGGAATTCCACGACCGCAATCAGCAGATTATCCGGTGTAATCCAGATCCGGTAACTTGCAACGCCCGCTCGCTTGAGAGCCGCTTCGACCTCCGGCCAGACGTGCATATGGTTTTCCAGGTATTCCTCCCGGTACTGCGGCTTTACCCGCAGGCAATACGTATGAAAAGCCGTCTTTCCCACTGCTGCGTCCTCTCCTTATTCCGCAATGTATTTGCCGATTTCCGCCGTTACCTCCGCGGCGCTGAATTCATGATCGTTCAGCCCGCCAATCTCGCCGGCAATCCGGAATTCACGAAACACCAGAATGCGGCGGGACAGTTTGATCAGTTCCGGCATGTCCGAAGAAATCAGGATAATGGATTTGCCTTCCTTCTTGGCAAAATCCCATATGAGCTTGTGGATGCTGTCCTTTGCGCCTACGTCCACACCGATGGTCGGCTCGTCGATGATCAGGATGTCGCAGTTCGCGGCAATCCATTTGGCGAAACAGACCTTCTGCTGGTTGCCTCCGGAAAGATTGACCGTCAGCTGCCGCAGGCTGGGCGTTTTGATATCCAGTTTTCGAACCATCTCCTCCGCAATCTGTTTTTCCGTTTGCGGATTGACAATTTTGAAAGCCGTTTTGCAGATTTGGTTCCACGTTGCGGTAACAATGTTGTTCGCCACCGTCTGCGAAAGGATCAATCCCTCTTCCTTCCGGTTTTCGGATACATAACCGATTCGATACTGGTTGAGGGCGTCCGCCATGCTGTTGATTTTTGCACGTTTCCCTTTTACGTAAACCTCGCCGGAGCCGGGCTTGTCCCCTTCGCCAAGAATGAACTTCGCCAGTTCGGTTCGCCCGGACCCGATCAGTCCGTAGAATCCTAGAATTTCGCCCTTATGTAATTGAAAATTCAGATTTTCAAATCGATCCGTCTGGCAGATATTCCGGCCTTCCAGTACCGTTTCGTTTTGGATATCTAAAAATCCCATATATTCTTCATTGGTTTCGCGGCCGATCATCAGGGTAACGACATCCTGCTTGGTCAGTCCTTCGCATTTGCGCGTGCCAACGTATTTGCCGTCCCGCAGTACGCTCAGCCGGTCGCAAAGCCGGAGCACTTCCTCCAGCTTGTGCGAAACGAAAATAATACCCTTCCCCTGGTCCCGGAGCTTGCGTAGAATTGTAAATAGATTGTCCGCTTCTTTTAGGGTCAGCGCGGAGGTCGGTTCATCCAGCAGAAGGATGCTCGCGTTCGATGCGAGCGCCTTTGCAATCTGCGTGAGCTGCTTTTGCGCCGTACTTAACCCGAGCATTCTGGTTTTCGAAGACAGGTTGAGCCCAACCATACTCAGATATTTCTGGGTTTCTTCATACAGCCGGTCCCATTGGATGACGCCGAATTTCAGGTAATTGCTCATTTTATCCAGCATGATATTCTCCGCGATGCTGGCGTTCGGAATTGCCTGAATTTCCTGCGCTACGATACTGATTCCTTTTTTAATGGAATCCGAAAAGCACTTGAAGTTGGCTCGTTCGCCATTGATCAGCACTTCTCCGCTGTCCGGCTGATACATGCCGCATATGACCTTGATCAAGGTGCTTTTCCCCGCGCCGTTTTCGCCAAGCAGCGCGTGGATTTCACCGTCCCCAAACGACAGCGAAACTTGATCCAGCGCTTTTACGCCGGGAAAGGTTTTGGTAACGTTACGGATTTCCAGCATGTGTGATGTCTCCCCTGTCAATTATGCGGCAGCCGCCGCTTCCGGAGCGGGCGCTGCGGCCGTTGAGCCGCAGCGCCCGCTTTTTCTGTTTGAAAGGCTGCTTGTTAGTTCGCTTTCTCCATGTACACGGTGGTCAGCGTCGCAAGGATATCCTTCGTAACCTTCTCCAGATCGACACTGTAGTTGTTCATATTGTCCTTGGTAACCATGACGATACCGCTGTCGATATGATACTGGCCTTCGCGCGGTACATATCCGTCGGCCTGCAGACGCAGGACTTCGCCGGAAATGTAGCCGATGCCAAAGGCGTTCTGTGCGACGGTGGCATCCAGCGTGCCCTGTTCGAGGCCCTGCAGGATCAGGTCGTCGGTATCGATGCCGACGCAATAGATTTTCTCACCGCCACGGCCATAATAATCGCCGAGGGACGAAACAAGCGCCTGTGTGCAGGTGAACCCTAGGGAGATGATGCCGTTGATCTTGCCGGCATTGGCGTTGAGCGCGTCCTCAATCTTCATGGATGCCGCCTGAACGGTTTCCACGTCGAAGGTTTCGCAGACAATGGACATATCCGGGTATTTCGCCATAACGTCCTCGACGGCGCGGCGGCGTTCCTGAATGGCGGAATCCTTCACAGACTCATACGCAACCATGATGCCGCCCTTATAGTTCATGAGCTTTGCCAGCGTTTCCATCTCGATGACGGCGGAATTGTAGATGTTGGTGGCGATCAGGAAGGAAGCGGGTGTGTCTTCGCCGGAGTTCCAGCCCAGGTTCACAAACGTGCAGCCCTTCGCAATCAGTTCTTCATACATGCCATCGGTAGCAGCGGCGTCAACGGAGAATACGCCAAAGTGCTTATACCCCTGCGCTGCCAATGCTTCAACGTTCTCAAGTTCGGAAGACATCGTGAATTCCGGCCCGATCATGACGTTCACATTGATGCCGGTATCCTTGACATACTGGTCGATACCAGCCTTGCAGGCTTCGCCGAACGGATGCGGTAATGGATAGTACCACGCCAGCAGACCGTCGTAGCTGGCGGGATCGATCGTGTCCGCCGCTGCGGCTTCCGTCGCGGGTTCCGTTGCAGCTTCGGTCGCGGGTTCCGCGGCGGGCGCTTCCGTGGCGGCGGCTTCCGCGGGCTCCGCGGGTGCCGCAGGTTTGGCACAACCGGCGAACGCTGTGAGCATAAGAATGGGAATCAACGCCAGTGCCAAGAGTTTTCGGGTGATTTTCATTTTCTTTCCTCCATTTTTCGTTTTTTGTTCTATAGCCGGACTGCGCCGGAATTGCCAAGATTTTTATCGCGAAGGGTTCGCGGTATTATTTTCTGGAATTCGCGTACTTCGTACGTACGCTTTCCAGGGTAACGGCCAAGAGGATGACAACGCCCAGGAATGTTTGCTCAAAGTAAGCGTTCACCTTCAGCATGATCAATCCGTTCTTAATAATGGCATACATAATACCGCTGCAGAGGAACCCTACCGAGGTGTAAACGCCGCCGGCCAGCGCCGTTCCGCCGATGATCGCAACCGCGTTCGAGATCAGCATCCAGTCGGACCCGGTTGCCGGGGTTGCGCTGCCGAGACGGGAGATCCAGAGGATTGCGGCAATCGCCGCAAAAACCCCGGAGATTGTATTGCACAAAACCTGAATCCGTTCAGTGCGAATGCCGGAAAGCCGGGCTGCCTCGCGGTTTCCGCCCGTTGCCAGCACCTGTCTTCCCAGCACCGTATAGCGAAAAAACAGCGCGATGATAATGAGCAGGGCAACCGCCATGATGAACAGATACGGCACGACGCCGACCGAACCACGGCCGATCGCGGTGATCCCTTCCGGCAGCTTCGTATATGGATATCCTTTTGAAATGCCGTTTGCAATGCCCTGATATACGAACATGGTTGCAAGCGTTGTGACGAAGGAGTTGATCCTGACCTTGGTGATGATCATGCTGTTGATAAATCCGGTGAGCGCGCCAGCGAGCAGTGTGAAGATCGTTGCGGGCAAAATTCCCATTCCGAACTCCTGGCAGCAAACGCCAAAGGTAACGGTCGCCAGCGCGCCAGCCGCGCCAAGGGAAATATTCATGTCCCCTACGACCAGCGCCATCGCCTGCCCGATGCCGACGAAGATATACAATGCGCCGTTTCGCATGAGGCCAAATGCGTTTTCTCCGGTCAGAAACGAATCCGAAAAGATGGAAAACGTCATGACCAGCAACACAACAGCGATGATTGCGCTGGAGTCCGGTCTGGAAAAAAACGATCGCAGCAGATTCGGATTTTGCAATTGGTTCTTGTTCTTCAAGATGGATTCCTCCCAATAAATCTTGTGTTTCTTCCCGTTTGGTGGATCAATCCGGCAGTGATGGATCGATTACGGCTTTTACAACGGAAACATCCTTATACATGCCCTTGTTGAATCGAATGGCCTCGTGAACGTTTTGAACTTCGCTCAGCGGCAGTCTGTGGCTGATGAGCTTCGGCAGCGGAAGGCGCGGATCGGAAACAAGCGGCAGCGCGCGGACAAAATGCTCCGCTTCGTTGTCAAAGCTGCCAATAATCTTGATTCCGCGCTCCAGCAGATCCTTGCAGGGATTAAAATCGAATGTTCCGCTGTCCACGAAGTTGCCGACCTCAACCACCGTGCCGCTGTTGCGCACATAATCGATCGCTTCCTTCAAGCCCTGCGCCGTACCGACGCAGTTGAAGACGACGTCCGCGCCCACGCAGTTCAGCGAATGTTCCATCACGTACTTGACCCGGTCCGAATGCAGGGGAATGTCGTTCGTTCCAACCACCAGATCCGCGCCCATTTCCTTGGCCAGATCCAGCCGCATTTGGTTCGTGTGCCCGAAGGCAATCACGCGGGACGCTCCGCAGACTTTGGCCGCAGCGACGGTCAGCAGCCCGATCGGACCAACGCCCTGCACGGCGACGGTGTCACCCGGTTTCATTCCGGCGTGAAGCAGCGCATGCACGACAACGGCCATGGGCTCCAGAAATACGCCGCGCTCCGGAGTCGTATCCATCTTGAGCACAACGGAATTCGGATCGTGAATATACAGATAATCACCGAACCCGCCGGTGAAGTGCGGTTCCTGGTCCGCATTCGGCCAGGTGCCGTACGTTTTCCAGGCAATGCACTTTTCAGGCGTTTTTGCAATGGTGCAGAAGTAGCATCTATGGCAGTGGATGGCCGGGATCACGCCGATCCGGTCGCCGATCTGCAGCGGTTTTCCCAAATAATCGCCCGTAACGCCGGAGCCGAGCGCGGCAACGGTGCCAACGATTTCGTGTCCGAGGCTGACGGGATAGGGAATGCCGATATCTTCGCTCTGCCAGGTGTGGACGTCCGTTCCGCATACGCCGCACAGCTCAATTTTCATCAGCATGCCGCCGGGTGCCGGTACGGGTACGGGATAGTAATCCGTTTCAAATTTTCCGCGTGGAGATTTCAGTAAGCAGGCTCTTGCCAGTTCCATTCTGCAGTCCTCCGATGAGATGTGTGGGTTCCTTGACTTGACCAGTACAGTGTATCGGGTTCTCCGCTCGAAACGCAAGCATTCCAAGCGTTTTTTTCTAACCAATTTAACATAACGGTGCGTGTACCAATACACGAATAATCGCCTCACTCCGGTTCAACGGCGGTTTTCGCTTACGGGAGGCAACGGACGAGCCCTTTTTCTCCGCGGGCTTCACCGGACGGCAGATTTGCAAAACAGCTGAAATCGCCTGTATTTCCGCACTTATTTTCGGAAAATGCAGTCTTCTTTTTTACCCGGAAAGCGCATTTGCCGCGTTTCGAGCCGCAGACCCGCCGGCACTCGAAATCGCGTTTCAACCTGCCCGAACGCAGCAGAAAACCGTCCTTCAAACCCCTGGCACGTTGACAACCGGAGCGCGGCAAGTGTATCCTTCTTCCATCCAAAAGCTGTGTTCAGCCGTTGATGCAGAAAGGGGATTTATCATGGAGCGAAGCGGAATCTGCGTGGCCGGCAATATGATCGTTGATATCACTTACCCGATCGAGCGCTGGCCGCGCCAATGCGAACTCACCCACATTACCGAAGGCATTACCCGCACCATGGGCGGGGCCGTCTGCAATACAATTGTCGATTTGGCGGTACTCGATCCGTCGCTCCGGCTCAAAGCACTTGGCAAGGTGGGCGAGGACCCGGACGGTGAATGGATCCTTTCGAACATGCGGCAGTATCCCAACATCGACATCTCTTCCGTCAGGCGGGAAGGGATCACTTCGTTTACCTCCGTTATGAGCGAACGCGAAACGAAAAAAAGGACGTTTTTTCACTATTACGGCGCAAACGCGCACTTCAGTGAGGAGGACATCGACTGGGAGCAGATTCACTGCAAAATTCTGCATATCGGATATATTCTGCTGCTCAACGCGCTGGACGCGGGGGACGTGGAATTCGGCACCAAAATGGCACGGCTGCTTTGCCACGCCCGGGAGCGCGGAATGAAAACCTCCATCGACGTGGTCAGCGAGTGCGGCGACCGCTTTCAAAGTAAGGTGCTCCCCGCTCTAAAATATACGGATTACTGCGTGATCAACGAGCTGGAGGCCTCCGCCTCCACCGGAATCCCGCTGCGGGACGATAACGACGTCCTCCTGGCGGAAAATATGCCGCTCGCACTTGCCGCGCTGAAAAGAATGGGCGTTTCCACCTGGGCGGTCATCCACGCGGCGGAGGGCGGGTTTGGCCTGGACGAGCGAAACGCGTTCCATTCGTCGGCCAGTCTGCCGCTCCCGGCGGGTTATATCAAAGGCACCGTTGGCGCGGGAGACGCGTTTTGCGCGGGCGTGCTCTGTGCGGCATACCGGGGCGAATCCATGCAAGCGGCAATCGAACTCGGCACCGCGTCCGCGGCTTGCTCGCTTTCCGCGGTTGGCGCGACGGAAGGCATGCGCAGCGCGGCGGAGGCGATGGCTCTGTACCGCTCCCTTCGCGAAAACGGCTGAGTTTTCCTGTTGCGCTTTTTTTACAAAAAGCACTTCATTCGCATCTCCGTTCTTCGACGGAACGTCAGGAATTTCGCACGAAAACGAGCCCGCGGCAAAAAACCGCGGGCATTCGTTTCATCGCGCTTTAACTTTTTACAGAATGCGCTTCTCCCAGGGCATTCTCGGAAACTCGATCGTCTTTGCATACTCGACGAGTTCGTCCACGTTTGCCAGAACTTTCTTGATCGCTTCGACCAACTGCTCCATCAGCTCCACCGTATTCGGATAGTAGATGCAGCGCAGAATCATGGAACGGTCGAACATGTCCATCGCAACCGGATAATCGTACGGATCGTACACGATATTCCGGCTGTGTTCGCTCGTTGTGCTCAGCGACCAGGGAATGCCGCCAAACGCCGCGTTTTTGCTCTGGAAAATCCGCTCGCCCGGAATCGGCATGATGTGCCAGGTGTAGCAGTCACATCCCTCCGCGCACAGCGCCCGCTCAGCAGCCCACTTGAACCGCTGAACGGAGATATCCTTCACGCCCAGCTCTTCCGGCTGCCAAAGGACCTTATAAAGGTGATAGGTCGAACCGGCCCATTCCGGCGGAATCAGCGGTTTGATTCCCTTCAAGCCGGAGAGATGCTCGTGCAGGTAGGCGACGTTCTTCAGCCGCTGTTCCTGCATTTCGTCGTACATGTGCAGGTAGGAGCGGCAGAGCGCGTCGTTGAGCTCGGTGCTGCGGTAATTGAAGCCCATCTGAAGCGCGTCGTAGAGACGGTACTCGCCCTTTTTTAAATGTTTTTCGCCGAACATGGAGCCCATGCGCGCGTGCTGATAGTATTCCTCATTGTCGGTCAGTACGATTCCGCCTTCGCCGCCCGGCAGGTTCTTCGTCCCGTTGAGGGAAATCGCGGCCATGTCGCCCCATACGCCCTTTTTGCCTTTATAGGTCGCGCCAAAAGACTGCGCCGCGTCTTCAATGACCTTCAGGTTGTACTTCTTCGCAATCGCGTTGATCGCGTCCATATCGCACGGGGTTCCGTGCGTATGAACGGGAACGATTGCGGTGGTGCGGTCGGTAATCTTCGCCTCGATCTTCGTGGGGTCAATATTGAACGTGTTCGGGTCCACGTCCACGAAAACCGGAATCGCGTTTTGCGCCACAACACCCTGGCAGGATGCCCAGAAACTGAACGCGGTGCAAATTACCTCGTCGCCGGGCTGCGTTCCTACGCCCATATGGCACGCATGCAGCGCCGCCGTACCGGAGTTTACTACGATCGAATACTTCACTCCCAAGTAATCGCGCGCCTCTTCCTGAAGCAACTCGACCTGCTTTTCCGTTGGGCCCCAAAATACGCCGCTGTCCAATACCTCTCTGACCGCGTCGTACTGTGCCTGTCCCACCGGCGGCCATTTCTGAATCAGTTTCTTGTCAACCGCCAGCTTTCCGCCGTTGACCGCTAATACCGCCATACAAATTCCTCCTTTTTTTGACAATACCGCGAACGCCGAAATCGCCTTTCCGGTTCCCGGTTGATCTTAAATCACGTTAGCACATCGTCGAAACCGAATCAATCATCGCGGGTGGCTTAATTCGTGTATCGGTTTTTGTTGCGTTTCATTTGCATCGTCCCGCTTGGTGTATCGTTTCACGCATTGATGTTCTGAATTGATCAAAGGAATTGCGTGTGAATGCTTGCGCTGTGCTCGTCCGAGCCGCTAAACTGAAAACGGATGAAATTTCAAGAAGAGAATACTCAATTAAGCCGTCTGCGAGGCGGCTCATCAACAACGTTGAGGAGGATGCGCCATGTCGCGTTATCAGGAATTGGCCGGTCAGATCGTAAAAGAACACGAAAAAGTTCTGCTGGATGTGCCAGATCGGGACGTCGATCGTTTTCTGGATGAAATCTGTAAAGCAAAGTGCATTCAGGTTTACGGAATGGGGCGCATGTGCATGGCCGAAAAGGGCTTTGTCATGCGTCTGATGCATATGGGGTTCGATGCGCACGAGGTTTACAGCACCACGTGCCCGAACATCGGACCCGGCGACCTGCTGATTGCAAACGGCGCCTGCACGGAGGTGTACTCCATTATCATGCGTCTGGCAAAAAAAGCGGGCGCAACGGTCTGCGCCATCACGCCGCACCCGGACGGTGAATGGGGCAAGCTGGCCGACTTCGTCGTCCGCCTGCGCGGGCAGATGTCTCCGGGTGCGCCGGACGGCGAGATTCCTTCCATCCAGCCGATGGGCGCGCTGTTTGAGCAGACCATGCTGGTATTCGAGGATATCGTCATTCAGCTGCTAATGGAAAAATGCGGAATTACCGCCGAGCGTATGGCCAGAAAGCACACCAATCTGGACGGCTACATGAGTATGGACTGATCGAATTGCGCAATCGCAGCGCGGCGGCCCGAGCGTTTTCTTTCGCAAACCCGCCGCGCAGCTTCCTTTGGAACGATGGATTAAAAAAGATTAGGAGCGATTTCATGCTGAAACAAATTCCGGGATGCATTTCACCGGACTTAATGCGGATTATGATGCAAATGGGACATGGCGACGAGCTGGTGGTAGCGGATGCCGATTTTCCGGCGGATACCTTCGGAAAGCGCGTCGTGCGGGCGGACGGTGTGCGCAGCGCGGATCTGGTAGACGCCATCCTGCAATTCTACCCGCTCGATCCGTTTTCAAAACGCCCCGCTGCCGTCATGGCGCCGGTTGGGGAAGCCGCCGAAGCGCCTGCCCTGTCCGAAATAAAAACGATCATCAAAAAATACGAGCCGACATTTACCGAATACGAATATGTCGAGCGATTCGCTTATTACGAGCGCGCAAAGCAGGCGTTCGCGGTGGTTATTACCAGCGAGCCGGACGGTAATGTCATTTTGAAAAAAGGCGTCGTCAACCTCTGAAAAACCATTGCGCCCGCGGATGGAAGCAGGCAGGTTCGGAGCAGGCATGCTCCGCTTGCCTTCTTTTCTTTTCCGGTTGGGATGCCGTTTCGGGCGGATGCGGTTTTTTACGGAGTTTCGCCCTTTACAGCGGAACCGGATTTTGCTAGCATGAATGTATCGTTGGGTGAACCGTTCCACCATGCGTGCGATTTCGGATTCGCCGGTATTCCGGTCGATCTTCCGTGTTCGCAGCCCGGTTCGCTTCTTTGTTTTTCGTATTGTACGGTATGGGAGAGACTATGGCAAACATCAAAGACGTTGCAAAACATGCGGGCGTATCCGTATCGACGGTTTCCAATATCATCAACAACAAGGAAACGGTCGGGGAGGACGCGTACCGGACCGTCATGAACGCAATCAGCGAGCTGAATTACCGCCCCAGCCTGCTGGCGCGCAATATGAAGTCGAACCGTGTCAAGTTCATCGGCCTGATCGTTCCAACGCTGAACGGCGTGTATAAGGATATCATGGACGGCATTCAGCGGAAGCTGGAGGAGCTCGAAGAACGTGACTATTATATTATCGTGAAAACGACGGACGACTTCCCGACCCGCGAAAAGAAAGCGCTGGAAGCGTTTTCCAACCTCGGCGTTCAGGGAATCTTTCTGGTTACCTCGTTCAAACGCAACGGGAGTCAGTACGAAAGCGTGCTCAAAGCGCATATTCCAATCGTTTTCGTTGAGCGCGCGTTTAACCATACGGAGTACACCAGCGTAATGTTTGATAACCGCAGTATAGTCCGCAAGGTTTATTCCCGTCTTTTTACAAACGGTTTTTCCATGAACGATATCCTGCTCATCACGGGGCCTACACAGTTCAGTTCCGAGCAGGACTGTGTGGACGGAGCGGAGATCGCAATCAGCGAGCTCTCGCCCGAAAGCTCGCTCGCGCGCTTTGCCGTGTCGCTCAACGAGATTCAATCCTTTGGAGACCTGATGCCTTTCTTTTCGAAACGGCCAAAGCTCAAGTCCATCGTCATCAGCAGCGACCGGATTCTCGACAGCCTGGTGGAAGCCCTCCGTATGTACGGCTATTTCGACGTGCCCATCTACGTTTTAACCGGCGACCGCTGGGCGGATTGCCCGCTTGGCAGCAACATTCATTATGTCCACCGTAACGCGATACTATGCGGCCGCCAGTGCGCGGAACTGATGCTGGACTATCTGCGCAAACCGATTCTCTACGAAAACGAGCAGCTGGTCGTGCCAACGGAGCAGGTTCGAATCTGCGAACCGGTCGTTGAACTGCGCCGCTGCGAAAAGCTGAGACTTCTGCTGACCGCCAGCCCGACCACGAGCGCCATTCAAATGCAGGTTCGCGGCTTTGAGGAGCAAACCGGCATCGCGGTGGAATGCCAGGTGTTCGATAATCAAAGGGCGCTCTATTCCGCCATCCAAAAGAGCGCCGAAAGCCGGAATCCCGACGCGGACGTGTTCATGGTTGACTATCCATGGGCGGAATCCCTGATTCACGCAAACGCGCTTCTGCCACTCGGCCCGTATTTTGAGCAGGACGCCGACTTTATCGATGATTTTCTGCCGATCGCCTGGGACACCTTCCGGAGCGAACGGCCGGGCGATCTGTTTGGCATCCCGCTGACCATTGCCAGCCAGGTGATGCTATATCGCAAGGATTATCTGGACGACCCGCAGCTGCAGCGCCTGTATTTCAAGAACTTCGGCATACACATGAGCATTCCGCGAACCTGGACGGAGTATAACTATTTCTCACGCTTTTTTACGAAGGAATTCAATGCCGAGTCGCCAACGGAATACGGCACCTGCATTCTCGGCGCCGGTCCGGACGGGCTAGTGCAGGAGTTCCTTCCCCGGCAGTGGAGCTTTAGCGGAAACATTGCCAGCAAGCGTGAAATCGTCATCGATTCCGTGCAGAATATCCGCGCGCTCAGCAGTCTGAAGGACACCTACAGCTATTCCTATCCGAACGTTCGCAGCTTCATGGAAAACGAGCAGATCGCCGAATTTGCCAAGGGCAATATCGCGATCATCACGACGTTCAACTCGCATATCAACAGCATATTCGCGGATCAGTTTTCCGAAATTGCGGATAATATCGGTTACGCGCCAATCCCCGGTTCCCAGTCCCTGCTCGGAGCCTGGATGCTTTCCGTCAACGCTTATTCGAAATCGCCCGACAGCGCCGTCGATTTCATCCGCTGGCTGTCTTCGGATCGCGTCTCGATCAACAGCAGCATTATGGGCAGCGCCTCTCCCAAGAAAAGCGCGGCAACCAGCGAGCAGATCAAGACGATCTACCCATGGAACATTTTTCAAAGCGAAATTTTTGCCAAGGCGCGCAAACGCGAGGTGCTGCACGACGCGGCCGGCCGGATGCTGAGCATTGGCGACGTGGATGAGATAATCTCCGAAGGCGTGGCCAGCGTGTTATATGAGAATATGTCCGTCGAAGTTTCGCTCGGCATTATGAAGGAGAAATTCTCCCGCTTAATGGGGAAATAACGGCGCAGGCAATCGAAAAGCGGACATAACACTATGCCCGCTTTTTTTGACTGATTGCGCAGATTTTTTTCTTCAGCGCCGTTCATTCATTTTTTATAGGGATCCCTCCGTTTGAACCGTCCGTTTAAGCTTCACCGTTCAAACCGGGTCACAACGGAGAGTTTCATATTTTCCGGATGGACAAACACCTCGCCAACGCCGACAATACGATCATCCAGATCAAAAATCTGCTCGTCCCAGCAGTGCAGCGGCGTAATCTCCGCCAGCCCCAGCATCTTGGCTGCTTCCCCGTCGAATTTCGTCTTTGAGCGCATAATGCAATAATCAATCGTGGATTGCATGCAATCGCCGCTGAACTGCGGCAGCGTGCTGTAGGAAACGTCCGGATTCGGCTCGCGAAGCAGGTAATCATACAGGAAGAAATATCGTCCAAAGAGCATCTTCTCGCCATTTGCACGGTAAAGCCAGTTGGACTCCAACACGTCGATCGTGCGCGAGCCAAAAATGGACTCGAAATAGGAATCGCCTTTCGAGTGCGGTTTCCAGACGACGTCCACGGCAACATGTTCGTATCTGCTCTTGAGCATCGTGCAAAAATCGCTGCAAAGATCCATGCGGTTCTCGGCCTGAAGCGCGGAAGGGTGCGCAAACGTGCCCTTTCCATGGATCGTTGTGATATATTGATTCATCATCAGGTACTTCAGCGCTTCCCGCACCGTAGCCCTGCTGATTCCCATATTTTTCGCAAGATCGTCTTCCGACGGGAACTTGTTCTTCCCCGGCGTCATCTTTTCGATCATCTCGACCATTTGCTCGTATGCTTTTTCGGAAAGAGATTTGCCCTTGATCAATCGATCCATATAATCCAGCTACCTTCATTGTTTTTAGAATACAAGCAGTTTCGATCTGGTTCCATAGTATTAAAAAACGAATCAAAACGCAAGGAGAATCTGCCTTGCCTGTATGCAGAGATGTTACGGTTCCGTTCGAAGCGGCTCTGGCAATTTTGCGGTTTCCAGATTCAGGTGGCGCAGGGACTTCAAGCCCAGCAGCGCCATCCGATCGGTCAGCTCCCGTTCCAGAAACTCCCCCTCGCCCGAAGAAGTATCGTTGCCAATTCCCAGCAATGCGCCGCCGTGTATCCCGAAAAGACGCGACATGACCAGCACCGTTGAAGTCTCAATATCAACATTTCTGGCTCCAACCCGCTTCCAGAGGTGAACCTTGCGAAGCACCTCTTCATCCAGCACGCCAATGGCGGTTTGAAACCCGCTGCCCGGATACATCGTTCCAACGGAAAGGGTCAGCCCCTCCTGGAACCGTACGCCCGCTTCCCCGCAGGCGTGAATCTCGGCTTCCACCAGATTCCGGCTGGGAATCGCGGGATATTCCAGCGGAACATAATCCAGCATAACCCGGTCTTCGCGAATACCGCCCGAGCAAACCAGAATGTCCCCGACCCGAAGATCCGGCGATAAGGCTCCGGAGTTTCCAACCCGCAGGATCGCCTTTACGCCCAGCGCAGCCATTTCATCGATCGCCGTTGAAACGGAAAACGAGCCGCTCCCGTGGAACAGTACACCTAGCCGTTCCCCTTCGAACTCGCCGGCGTATACGGTGTACTCTCCCATTTGGGAGAGTACCTCCACATCGCTCATAACGTTCAGAAAGCAATCCGGCACCATATCCATCAACAGCGTAAAGATGAATTTCTCCGGTAGCCCCTCGCGCCCCAAACGGAGCCACCAGCTCTTGCCGTCCTTGGGAACGGTTGCCTGGAATGGTTGCATGAATGAATCCAGTCCTCTTTCTTCCTGTAATAGGATTCGTGTTTTCCTGGAATGAATCCTCGGCCGGCCTGCCTGAAAAACGGTTCCCGCAAACAAATCATGCAGTTCTTCGCGCCTTCGGATTCGGAATTCACACGAATACGTCATTTTGCGCAGACAATACTAACGTACGCTGCCAGTTGTCGCTCAGGACGCCTTCGCAAGAGACTGCGTCCGGTAAGCGTCCATGGCGATTGCGCTGATAATGATTACGCCAAGCGCAACCTTTTGCCAGTAGGCGTTCACTTCGAGCAGATTCATGCCGTTGTTGATCATGCCGATGATCAGCGAACCGGCCAGCGTATTGAACATTGCATGCTCGGAACTGGTTGCCGAGTTGCCGCCAACGAAAACGCCCGCCATTGCCTGCAGCGAAAGATCCGAAGCTGCCGTTGGCTGTCCGGAGGACAGGCGTGCGGTGAGCATTACGCCGCCCGCCGCGCTGAGCAAACCGCCAACCGCGAAGATCGCGATTTTAATCATGCGCACGTTGATTCCGGAAAGTTTCGCTGCGACGGCATTTTCACCGACCGCCTGAATGTTGCGTCCAAATTTCATGAACTTGAAAACAAACGCGCCAATGAGGATAATCACCGCGACAATGATCACCGGGATCGGAATCGGGCCGACATAGCCGCGGCCAATTGCGATATAGTCCTCATGCAATCCGTTGATCGGGGTGCCGCGCGTTAACAGCAGCACGATTCCTTCCAGAACGTACATCATACCAAGCGTTGCGATGAAGGAAGGCACGTTGAGGATGGTAACGACTAGCCCTGTCAGAATACCAAACAGTGTACCAACCGCCAGTACGACAAGGATTGAAGTCCAGGTGCTCCAACCGTAGCGAACCATCAGCATCGCGCTGAAGCAGCCGGCCAGGGCAGCCATTTCGCCCGAACTCAGATCGATCTCACCACCGCAAACCACGAACGTTGCGCCAACGGCGACGAGACACGTTACGCAGATCTGCCGGACCAAATTGATCAGATTGGAAGCCTGTAAAAACGTCTTGCCGGTTGAAATGCTCAGGGCAAGGAATAAAAGGATCAGTACAACCCAAATTCCAAGCGCATCCGTCACTTTACGAACTTGACCTTTGAATTCTTTCATATTCATAGAGCGGTGCCTCCAATTGCATATTCGGAAATCAATTTTGCGGAAAACTGTTCTTTTTTCACTTCTCCCGCGATTCTCCCCTCGTGCATCACAAGGATTCGATCGCTGATACCAAGGATTTCTTCCATATCGGAAGATACGACGATAATCGCTTTCCCCTGCGCCGCAAGGCGGTTGATCAGCTCGTAGATTTCAAGCTTCGCGCCAACATCGATTCCGCGTGTCGGTTCGTCCAGAATAATGACTTCGGAATCCGAAAACAGCCATTTGGCAACAACGACCTTCTGCTGGTTTCCGCCCGAAAGGTACATCACCTTTTGCTGGATAGACGGCGTAACCACCTTCAATTCGGAAACATATTTCTGTGCGGCGTCGCGCTCCATCGCCATATTCAGCAGTCCGCGCTTCTTGATTTTATCCAGCGCAACCATAACAATATTGGTTCTTAATTTTTTGGAAAGCAGCAGCCCTTCGCCCTTTCGATCCTCCGTGACGAATGCGATTTTGTTTATTACGCTGTCGTGCGGGCTGTGAATCCGGATTTCCTTGCCGCTCAGATAAATCTGCCCGCAGCGCCGGTGATCCGCTCCGAACACCATGCGCATGGTTTCCGTTCTGCCCGCGCCGACCAGACCGGCAAACCCCAGCACTTCTCCGCGGTTCACGTGAAAGGAAACCCCTTTCACCTTCTTACCGTCGGACAGGTTTTCCACGCGCAACAGCTCGGATCCGATCTTCGCATCCCGCGGCGGAAACTGCTTGGTCATTTCGCGGCCGATCATCATGGCGATCAGCTCTTTTTTGGTCGTTTCGGAAACAACCTTCGCCCCAACCGAGCAGCCGTCGCGCAGCACGGCAACACGATCCGCAATTTCAAAAATCTCATCCAGGCGGTGCGTAATAAAGATGACCGAGCGATTCTGGCTCTTGAGATCGCGAATGATCTGAAACAGCACACGCGTTTCCTGATCGGTCAGCGAGGATGTCGGCTCGTCCATAATCACCAGTTTCGCGTCGAAACTGACGGCTTTCGCGATTCCGATCATCTGCTGCTGCGCAATGCTCAATCCACGGACGACCCGTTTTACGTCCATTGGGATGTTCAAATGCCGGAACAAAGCATCCGCGTCGGCATACATCCGGTTCCAGTCAATCAGACCGTACTTCACCGGCTGCCGGCCTATATAGATATTCTCCGCAACACTCTTGCCGAGAATTACGTTCAATTCCTGATGTATAATAGACAGCCCCAGCCGTTCCGCTTCCTTCGGCGAATCCACTACGACTTCCGCGCCGTTAAACGTCATACTGCCGGAGTCTTTTTTATAAATACCGGACAATATCTTCATCAGCGTGGACTTCCCCGCGCCGTTTTCGCCCGCGAGCGCAAGCACTTCTCCTTTGCGAACGAAGAAATCAACATTATCGAGAGCCTTCACGCCGGGGAATCCCTTACAAATGCCTTTCAGCTCCAGTATGTTCTCCTGCTCCATGATTCTCTCCTTTGAACTTGACCCGGCCATGCCGGCCGAATCGATTTCCTGGATACAGAGAGCCCCAAAAGGTTGGGGCTCTCTGCTGTTTGAGTTTCGATTCTTACTTTGCGTTAACCTGGTCCGCGGTCAGGCTGCCCTCGGCGCAGTACACACCGGCGGGTGCGGACTGGAACTGTTCAAAGGTAGCCTTGTTGAAGATGTAGTCGGCAACGTTCTGCGCGATCGTCTGAGACATGCCAGCCGGATCCTGCGTAACGGTGAGCAGGAAGATGCTGTTCTCTTTGTCGATCATCTGCTTTTCTTCATCTTCGCCATCCATGGAGATGATCTTCATATCGGTTCTCTTGGCACCGTCGCAAGCGCTGTAAGCGCCGAGGCTGTGCTGCGCGGAGGTCGCGATGACGAGATCGATCTTGGCATAAGTGGTCAGCGCGTCTTCCATGTTCGCCATGGATTCTTCGCGGGACGCGGAGAAGTACTCGTTAATCACGTTCACATTGAGTCCAACGGACGTCATGCCGTCGATAAAGCCGTTCTTGCGGTCGGTCGAGACTTCGTCGCCGGAATCCAGGGCGATCGCGTCCACAGAGGTCAGACCCTGCGCAATGAAGTACTTGCCGGCATAAACGCCGCCAACGAAGGTCGCGTCATGGTTGACGGTACCAATGCGCGTTACAAAGGTTGCGCCTTCCGGAATCGTCGAGGTATCCATCAGGAAGACCGGGATGTTCTTGCTTGCGCAGGCATCAAACACTTCCGCCAGGGAATCGCCATACCAGCTCGTGAGAACCAGCGCGTCGATGCCCTTGTTGATGAGGTCCATGCAGTCGTTCAGCTGCGTGGAAACATCCGTGGAGGCATTGGTCGTGATGCATTCCCAGCCGCGCTCTTTGCACGCCGCTTCAAACGCGTCGCACATTGTTACGTAGAATGGATATTCCAGGGTATACATGGAAAGGCCAATGGTCAGGGTTTCGGCGGCGGGGGATTCCTCTGCCGCAGGAGCTGCCGTGTCGGCAACCGCAACATCTTCCGTCGCAGCGGGTTCTTCGGTTTCTGCCGCAGGGGCAGCCGTGCATCCACCGAACACACAGGCAACCGTCGTCAGGCAGAGCAACAACGCTAAGAGTTTCTTCAGTTTCATTCGATTATTCTCCTTAATTTGATTATTTTACCGGAACGATCCGGTAAAGTCCATCGGATAAGCTAACAAATTGAAACAGGGACTCCAATAAACGTTTGTGTTGTTAGACGTACGTCATTTAAACTACTTTTTCATTATAGGAATTGATTACCGCTTTGTCAAGCAGTTTACCCTTAATTTTTACGTTTTTATAAGTGGCGGCAGTTCGCGGTTTTGTGTAAGGCAAGTGTGAATCAAACGCAATAGCTTGCCGGGAGAAAACGGGCGCTCCCGCCTTCCACTTTCGCTGTGAGCACAGCCACCGTATTTTATAACAGAACACGTTTTTCAGCCATTAAAGGACTTTTTTACATATTTGTAATTGAGTTCCCGTCATTTCTCAGCCTTTCCATCCAGCCAAGCACCAAAAAAAGATACGGCACAACGGCGAATCCCGGCCCCTCCCGGCGCTTCCTTCCGCAAGTTTCCGACTCCCGCGTTGCAAAAAAGCGGTAGGCAAACGGTGGCGGCACACCGCTCCGTAGTTCGTCCTATCTCATAAACGAATAGAACTATTCCAATTCTATACTTGTACGACGTTCGACTTTATAGTATGATATGAAAAAATTCGCACCAGCGCACCACCCGTCACATCTTCGCTGGTACAAATGGAGGGAGCATATGAATAACATCGTACTGAAAAACATTGACAAGATCGTAAGCGGTGATATCCTGAAAGGCGTTATTCCCGGTGACTGCGTCGTCGTGCGAAACGGGCTGATCGCCGCTGTCGGTTACGAAAAAGATCTGGATACCTCCGGCATCGATACCGTGGTGGATGTCGATGGGCAAATCGTTTGTCCCGGTTTCATCGACTGTCACATCCATAACACGCTGGACGACTACGCACCCCAGCGCGGAGCGGTCGGCTGCTATACGGACGCTTTGTTCGGCGGCACCACATCCATGGTTTCGGAAGGCGAACAGGGCCCCGGCTGGCCGAGGTTCTATGACGACGCAATCGGCTGCAAGGCCGCCGCGATCCTCTCCAAGCGTGTTTTCGACCGGTTTCGTCCGGGCGGCGCGCTGAAATTCCACGGCGGCGCGCTCGTTCTGGTTCACGGGCTCACGGAACAGGATTTTAAGGAAATGCACGAAGCGGGCGTCTGGCTGATCGCCGAAATCGGCGGCGGCGGACTCTCCGACCCGCGCGAAGTCGAACCAATGCTGGAATGGGCGCGTAAGTATGACTTCTTCTATTCCGTCCATCTCGCGCCGCCTTCCATCCCCGGATCGTCCTGGGTCACGTCGAAGGAGATCCTGAAGCTCAAACCCAACAAGGTTGCGCATACCAACGGCGGTTCGACCGGCGTTTCCTACGATCACATCCAGCGCCTGATGGATGAGAGCGACATCCCGCTGGAGCTGGTCGTCAACGGCAACTTCGTCAACTTCAACAAAATGCTGAAGCATATGAATGAAAGGAATCAGCTCGGCCGCCTGGTGTTCGGCAGCGACGCGCCGACCGGCCAAGCCTCCCTGCCCGGCGCCATCAACCGCGCGATCGTAAAAGCGTCCGCCCTCAACGACCTGCCCGCGTGGAAGTGCATCTCGATCGCGACCGGCAACGCCGCGGATCTGTATCATCTCAACACCGGCAAGATCGAGGTCGGTCGCGAAGCGGACCTTCAGGTAATCGACTGCCCGCCGGGTTCCGTGGGAACCGACGCGCTGAAAGCAATTGAAAACGGCGATCCTTTTGGCAACTCCATGGTAATCGTGGACGGCCGCATCATCGCCTATCGCGGTCACGACTCGCGCCCGACCGCAAGGTTCTGCAAGGTCAATGGCGAAAAAGCGTATGTGTCCGGCATTACGGAACATCTCTTCTTCCCGCCGCAGGAAGGCCGCCATTACGAAGGCTTCTCCAGCGGACAAACCGGCTTTAAAACCAAAAAATAAACAGGATCGGGGTTCCACGAACCTGAACGCATCCTGAACAGACGCATTTGGAAAGGAGCGCGCGCCGGCTCTCCCCGGCGGATTGCCTATGTATCGTTCCATCAATACCATGACCTGGGCGGAGGTTGCCAAGCTCGACCCGGATTCGGTCTTTTACGTCCTCCCGGTCGGTTCGCTTGAGCAGCACGGCCGCGCGCTCCCTCTCGGCACGGACGACCTGATCCTCTCCACCTCGCTTGAGGAGATGAGCCGTCATGTCGAACTGAAGAACAACTTCCTGCAGCTGCCGAATCTGCACTATGGCAACAGCTTCGAACACTTGGATTTTTCCGGAACCATAACGCTCGGCTGCGCCTGTATCGCCGGTTTTGTAGAAGAGATTCTCGCCAGCATGCGCAAACACGGGTTCCACCGGCTTGTCGTCGTCAATTCCCATGGCGGGAACGCGCCGATCTTTCAGGCATATGCGCAGGAGTGGGAGCAGAAATTCGGCGTTCGGGTCTATAATATCAACTATTTCGGATCCGATTTCTTTGTGGAAGCGCAGAGTCTGTTACAAACACCGGTCAATCACGATATTCATGGCGGGGAAATCGAGGCCTCCTATCTGGCGTATGCGCTCCCCGGAGTGTTCCACGCCGAAGAAGCGACGCCGGAAAACGACGTGTTCGTCTCTCTGAAGGACTATTACTACGGCTGGCTGAGCCGCGACCTTTCGCCAGACAACGGGCTGATCGGCATGGCTTCCCGCGCAACGCCGGAAAAAGGGCGGCTGCTCTACGAATACGTCTGGAAAAAGCTCGCCTCCTATTTCACCGAGTTCGATCAAGCAAGATAATTTCGTCGTAAAGGAAAAACGTCCCGCCGCTCTTCGAAGGAAAACGGCGGGGCGTTTTGTGTTTGCTTTCGTGAAAAAACCGGGAAAAAGTGTCTCCCGGCGCGCAGCCGCGTCGGGAGACGGTAGGGGGAAAACCAACTCTGGGATTATGACGGATTTATACGCTACAGCGTGATTTCGACGGCGCCGCCTTCAACCGGCTGAAACACCGCGGGTTCGTCCGTTTCCAGCGAAAGAAAATAATAGTGGGTCTGCTCGGCAAGCCCGCGGCAGGCATCGTGCCAGATCCCCGGGTTAATAACCAAAATCTCCCCCGGCTCCAGCGAAAAGGCTCGAATATCCCCCGCCTTTGCGCGCCCCCATGGATCGGAATCCGCCAGTGCGACGACAATCGGTTTTTCGCCGCAAACCATCAGCTCCTTGGTCTTCGTATGCCGCTCCATCGAGCTTACTTCGTATGGCGGAAACGTTTTTACATAGGTCACGCCGAAATGCGCGGGTTGATCCATGCAAACGTCCTGCGTCATCCAGCAGCTCCAGCCTTCGCCGGAATAGCGGGTATTGTCGGTCAGTCTTTCAATTTTCCCGAATCGCGAGAAGTTTTCGGGCGTTGCGTGTACGGCTTTGATTCTTTTCATCGTATTCCATCCCCCTTCATCGCTTCACTTGAACCGGAGACGGCTCTACCGGTACCCATGTGGTTTCGGAGGGATCGCCGTTGGTGTACGAAAGAAAGTAGTACATAGCCCGTTGTGCTGCCGCATGGCAGGCGTCATGCCAGATTCCCGGTTTCAGCACCACCAGATCGCAAGGTTCCAGCAGCAGATTCACAACGTCCCCTGCCCTTGGCGCGCCCGCCGGATCGCTCGCGGCAATGCTCAGAATGATGGGCTTATCCCCGGCGAACAGAACTTCCTCCGAGGACAGATGACGCTCCATGCTGTCCACTTCGAATGCGTCGCCGTTTTCACAAACGGTCATCCCAAACTTCAGCGGCCGTTCCACCGGCGGATCAACCGTCATATAAGCCTCGTATTTTTCCGTTTTGACGCCGCGCTCTTTGCGCAGATCAAAGTACCGGCCATACGGCGAAAAGTCAATATCATGGATGGAAACGACACCGGAACCGTACATGGGCTGCACCTCTTCTCTTTCGGATTCGGCCTGCCGGTCAAGCGCTTTCGCCTGTTTACAGCGGCCTGTTATCTGTAGTATTCTTTCATGAAAGATTTGACCGCCGCACGGGACGTTACCCCGCCTTTCGGTCCGAGCACCGTAACCGCGTGCGCGGCGGCGGCATTGGCAAAACGCGCGGCATACGCGAGGGTTTCGCCTCGCAGAATGCAATGCACGAAGGACGAATTAAACGTATCGCCGGCTCCGGTCGTATCCACCACCGGCACCGGAATACCGGGAATGCGGACGGTTTCCCGCAGCGTTCGGCAGGAACAACCTTCGGCGCCCAGCGTCGTAACGACAATCTCCACGCCGGATCGCAGCAGTTCGTTGATGCAGGCATCCTTGTCGCGCCCCGCGCAATATTTATCCAGCCCGGTTTCGTTGAAAAACAGAATGTTTGCCAGCCGGAAAAGCGGATCTTCCGCATTTTGAAACGTGGACGGTTCCAGATCGAACACCGGCCGTACGCCCGCCGCCTTCAGTTCCCGCGCGAGCGCCTCCGGTTCCGGAAACCGCCGGAACTCCGTCAGCGAAGAATACACGCAGGCCGCGCCGAGCAGCAGGTTTTTCGTCTGCGGCTCCAGCGCCCGGTGGAAGTTTCCACGATCAACAATCAGAATCGTCCGTTCCGTCGGGGTGACGACAATCATGCACCTCGCGTCCGGCAGTTGATCGTCCGTCAGGATCTGCGAGGTATTCAGCCCGTACTGCTCCAGGTTCTTCTTCAGCTTTTTGCTGACGGGGCCGCTGTTCATGGAATCCAGCAGGTATACCGTTTCCTCGTAACCGGCAAACACGCAGGCCGCGTTGGCGATCATGCCGCCAACCTGCTCCTCCATGGCGGTGACAAGCCCCTTATCCCCCTCGGCGGGCCATTCCCCCGCGCGATAGTATTCGTCAATGCAGGCGGCGCCGACCGCCACGACATAGCCGCCGTTCATCGGTAATATGCCTCGTAAATCCGGTTTGCAAGCGCGGCCAGCTCCATTTCGTTGATCCGCTCGATGATCTCCAGATACCGCTTTGGCATGGACTCCGCGCCGTGCATTGCTCCCGCAATCGCGCCAACCATCGTTGCGACCGTGTCCGTATCGTTTCCAATGTTAACGCCCATCCGGATGCCCGCCATCGTGTCCCCGTTTGTCGCCGCCAGAATGCCAAACACGCAGGGCACCGCTTCGTTCACGGCGATTCCGCTGCCGATGATCTCGCCGAGTTCGAGCATGGCTTCCTCCCAGGATTTCCCCTGGCTTCCCATGCGGATTGCGAGTTCCATCCGCTTTTCAACGGACGCGACGGAGGTCGGGTCCCCCAAGAGCGTTCCGAGTTCGTATCCCATCCGCGCGCCGCGCAGCCCCGCGCCCAGCACATCGTTGAGCGACGCGCCGGTCACCGCCGCGGCAACCGCTGCGGAGATGGCGCTCGCGCCGGAGATGGAAGCATTCGTAGAGTGCGTCGGCAGGCAAACCGTAGCCGTATCGCGAACGGCTTTCTCAATATCGCCGGGATTAATCAATCCTACGGCGAAAATCTTCATCGCGGAACCGTTCGTCGCCTTATGGTTATCGCAGGCCATAAACGACAGACCGGGATCGACTTCGAACCCCTGAATTCGCTTAACGGAGGCTTGCGTGGTCGGTCCGGCAAAACAGAAGTATTCCGGGTGCGAAGCCCATGTCAGAAGCGCCTTTTCCGAAAGTTCGCGCGTCACGGAACCGCGGCAGCCTGCGAGTTCCTGCGCGGTATAATAAGCCAGGCTGAAATCGTCCGTCACCGCCCCCGCGGGGCAGTCCTTTACGAACGTGTCTTCCGGACCCGGCAAAAGGTCTTCCACATACCCGCCAAAGCGCGCACGAATCATCTCCGGCGTTTTTGTTTCCGTTACGGCGCCCATCGCGTCGCCGACCGCAGCGCCAAGAATTGACCCTAGAATTCTGCTTTTGACATCCATTGCTTCGTCCACCTGTCTCTTGATTTTAGGCTTTCGCAAAAAGTGTTGCGACATTACACATGCTTAACTCTATTCTAGCGAGTATCGATTCATTGTCAATAGGTGTTGTTGAATTCCGAAGGAAAACACTCGCTTTTCATCTATTAAATATACATTGCGGTTTAAGCGTCCCGATTGGCCGCGAATGCATGCAATTTGGATTGACAAGCGCATCTCGAATCGATAGAATATAGGTATTAATCGTATTACGTCTTACAACTTGAAATCTCGATCAAACCGTAAACCGGATGATCCGCCAAGGTTGGCCGTCCGGCATGGAAACCGGTTTCCCGGCATCGCTTCGCAATTGTAGCCCAGACCGTCCCGCCGAAATGCAAACAGGAGGCAAAGCGTTTGACAGACTATTTCGTATTGACCCAGCTGATTCTGGATGACCTGTACTTTCCGGGTGGCGGAAAGAAACTGCACCAACTCGGCGGCGGAACCTATACGGTTGCCGGCATGCGCGTTTGGTCGAAGAGCGTCGGCTTCTGCTGCGGGCTCGGCCCGGATTATACCGGTAATTACGACCACTGGTTTCAAAAAAACGGAATCGAAATGTCCGGCGCGCCGCGTACACAGAAATGCGTCCGGTCGTCCGTAACGTATTTTGAAAACGGCGAGCGCGACGAACGCGTCGTTCCCGGTTACGGCACGTTTACCGAGATGATGCCGCAGGTATCCGAAATTCCGGCTTCCTACCGGAACGCGAAGGGAATGTATGTCTATAAGGACTGCGACCCCGTTTATTGGGAAGCGCTCAAGAAATACATCGCATCCTCCTCCTCCGTCGTCTGCTGGGAGATCGACAGTTTTTACGCAACGCGGGAGCATCGGCAGAACATTGCGGACAGTCTCGGCAGCATCGACCTGTTCTCCCTGAACCTGACCGAGGGCAGGCGCATTACAAACGAAACCGACCCGAAAGCGGTCGTCCGCCAGCTGCATGATCTCGGCGCAAAAAAGCTCATTTTGCGCATGGGTGCAAACGGCGCGCTCGTCTCGGAAGGAGCGGGAATCTGGCATATCCCGGCAATTGAAACGAAGGTTGTGGACGTTACGGGAGGCGGCAACTCCTCCACCGGCGGATTTCTCGTTGGCTACTGTGAAACGGGCGATCTCGTGCAGGCCGGCATTATGGCCTCCGTCGCGGCTTCGTTCATCCTGCAGCAATACGGCGTCCCGGAGGATATGGATGCCTTGATGCCCCGCGCCAGAGAGATTGCCGCAAGTACGCAAGCCGTTCTGCTCTAGGAGGTAACATGATTAATCGTTTTCTCGAACACGCACTCGATCTGCCGCGCATTCTTCGCAGCGAAATGGAAACGCTCGACAAGACCGCCCGTTCCGCGCTGACGGACGCGGAGCTATGCAGAATCCGCCAGATCTATCTCTTTGGCAGCGGAGACTCATTCAACGCGGCCGTTTGCGCGGCGGATGCTTTTGGGGATCTGGCGGGAGTTCCCGCGCAGGCGCTCGTTTCACTGAGCGCTTCCCGCTACATCGCCGGGGTTTGCGTGCACCAGCCGGCGGAGGATACGCTGGCCATCGGCATCAGTTACTCCGGCGAGGCCGCCCGAACGCTGGAAGCCACGCTTGCGCTATCCAAAGCAGGCTGCCGGACGCTGGCCTGCACCGCGTTTCCCCAGAGCAAAATCGCACACGCCTCCTCGGGAACGCTGCCGGTTCAAATGCCGCCGAGCGTGAACCTGCCCGGCGTTTCCACACACGTGATGCTGCTCGCCGCACTGTATCACCTTGCTATTCGTCTCGCCGAAGCGCGCAGAACGATCTCCGCGGAACTGGCAAGCGAGCTGAGACGCGAGCTTGCCGCCTGCCCGGATATGCTGGAACGAACGTTTTGTGAAAACCAGCGTTCGGTAAAGCGCTTCGCGGAGGACTGCGACCGGTTCCAGCGCGCGGAGTTTCTCGCTTCCGGCCCGGCTCGCGGCTGCGCCGACTTTGCCGCCGCAAAGATCATTGAAACGGAGGGGTTTTTCACCACCTCGCAGGACGCGGAGGAATTCGCGCACCTGAACTTCTTCTTTACGCATCCGGAGCGCATTCCAACCGCGCTCATCGGTTCCTCCGGCGCAAGAAGCCTTGCGCGCCTGCAGGAGATCGAAGCCTCGCTGCAGCACCTCGGGCGCCCGTACTGCGTTGTTACGGACGGCGCGGCATTCGCCGCCGACCGGGATCATACAATTTTGCTCCCGTCCGGGATTCGGGAAATCTTCTCGCCCCTGCTGTTCTCCTGCGCTCTGGCATGGATGACCGCGCAGATCGACCAATCCGTCGGCGGCGGATACTTCCGTTCGCACGCCGGACCGTTTTCCGAGGAAGGCTATGCAACGATCCGCCAGAGCAGAATTATCATCTAGCATTCGCCGGAAAAAGTCAATCCGCATGGAAGCAGCATGATGTTACCGAATTCTTCCGTCGTAAACGGCGGACTTTCATATCAATAATTTATTATCAATAAGGAGTACAAGTATGAATCGTTTTGATAAGTTGTTAAGCCAATACGAGTATGCCGGGCGCGTACACGCCGGCGGTTTTGTCATCAACGGAAAACCGGCGCTCACGCAGATTGACCCGGATTTGGTTGGCGACTATGTGATTATGCTCGTTCGCGATCCGCTGCTGGTCTATGGCGGCGATCCCGCGGAGCTGCTTTCGCGCCGCCTGGAAAACCGCGTCCTCGCCGGGCAGTCCGGCATGTTCACAACCTACAGCGGCTACTACAAAGGCGCGCATATCAGCCTTGTTTCCGGCGGAAGCGGTTCCTCGGAAGCGGAGCTTGTGCTGGTTGAGTTCATGCACTACACGAAAGCCAGCGCGTTTCTGCGGCTCGGCGGCGCTGCCGGATTGAACGAAAAAGTCAAGTCCGGGGACGTCGTCATCGCAAGCGGCGTTGTGCGGGACGAAGGCATGTCCCAGGCGTACGTAACCCCTTCCTTCCCGGCCGCGAGCAGCTATGAAATGGTTCTTGCGTTCGCGCAGGCGGCGGACGATCTGACCTACTCCTACCACATTGGCGTAGGGCGTTCCCAGGACAGCGAGTATGTCGCCTGCGGCACGCCGTCCGTCGGCGGCTATTTCCAGCAGCGCCACGCGGAAATCATCGACTACTACAACCGTGCGGGTGTGCTATACTGGGATCGGGAATCCTCCGGTATCGTAACCCTGACCAGCCTCTTTGGCAGGCGCGGCTGCGCGGTGGTCTCCGTGGACAACAATCTCGTTACAGGAGAGTCCTTTACGGCGGGGGACGGCCAGGATAAAGCAATTGAGGTCGTATTTGAAGGCCTCGCCAACCTCCACAAAATGGATCAGGCCAAAGCTGCGCAGGGCAAGGAATACTGGATTCCCGGTCTAGGCGCAACGAAAGAATAAGGAGAATTTTTCATGAGCACGCTTCTTATCCGAAACGCCGCAGCAGTCGTTACCTGCGACGCAAAGGACACCGTCCTTTCCCATGGGAATCTCTTCTGCCGCGACGGAAGAATTGAATCCATCGGAAACGCCTGTCCGGCGGCGGATGAAACGATCGACGCAACCGGCATGCTTTGCTATCCGGGGCTGATCAACACGCATCATCACCTGTATCAGGTGTTTTCCCGCAATCTGCCGCAGGTCCAGAACATGGAATTGTTCGACTGGCTGGTTACGCTCTATGAGATTTGGAAGGGGCTCAACGAGGACACCATTCGCCTCTCCTCCATGACCGGTATGGGCGAACTGATGAAGAACGGCTGCACCACCTGCTTCGACCACCATTACGTATTCCCCGAACATGCCGGTGATCTCATCGGCGCGCAGCGCGCAGCGGCGGAATCGCTCGGCATCCGCGTTCATCTTTCGCGCGGCAGCATGGATCTTTCCCGCAAGGACGGCGGACTCCCGCCCGATACGGTCGTGCAGTCCGTAGACGCGATCCTGAAGGACAGCGTTCGTCTGATCGAGGCATATCACGATGCTTCCTTCCAGTCCATGTGCCGGATCGCGCTCGCGCCCTGCTCGCCGTTTTCCGTCTCCGCCGAGCTGCTGCGCCAAAGCGCGCTGCTCGCACGGCAGTACGGCGTACGGCTGCATACCCACCTGTGCGAAACGAAGGACGAGGAAAACTACACGCTTGAAAAAGTCCATCTCCGCCCGCTTGCGTATATGGAGACGCTTGGTTGGGTCGGCAGCGACGTTTGGTATGCGCACGGCATTCATTTTAACGACGAAGAGCTGCAGTTGCTTGCAAAAACGCAGACCGGCGTTTGCCACTGCCCGATTTCCAATATGAAGCTGTCCTCCGGCATTGCCCGCATTCCGGAAATGCTGCAGCTCGGCATCCCGGTCGGCCTCGGCGTGGACGGCAGCGCAAGCAACGACGGTTCCAATCTTCTGGAGGAACTGCGCGTCAGCTTTCTGCTGCACCGCCTCAACTCAAGCAAGGCCGCTCCGAGCGGCTATGACCTGCTCAAGGTCGCGACGATGGGCAGCGCAAAGCTGCTTGGCCGCGAGCACGAGATCGGCAGTCTGGAAGTCGGCAAATGCGCCGATTTGTTCCTGATCGACCAGTCCCGGCTGGAGCTGGTTGGCGCGTGCTATGATCCGAAGTCCGTGCTCGGTACGGTCGGCATCAAAGGCGCGGTTGACTACACGGTTGTCAACGGAAAGGTAACCGTCCGGCACGGGCGGCTGGAAAACGTAGAGGAAGAGAAACTCGTCTACGAAGCAAACAAAGAAGTAACCCGATATTTAAAGAACGCGTAGCAGGACGATTGGCGGTCTCGAAAGATAGATCCTTCGAGCACACGAAATCCCCTTTCCGGCGTTTCAGCCCTTCGGTAAAGTCAGCCGGTGGGCTTTTTTTGACTTTATAATCTGCATTGGGGCAAGGCAAAAAAAGAAGCGTGACCGCTTCAAATCCCGTAGATTCAGGTTGCAAACACCGCTGCCCGCCGAGATCCGGCTCGTTCAGAGATCGATCTTCGGCGCACATGGATTGCGTCTCTTTCGGGACGCCATCCATTCCGCAAGCAAAGGAACCATCAGCGCGCCAAGGATGACCGAGGTGCTGATTTGCGCGGCGGCGGCGCCCGCGTCAGCCTGCCAGGCAGGGTTTGCCATCGCTATGGCGGCGGGAACGGCAATGGCGTTCGCTCCGGTTGCGCTCGCGGCGATGCCCGCCGAACCGTCGCCGCGATTGAGCAGAAGATCCAGCAGCACCGCAACGCCGCCGCCGATCATCAGCGCCGCAACCGCCAGCAGAATGCCGGAAATACCACCGAGCCAGAGCTGACGCAGGTCGATCCCCGCGCCAAGCGCAAAGCCGATGAACGGCAGGGTCAGCGAAACGCCGGGCGCCAGAAACAGCGCGGCTTTCCGGCTGACATTGCCCAATAGAATTCCAAGAAACATCGGCAATACCAGCGCAAGCAGCGGCAGCCAAGAAACGGAATCCGTTCCGCTGATGCCAAGGATCAGGACAGTCAGAAAAGGGCCGTTGGAAAGCGCAAGCATAGGCGCGGCGGCGGCGGATTCTTCGCGTTCCTGCAAGGAGGTAACCGCCACATAGATGCTGCCGTTTGTATTGGACGTTGCCGCCACAGCGGCTAAGATACTGATTCCGGCAACTAGATTGTTTTTTGCGAACAGCCGAAAGAGCAGCGCCACAAGCAAGCCAGCGAGAAAACGCGCCAGCAAAAGCACACTGCCGCGCCGTACAACCGTGGGTAAACTCGCGAACCGAATCTGCGCCCCGATGCAGAAAAGCTGCAGCGCAATCAGGGTTGAAGCACCGGCATTGGAAAACAGCGCCGTCGTATACGAACCCAGCTCCAGTACACCGGGCGCAAGCGTATGCAGCAGCGAACCCAAAAAAAGCGGCCCGAGCAGGATTCCCGCAGGAATCGCCCGAATCCGCTTGATTGCCGTGCGAACGAAGCCGGATGCGCTCATACGCGCGCGGAACAGCGCATACCGTCCGCCCCGTCCGCGCTGTTGCAAACGATCCTTCGCCGCAGAACATGGTGTCTTATCCGCGCTTTTGTCATTTTTCCGAATCCTCCGGGATCGAATACCCCGGAATCGTTCGTTTGAATGTCCTCTGCCCCGCCGTCGGCCTGCGCGAAACGCAGCCGACCGGTGTGATTGAAATTCTGCATGGCGGTTCTCCGTTTTCAAAACCGCAGTCGGCGGCCACAAAAGCTGTCCTGAATTTTTCCTTAATAATAGGTTCGAATCACGTCGCGAATGCGCTCCTTAATCAGCCACTCCGCCGAAACCGTGCCGCCGCACGCCAGCGTGGATTCCTTTTGCGCCGGGAAATACTGGCTGATCAAACCAAACGGAATCGCCTTGGCGTTGATGTTGGAAACAAGCCTTGCAATAGCGGTCTTGATCTGCTCGTCCTCCAGATAATAGCGGCACCGGTCGGAAAGGCTGAACCGGCGCGCAAAGGCGAGTTCGCCTTCGCTGCCGTGATAATACCGTTCCCAGTATTTGGGCTGCTGCATGAGTTTTTGTTCCAGTACGCTTGAAAAGCAGGAATATCCGCCCCTGGGTGAAAAAGGATAGAGCTCCTTTTCCATACTCTCCAGTGCAAACAGTGCTTCCCGCAGCGCAAAGGTCAGCGCGGGGCCAACCTTCAGAATGGCGATTCCATCCCGCCGCATGGCCGCAAGCAGGTTCGCGGGCTGATAATCCGTAGAATGCCCTTCCAACACAAACGGCAGCGTTTTGGCATGATCCGTTAGTTTTCTGGCTTTTCCGGCATCGAAGGCGATAATCGTATTGTCCGCAAACTCGACCCCCGGCTGCACAACGACGGCAATCACGCGTGCAAACGCATCGTCCAGACCAGCGCCGTGAAACGCGGCGCGGAACGCGGATATCGTCGCATCGAGATTCTCCGGCGGGGTTACGGTAAGGGAATCTTCATTTTCCGTTGCGCCGCCGGGAACCGGCACCTCGCTGCCGATTACGTAAACAGGCTTTTCATTCTCTTTGGCCGCGCGTTCCGCGACGGCGCAGAGTCGCGCCGCACGGCGGGCAATCACTTCGTCGCGAAGCGGCTGATCCGCCGGATCGTTCGCAAGCCGCATGCTTGTGTCCAGATGGATCTTTGAAAACCCCGCGCGTACGAACGCTTCCACCAGCACATCCGCCTTCGCCATCGCTTCGGCTTCGGGCTCGGCGCTCCAGGTCAGAGGGCCAAGGTGATCCCCGCCCAGGAACAGCCGATCCTGCGGAAAACCGGTCTTGTCCGCAAGGGCGCGCACATACACCGCAAAGTCCTTCGGCTGCATGCCGGTGTATCCGCCGAATTGATTCACCTGGTTTGCGGTTGCCTCAACCAGAACGGGGCGGTTGGTATCCTGTCCAAATTCCATGGCGGCCTCAATAACAAAGGCGTTTGCGCTGCAAATGCTGCAGATTCCATCGTCGAAGCCGTCTTTTTGCCGATTAAGCAGGCTTTTAAAATACTGCGTTGTATCCATACGGTTATTTCGTGATCGTTCCATCTTCATCCCAGAGGTCGTGCCAATCCTTCGCACCCGTCCAGAGGAACACCTGTCCCTTGATCAGTCGGCAATTCTTGTCCGCAAGGCGAATCGACTCCATCTCCGCAACCGTCAGCGAGTCTTCCGTTACGCATCTAAGGTTACTCGTATACTCATTTTCATAAATCGAGAACGGAATCGGCGTCTGCCCGCGCTGCACCGCCCACTTGAGGCAGATGACGGCGGGATGCACACCATGCGCCTTGGCAATTTCAACAATCTCCGGCATCTGAATATCCACCACGTCGTCCGGCGTTTTATCGCGATCCGGTCGTGTTGGCGAACCGATCGGGCAAAAGCCGATGGGCTGGATATCGCGGGAAAGAATATAGTCAAACAGCGCCTGCTGCTGGAAGCTCGGGTGCAGTTCCATCTCGATTGCCGCGGGTTTAATGCGGCAAAGCGGCAGCACCGCCTCGAGCTTTGGAATCGTCATGCTGGACATGCCAATATATTTGACCAGCCCCATATCAACAAGTCGCTCACACTGACGCCAGGTTGCCATGAACGCGTCCACGGAAAACGGCTTGCTGTCCGGATTGCGCGCGTCGCCGTCGCATCCCGGCGCATGGTAGTTGGCAAATGGCCAGTGCACGAAGAAGAGATCGACATAGTTCAGGCGAAGGTCCCGCAGGCTCTTTGCGCAGGAGAGGAGAACGTCCCCCTGCCCGTGCATATTGTTCCAGACCTTCGTGGTGATAAAGAGCTCTTCGCGCTTCACCGTGCCCTTATCAAACGCAGCCTGAAATACCTGGCCGATCAAATCCTCGTTGCCGTAGACGGCCGCGCAGTCGAACATCCGGTAACCGACCTCAATCGCCCCTGCGACTGCGGCACTGACCTGCTCTGCGGTAAAACGATCGGATCCAAACGTGCCCATGCCGATTGCCGGCATCCGTGTCCCATCAAAAAGCTTCCTTTGCGGAACGAGAACGGGATTGATTTTTTCCATATGATTGCCTCCTGCAATGCTCCAATTTTTGAATCTATTTTTCATTCCGGATCGCGGCGCCTATGCGCTTTCGACTGCCGGAACAGAGCGTTATTTCCCGCGCATCGCTTCGGTGAAATACGGCTCGTTCATGAGCAGTATCTTCCCGTTCACCGCGCCCGGCGTTTCAAAGAGCAGGAATGCCTCCTCCGCGCGTTCCATGGGATAGCGCGCGCCGATAAACGCTTCGTCGAATTTCAGCCGTCCGTCGGCATAATACTCCGCGGTCATCGTCCATTCCCTTCCCGGAAACGGAGCACTGTAGCTCATCCAGGAACCCGTCAGCCGGAATTCCTTTCGGTTCATGTTTTCCCATTCGGCGGGAGTAAAGGTTAAATCCGCATGCGGCGTGCCGATAAAGCAGAGATGCGCCTTATTGGCGGCGAGCGAATACGCCATTTTCATGGTGGCGCCCACGCCCGCGGTTTCAAACACATAATCAAAGCCGCCATGCACGCTCGCGCGCGCGGTTTCAACACACCCAGCTTCGCGGGTGTCGAAGGCCGCGTCCGCTCCCATGCGTTTCGCCAGCGCTAACCGCTCCGGGCTGATGTCGAACACGGCGACCGACTTCGCCCCAAGCAGGCGTGCCCACTGCAGCGTGAAGATGCCAATCGTGCCGCCGCCGAGAATGGCAACGTTGCCGCCGCCTTTATAGTCGCATTGCAAAACCCCGTGCAGCGCAACGGTGGAAGGCTCGAACATAGCGCCTTTCTCAAACGAAATCGAGGAATCGAACACAACCGCGTTTCGTTCCGGCAGAACGATGTACTCCGCGTTGCTCCCCTGCTGGCGCGAGCCAAGAAAACTGTACTGCTTGCAGAGCGAATAATCGCCCTTCTGGCAATCCGCGCATTTCATGCAAGGCAGCAGCGGCGCGCCCGAAACACGGTCGCCCACCCTGACGCGGGAAACACCCGCGCCGACTTCCACTACTTCGCCCGAAAACTCATGCCCGAGCACGATTGGGTAAAAATGCACGCCGTTGTGGTAGAACCGCGGAAGATCCGATCCGCAGATGCCGGATGCCGCAACGCGGACAAGGACGCTGTCCTCCTGCATTTGGGGAAGATCGATGTCTTTATATTCAATCTGTTTGTTTTGAACCAATACGGCCGCCTTCATAGTCCGGCCCTCCCGTTTTCCTGCATGATGTCCTTCAGCCGCTCATAGAGCGCGCGATAGGTTTTATATCCGCGGTCATAAGCCGCTTTGTCCGCTTGATCCTGTCCACAGCTTCGTTTGACGGAAACGGTCCGCTCAACCGCGGTGTCGAAATTCCCGAAAACGCCGACACCTACACCGGCCAGAATGGCCGCTCCAAGCGTCGTTGCAAGGTCGGATTCCGGAATGTCGATATCCTTGCCGGTAACATCCGCCTTGATCTTCGTCCAGATGCGGGAATTTGCGCTGCCCCCCGTGGCGCGGAGCCTTCCGACATACGCGCCGGCGGATTCGGCAATTTCAATATTATGCCGCAGCGAGAACGCGACGCCTTCCATGAGCGCCCGAACCATATGCGCGCGCGTTTTGCCGTAATCCAGCCCGTAATAAACGCCTTTTGCGTGGCTGTCCCAAATAGGAGAGCGTTCGCCCGCCAGATAAGGCAAAAATACGACGCCCTCACTGCCCGCAGGAATTTCTTCGGCGAGCGTGTCGAGGAAGGCAAAGGAGGTGCGGCCTTCCTCGGCCGCCCGGCGCCGCTCTGCATCCGCAAACTCGCGCTCGAACCATCGCATCGCGCCGCCGCCGCCTGTGGTTCCCCCCTGCAGCAACCAGCAGCCGGGTACAACGTGATACCCAAGGATTAAGCGCGGGTCCGCGCTATAGTGGTCTACACAAATGCTCATTCCGCCCGCTTGTCCGCCCTGCTCCTGCGTTTGCCCCGGCCGGAGCACACCCGCGCCAAGGGTACTGCAAGCCGCGTCAAGCCCGCCGGCAACCACCGGCGTTCCCGCCAATAGGCCGGTCAGCCGCGCCGCTTGTTCGCTGACGCTTCCAACCACCTGGTGACAGGGAACAATTTCGGGAATCAGCCGCTGCGGAATTCCGAGCGCAGTGCACATATCCGCGTCGATGCGCCCGTTCCTCATATCGAAACAATGCAGCCCGTATCCCTGGCTGATGTCCATCGTAATCGCGCCGGTCAGGCGGTACGCAATGAACCCGTTGGACTGCATGATTATTCTCGTGTTTTGAAAGACCTGCGGCAGCTGCCGCTCCAGCCATAAAATCTTTGCCGTTACATACTGCGCTTTGAGCGGATTCCCGCTCAATGCAAAAATCGCGTCGCTTCCAACGCGCCGGTTCAGTTCCTCACAGATATCTTCCGACCGGGTGTCGAGCCAAATCGGATCCGGCGCAAGAACGTTTCCTTCCGCGTCCATCGCAATAGCCGACCAGCCCTGCCCGTCTACGCCAATACCCGCAATGTCCGAGGCGGCTACCGTTCCTTCCGCAAACAGATCCGACAATCCCTTGCAGACCGCCTGCCACCAATCGTCCGGGTTCTGTTCCACGAAACCGGGCTTTGGATATTGCGTTGAATACGCAACCGTTCGGCTGGCAAGCGCGCTGCCTTCCGGTGAAAAAACAACCAGTTTGCAGGCGCTCGTACCAATATCAATGCCCAGTAAAGAAGTTTTCCGGCTCACTTGATGACTCCCTTTTGAATGAGGACGTTCGCGTAGATCGCCGTTTCGCCCGTTTGCACAATGCAATAGGCCTTCTTCGCCGCTTCGTAAAACGTAAACCGCTCCAGGTAACCGACCGCGCTCTTGCCGCGCGCATCGTGCTTGGCTACGATTTTCTCATATTCCTTCCATATCGGGATTTCAAGGTCCTTGTCGCAGTCCATTGTCTGCATCAGCTGCACCGGCGTTTGGACATAGGCGTCCGCTGGAATCACGCTGAGCACCGCGTCGAGCAGCGCAGTACCGGAGATACCGTCCGCGCGTAAAAACTTGCAGTTTCCCTCATGGGCAAAGCGCTTGCCGGGAAAGTTCGCGTCGCCCAGAACAATCACATCGCTATGGCCCATTTCGCAGAGCGTCGCAAGCAGTTCCGGCGAGAGAATGCCGGGAATATTCATGAGCATAGGAGAAAACCTCCGTCGGTAATTTCAAACCTGTGTTCTGCGGGGCAGCTTATTCGGCTGCCCCGCAACAGACTCAATTTGGTAAGGATTAATCGTAGAGCAGTTTCGCGATGTCCGGATCGTCCATGTTGTCCACGGTGTAGAACTGGCAGCCGGTGTCAACCACGGCCGGGATGGTCTCGCCCTGGATCGCTTTGTAAGCGAGTTCGACGGCATAGTAGCCGATCATGTACGGATCCTGCGTGACCGCGCCGAAGAACCACTGGTTACGAATCGCGTTGAGCAGCGTCGCGCCGGAGTCGAAGCCGACGACGACCATGTCCTTATAACGGCCGTTTGTACGGTCGAGGTCGGAACCGTCCGCGGTAGCGGCCAGCATGCCGTCCACCGAACCGGAGTTCGTGCAGAACACGGCGACCGGCGCCTTCTGAATGACGGCCTGTGCGGCAGCCTGGCAGTCGGTAACGCTGGTGGTTGCGGCGATGGAGACGAGGATTTCCACGGCGGTGTCGCCGGAGGTGGAAGCCTTGTTCCACTTGTCATGTCCGGTCACGGATACGAGGCCGGGCTGCGCTGCGTCGCAGAGTTTGAACATTTCATCGACGAAACCGGTGGTACGGCCGGTGATGGAGGCGGAGGTTGCATCCTGGCTGATTACGCTGATGACAACGGGCGCATCCTTCGTTGCGGCTGCAACGGCTGCCGCGACGGACTCGATGGCATACATCTTGTCCGCGGCCAGCGCGCCGGCGGCGGTGTTGTCCGTCGAAGCGGTGGAGATGATGGAACCCTCGGGCGCATTCGGTACGCCGGAGTCAAAGCCGATGACCGGGATTCCGGCTTCTTTGCAGGCCTGGAGCTGTTCCGTCACGGACTCGGTGTCGAGCGCCGCAAGGCACAGAGCGGCGGGCTTCTTCGCCATTGCGGCGTTGAGCATGTCGACCTGTACGCTGATGTCGGACTCGGACGGCGGGCCGTCGAAGGTGATTTCGACGCCGTACTTCGCAGCGGCATCCTGGGAGCCGAGCATAACGGTCTGCCAGAACTTATGCTGGAAGCCCTTGGAGATTACGGGGATGTAGAGGGGAGCAGCTGCCGGAGCTTCCGTTGCTGCGGGCGCTTCCGTTGCGGCCGCGGGTGCTTCGGTTGCTTCTGCGGCGGGAGCCGGAGCCGCGCATGCGAACATGCCAAGCACCAGAGACAGAGTCAATACGAGAACGAGCAGTTTCTTCATGATGTCTGATTCCTCCATTTTTATTTATCTCAACGGGTTCACCCGTTGGAGCCGGGGAGAATTGGCTGCAAAAACCCAGGGGTCCGTTTTCACAGCCCTTTTTCGTCGAAATGGAACGATGGAGTTTTCGTCGGTCCTTCTAGTTTAGTGAATGACCTTGTTGCCCTGCTTCACGCGGTACTGGTCAAGCAGCACGGCGCCGATGACAACGAGGCCGGTAAAAAACGTTTGCCAGTGGCTCTGAAGGCCCATGGACATCAGCCCCTGCTTCAGAACGCTCATAACGAATACGCCGATAATGGTTCCAACCAGGGTGCCGGTTCCGCCGCTCATGGACGTGCCGCCGATCACGACGCCCGCAATGCCGAGTAGCTCCTGGCCGTTTCCCGTGCTGGGAATAATCGAGGTATAGACCGCCGCATAGAAGACGCCCGCCGCACCGCAGCAAAACCCGCAGAAGGTGTAAACCGCTGCCAGCCAAGGCTTCGTCTTGATGCCGGAAAGGCGCGCCGCTTCCGTATTGCTGCCGATTGCGTAAGTGTAGCGGCCGAAGCGCGTTTTGTTCAGCAGCACAAACGCTACGAGGAAGAAAGCAGCCAGCCAAATCGCGCCTACGGGGAATCCCGTTGTGGTCTTGTAAAAGAAGTTCTTAAACCAGCCGTCCGCCGTACCGAAAGTGGGGTAACGCATGGTTTGCACTTTGGTTACGATTGCGCCAAATCCCATGCCCATCATCTGCGTGCCCAGTGTGGCGATGAACGGCGGAAGATTCAAGAACGCGATCATGATTCCGTTGAGAAGACCGATCAGCGTGGCAACCACCAGAACCAGCGCAAGGCACCATCCCATTGGCCAATGCCAGCTGTTGTACGCCATACCGCCAATCAGCGCGGCGCACATCATGGTCGTTCCCAACGAAAGATCGATACCGCCGGTAATGATGACGAAGGTAACGCCAATCGCCATAAAACCAATATAGTAAGAGCCGTCCAGAATGTTGATCAGATAATCCGTTGAAAAAAAACGGTTTCCGAAAATGGAGAAAAAACCATAGAGAATCACCAATACCATTGGTGCGAGGAATTTTGTCAGGTCAAATTTCTTGGTAGTCATGCCCACACCCTCACATATTCATTGTCGCAAATGTCATAATGTTGGTTTGCGTCGCGTTGCAGATATCCAGTTCGCCTGTAATCGCTCCTTCGCTCATTACCACAATCCGGTCGGACATTCGAAGAAGCTCCGGCATTTCGGAAGAAATCATGATGATCGACTTGCCTTCTTCTATGAGCTTGTTCATAAGCTTGTAGATTTCGCTCTTTGCGCCAACGTCAATACCGCGCGTCGGTTCGTCAAAGATCAGCACGTTACAGCGCTTGATCAGCCATTTGGCGATGACGATCTTCTGCTGGTTACCGCCGGAGAGGTTTCGAACCAGCTGCCGCAGACTTGGCGTTTTGATGGATATCTTCTGAATGTAGTCCGTTGTGACCGCGTCGATCATTTTATCGTTCATCAGCGGGCCCTTCCGGTAATTCGGCAAGTCTGCCATGACGCAATTGTCCCGAACCGACAACCCGGTTGCGACGCCGAATGTTTTCCGGTCTTCCGAGAGATAGCCAATTCCGTGCTTCACCGCGTCGCTTGGCGAATGGATCTCCACCTTTTGACCATTCACGAAGATTTCGCCCTTCACACGCGGATCGGCTCCGAAAAGTGCACGCATGGTCTCCGTTCGTCCCGCCCCGACCAGGCCGGCAAATCCGAGGATCTCCCCCTGGCGCAACTGGAAGGATACGTTCTTCACATTTGGCGCAACGAGGTCCTTCGCCTCCAGCACGACCGGCGCGTCGGCGGAAACACAACTCTTCTGCTTCGGCTCTTCGTAAATAACGCGGCCGACCATCATGGAGATAATGTCCTGCCGATTGACCTCCGCCGTGTTGACGGTTCCAACATACTGACCGTCGCGCATGACGGTGATGCGATCCGAAATGCGCCAGAGTTCTTCCAGCCGGTGTGAAATATAGATGATTCCTCTGCCGGCGGCCCGGAGCGAACGAATGAATCGAAACAGTTCTTCAATCTCCGTATCCGTTAAAGGCGACGTCGGTTCATCCATAACGAACAATTCGCTGTTATTGTTCAGCGCCTTGGCAATTTCGACCATCTGCTGTTTGGCGACGGTGAGGGTTTTTATTCGCCGCGTGGGTTCAATATCCAGATGCATGGAGGTGAGCAGCTCTTTGGCCGCCTGATTCGCTTTTTTCTGGTCAAGGAACACGCCGCCCGCCATCGGTTCTTTTCCGATGAAAATATTCTCCGCAACGGTCAGGTGCGGCATGAGGTTGAGCTCCTGATGGATCATACCGATCCCGCGCTTCTGCGCATCGAGCGGGCTGGAAAGTTCGATTTCCTCACCCTTATAGATAATCTGGCCGCCGTCTTTTTTGTAGATGCCGTTTAATACCTTCATCAGGGTCGACTTGCCTGCGCCGTTTTCGCCAACAAGCGCGTGCACTTCGCCATATCGAACCTCTATATTTGCATTATCCAGCGCATGTACGCCGGGAAAGAATTTCTGTATGTTTTTCATCTCAAGAAGGATGTCGGACATGTTTTCACCCCGATTTCGAAATTTACACGTTTTAAACTCGTTGTAGGTTCAGGATTCGCGCAGAAAACAGACAGGTTGGCTTGCACTACTAAAATACCTTTAGCGCTACCCGATAGTCAATGAATTTGTTGTTTATTTTCATTGAATCGTTTCATTTTGATTTTCAAATTGCATTTCCGTTCGGCTGCACCTATAATAGGAACATTAAGTGTGAAGGATTTTCATATGAGCACGATCAAGGACGTAGCAAGACACGCCGGCGTCTCCGTTGGCACCGTATCGAATTATATGACGGGTACACGCAGCGTTTCCGCCGAAATGTCGAAGCAGATTCAGTCGGCCATCAACGAGCTCGGCTACAAACCGAACTCCTATGCAAAGAACCTCCGAACCAACAATAATCTCGAAATCGGCGTCATTTTGCCAAATACATATGACCAGTACTATTCCTATCTTCTGGCCGGTTTGGAACGCGAGCTGAAGCAAGCGGGCTATTATGTGAACCTTGCGCTCTCGGACGACGTCCCCGAAGAGGAAATCACCATACTGGACGGATTCATGCGCAAGGATATGTGCGGCCTGATCGTCGTCTCCTGTCAGAACAACTATCATTGTTTCGACGGCAGCAAGCGAACACCCGCCGTTTTCATCGACCGGAAACCCGGGCTTGCGGACGTGAACTACATCTCCTTCGACTCCTACGAGGCAACGCGGTATCTGCTGAACGAACTGCGGCGCGAAGGCTGTGAAACGATCGCGCTCTTTGCGGGTCCCGCCAGCCTGAGCTGCGAGGCGGACAGCGCGCGCGCGTTCCGCGAATTCTACGCGGAAAACGACCTGCCGAACGCTGAAAAGTATCTGCGAAATCTGCGCGCAACCAAGGAAGAAGCGTTTCGAACCGGCGTTGAGTTTTTCAGCAGCACCAAGCCGGACGCCGTCATCTCCACCTCGCGAAACATCACAAACGGGCTGGAACAAGCGCTTTCGCTGCTTGGAATCTCGGTAAACAACGATATCCGGTTCGTTTCGTTCGGGCAGGAAAACTGGAGCCGTTCGGTCACGAGCAACGGCGTGCTGCACACCATGCGCCCCGCGCATCTGCTCGGCAAAAAAGCCGCGCGGCTACTGCTGGACAATATTAAAAGCCCGCTCATGTTCGAAAAGCAGCAAATCGTCATGCACGACAAGATTATTGGCAGGGGCCTGTTCCTTGGCGACGTGTTCCCAACCGCCATGATCGACCGTACCAGGCCGATTAAGGTGCTGATGCTGAACTCCCCCAGCGCGCACGCGATTCTGCATACGCACTCCGATTTCACCCGAAAAACAGGGCTGAACGTCGATATCACGCTGAACGAACACCGCACTCTGCTAAACCGGCTGCTGAACAAGGAAGCCGTTTCCGATTTCGATGTAGTCATGTACGATAATCCCTGGCTGGAAATACTGGTGCGCAACAAACGTCTGACCGATATCACGTCCTATACGCAGTCCCCGGATTTTTCGCCGGATGTTTTTCTGCCGCACCTGTTCGAGAAAGTAGGCTTCGTGGATGAGCGTTGTTACGGCGCCCCTTTCATGTACGGGCCCCAGATTCTGCTCTATCGAAAGGATCTCTTCGAGAACAAGCAGCTGCAGGAACAGTTTGAAAAGAAATACCGCGCCCGGCTGCGCGTTCCGCGCACCTGGTTTGAATTCAACGTGGTCAGCAGCTTTTTTACCAGAAAATGCAACCCCAACTCGCCCATTCAATATGGAACGGCCATCGCGGCGGGTAACGAAGCCGTTTTGATTCCGGAACTGATGCCGCGCGTTTGGGCCTATGGCGGGCATGTGTTTGACGAAAACGGGGAAGCCGCAACGAGCTCCACCGCGTTCCGCAAGGGTGTTTCGAACTTCATTGAAACCTTCTCCTACGCAAGCCCGAGCACGCGCAACTACACCGTTGAGCAGACCGTCGCCGATTTCTACAACGGGAACATCGCTATGCTGATTGGATTTGCTTCCTTTGTTGCGGATGTTAACAACGATAAAAAATCCAAGATTATCGGAAAAATCGGGTATTCGAATATCCCCGGCGGCGTTTCCGTTCTCGGCAGCTGGGCACTGGGCATTCCGCCGGAATCAAAGCGCAAGGAGGAAGCTTTCGCGTTCATTCGCTGGACCTGCGACCCCTCGATGAGCAACTATTTTGCCGTGCTCGACGGGCAGTCTCCGCTGGAAAACGTATATATTAACGACGAGCTCGCCAGCCACTACCCCTGGCTGCCCATCATCTACCGCTCCTACGAAACGAACCGCCAGCGCAAATCGGTTACGCGCGGAGACGGCATATTCGTGCCGATTACAAACGCAGAACATGCAATCTATAAGGCGATTGACGATATCCTTCAGGAGAATTGTTCGGTGGAGGATGCGCTCAAGCGCCTGACCGAAACGATCGATCAGTTTTCCGACATGACCTGAGCGCCAAAAAGAAGAAGCGAATAACGAGCCCTCCGTATTTGCAGCGGAGGGCTCGTTGCTATCCTATGAGAACGATTCTTCAAATGGTATCTTTTGCTCTTTGCCAGACAGCCGGTTCTATTGCCTGCTTAGGTACCGCTCAACCTCATCCGCGGCGCGCTTTGCGTCCGCTTCCGCGCGAACCACGAGGCTCTGGCCGGTGCGCATGTCGCCTGCGGCGAACACGCCCATGCGCGTGGTCGAATACGCGGTGCGATCAAGCGTCAGATTCAGCGCTTCCGGCAGGTAGGTTTCCGCGCCGACGAAGCCCATGGCGATCAGCACATCCGTCGCTGCCTGACGGCGCTTGGTGGATTCGATTGGCCTTGGCGCGCGCCCGCGTTCCGTATTGATCCACTCTACCTGCGCGGTCTCAATGCCGGTAACGCCGTTTGTCTCGTTGCCAATGATCGACACCGCCGTAACTTCAAAGCTGCGCGGATCGCTGCCGTACATCCAGATCGCTTCCTGCTGGCCGTAATCCGTCTTCAACACGAGCGGCCAGCGCGGCCAGGGATTATCCGCCCGGCGGGTTTCCGGCGCGGGCGGCATGATTTCCAGCTGAAGCACGGCGTTTGCGCCCATACGGATCGAAGTTGCGACGCAGTCGTTTCCCGTGTCGCCGCCGCCAATGACGACCACCTTGCGCCCGGAAAGCGGCTTTTCTTCCATTTTGCCCGCCAGCAAACGCCGCGTCGCTTCCGCCAGAAACGGAACGGCGAACCGTACGCCGGGCAGGTTCCGCCCCGTTACGGAAAGGTCGCGCGGCTGCCCCGCGCCGCCGCAGAGCAGCACCGCGTCAAAGCGGTCCAGCTCCGAAACGGGGACGTCCCTGCCAACGTCCACCCCGCAGACAAACTCGATTCCCTCCCGCCGAAAAAGCTCGATCCGGCGGCGGACAAGGCTCTTCGGCAGCTTCATGTTCGGAATCCCGAACATCAGAAGCCCGCCGGGCTCCTCCGATTTTTCAAACACGGTCACGGTAAATCCGCGTTGATTGAGTTGATTTGCGGCGGTCAGGCCGGCCGGACCGGATCCGACGACGGCAACCGTCTTTCCGTTTCTCGCTTTCGGCGGACGGGGCGTAACCCAGCCCTTTTCCCAGGCCAGATCGCTTAAGAATCGCTCCACCTCGCGGATGGCGATCGGGTCGCCGTTCAGCCCCGCCGTGCAGGCTCCCTCGCAGAGAGCGGGGCAGACGCGGGATGTGCATTCGTGCAGCGGGTTCGTTTTCTCCAGTCGCCGGTAAGCCTCTTCGAGATGTCCTTTATAAACCAGATGATTCCATTCCGGAATCAGATTTCCAATGCTGCAGCCCGATCCAACGCCGCGCCAGTTGACGCCCGCGTGGCAGAACGGAACGCCGCAGTTCATGCAGCGCGCCGCCTGTTCGCGGATTTCCGGCTCGCTCTGCGCGGGATGAAACGCATCCCAGTTCCGAATGCGCGCGTCGCAGGGCAGCTCTGCCGCCGTCGTTCGATCGTATTCCATAAAACCGGTTATCTTACCCATGCTGCGCCTCCTGCCATTGTATTCGACGTCTGCGTTTGGGCGGTGTTCTTTCTCTCGTTACGCATGTTCACAGCCCCTTCCCTGTCTTGAGCAGGAACGCGCGCTCCAGCATTTCGTCGCCTTCCAATCCTTCGCGCTCGGCGGTGTCCATCGCTTCCAGCATCTCGCGGTAATCATGCGGAAGAACCTTAACAAAGCGCGCGTGTGTGGAAGGCCACTTTTCCAGAATCCTCGCGGCTGTTTTCGAACCGGTGTAGGCTGCGTGATTCGTCAGGTGCCGGTAAAGCATCACGAGGTCCAGCGCGTCCAGCTCGTAGAGCGCGGTCATCTTCGTGTTGACCATGCGCCGGAAGTTCCCGTCGTCCAGCACGTAGGCGATGCCGCCGGACATGCCGGAGGCAAAGTTCCGCCCAACCGGCCCGAGGATTACGACGGTGCCGCCGGTCATGTATTCGCAGCCGTGGTCGCCAACGCCTTCGCAGACGGCAATCGCACCGCTGTTGCGGACGCAGAAGCGCTCGCCCGCGCGGCCCGCGAGATACAGTTCGCCGCTCGTCGCGCCAAAGAGCGCAACGTTACCGGTCAGCAGGTTGTCCTTGTTCGACCAGCCCGCGTCCTCCGGCGCTTTGACGATGATGCGCGCGCCGCACAGACCCTTGCCGAGATAGTCGTTCGTATCCCCTTCGATTTTCAGCTCGATTCCGGCGGTGGCAAACGCGCCAAAGCTCTGCCCCGCCGTTCCGTTGAACTGAAAGCGAATGCGCCCGTCCGGCAGGCGGCCGTATTCGCGGCTGATGAAGGCGGAGACCCCTGTTGCCACCGCCCGCTCCGTGTTGCAAATCGGGCGTTTGACCACGGCGTCCCCCTGCTCGACAAGCGAACGAACCATATCGTGGAACAGCCGGTTATGATCGTTTTTGCAGGGTTTCAGGTCGCGCCAGGGCAGCGGCTGATCCCCGGGAATCAACTCCGAAAGATCCATTCCGTCGGTCTTGGGCGATTGCTTGATCTGTGTTAAGTGCCCCGCCATGCCCACCATTTGGTCCAGGGTATGGAACCCAAGCTGTGCCATGTTCTCGCGCAAATTCTGTGCAAGGAAGCGCATGAGGTTGATTACATACTCCGGCTTGCCGGTGAACCGCGCGCGCAGCGCCGGATTCTGCGTAGCCACTCCCACCGGGCAGGTGTCCAGATTGCACACCCGCATCATCACGCAGCCAAGCGAAACGAGCGGGAGGGTCGCAAAGCCGAACTCCTCCGCGCCGAGCAGCGCGGCAATCGCGATATCGCGCCCGGTCATGAGCTTTCCGTCGGTTTCCACGCGGACGCGCCCGCGAAGGCCGTTGGCAATCAGCGTCTGGTGCGTTTCCGCAAGGCCGAGTTCCCAGGGCAGTCCCGCGTGCTGAATGCTTGTGCGCGGACTCGCGCCGGTGCCGCCGTCGTAGCCGGAGATTAAAATCACGTCCGCGCCGCCTTTGGCAACGCCCGCGGCGATGGTGCCGACGCCGGTCTCCGAAACGAGCTTCACGTTGATCCGCGCGTCCGGATTCGCATTTTTTAAGTCAAAGATCAGCTGCGCCAGATCTTCGATTGAATAGATATCGTGGTGCGGAGGCGGGGAGATGAGCCCCACGCCGGGCGTCGAGTGCCGCGTTCGGGCGATCTGCGGATACACCTTGCCGCCCGGAAGCTGCCCGCCTTCGCCGGGCTTTGCGCCCTGCGCCATCTTGATCTGAATCTCCTTGGCGGAGGCCAGATACGGCCCCGTGACCCCGAACCGGCCGGAAGCGATCTGCTTTATCGCAGAGTTGCGGTCGGTAAAGAGCCGCTCCGCCGCCTCGCCGCCCTCGCCGGAGTTGCTCTTTCCACCGAGCTGGTTCATGGCCAGCGCGAGGCACTCATGCGCCTCCTGGCTGATGGAACCGTAGGACATGGCGCCCGTTTTAAACCGACGGACGATCTTTTCCACCGGCTCCACCTCTTCGATGGGAATCGGGTGGCAGTTCTGGAACCCCAGAAGGTTGCGAAGCGCGACCGGCTGTTCGCTTTCCACGCGCCGGACATACTCGCGGAACAGCTCGTAGTCCCCCGTGCGTACCGCCGTTTGCAGCAGGTGGATCGTTTCGGGGTTGTAAAGATGCCGCTCGCCGTCTTTCTTATACTGAAAACGTCCGCCGGAGGGCAGCTCTTCCTGCATCGATGCAAGCGCTTCGCGGTGGCGCTGCAAAACCTCCCGCTCGAGATCGGAAAGCGACATGCCACCCACGCGCGTAACCGTTCCTTTAAAGAAGCGGTCAACCAGCTCCTGTGAAAGTCCCAGCGCTTCAAAGATCTGCGCGTTATGATAACCATCCACGCAGGAGATGCCCATTTTGGACATCACCTTGAGAATACCGTGATCGTATCCGTACAGCACATTGCTCATCGCGTCTTCCAGCGACACGGATTCCAGGTGCCCTTCGTCGGCGAGCGATTCCACCGCTTCGTAGACTCCGCGCAGATGGACGGCTTTTGCGCCGTATCCAATCAGGCAGGCAACGTGGTGCACCTCACGCGGTTCGTAGCTGTCCACAATCAGCGAGCAGTTCCCACGCAAGCCCTTTTGAATCAGGTAGTGGTGTACACCCGCCGTCGCCAGCAGGGACGGAATGGGCACAAGCTCCGCGCCGGCCAACCGGTCGGTGAGCACCAGAATGGAGATGCCTTCCTTCAGCGCTTTTTCCGCCGCAGCGAAAAACGCCTCGAGTCCCGCTTCCAAACCCTGTTTCGGGTCGAATACCATGTGGATTTCCGCCGCGGAGAATCCGGGGATTCCGGCAAGCAGCCGTTCCAGATTGGCGGTTTGCAAAATAGGGGAAGACAGATGGATCTTTCGGCAATTGTCGGATTGATCCAGCGTTGGATCGCCGTTCGGCCCCAGAAACACGTCCATACCGGTGACGCACTCTTCCTGAATCGCGTCGATCGGCGGGTTTGTCACCTGCGCGAAGAGTTGTTTAAAATAGTGAAACAGCGGCTGCGGCCGCTCGGATAATACGGCAATCGGCGCGTCGTACCCCATGGAGCCGACGGGATCAAGCCCCGTCTGCGCAATCGGCAGCACCGTTACCATCCGATCCTCATACGTCCAGCCAAACAAACGCTGCTTTTCTTTTGGCAGGCTGGAAGGCGCGCTGCTGCGAACATAGGGCGTTTCTTCCAATTCAACCACCTGCTGGGGCAGCCATTGCCTCCAAGGCCCGTTCAGGTACTGGTCCTTAATCTCCTGATCCTCCAGCAGTACGCCGGACTCCGTATCCAGCAGCAGCATCTGGTTCGGGCCAAGACGTCCGCGGCGAGCAACCTCGGACGGCGCAATATCCATCACGCCGGATTCTGAAGCGAGCACCAGCAGGTTCGACTTTGTCAGTACCCAGCGGGCAGGGCGCAGGCCGTTTCGATCCAGCACCGCGCCGACCTGGCGACCATCCGTAAAGCACATGGCGGCGGGCCCGTCCCAGGGGGTCATCAGGCAGGCGGCATACCGGTAAAAATCACGCTGGTTCTCGTCCAGCGTCTTGTCCTTCGACCATGGACCCGGCATCATCATGAACAGCGCCTGCGGCAGGGAACGCCCGGCAACCACCAGAAACTCCAGCAGATTATCGAACTTCGTGGAATCGCTGCCGTTGGAATCCAAAATCGGTAGAACGTCGGCAAGGCGCTTTGCGAGCCTTCCGCCGTCGATCGCCGCGCTCGCGGCCTGCACCGCGTGTTCGCAGCCCTTGAGCGTATTGATCTCGCCGTTATGCGCAACCATTCGAAACGGCTGGGCGCGATCCCAGGAGGGAAAGGTGTTTGTGGAATAGCGCGAATGGACGAGCGCGATTCCGGAAAGAAAATCAACGTCCAGCAAATCCGGATAGAAGTCCGATACCTGCCAGGCCTGCATCATGCCTTTGTATACCACCGTGCGGTTCGAAAGGCTCGGAACATAAGCCTCAAGCCCCTGCTCCTTCATCGCGCGCTCCATACGCTTGCGCAGAACGAACAGGCGGACATCCGCCGGCAGATCGTTGTCCTTCCAGCTAAGAAAGAGCTGCTTCACGCTCGGAACGCTCGCCCAGGCGCCCGCTCCGCAGGCATGCAGGTTGGTTGGAACCGTCCGCCAGCCAAGCACGGAAAACGCCTCTTCCTTTGCAATTGCTTCCATAGCCGCTTCCGCCGCAAGGCACTCCGCCTGATCAAGCGGCAAAAAGAACATGCCAACGGCATACTGTCCTTCGCGCGGAAGATGAAACTCCACCTTCTTCCGGAAGAAGCGATCCGGAATTTGTACCAAAACGCCCGCTCCATCGCCCGTATCGGGGTCCGACCCCGTTCCGCCGCGGTGCGCCAGCCGTGAGAGTATCTCGAGCGCATCCTGCACAATCGCATGCGAACGGGTTCCGTTCATATGCGCGATAAATCCGGTGCCGCACGCGTCGTGTTCAAACTCCGGACGCCAGAGCTTCGCGCTCTGCCGCAAATCGCTCGTTCCAGCGGTGGAAAAGGCTGACGTCCGCCCTGTATTCGGAACTTGACCGGATTCCTTCTGTTCGTTCCCCCGCTGTCGAGGTTCCTCCGCGTTTCGTGTCTGCAACTCTTGCTGTTTCATCTTTCACCTGCTTCCATGTGATATCCCGCGCGGTTTTGTCGGGTTATTCCCGTTCGGGAGAGTAGAGAATCTTCGTGTTCATTCGTGCATTTTGCAGGTTTTGCTGCGCAGTTCAAATTTTGTGCAGCTCTTCCTGCATTTATTCGGCGGGCTTTTGGGGTCATTCCTCCGGTAAATAAAACCGCAGCCACACGCGCGCGTTTCCTTCCGGCATCGTCGAAATCGAATCCGCCCGATCCGTCCGTGCGGTTATGGGGCAAAAAAACAGCGACCCAAAACCCGTGCCGCTTCCAATTCGGATGGCACGGATTTCGGAACGCCATTGTTCCTGTTAAAAAGTGCAAGATGAGGTTGGTCATCCTGCAAGTTTTATATATTATATCATCCAAACTTGATTTTGCAATCCAAAATAAATTTCTTTTTTCATGCACGAAAACCGAATGGCTAAGGTAACTTTCTCCAAAATAAAAAGCGCCGCATCAAATTGGACGGCACGCGGCGCATCGTTTCATTCTCTTGCGCTATGATAGCGCGTTATTATAGATGGAGAAACATCCGTTCAAACTCCTTCGCGGGAACCGGCCTTCCAAGAAAATATCCTTGCGCCTGGTCACAGCCGACCTCTTCGAGCAGCGTAAACTGCTCGTTGGTCTCCACGCCTTCCGCAATCGTCAGCGCGCCAAGCGCCTTGGCCATCTCGACGATCGATTTCAGGATTCTTACGCCACTGATGTTGCTGTCCGAAATAGGATCGACCAGCGATTTGTCAATCTTAATCCGGTCGAAATGGAAGCTGTTCAGGTAGCCGATTGCCGAGAAACCGGCGCCAAAATCGTCGATGGAAACTGAAATCCCCAGTTCCTTGAGCGCGGCGAACGCGGCGGCTACGCTGCCCGACCGGTCAACGACCATACTCTCCGTAATCTCCGCGTCGAGCCAGCCCGGATCCACCCCGGTTTCCAGAACAATCTCCCGCAAGATGGCGGCGAAGTTGTCGTTTCTCAACTGCTTAGGCGAAATGTTCACGCCGATTTTAACGGTAACGTTTCTGTCGCGGTTCCAGGAAATCGCCTGCTGAATCGCTTTTCGCAGAACGAACATGCCGATTTCGTTAATGACGCCGATTTCCTCCGCAACCGGAATAAAAACACTCGGCGGGATGAACCCGATTTCTTCGTTATTCCAGCGAAGGAGCGCCTCCGCCCCAATCAACCTCCGGTCGGATAACGAAAACTGCGGCTGAAAATAGAGCATGAACTCCTTCTCGATGTTCGCCTGCCGGAGCAGATGCTCCATCCGGCTGCTGGCGCGGACGACGGAAAAGGCCGGATTGTAGATCTGATAGGTGTGATAGCCCTGCGACTTCGCCTGCCGGATCGCGATGCCCATATTCTCCATCAGCGTTTGCGCGTCGTCGGTTTCACGCAGGCGCTGCGCAACGCCGATGCTCAGCGACACCTTGATCTGGTTTCCGTCGATTTCAAAAGGCGTGTCGCAGAGCTTTAGTATCTCTTCACAGGCTCGCTCCGCATCGGCAAGCACAGCCCCTTTGGGGAGCAGGACGGCGAACTCGTCCCCGCTGATACGCGCAAGTTCCGCGCTGCAGCCGTTCCATTCGCCCAGGCGCCGGGAAAACTCCAGAACGGTTTTATCGCCGGCGTCGTGGCCAAACGCCTCGTTGATGGTCTTCAGCCGGTCAATATCAACGCCCAGAATAAAAACCCCCTCGCCGGGCGGAACCAGTTGCAGCCGCTCGGCAAGAGTCGCGCTGAAGCACCTCCGGTTGCAAAGCATGGTCAGCGGGTCCTTGTTGGCAAAAAACGCCAGCTTCTCCGCCTGATCGGCAACCGTTTGCTCCAGCAGCTCACTGTGTTTCTTTTCGAGCTTCCAGAGCCGGTCGTTCTCAATGGCGAGCTGGATATACTTCGATATTGCCAGGTGGATGAGGATCAGCCCGCCGAAAATTCCGTATTCAGCAAGCGTTGGCGCGACCTGGATCACATGCACGGCCTGAAGAAGAAGCGTGAGCATCGGAAAGGAAAGCAGATACAGCGACGTTCGGCGACTGCCGATGTTTGTGATCTGCTCCAGCTCCGCTTCGCGCGGCCGGTCGCCCGTCCAGGTAAGCGCCGCCATGGCGAAGAGTACCAGCGTAGCGCTGTAGGTAATATCGATCAACGAGTTTGGCGTGTAGAGTCCCTTTAAATCAAGCATGTAATACGTCAAATCCACCAGCGAAAACAGAATGGCCGCGATCGCAAACGTACGAAAATACCGCGGAACCTTTCCGTTTCGAACCGCAATTTTCCACGTTAACACGAAAACAACCACGATGATATCCGTCACGACGCATAGAATGCTCGTTACGTCATAATGAACCCACTCGGACAGCAACGCGAAATCCTGATCGAATAAAAAAATCCAGAAAAACTGTACGCATAACAGCAGAATAATGGCAGCATCCGCAACCATCTGGACGCGGTTCCACTTGCCAAGCTGCGCGGAGATGAACACCGTGATCGCAACGAGTACAAACACGCTGGTCAGAACATATAAAAACGTCATGATCGAATTGTCCGGCACGCCGCCGATTCCCCAACTCTCCAGCGTCCAGATCGTATCTGCAGCAAACCAGGCAAAGCACGCATAGGAACCAAAGCGAAACAAAAAAGATATGTTTTTGCTGCCGGAAGACCTGCGGGCTGCCGCCGCCAGAATAATGGCCGAAAACAACGCGCATAAAGCGGATAATACGTTTGCGAGGTTTGATAAGCCGAGCAGCGCGCTCAGCGCATAGGCAAGCAGATTGAACGCAATCAGAATATGCACATACGTTTTCGGCCGAATTGACATCATAATAACCTCAGCCCACCTATATTTCCATCGGAGGTTCGCGGTATCAAGCCCGGTTGCAGAAATTTTCAACTTACAGTTTCCGTTTCGGAATATACGCTTGCGGTTTATATTTTATCGAGAGAAGAATTTGCTATTTTTCAGGCAAAAATTATTACATTTTTCTTGAGCAGGAAGCCTCTGATCTGTACGAATATTATAACATACTCTTCTGTTCTTTCATACCGTGCAGCCTTGATTTCACGCAACCTTCTTTTGCAAAGGCGCAAAGCACCATGTCCTGCCGCAGTCTACACCTGATTTTTACAATGCGCAGGCATTCCTTTTGAAACGCAGACCGGTATTTCCGACTTCTTCCCTTTGTAATCTCCGGCAAGATGCAATATAATACTCTTTAGAATTCATCTCACCCGACAATTGAAACATAAGACAGGTGGACGCTCATGGCACAAGGCGGACCGAAGGATCTTTCCCTGATTCCGGCAGCGCTTGGCTCGCTTATGCCCGCGGGCTGGCTCCGGCGGCAACTGATCGCTCAAAAAAACGGGCTGTCCGGCAGCATTGACGCGCTCTGGGAGGACCTCGGCGAATCGTCGGGCTGGCTGGGCGGCACGGGCGAAAACTGGGAGCGCGGGCCGTATTATCTGGACGGGCTGGTTCCGCTGGCCTGGAGCCTTGGCGACGAAGCGCTGAAGCAAAAAGCGCAAAAATGGATCGAATGGATGCTGCAAAGCCAGGATGCAAAGGGGTTTTTCGGCCCGGCGAATAATCCGGACTGGTGGCCGCGCATCGTTGCGCTCAAAGCGCTGGCGCAGTATCACGAGGCAACCGGCGATTCGCGCGTTCTGCCGCTGATGGACCGCTATTTTCGTTATCAGCTGGAGCATCTCCCGCAGCAGCCGCTTTCCATGTGGGCGGCGGCGCGCGGGCAGGAGCAGCTGCTGCCCATGCTCTATCTCTCCCACCAAACGAACCCCGCCTATCTGCCCGATCTCGCGGCACGGCTGCGCGGGCAAAGCTATCGCTGGGGAGACTTTTTTCGCGAATTTCCCTATCCGCGCCGTACGCACAGCTATCTTAACCGCCCTTTGTTCATGGTTGCGAAGCGGGCAACGCTGATTTCGGACTGGACGGCGCGGCGTTTGAGGCGCGTTCGAGCGCCAAAACCGCCAACGAAGCGGCAGATCGAGAAAAGCAACGCATCCGCGTTTCTGCGTATTTTTCACGAAACGCATTCGGTCAACCTCGCAATGGCGCTGAAGATGCCCGCGCTCGACGCGCTCTTTGGCGGCGATCCCGCGGGCGCGAACGCTTCCCGCGCCGGAATCGACGCGCTGACGCAATATCACGGGCTGGCAAACTTCGTTTTTTCGGGGGACGAACACCTCAACGGCCGCTCGCCCACAGTCGGCGCGGAGCTCTGCCTCGTGGCCGAGTATATGTTTTCGCTGGAAACGTTGCTCGCTGTAACCGGCGAAGCAAGGTATGCCGACCTGTTGGAGCGGGTGGCATACAACGCCTGGCCCGCGACGTTTACCGGCGATCTCTGCGCGCATCAATACGTTCAGCAGGTCAATCAGGTGGAGGTCTCGCGCAGGAAGCGCGGCTGGTACGACGCATACCGGGAGGCGAACCTCTTCGGGCTTAAACCGAATTTCGGCTGCTGCGCGGCAAACATGCATCAGGGCTGGCCGAAACTGCTCGGCAGCCTCCTGATGACGCATCCGCACGGAATTGCCGCGCCGGTTTACGCGCCATGCTCCGCCAGTCTGCTCGTGCGCGGCGCAGCCGTATCCCTGACCGAAGAAACCGACTATCCTTTTGACGATACGATTCTGCTCCATGTGGACGCAATCGGGAACGAATCGCATAGCCTGCGTTTCTCGCTGTTTCTGCGCGTGCCGTCCTGGGCGGAATCCTATGAAGTTCAGCTGAACGGCGAGCCGCAGGATTGCCTGCCGAAAGAGGGATTTCTGGAACTGGAGCGCGCGTTTTCCGCAGGGGATACGGTACTCGTCCGTTTTCCCATGCCGCTGCGCTTGCAGGCGGAAGCGGAAGGCGGCGCAACCCTGCATCGCGGCCCGCTGCTGCTCGCGCTTCCCGTCGAGGCGGAGCGGCGCACCGTTCGCGGCACGCCGCCTTTTGCGGATATCGAGCTGTTTCCCCGCTCCGAGTGGCGCTTCGCCCTGGTCGAATCCGAATTGGAGAAGGCGCAGATTACCGTTCACCGGCCGGGGACGTACCCGTTTGGAGAGGATGCGCCGCCGCTGTTCGTCCGTCTCGGCATGGCGCGCGTCCCGCGCTGGCGCATAGCGCGGCACAGCGCGGGTCCGGTTCCGCAGCCGTTTTCCGCAGGTCCGGACGCACTGGACGAGCAAACGCTCGTTCCTTACGGATGCACGCTTCTTCGCGTTGCACAGTTTCCGGTTGCCAAGGTTGTTTCCAAAAATGAATTGGCGTAAAGGAGAAACCAACATGCCTGTACCGCAAAAGACCAAACTGGGCGCAAACAACTGGATCGCCATTGTGCTGCTCGCGTTTTCCGGCCAGATCGCCTGGGTCGTGGAAAACTCCTGGTTCAATACCTTCGTCAACGACGTCATCTCGCCCAACCCCAAGGTGATCTCGCTCATGGTAGCGCTCAGCGCGGTCACCGCAACGATTACCACGCTCATCATGGGCACGCTCAGCGACCGGCTTGGCAAGCGCAAAGCGGTGATCCTGGTCAGCTATGTGTTCTGGGGTATTTCAACCGTCGTATTCCCCGCGGCGGGGGCGGTTCATTCCGCGGCGCTGGCGATGACCGCCGTCGTCGTTCTGGACTGCGTTATGACATTTTTCGGTTCCACCGCCAACGACGCGAGCTTTAACGCCTGGCTGACGAACATTACGGACGAAACGAACCGCGGAACGGTCAGCGGCATTACCGAGATGTTCCCGCTGCTTGCCACGGTCGTCACAACGATCGTCTCCGGCATACTGATTGAGCGCTTTGGCTACACGCTGTTTTTCACTTCCATGGGGCTGCTGGTTGTCGTCTGCGGCTTGATCGGCGGTTCCATCATGAAGGAAGCGGTCTTCGTCCGCGATACAAAGGAGAAGATCGGCTTCTGGAAGCAGGCGTTCTCCGGTTTTTCCGTACGCGCCGTGCGTGAAAACAGAATGCTCTTTTCCCTGTATTTTTGTATGCTGCTGTTCGCAACGGCGGAACAGATCTGCCTGCCTTACCAGATTATTTACTTTACCAAGACACTTGGATACAGCTACGACGTAATCGGCGTCAATCTCGGGCTGATGGTGCTGCTGTCGGGCATTGCGGGCGTGTTCTTCGGTCGGCTCGTCGACCGCTGGGGCAAACCCCGGCTCATGCTGATTGCGCTGGTTGTTTCCGCCCTCGGATTCTTGCTCGTGTCGCTCGCGCACGGCATGGTCTTCCTCTGCGTCGCCATCTTCGTCATGGCGTTTGGTCTCGTCGCCAAGCTCATTGTTACCGGCGCGTGGATCAAGGACCTGACGCCGCCCGCGCAGGCGGGGCAGTTCCAGGGAATTCGCATGATCTTCTGGGTTCTGCTGCCCATGGTGATCGGTCCGTTCATCGGTGAGCGGATCATCAGCGCGTTTGGGCAGCCGGTCGTCGTGGACGGCAAAGCGGGATTTTTGCCCACCTATCTGATCTTCGTCGCAGCGGCGCTCGCTACGCTGATTGCGCTGTTCCCGGTCATGAAAATGATCCGGGGCGCTTCAAAACCGCCGCGGTCGCCCGTTTCGGATGAAACGGACGGGCAAGCGTAGTTCCGCTTTCCTGCCCGTTTTTCCCTTTTCAAATAATCAAACGAAAAAGCAACGGCCTTACCCGCTGTTTTTTCGCGTTCGAAAGGTTTCGCGCCGCCATCCTTCCGCCGGAAATGGAATTTCGTCACAGAACGTGTTTTACTTGTTTGATAACATTATCCCGTATTTATTTCATTCATCCATGGTTGTATACTGAACGAAAAGATCAGATTTAAGATTGAACTGGTACGGAGGATTTTTCGATGACGAAAGAGGACTACAATGTCGTTGTAATCGGCGGCGGGCTCTCCGGACTCACAGCGGCAAGCCTTCTGGCAAAGCGGGGTCTGCGTGTCGCCGTGATCGAAAAAAGCGATCAGCCCGGCGGTTCCTGCGGCATTTTCCGGCGCGGAGAAACCACCTTCGATCAGGGTTCCGCCATGCTCTACGGCTTTGGCGAACAGGGATTCAACGCGCACCGGTTCGTATTCAACTGTCTGGAAGAACCATTTAACGTAATAAAGCACGATCTCTTGTATGTGGTCAACTATGCGGGCGAGCGCGTGCGGTTCTACCCAGACGTCGAGCGGTTTTCCGAGGAACTCGCGCGTGTTTTCCCCTCCCAGCGCAAGCAGATCCGTCGCTTCTACCGCGACATGACGCGCCTTTACCGCCATATTATGGTGGAGCGGCCGAGTTACACGACGGCGGACGAGACCGATCCGAAGGACGGCCTTTCCGGCATGCTGCGGCATCCGGTTTCGTACATCCGTTTTTTAAGCTATCTCAACCGCAGCGCAAAATCGCTGCTGCAGCAGTATTTCACCGATCCGGCCATCTACAATTTTTTCGACAAGCTTACTTCTACCTATTGTTATGCAACGGTTGAGGAGGCGCCCGCCGTGCTCGCCGCTGTGATGTTCGTTGACAATCACGCTGGCGGCAGCTGGTATCCGGCTGGCTCCACGCTGTTTCTTCCCGGCAAGCTGGAAAAGGTCATTGAGGAACACGGCGGGGACATGTATCTAGGCCGTGAGGCAACGTCCATCCTCTTCGACGGCGGAAAACCTTCCGGCGTGCTGCTCGACGATGGAACGAAGTTAGCTGCGGACGACGTTGTTTATTCCGGTACGGTTTGGAACCTCTACGGCAAGCTGATTGACAAACAATTCACCACGCGTGCGCGGCGGGACTGGGCTAAGAGCCTCGTACCGACCTATCCAAGCGTGGTACTTTACGCGGAGGTGGATCGCTCCTGCATTCCGGACGATACCGCGCCTGTTGAAATGCTCGTTGGAAATCCGGAGCATATCGACGAGAGCGAGGTGACGGTCTATCTTTTCAGCATTGACGACCGCTCGCTTTGCGCAGAGGACGCGCACGCGCTGATGGCAATCGGGCCGACCTTTCAGGATTGGGCTTCCGCAAACGACGCCGACTACCAGCGCCTCAAGGAGCTGGAGCAGGCGCGGCTGATCGGCGTACTCGAGCGGCGCTTCCCCGGCATCTCCAGGTCGGTTCGCTATGCGGAGGTCTCTACCCCGCGCACGATTGAACGGTATACGATGAAAAACGGCGGTGCGGTCGCGGGGCCAAAGCAGATGCTGGGCCAGCATATGTTCCGCCGCCTGCATACGAAAACCGAATGGGACACGCTCTATTGCTGCGGTGAATCCACCGTAATGGGAACCGGGACGCCAACGGTGACCACCTCCGGCCTTTCCGCCGCGAACGCCATCCTCAAGAAGCGCGGCCTGGAGCCGTTTGTCTATCAGACGAACCAGTTAAACTATGTGCGCCAGCTGCCGCATCCGTTTACGAAGGAGATGCTCTATGCGGACGAGCCGGAGCAGCGGCGCGGCGTCATGGCCGCCGCCATGCGCTGCCGCTTCTGCGAGCACCCGTCCTGCTGCGAAGGAGCGGGCGTGGACGTGCCGGGTATCCTCCGCCGTGTCGCGGTCGGCAACTTTGCCGGAGCAAAAAAATGCTGCCTCGCACATCCGGTTTCGGAAGATACGCTCCCGGCCTGCGAAGCGCACTGCGTGCGTTCCCTTGAGGGGAGTCCGCCCGTTGAAATCTCGCGTGTCGTCCGCGCGGTGTTGCAGGAGGGCCTATGACAAAGTTGGCAGATGTGCTGGTTGTCGGCGGCGGAGCCGCGGGGCTGACCGCCGCCGCCTATTGCGCAAAGGCGGGCCTGAAAACGCTGCTTGCGGAGCGAGCCTCGCATACGGGCGGGCTCGTCCATAGTTTTGAACACAGGGGGTTCACCTTTGACGCGGGAATTCGCGCGCTGGAGGATTCCGGCGTGATTGCACCCATGCTGCGCTCGCTCGGCATCGACCTGCCACTTGTGAAGAACCCCGTCTCCATCGGCATCCGGGACCGCTGGGTCAGGCTGGAAGGAGATTCGTGCCTCCGCGCTTACGGGGATCTCTTCAAATCCTTTTTTCCGGAACACGCGGGCGAAGTGGACGCGATCCTTGCGGAAGTCACGAAGGTCATGCGCTATATGGACGTTCTCTACGGCATAGAAAACCCGCTGTTTCTCGAACGCGAGCTCAAGGATCCGCAGTACTTGGCCGGAACGCTGCTGCCGTGGCTGATCCGGTACTCCGTTAATATTCGCAAGGCGGATCGACTCGACGAACCCGTGCAGGCATATCTCAGACGATTTACGCAGTGCGAGCCGCTGATCGACATGATCTGCCAGCATTTCTTTGCCGAAACGCCAACCTTCTTCGCGCTGAGTTACTTTGGATTGTACCTCGACTACCGCTATCCGCTCGGCGGAACGGGAAGTCTGCCGCAGCGGCTGGAAGCCGCCGTCGTCCGGCTGGGCGGCGAGGTGCGCACAAACACATGCGTTCTGCAGGTAAATCCGCCGGAAAAAACCGCAACCTTAGCGGACGGAGAAACGATCCGCTACCGCAAGCTGATCTGGGCGGCGGATCAGACGTCCCTCTACCGCGCGCTGGAACAACCGCTGCCGGAGAAAGCGCGCCGGCAAAAGGAGCTGGCTGAGCGCAGCCGCGGCATCGACTCCGTACTCACGCTCTTTCTTGGCACAAACCTGCCGCCGGAGCAGGTACGCGCCATCTGCGGCGCGCACGCGTTCTACACGCCGGACACGGCCGGGCTTAGCCGGTTGCCCGTCTGGCAGTCGCTTCGCTGCGAAGGGCTGGACGCGGTTCGCGCCTGGCTCGTTTCGTATCTGGAAACCACCACATTTGAAATTTCCGTGCCCGCGCTTCGAGACCCGTCGCTTGCACCGGAAGGAAAAACGGGGCTTGTGGTCAGCACGCTGCTGGACTACGCCCTCGTCAAGTGGTTTGACAGCGCGGGTGAATACGCCGCGCTGAAAGCGCTCGCTACGGAAACGATTCTTCGCGTGCTCGGCGGGAGCATACTCCCCGGCCTTTCGCAAAACGTGGAGTTTTCGCTTTGCTCCACCCCGCTGACCATTGAGCGCGAAACCGGCAACCGCGAGGGAGCGATCACCGGCTGGGCGCATACGAACCGCCCGAATCCGGCCGTGCACCGGTTCGGAGCCATTAAACAAGCCGTGAACACGGGAATCCCCAACGTGCTGCAATGCGGCATGTGGACCTTCAGCCCCGCCGGTCTTCCCGTTTCCATCCTCACGGGGAAACTCGCGGCGGACGCGGCAGCCAGCGCGCTGAAAAAACGAAAGGGGAGCGCATGATCGGTTTTTATATCGAACTGGCGATTATTCTGCTTGGTTTCGCGGCGGCAATTCTTCTGTTTTATCGCATCCCGCGGCTGCCGCAGGCACAGGGCGCGCGGAATACCCAAAGGGTATCCGTTGTCATTCCCGCGCGAAACGAGGAATCCACGCTGCCGCTGCTGCTTGCGGATCTCGCAAAACAGGCTCTGGCTCCCTTTGAAATTCTCGTGGTGAACGACGCTTCCGAGGACGCAACGGAGCAGGTCGCCCGCGACTGCGGCGCGAAGGTGCTGACGCTGAACGGCAAGCCCGACGGCTGGGTTGGCAAAAGCTGGGCCTGCCAAAAGGGAGCCGAATCGGCGGACGGCGAGCTGATTGTGTTTCTGGATGCGGACGTCCGCCTTTCGCCGGATGGCCTTGGCCGCATCGTGGAAGCATATCGGTCGGCAAACCAAACGATCTCCGTTCAGCCCTATCACCAAACGCAAAAGGGCTACGAACAATTTTCTCTTCTATTTAATCTGATTCAGGTCGGAGCAAACGGCACCGCGCTGCCCAGGCCGGTTCCTCTCGGTCTCTTCGGGCCAATCATCGCCATTTCCCGCGCGGACTATTTCACGGCAGGCGGACACGAGAGCGTGAAAGCGAGTATCGTGGAGGACATGGCGCTTGCATGCGAACTGCGTCGGGCAAATATACCGTTTCGGGTGTTTGTCGGGGACCGGGACGTTTCGTTTCGCATGTATCCGGCGGGATTCCGCTCGCTCTGGCAGGGGTTTTCCAAGAACCTCGCCACCGGAGCATCGAAAATACCCGCCTGGCTCATTCTGCTGGTTACGCTGTTCGTCGCATCGGTCGCCTCCGTTCCGCTGCACCTTCTTCTGGCGGGGTTTCGCGGCGAGCCGGTTGTCCTAGTTTACGCGCTGCTCTACGGATTCTGGGTGCTTGCGCTGTTTCTCATAGGCAGGCGCATCGGCCGCTATTCGCCGGCCGCGCTGCTCCTCTACCCTGTGCCACTGACCATCTTTCTGCTGGTTTCTCTTTACTCCGGTTATTTACGGCTGTTTCGGCGTAACGTCAGGTGGAAAGGACGGGCGATTCCGCTCGAACGATGAGCTTATGCAGATTTTCTTTTTTCGTTCCTTCCTCACCGTCGCGCTGTCCTTTGTCGTATGGGCGGTCGTTCCGCTGCTGTTTGCGCTGGTTTGCCTGCGTTTGCCGGAGCGCTGGTTTGAGCCGGGGCGTTTTTTCTGGCGCGCACACGCCTGGGAACGGGAGGGGCGCATCTATGAAAATCTCTTCCACGTCCGCCGATGGAAGCATCTCTTGCCGGACGGCGGCGGCGCCTGGAAGAAACGCGGTTATCGCAAGCGGAACCTGACCGACTATTCCGAAGAAAACCTCCGGCGGTTTCTGCTCGAATCCGCGCGCGGAGAGCTGACGCACTGGCTTGGAATTACGCCGTTCTGGCTGTTCGGGCTGTTTGCGCCCGGCTACGTCGTCTGGATCATGCTGGCATATGCGCTCGCCGTGAATCTGCCCTGCATCGTAGCACAACGGTATAACCGCCCGCGCGTATTCATGCTGCTGCGGCGTCTTTATCCAAACGCGCCGGAATCCAGCACCTTTTTTTCGCCCTCATCGGAAGACGGCTCCCGCCTGCGCTGAATCATTCATGCGGCTTGTTTTGCATGGTAAAATCACGCCCGCTTCATGGGTAGCGCAATTTGATTCAGTTGTTCTGTGTTTCCCGCTCTGAAATATGAATTCCTGCAAGATTAACAAACACATCAGTCATTCTGTGTCTAACAAAAACAAAGGACATAAAACATATATTATATATTGACAATGGTTCGGGCTTTCTTTATAATCATGCATAACACAATGGCGTGTGATTATAGGCACTTATAGTCATACACCATTTTTGTTATTAAAGTCATTTTTAGAGGAGGAAATCGCAATGAAGAAATTTCTCAGTCTGCTGCTCGTTCTCGCGCTTTCGCTTAGCCTTGTAGCATGCGCGGGCGGCAGTACTGCGCCTGCCACCGAAGCGACGGAAGCTACGGAAGAAGCAGCCGCAACCGAGGCCCCCGCCGCGGAAGCGGCGACCGAAGGCATCACCATCGGCACCATCTCCCCGAACACCGGCTCCCTTGCCGCATACGGCACCGCCGTGACCACCGGCGTCGATCTCGCAATCAGCGAAATTAACGCGGCGGGCGGCATCCTCGGTCAGCAGGTTACCATCATCAACGCCGACGACCAGATGGATCCGACCGAAACGCTGAACGCGTTCAACTCGCTGGTTTCCCAGGGCGTTGGCCTGATCATCGGCTCCGTTGCCTCCAGCTGCACCAGTGCCATCACCGGTGCGGCCAACGAGGAAGGTGTTGTCCTTCTCACGCCGGCTTCCACGGCGGACAGCATCACGACCGAGGACGACTACGTGTTCCGCGCCTGCTATGCGGATGGTTTCCAGGGCGCAATCGCGGCCTATTATGCCAGCCAGGCGGGCTATACCGACGTTGGCGTGGTCTACTGTGCGGCGGACACTTACTCCAAGGGCCTCTACGATTCCTTCAAAACGGCTGCCGCCAAGTATGGCGTTAACGTCGTTGCCGAAGAATCCACCGCCTCTCTGGACGTCCAGGACTACACGAACCAGTTTACCGCCATGGTAACCGCCGGCGTGCAGTTCGTCTATGCCCCGTTCTATTATGACGTCATCGGCCCGTACATCGTTACCCAGGCGCGCGCCGCCGGCTACACCGGCATCATCATGGGCGCCGACGGTTACGACACCACGCCGGAATACGTCGTGGAAGGCGCAGACCTGACCGCGTTCAACAACGTCTACTGGACGAATCACTACGATCCAGCCGACACGGACGCCAAAGTGCAGTCGTTTGTTCAAGCGTACAAAGCAATCAACAATTTCACGCCGAGTGCAATCGCAGCGCTTGCTTATGATTCCGTCTACATGCTCAAGCAGGCAATTGAAGCTGCCGGCTCGGCCGACGCCTCCGCCGTCCGCGACGCGCTCGCCGATACCTCCGCCGTTTACACCGGCGTCACCGGTACGTTCTCGCTGGATTCCGTCGGCACCCCGGCAAAGGGCGCTGCAGTCCTGTCGTTCGCATCGGATGGCTCCTCCGTCACCACGAAGCTGGTTGACGTTGTCAAGGAACTCAAATAGCAATTTGCCGCAAGCAACGCGAAATATGGCAAAGGAGGCGACCAGGCTAACGCCGCGCCTCCTTTGCCGTTACAATTGAAAGGCGGAACGAACAAGTGAGCACATTTTTACAGACATTGTTTGTCGGACTGCGGCTGGGGAGCATCTACGCGCTCGTCGCGCTTGGATACACCATGGTCTACGGCATCATCCGGCTGATCAATTTCGCCCACGGCGATTTTATCATGGTTGGCGGCTATACGATGATCTTTACCACACCGGTTATGATCGCGCTCGAACTTCCGATTTGGGCGTCCGTGGTGTTCGCCATTCTGGTTTGCGCCATCGTAGGCATGTCCACGGAACTGATCGCCTACCGTCCAGTCCGGAAGAAAGGAACCTCGATGTCGGCGCTCATTACGGCGATCGCGGTCAGCCTGTTTCTGGAAAACCTTGCCCAGGCTATCCCGCAAATCGGTCCCAACCCCAAGGTCGCAAATCAAATCTTCTCCGCCGGTGGCATTCGCATTGTGGATGTTACACTGGACTGGACGACAATGCTTACCATCGGTATCAGCGTTGTCGTTATGGTGGTGTTATACCAATTTACACAGAAAACAAGAATCGGCCGCGCGATGCGCTGCGTTTCCGAGGATAAATCCGCTTCCATCCTGATGGGCATCAATGTCAACCGAACCATCGTTCTGACGTTTGCAATCGGCTCCGGTCTCGCCGCAATCGCCGCCCTGATGTATATGGCCCAGTATCCAAAGGTTTATACGACCATGGGCGCGCTCCTGGGTTTGAAGGCTTTTGTCGCGGCCGTTCTTGGCGGCATCGGCGTCATTCCCGGCGCGATGCTCGGCGGTTTCGTCATCGGCCTGGTCGAATCCTTCACCACGAGCTATGTCAGCTCCAGCATGGCGGATACATTCGTCTTCCTGATTTTAATCATCGTGCTGATTCTAAAGCCCGCCGGTATTCTTGGAAAGAACATGGGTGAAAAAGTATGATCAAAAACAGAACGGCTCAAGGTTATCTTCTCAATACGTTGGTCATTGCGGCGCTGATCGTCGGTTTCGCAATCCTTAAGAATACCTTTGGAAAGGCCGGCGACTTTAAACTGATTTTTGCGCCAAGCATCTGGCAGTGCTGCTATTTGATTATTCTCGCGGCATCGCTCAATCTGACGCTCGGCTTTTTGGGGCAGCTTTCCCTCGGGCACTGCGGCTTCATGGCAATCGGCGCCTATGCCGCCGCGCTGCTCTCGCTCGCCGCGGAACGCGCGGGCATCTATGAGGACAAAAAAGGCGCGGCATTCATCCTCGTTCTGACCGGCTGTATCCTGATTGCGGGTATTCTCGCGGCAATTGTCGGCCTGCTGGTCGGCGTACCGGCGCTGCGGCTCAAGGGCGACTATCTGGCGATCATCACGCTCGGATTCGGCATGATCATCGTCAACATCATCAACAACCTGCCGTTTGCCGGGCAGGAGGGTCTGGCGCTCGGTTCGGCCTCCTCCTCGCTGTATAAAAACGGCCTCGGTTTCGGCACCACCCTGAAGGTTACTTATATCTGGGTGGCGATTGCGGTTACGCTGATCAGTCTTGCGATGATGTTCATGTTCGTACGTTCCAAGTACGGCCGCGCAATTCGCGCCATTCGGGACGACGAGATCGCCGCTTCCGCCTCCGGCATCAACACATCCTATTACAAGGTGTTCACCTTCGCCTACTCCGCTTTCTTCGCGGGGGTTGCGGGTGCGCTCTATGCCTGCGCAAACGCAACGCTCTCCACCTCCTCGTTTGCGTTTGCAAACGGCGGCATTCTGAATTCCACATTCGTCGTCGTTATGGTCGTGCTCGGCGGCATGGGTTCGCTGACGGGTTCCGTCGTCGCCGCGCTGATCATGTTCTTTGTAAACTATCAAATCAAGAACGGGGTCTGGGTGCGCGCGCTTCCCGTATGGTTGCAAAACGTGTTCAACTTCCCCATGCTGGTGTACGCCGTCATACTGATCATTGTGATCATGTTCCGTCCCAAGGGCATCTTCGGCACCTACGAGTTGTCCCTGCGTAATTTCATTTCGGATATCAAGCACAGCCGTCAACTGCAGTTGGAGCAGAAGCAGGCAAAAGAGGAGGTGCGGAGCAATGGCTGAGACGAAACGAATTCCCATCCTCGAAACCAAAAAACTGGGGATTACCTTTGGCGGCCTCGTCGCCGTTTCGGATTTCAACATTCAGATCTATCCGGGCGAGCTCGTTGGTTTGATCGGCCCCAACGGCGCGGGCAAAACGACGGTGTTTAACCTGCTCACAGGCGTGTATAAGCCGACCGAAGGCTCCGTGCTGCTGAATGGCGAGGTGCTCAACGGCAAAAAAACCCATCAATTCGTCAACGCGGGCATCGCGCGCACGTTCCAGAACATTCGCCTGTTTCGGCAAATGACGGTGCTGGAAAACGTTCTTGCCGCGTTTACAAAGGATATTTCCTATAACATGTTCGACGCGCTGTTCCGCACGCCGAAGTTCTGGAAAACGGAGAAGGCGCTTCATGAAAAAGCGCTCGATCTGCTCTCCATCTTCCATTTGGAGGATAAGGCAGACTCGATTGCCTCCAGCCTTCCGTATGGCCAGCAACGAAAGCTGGAGATTACCCGCGCGCTCGCAACCAACATGAAACTGCTCCTGCTGGACGAGCCGGCCGCCGGTATGAACCCGACGGAGACCGCCGAGCTGCTCGAGTGCATCAACTCCATCCGGAACCGGTTCGGAATAGCGATTCTGCTCATTGAGCACGATATGTCGCTTGTGATGAACATCTGCGAACGCATCCAGGTGATCGATTACGGCGTCACCATTGCAGAAGGTCTGCCGGAAGAAATCGCAAAGAACCCGAAGGTCATCGCGGCCTACCTCGGGGAATAGGAGAGCAATGCATGCTTGAAATCAAAGACATCAACGTTTATTACGGCGCGATTCACGCGCTGAAAGGGGTCTCATTGACCGTGAACGACGGGGAACTGGTCTCCCTCGTCGGCGCAAACGGCGCAGGTAAAACCACCGTTCTCCACACCATTTCGGGACTGCTGCGAACGACGACCGGAGAAATCCTGCTGGACGGAATTAATCTGCAGAAGGTACCCGCCAGTTCCATCATCCGTATGGGTCTTGCGCATGTTCCGGAGGGCCGCCATATATTTTCCCGTATGAGCGTAGAGGAAAACTTGCGTATGGGGGCGTATATTATCAATGACGCCAAGCAGATTAACGATAATCTGGAGCGGGTTTATCATCACTTCCCGCGGCTGAAGGAGCGCACGCGTCAGCTGGGCGGCACGCTTTCCGGCGGCGAACAGCAGATGCTCGCAACCGGGCGCGCGCTCATGACGAACCCGAAGATCCTGCTCATGGACGAACCCTCCATGGGCCTTTCGCCAATTCTGGTCAACGAGATTTTTTCGATTATCCAGCAGCTCCATGCCAGCGGCATCACGATTCTGCTCGTCGAGCAGAACGCGAAGAAAGCGCTGGCGGTCGCGGATCGCGCATATGTGCTCGAGACAGGAAAAATCTCGATGTCCGGCTCGGCGGGCACACTGGCGGAGGACGACCGTGTTCGCAAAGCGTATCTCGGCGCCTAACACTTTCAACCGAAAGGAGAACCGTTTTCGATGGCACATTTTGTTATTACGATCGCGCGGGAAAAGGGCAGCGGCGGATACGACATCGCCAAGAAACTCTCCGAACGGCTCAGCGTTCCGTTCTACGATCGCAAGCTGCTGCGCATTGCCTCCGATGTGAGCGGAATCAACGAACAGCTCTTTGGCGAAGTGGACGAGCGCCTCGGAAAACGCGAAATGATGAGCGCCGCGGAAAAGGTTTACAGCGGCGAGGTACTGCCGCCCGACAGCGACAACTATACTTCGCAGGAAAACCTCTTTCAGTTTCAGGCAAAGATCATTCTCGAACTTGCGAAAACGAGCAGCTGCATCATTGTCGGACGCTGCGCGGACTACATTCTGCAAGGTGAACCGTACCTGCTGCGCGCGTTCATTCACGCGCCCATCGAAGCGAGGATTGAGCGTGTCGCGACCTATTCGCTCGCCTGGTCGGAGGCGGAAATTAAGCGCTATATTATCGAGCAGGACAAACACCGCGCAGATTACTATCGTTTTTACACCGGAGAGGACTGGCGGGACGCCTGCCACTACGATATTAGCCTGAATTCCGCCGCGCTTGGCATGGACGGTTGCGTCGATCGTATGGTAAAAGCCCTGCCCATCTTCACGCGCGGGAAATAATGCAAGAACGATTATCCTGATGCGCCTGCGGTTTTCCCGCGGGCGTTTTCAACGGAAGATAAAGCCGGTAAGGAACGGGAGAACATGAAACTCAAACTGCTGGAGCAGGCATTTTCCGTCTGCAAGCTGCCGGACGCCTCCGGTATCCGCTGGGAAAGCGATGTTTACTTCTTTTCCAAAACAGACCAGGAGTTCTCGCTTGTCTGCGAGTCCTGCGATGTTCCACGAAACGCGCTGGTTCGAGAGGACGGCTGGCGCGGGTTGCGCGTCGAAGGTGTGCTGGACTTCTCGCTGGTCGGTGTGCTCGCAAACATCGCCTCCCTGCTTGCGGAGCAAAGAATCAGCATCTTTGCCGTATCCACCTATAATACGGACTATATTTTTACCAAAGCGGATGTTTTTAAGCACGCCGTTGCGGTTCTTGAGCGGGCGGGATACATTGTAATTGCATAATTGCACGTATCCTCGGAAAGCGCGATGACGCATGCGTAAGGAGAAACCGATGACACAGGACGAGCGATTTCTAAGGGAAGCCATTCGCCTCTCCGAGCAGGCGGTCGCGCACGGAAACGAACCGTTTGGCGCAGTGCTGGTCAAGGACGGCGAGATTGTGTTTGCCAGCGAGAATCAGATCTACACGAAATCCGACCCGACCTGGCATGCCGAAGCCGGCCTGTTGCGCCGCTTCTGCGCGGAAACGGAGATTACGAACCTGAGCGAATACACGCTTTACTCCAGCTGCGAGCCTTGCTTTATGTGCTGCGGGGCAATGGTTTGGACAAAACTTGGGCGGCTCGTCTACGCCGCGAGCGATGCCGATCTGTGCGAGATTTTCAGCGAACCGGGCAACCCCTGCTGCGAAATTGTGTTTTCGCGCTCGAAACACCGACCGGAGGTTACGGGCGGCATTCTGCGCGAGGAAAGCCTCGCGATTCTAAAACAATACTTTTCTTTGCGCGAAAAAGGATAATCCCTGCAGGAGCAGTCCAAACAGAAAGCCGTCGGCAGCAGCCGGCGGCTTTCTGGTGCGATTTTATACCCGTTATTTCGGAAGCGAACCGGGATCGATCCCCAGCACCTGCTCGACGAACAGACGCGCAATCAGCGGATCAAACTGCGTTCCCGCGTTTCGCAGGATCTCCGCCGCCGCTTCCTCGCGGCTGGCCGCTTTACGGTAAACACGCTCGTTGGTCATTGCATCGTAGGCATCCGCAACGGCGAGTATTCGCGAAAGCATGGGGATCTCTTCTCCGGAAACCCCGCGCGGATAACCTCTGCCATCCCAGCGTTCATGGTGGGATAGAATGTACTCGGAAATCGGCGCAAGATCCACATTGTTTTGCGCGATACGGAAACCGATCTCCGGATGCTTTCGCATCTCCAGCCATTCATCCTCCGTCAGCGGAGCCGGTTTCTGCAGAATCGCATCGTTAATTCCAACCTTGCCGATATCATGCAGCATGGCAAAAAGCGACATTTCATCGAGTTCCTTGGCGGAAACGCCAAGAATCTTTCCAATCTGACCGCAGTATTTCTGCAGGCGCTCCGCATGCTCCTCCGTCTCCTCGCTTTTCGCCGCAAGCGCGGAGAGCAGGGCGTTGATCACGCTGCTTCGAAAGCTCTTTTCAATCATGAGCTTGCGGCGATAGGTCCACTGCTCCGCTTCGCGAAGCACCCGCTGAATATCGTCGTTTTCACTCGACAGCATCGCGTACCCCAGCGCGATGCTGAGCTGCAGCTTTTCGTCGCTCTCCTCCACGCAGCGCGCGAGGATGCGGTCGATCAGCCACTCGGCCTCCTTCGCGGTGGCCTCCGGCATGAGAATTAAAAATTCGTCGCCGCCCCAGCGTGAAACAATGTCCTTCGGCCCGCAGCATTCCCGTAAAATTGTTGCTACCGTCTGGATGAAGCGATCCCCCTCATGGTGTCCGAATGCGTCGTTGACCAGTTTCAGACCGTTGAGATCCCCCATTATCAGCGCGCAGCAGGTTCCGGGTTTCTGCACGTAATGCTTTAGTAATTCTTCCATGTACCAGCGGTTATACAGCCCCGTCATGGAATCATGCGCCATAATATGCTCGATTTGCTCGCGCTGCGCCTTCTCCTGCGTCACATCCCGAAACACCATGACAACGCCATAAATCCGGTCCTGCGCATCCCGAATCGGCGCCGCGCCGTCGGCAATCGGTATTTTCTTTCCTTCGCGGTTTACCAGCGCGGTGTGGTTCGCAAGCCCTACGATATTCCCGGATTGCAAAACCTTCTCAATCGGCGAGCATACCGCTTCCTCGGTGTTTTCGTTGATCAGCTGCAGAACTTCCGTAAACTGCCGGCCTATCGCTTCGTCCCCCCAGCCGGAGAGCCTTTGCGCGGTTTGGTTCATCAGCTTCAGCGATCCGTCCACATCCGTGGCAATCACACCGTCGTCGATCGACTGCAGCGTAATGGATAATAATTCTTTTTCGCGGACCAGTTCTTCCGTTTTCTTGACAACCTCTTTCCGGAGCCTGCTGTTCCAAAGTGAAATCCACGAAACAACCCCGACGACCACCGCCATCGCAATCAGTATCGAGCGCCATAAGTAGGGAAGATAGAGTTGTGCGCTGACCCTGCCGAACCATTTATCCGTAATCTGTTTCTGCTCGGCGGCGGTGAATTTTGCAAACCCCTCTTGTACGAGGTGCAGGGTTGCAAGATCGCCCTCCTTTACCGCGCGGTGAAACTGCCCCGAATAGAGCGCGTCCGTATGGACGAACTCTTTCGATAAATTCTTTTTATAGAGGTAGTACAGTGCGGGCGGTTCGTCCATGACGAACACACGAATAGTGCCGTTCTTTGCCGCGTCGATGATCGACTCGTAACTCGAGTACTCGAGAATCTGGGATACGCCATAGCGCTGTAGAATCGGAATACAGTTGTCCCCCGCCTTCACCGCAACCGTGAACCCGCGTAAGGAGGACGCATCCGTAATCCCGCTGATCTCGCTGTTGTAAAAAATCGGAACGTCAAGGGTCACATACGGTTCGGAAAAGTCCAGCCAGGTTTCCCGTTCTTCGTTATAAAAGGTAGTATCGAGCACATTATACTTACCGCTTTTCATGCCGGAGAGTGCTTCCAGCCAGTTCATTGCATCAATTTCAACCGATATACCGGTTTTTTTACTCCACAGCTTCCATTCATCGATCAGGATACCCTGAAGCTCGCCTTCCGCGTTGCGAAACACATATGGCGGATAGTTATCGTCCATCACAATCTTGATCGTTTGTGCCGACGTTCTCGTTCCCTGTCGATCCGCGTTTTGCGTGCCAAGATACCAGCTCCCGGCGATTGCTATGAAAAGGATGCAGATCCCAATAAAAAGCCCGACTAGTTTTTTCGACTTTGCCAATACCTGCCGCCTGTTCCGCTCCATCAGACTAGAGCCGATCGATTCGATATTTTCTGAAATGAGACGTGCGACGTAATTTATTCCATTTTATTATTTCAAATGGATTCAGTCAATTCATAGTTTATTTTCCGCACATCTGATCGCAGGGCAAACCAGGCGTACCGAAGAAGAGAGGCCGGCCGGCAAGCGGACAGCCTCTGCACACATTGTCAAATACCGGTCACCGGTCGAAAAACCGGGATAAAAACTCCTGCGTTTCCGTTTTTTGCGGATGCCCGAAGATCTGGCTAGGCGCACCGTCCTCCCAGATAATGCCGTCCTTCATGAACACGGTGCGGCTTGAAACGTCCCGCGCAAACGCCATCTCATGGGTAACCACGATCATGGTCAGGCCTTCCTTTACGAGCGCCTTCATAACATCCAGCACCTCGCCGACCATCTGCGGGTCGAGCGCGGAAGTCGGCTCGTCGAAAAGCAGCACTTCCGGCTCCATGGCGAGCGCCCGCGCGATGGCCACGCGCTGCTTCTGTCCGCCGGAAATCTGGCGCGGCTTGGCGTTGATATAAGGCGCCATGCCGACCTTGTCGAGATACATGCGCGCGGTTTCCTCGGCGGTCGCCTTATCCTGGCGCATTACCTTGCGAAGCCCGATCATGCAATTTTCCAGCACCGTCATGTTGGCAAAGAGATTGAAGCTCTGAAACACCATGCCGACCTTTGCGCGGTAGGCGGGCACGTTGTACCCGCGCGCGGTGATGCTGCTGCCATGAAACAGAATCTGGCCGGAAGTTGGCACCTCCAACAGATTGATGCAGCGAAGCAGGGTGGATTTTCCGGAGCCGGAGGAGCCGATTACGCTTGTGACATCCCCCTTGCTGACGGAAAAATCAATGTCCTTCAAAACAAGATTGTTGCCAAAGCTCTTGGAAAGGTGGCTGACCTGCAGCAATACGTCTCCCGTTTTCTTCTGATCCATCGTTCAGCGCCCCCTCTCTTCCAGCCTGGCCGCGTGCTTATGCCGGTATCGCACCATCCCGCTCGTATGCGCCAGCGTATCCTTCGTTGCAAGGTCGAAGCTGTCGCTTCCGTCAATCTTCTTCTCCCACCAGCGCAACAGGAACGAACTGACTAGCGTCATGAACAGATAGCCGATCATCTCCACCGTAGCCGAGGGGAAATACAGGAAGGTTGCCCCGACGACCGCCTTATGCGTAGCAAAAAACTCGGAGTAGCCGATGATGAACATAACGGAGGTATCCTTGAGGTTGATGATGAAGTTGTTGCCGATCTGGGGCAGAATGCTGCGCAGCGCCTGCGGCAGAATCACATTGACCATGGTCTGCACGTGCGTCATGCCGATGGCCTTTGCGCCTTCCGTCTGTCCGGGATCGATGGAGAGGATGCCGCCACGCACCGTTTCGGCCATGTATGCGCCTGTGTTTATGGCAACAACGGTAAACGCGGCCATCCAGACACTGCTCCACTGCACGGCGTTATTCGTAAAATACGGCAGCCCATAATAGACAAAGACCGCCTGCAGGATCATTGGCGTTCCGCGGAAGACCTCCACATAGGCCCGAATCACCGCGCGAAGCACGCTCAGCAGAGTACGCTTGATCACGTGGTCGGTCTTGGCGCAGGGAATTGTCTGCAAAACACCGCAGAGAAACCCGATCAGGCACCCGACGAGTGTGCAGATGACGGCAAGCGATACCGTCTTCCACATACCGCCCAGGTAGATCATGCCATAGTTGTTCCAAAGTTTAATAATGTCGCTGACGAGTTGTGCGAAACTCACGTGTTCTCCTTCCCCTTAAAACGGAAGGCAAGGCGCGCCACTTCCGGCTCGCCTTGTCCCGCAGATCGTATCTTCGTTCCGAATGAACCCGTTTCGCTCAGCCGATTGGTTGAACAGCGATTGCATCCGCCATCAGTGCGTTAAAATCGTCCGCCGTCATGGTGGAAAGCACCTTGTTCAACGCGTCCTTCAGGGTCGTGTTGCCCTTCTTGACGGAAATGCCGATGTTCACGTCGCTTTCGGATACGGCAAAGTCGTCCCCGCTGCCCGCAAAGTCCAACAGAACCATATCCGGATACGCGGCAATTGCGCCCTGCGCGGTCGGCATATCGGTGCACACGAAATCCACTGTGCCGGTTTCCAGCGCCATCAGCATGGCCGGGGCGGTCTCCGCCGCGGGCTGGATCTTGGCGCCGGTGATCTGCGGCAGGCAGGTGTCATACCAGATCGTGCCGAGCTGGCTCGTGCAGGTGCCGCCGGAAAGTTCGGAAATGCCCTTGGCGGAAGCAAAGCTGCTGGTTTTCAGGGTCAGGCACACGATGGTGGCATAAAGGTACGGGCCTGCAAAGTCAACTTGCTCCATGCGCTCCGTCGTCATGGACTGTCCGGCGATGACCGCGTCGATCTGACCGGTCTGTACCGCGGGAATCAGGGAATCCCAGTCGAGACGGACGACTTCGAGCTTCCAGCCGTTCGCATCCGCGAGCTTCTTGGCCATCATCACATCGTAGCCGTTGGCAAACTCGTTGGAGTCCTTAATCGGGACGGCACCGTTGGAATCGTCCGCCTGCGTCCAGTTGTAGGGCGCGTAAGCGCACTCCATCGCGACGGTCAGCACGCCGTCTTCAACCCCGGTGGTCGCCTTTGGCGCGCTTGCGCAGCCGAATACGAGGGCCGCCATCGCAAGCGCCAGTGTCAGGGCAATGATCTTCTTCATGATTCTTGATTTCCTTCCTTATATATAAGTGTTTTCATCTGACCGTTTCATGTCGAAGCGTCCACGAACAATCTCAGAAAAAAGAAAAGTGAGTTCTTCGAAAAAAGAAGAACTCACGGTCAATCTGCAAAAATATCTGCTAGGCGGCTGTTCCGCCCTTGACCAATGACAGCTCTCCACTTTCGTGACAGTCTGCGACATATTCTCCCGCAGCCCAGCGCTCTTGCCCACTTCTTTGTGGGGTTCGTACACTTCGGCGGCAGCCCCTTTCACCTTCTTTTGAGGTTACTCTTGACAACCGCGCCTCTATCAATCGGCACTATGAAATTGTTGTAAGTGTATCATATATAATCCTGTTGTCAAGCGTTATGAAGAATTATTATGCAGGATTCTTCGTATGAACCGTCATTTCGCTTCCGTTGAAACGTCCGGAGCGTCCCGCCCGCCGGACGGCGGGCGGGACGCTCCGCTTTGCATACCGATGTATTACGGGTTGTCGTCGTCCTGCAGCGCGTCGTAGCCTTCCTCACCCGTGCGCACCTTGATGACGTTTTCCACGTCGTAGACAAAGATCTTGCCGTCGCCAAAGTGTCCAGTGTAGAGGACGCTCTTTGCGGTCTCAATCACCGTACGAACCGGTACCTTGGTAACCACGATCTCAACCTGCACCTTGGGCAGAAGGTTTACTTCGGTTTCGACGCCGCGGTAGTACTCGGTCTTGCCTTTCTGCATGCCGCAGCCGAGCACCTGGGTCACCGTCATGCCGGTTACGCCGATTCCGTTCATCGCTTCCTTGAGCGCTTCGAAGCGGCTCTGCTTGGTGATGATCTCGATCTTGGTGATCTTCACGTCGGAACCAACCGCCTTTCCAGGCTTGCTGACCAGCTCGACTGGCACCGCCGCGTCGATGCTCGCCTTTGCCGCGGAAGGAGCAATCTGCTTATGAAACGGTGTATAACTGAAGCGTCGGAGCTGTCTGATCTCTGCATTATCCGCGGAATCATAATCCAGTTCGCCGCGAATCAGCTGACTATCCGGATAGGCGAGCACGCCCATCTCCGGGATGTCGAGACCTTCGAGTTCAGCCTCCGGCGAGATGCGGAGGCCCCAGACCTTGTCGAGGATTTTAAAGAAGACGAAGGATACGCCAAAGCCCCAGACGAGAAGCACGCCGAGCGCGATCAGCTGCGCGTAGAGCTGCGTCGCGTCGCCATAGAACAGGCCGCGTACGGCGCCGCTTACGCCGTTGAATCCGTCGCCGTACTTGCCGTCCGCGAAGAGCCCCAGCGCGATCATGCCCCAGAAGCCGTTCACACCGTGGACGGAGATCGCGCCGACCGGGTCGTCGATCTTGAGCTTGTTCTCCACAAAGGAGACGGAAACGCAGACCAGAATGCCCGCGATGAGGCCGATCAGGAACGAGGACACGCCGTCCACAAACGCGCAGGGCGCCGTGATCGCAACAAGACCCGCAAGCGTGCCGTTCGCCGTCATGGAAGGATCGGGCTTGCCGAACTTGACCCACATGTAGAACATAGCGACCAGGCCGCCGATCGCTCCGGCGATCATCGTGTTGGTCGCGACAACCGAGAGGCGAAAGTCGGTGGAGTTCAGCGTGGAGCCCGCGTTGAACGAGAACCAGCAGAAGAATAGGATGATGGTACCAATAATCGCCATCGGAATATTATGGCCGGGGAAAGCGCGCGCCGTGCCGTCCTTTTTGAACTTGCCGATGCGCGGGCCAAGAACGATAGCGCCGGAGAGCGCGATCATGCCGCCCATGGAATGCACAACGCCGCTACCCGCGAAGTCCACAACGCCATGGCCGATGCCGAAGTTCGCGCCGAGCGTCGCGAGCCAGCCGCCGCCCCAGACCCAGTTGCCAAACAGCGGGTAGAGCACCATGGAAATAAAGAACGAGGTGATAACGACGGCGGAATACTTCACGCGCTCCGCCATGGCTCCGGTGGGAATCGTTACCGTGGTATCCATGAACACCATCTGGAAGAAAAAGAGCGCATAGATGCCCGCGTCGTAGGTTCCGTTGAGCAGAAACCCTTTATAGCCGAGAACCCCGCCGAAACCGGGAATCTTGAGCAGGGAATCCAACGCCGCGCCGCCAGTACCCAAACCAGCTGCGCCGCCGCTGCCGCCCATCTGGAGCGCGAACCCGACGAGGAAATAGCCGATCGCGCCAACCAGAAAGACCATGAAGTTCATGGTCATCGTATGCGCGGCGTTCTTGCCGCGGCAGAATCCGGTCTCCACCATGGCAAAGCCGCACTGGAAGAAGAAGACCATGAATGCCGCAATCATAACCCAGGTGTAGTTTGCGCCAAAGTAGGCCTTGTTGGCCGTTGTGGCGACGTCCGTCAGCGTTTCCTCGCCGGTGGTGGCAATGTAGCCGGCGCCCGTCGGGTCCGCCGCGGCGGACTGCATCGGGAACAAGAGCAGCAGTACCGCCGCCACAAGGGCAAGCAGGACAACGATGATAAAGATTGACTTTTTCATAACACCCCTCCTTGTTTTGCTCTATACTGAATATTTACGCTTTGCTTTTTTTCGTTTTCCGAAAGTTGCTCCAGGCAAACCCCGACGACGTTGAATAGACTTCCGCTTTCAGTTTCTGAAGCGAAAAGACGTATCGCACGCCGAGAAAGAGCACGACCAGCCCGAATACGAAACCCGGAACGCTGGACGATAGAATCGCCAGTTGAACGTTGTTGATCACGCTATACACGCAAAACGACGCCCCCAGCAGGATGATCACGATCGCGATCACATACAGCAGCGCAATCAGGACCCTCTTTTCTTGTTTAGCGGATTGCTTCTCCATGTTTGTATGCATCCTTTCTGTCCAAATCGACCCCGCCTCAGGATCGCTTGTATCGTCCCGTGGACCTTGCTCTTTCCCCGTTCGGCCGGCTTTCGATCGGGTGCCGAAACAATAAAAAAAGCAATGGCGCGGCAGACGTCTCTGCAGCACCATTGCTATGGGCTATATTAAGCTACGAAGCAAGCCTTTTGTCAACAGTTTTTTTTACGCACCGCGCTATGAATCGGATTTTTATGTGTTTTTTTGCCAAAACAAGGCGTTTCTCCTTGCCCACATATGGAATTCTCGCATGTTACAGCATCGGTTTCTAAACGATGAGCGCCAGCTGACTCACCAAGCTCAGCAGCGCGGGCAGCGTCACCAGACTGATGAGCATGCTCATGAGCGCGCATTCCGCGGCAAAACTGCCGTCCTGATCATACGCCTGTGCGAACACGACGGGGTTGATGCCGAGCGGCAGCGCGAGGAACACACCGGCGATGCGAAGGATATCCGGCTCCAGCTTCAGCCAGCGGCAGAGGAAAAAGGCAATCGTCCCGTAGATCACCGGCAGAATGATCAGCCTTAGTCCGGCAATCCCGTAAACGCGCTTATCCCCGAAAAGCTGCTTCAGCGGAATCCGGCCAATCGCGAGGCCGGTTGCGATCATCGCGCAGGGACTCATGCAGGCGGATGCCGACTGCGTCACCTTGGAGACAAACGCGGGGGATTGCAGCCCGGAAACGCCCAGAAGAACACCGAGCACCAGCGCGATGGTCGGCGCGTTGAACACTCGAAGCCAGGCTGACCCGGATTTCCCCGTCTCCGGCATCCACTGACGCATGGCGTAGCCATAGATGTAGATGTGAAACGGCAAGCCGAACATCATGAATTTTGCAAGCGTTTCCTGCCCGAAGAGCGCGAGAACAAGGGGATAGCCGAGATAGCCAAAATTGGGAATCACCATGGAGTACGACGCGGTGACCCGTTCGATTTGCTCCCCGCGGAACTTTCGCCGCATCCAGATCGATACCGGCAAGCACAGCGCCAGCAGCGCAGCGCCTGCGGCCAGCAGCTGCGCATAGCCAACCAGCTTCTCCATGGTGCACTGCTGCGCAAAGCTGTTGAACACCATCGCCGGCAGAAACACATAGGTGATCAGCCGTGAAAACGACGCGCCCGCCTGCTCCGGCAGCAGCTTGAGCCTGCCCAGCAGCACGCCAATTGCAAAGAAAAACAAAAAGCCGACCATCTCGCCGAAAGCCAGCCGAAAAACCTCCGCCATGTATCCCTCTTCTCCCAGCCGCACGGACCATCCGGCGGTTCCCCCGCCAGAATTACCCGGCAAGCGGGCGGCGGTACGTAAGTTGCCCCTGTATTGTACCGCGTCCATATGAAAAATGGAATCCCTGATTTAAAACGTTTTAATAAGAGCTTTTTGAGCAGCTGCAGTCCCGCTCAGCCATGCGGCGACTCACCACCGGAGCTTCCCTGTGCGGGATTCGAGGTTCCGCCACTGTTTTGCTTTGGTTCAATCCCGCTTTTTTTGCGCTTTCCGCCGCCCGGTTCTTCACTCTCCTGTGGCAATTGAGGGTCCGGCGTAAGGTACGGATCGCCGTTTTGTTCGTCCTGCGCCTGCGGATCCGGTTTCGCTCCGCCGAAAGACGGGTTCTGCGCTTCCTGTTCCTTTGTTTTTGTCAGAATCTCCCGAACGGGCCGATCCAGCCAGTCCTCCGCCACAACGCCTTTGCTTGACCCGCCGGATTTTTCGAGCTGCTCTACTAGATAGAGCTTGCCCGCGCTCGCGCCCAGCGCATGCGCCTGATCCACTTCTTCGCCGGTAACGGAAACGGAAACGACCGTCAGATCCCGCTGGAGCGCAACGCGCGTTTTCAATTGAGCGGCAAGCCGTTCCGCGTGCCGCGCGCTGAAAGAGGAAGCGGCAATCACTACATCATTTTCAGCTTCCTGATTCAAATATCCGCTCTTCCGAAGCGTTTCAATCGTTTGTTCAATCGCCTCGTCCACGGGCAGGTAGAGGAGCGAATCCCCGTCCATCTTCGCCAGTATCCGGCCGCCGTCGTCGTTGACCGCATCAACGGCAAGCACCCGGTCGAACACATTGATCGTGTATTCGACCGATGGATTCACGTCCAGACTCACCACGCCGGCCGGCGTTTGATATCCCTTGAATCCGCCCAGGATAAGGAGCAGAAGCCCCGCCGCCATGGACGCCAGTGCCCTAAGCTGCAAGCGGCGCGCAGGCTGCGATTCCGCGCGGTAAAGAAGCACCGTCTGCCCGACTTCGTAATTTCTATTTCGAATGCGCACAAACTGCCCGTCCTCGGTCAGCGCCGCGGCACTGCGGCCGCGCAGCTCGACGATGCATGCGCCAATTTTCCGTTTCATTCTTCTTCCCCCAGACCACACCCGCGGATATAACCCGTCAGGATCGGAAACTCCCCCGTTTGCAGGACAACCGACGCGATGATATAGCGGCGGTATTGATCCAGCAGTTTTTTTGAAATGCCGTCCTGCCGGATCAGATTTTTCATGGGCAGCTGTTTTGTACGGGTCAGCTGTTCCAAATCCGCCGGACGGCTCAGAAGCGCCCGTACCGCCCGGGCACAGGCTTTTCGCGTTTTCGCCTGCCTGGGCGAGCTGCTTGTGAGCTCATAGAACCGGAATCCATATGCGCCGAGCGCCTCGTTTGCCGCGAGAATTTCATCCCTCAGCCGCGTATCCGCCGCCCGAACGCTGGATTCGACCACCGCGAAGAGAACGGCGCTTTGCGTCGTTTCTTCCGCCTCGCCGTCGAACGCTTCCGGCGCCACCGCGATCTCCCGCGCGAACTTCGTTTCGGCACGGTAGGCGTCGATGAGCGCGCGACGGATCAGCGTTTCCGCGTAGGACAGAAACCCGCCCTTGCTCCGATCGAACGTGTCGATCGCGTGTGAGAAGGCGCATAATGCAATCGACCATTCGTCGTCGCTCTTCGACACAAAGCGATGCTTTGCGCGGGAAGCGATTCTAAGAATGTTCCTCTCCTGCCGCCGTATGAGCTCTTCCCGCGCGCGATCATCCTGCGCCGCGTGAAGCGCCAGTTCCGTTACGTCCAGGGTCATGCGTCGTTGCGTTTCCGTTTCCGCCCCGGTTCGTCCGGCCATCCGGCCCGGCAGCGGGGCTTTCATACAAGAATACCCGGTTCGACCTAAATCGCTCGGGCTGCGGGAAATCCCCGCAGCCCCATTTTACCATGAATTCCGGGTTATTGTACGAGGCTGCCAAGCCATTGCAAAAACGCGGAGAAGAAATTGGCCGGTTCCGAATCGTCCGTCGTTCCGTCTCCCTCCAGCACGTTCAGATCAAACTGCTCATCCGCACCGTCGCCCGACTCCGTCTGCACCTGAATCTGCCGCTCGTTCTGTTCCTGAACCGGTTCCTCCGAAAGGCCTGCATTCTGCAGCGCTTCTTCCAGCGCAAGTTCCGCTTGGTTGGTCGCTTCGGCCAGCGCGTCGATCTCCTCTTGCGTCATGTTCGAGGTATCCGCTCCGTTTTGCGCCGCGAGCGCCGCTTCATATGCGCTCAGCAGCGCGGTCAGGGTCGCCTTGTTCGCGTCCGTATCGTCCAGCGCGGCGATTGCTTTCGCAATCGATTCCGTATCCGGCGCCGCATTTCCGTAGCTATTGCCGTTGATGAACTGGCCGCGCCCGACTCCGCCGGTAATACCGGCCGCCTTCGTCGCTTCCAGCAGTTCCCGCTCCGCAGCCTGCACCGCGTCCGCCAGCGCCTTGAGTTCCTCATTGGTCAGCGAGGATAAATCCGCGTTTGTCTGTGCGCTGAGGGCTGTTTCATAGGCCTCGAGCAGCGAAGTCAGTGCGGCTTTGCTCTCATTTGTATCGTCCAGCGCCGCAATGGCAGCCGAAATCTCATCCGTATCCATCGCGGGGCGGTTCTGCATCCGGCCCGTGCCGTCTTCCGCTTCTTCCGGTGTTCCATACAGATCATCCACCGAAACGCCCGCTTCTTCCAGCGCCGCGTCCAACGCGTCCTTTGCCAGGCCTGCCGCGCTGGTCAAATCCGCTAAATCGGTTTCATTTGCCGCGATTGCGGCCTGTTTTGTTTCCAGCGCTGATTCATACGTTTCCAGCAGCGCGGTCAGATTTGCCTGAACGGCCTCGTCGGTGACCGTTGCAATCGCTTCTCTTATTTTGTCCAAGTTCACGCCGGCCATCTCCGACTTGCCGTTTCCGTTCGTTTTGTCCTTCGGTTCCTTTTCCGGTTTCGCGCTGGACTGCGGATTTTCACCGTCCCGATTCCCCGAGCCACCCTGCCGCGATTGTCCGCCCGGCACGCCCGTTCCTCTGCCGCTGTCCGCCAGTGCGGTTGCGCTGACGGTTAGAATGAGCAGCAGCGCGACGATTGCCGCAAGGTATCGTTTCGTATGGGATACCCTGTTTCGATGCGAAAAGAGATGTTTCACTTTTTTCAGCTCCTTATTCGATGATTCCCGCCGGAATACTCCGGACACTATCTTTCTACGAAGTAAACGCATCAAAAACGGGGGTCATAGAAAAAATCCCGTAAAAAATAGATAATCAATGCAGCGTTGCCGGACAAGCGCAAGGCGCGGGACGATTTGTTCGCCCCGCGCCTTGCTTCCGCTGCCGGATCTTATTCTGTAACCGCCGTACCGTTGACAAAGACGGCAAATCCGTTCGCCGTAATCCGGCTCACGTCGCCCGTGAACGAAGTGATGTAGCAATCACCCGTGAGCACCCAGGAAGCGCCGGCTGCCATCGTGACGTTTACCGTACCCGCCGCACCGCTCGTATTGATTGCGCCGGTAAACACCGACCCGTTCGCGAGCGAGAAGTCCAGGCTCGATATGCTGTACATAGGTTGCGTCGTCAGCCGCGGTCGTCTGCGCGGCGGCCGGCGTTCCCGCCGTGCACCCCACCAGCGCCAACGAGGCCAGCACCGCGAGAGCCGATAGAAGAAATGTATGATTCCGTCGCATGTAAAAATGCCCCCTGTCAATTGGATATCCTGATTCTATTGTGCGTTTATGGCAGAAATCCGAAACGATCATGTTCGATTGTGCCGCTATTCGGAATCCTTTTTTTCGTAAAAACCGTTCCGATTTAAAAAATGAGTACGCGAATCACAGACGGTTCTCTCTGATTGCATTATAATATATGCATTATTATTATATCCCATAGCCTTATTCCGAAAAAAAACGCAACCCGCTCAATCCACTGAGGCCGATAGCCGCAAAGGGTACATGAATTACAGGAATGGAGCGCAAAGTATATTGACGATTCCAATCCCATCCTCGTAAGCGCCTGCCTGCTCGGCACGCCATGCCGCTACGACGGCTCCGGCAAGGCGGATGCGCGCATTCTTGCGCTTGCGAAATCGAGACGTCTGATCCCCGTTTGCCCCGAGCAGCTCGGCGGCCTGTCAACGCCGCGTCCGCCCGCGGAACGGGTTTGCGAACGGGTGCTGACGATCGACGGCGCGGACGTGACCGCTGCGTTTTCGCGCGGTGCGGAGGAAACCCTGCGTCTCGTGCAACTTTTGGGCTGCGGCGCCGCGATTCTGAAAGCGCGGAGCCCTTCCTGCGGGAGCGGGCGGATTTACGACGGAACATTTTCCGGAACGCTCGTCTCCGGCGACGGCGTCACGGCGGCGCTGCTTCGCCAAAGCGGCATTGCCGTGTATACGGAAGAGGACGACTTCTCCGCCCTTCTCTGCCCGGGTCAGCCGGTATAGCAACGCGAGCACGATCAAAAAGGATTTCTTCGAACCGCGCAGCATCGCGTACGCGAAAAGCGGAGCTTTGGTGGATGTTCCGTAAACGATTGTGAACCGTTGATCGCGCTGGAAATCCTGTTGTATAATATGGTTATCGTTTCGAAATCAGCAAATGGAGGGCGCACAGATGGGTTTTTTACGAAAGTTATTCGGCATCGGCGTTACCGCAGGCGCAACCGTCGCAGCGGTACGCGTCGCAGATAAGTACAAGCAGAACAATCCCAACGGCGTACAGGACGTAAACGGCGACGGCAAAGTTGACGCGAAGGATGTTCTCTCCGAGGTGGCCAAAGCCGCGACGGAAGTCTATCACGACGCGGTGGATACCATTTCGCAGAAGGCGCCGGAGTATACGAAAAAGGCGCAGGACGCCGCGAACGATGTGTTCGGCACCAAGCCGCCGGAAGCGTAAGCAGGCAATGCAAAAGCTCGGGTGTTCCCCGAGCTTTTTGATTGCTTTCAAACGGCTGGAATGAATCCTCAGGAGTGCTTCTCGTATTGCATCGGGTCCTTTGCGGTCACGCGCTTGACGAGCAGCAGGAGCAGCAGGCCCACGACGAGGAAGAGCAGGATTGAGCCGATAGCCCAAAGCAAACCATACTGCTCGGAGAGCACGGCGTCCATACCATGGTTGGCATAATAGTTATGCAGGCGGTAGGAGATCGTGCCAAACACAAGCGGGCCCACGAACGTGGACGTCCGTCCCGCGACGGAGAGGAACCCGTAGAACTCGGTCGTCTTTTCGGGCGGCGCAAACTGGCTGACCATGGAGCGGCTGACCGCCTGCGCGCCGGAGAGTGAGAAACCGGCAAAGAAGCCGATGACAAAGAACCAGATCAGCTTGTCCGCAAACAGCAGCGCGGTGATGCAGCAAATTAAGATGGAGAGCGAAATCACCACGGAATCCTTGCTGCTCAGCCGGTCGGAGATTTTGCCAAACAGCAGCGCGCCGACCGAGCCGGACATCTGGATGACAATGACGAACAGAATGAGCTGAATCTGCGTCATGCCAAAGAGCGTTGCCCCGATGATCGCGGCAAAGTCCATGAGCATCATGATGCCGTCGTTATAGACCAGAAACGCGATGGTATACTTGAGAAACTCCTTATAGCTCTTGATCGAGCGGAAGGTCTGCAGCAGGCGCTCAATCGCAACGCGGACGTATCCTCTGTCCTTCTGAACCGCCGGTTCCTCATGCACTTCCTTGACCCAAAGGAACATGGGAATCGAGGAAGCAAGGTAGAATACCGCGGTAATCAAAAAAGCGTACGGAATCACCGAGTTGCCAACGAGCTGAATCGGAACGAGTACAACAAGCAGCGCCGCAATTCCGCCCAGCATGCCGACTGCCCAGCCCTTCCCCGAAACGGAACCGATGTTTTCCGGCGTGGAAACGGAGGTGAGCAGCGCGTCGTAGAACACCTGCGCGGCGCGATAACCGATCTCCGCAAGGATGAAGAAAAGCATGCCGGTAACGACATCCCCTTTTCGAACAAAGAACAGAAGCGCGGTAAAGATGACCGAGAGCGCGGTGAAGAGGATCAGGAACGTCTTCTTCGATTTTGCGTAGTCCGCAATCGAGCCAAGAATTGGGGATATGACGGCGACGATGATCGCCGCAATACCCACAGCAAGCCCCCAGAGGCGCGTGCCTTCCGCGCCGCCGACGACTACGTTTTTAAAATAGGCAGAAAACACCGCGAGGAGTATGACGGAAGCATACGCGGAATTGCCGAAGTCATAAAAATACCAGGACCAGCGGGGACGTTTGGTGGGGTCATGTGGTTTCTGTCTCATACCTTCGTTTCTCCTCGTATCACTTTAAAATGAGGTGCTCGCATTTTTGATTAACGCCGTTTCCGACCCGAAAGCCTTCTCTAGCTGTTATCATTTTACAGCGTGTACTGTCGCTTTTCAATTACAAGTTCTCAACGAATGGTCAGGTTTTTGTTAAATATTTCCCAAATCAAACACGGCGGCACTTTACTTTTCGGCAAGACTGCGCTATGATAGCCGTATTCATTTTGGATCCGGCGCCGCAGACCAAAAACCCCGTTATTTAACGGGTTTTTTCCGAACGTGCCATGCTGGCTGTCTTTCGGAGTATGCGGCGTGATTTTTATGTGGAAGCGCAGGTTTTCCGGCGGAAAGGAGAAACCGGTTTGATCGGCTTAGGGATCGGCCTCGTTTGCGGGGCGGGCGAACTGTTTCTTCTTACGCGCCTCACGCATGTGCTGCAGAAGGGCGACTCGCTGAAGACGCTTGGCATCGTAATTTTGAAAATTCTGCTTTATGCGCTCGCACTTGTACCCGTTGCGCTGTTCTTTCGTCAGGATTTGGTCTGGTGCGGCGCCGGTATATGTTCCGTGCTGATCATCGGCGCGCTGGTTCTCAATATTCTGAGCCGCAGAAACGGGAAGGGAGACCGGTAAAAGAGATGGAGACGCCATCGGTTGGAAAGATTCTCGTCATGACCGTATCGCTCCTGATCGGCGCGGGCGCGCTGTTTCTGCGCGCGCGTATTCCACTGCCCGCAAAAGAGGACGCGACGTTTATACCCGCCAAGAAAAAGCGGAATCTTCTGATGTTTGCGGGCGTGCTTTCGCTCTGGGTTTTTACCGGGCTGGTACTTGGGCTCTTTGGAACCGGGGATCGGACGCTGCAGGTTACCATCAGCCCCGCTCGGGTGGATCTTTTCGGATTCTCGGTCAGTTCGTCCGTTGCCATCGCCTGGATCGTAATGGCGGCGCTGATCCTGTTTGCCGTTCTCGTGCGCATCTTTGCCGTCCCCCGCTTTCAGGAAAAGCCGCGCGGGCTGCAGCTTGTGCTCGAAACGGCGGTCGAAGCGATTTCGAATTTTGCCAAAGAGAAGTTTGGCCATGAAAACGACGGCCTCGCCGCGTATTTCTTTGCGCTGGCCGCATTGTTTATCGGTTCCGCGGTGGTCGAGCTCTTCGGTTTCCGCCCGCCAACAACCGATTTATCCATGACCCTGTCCTATGCGCTCGTTACGTTTGTGCTGATCAACTACTTCGGCATTCGGAAGAAGGGCGTCAAAGGCCGGCTGAAAACGCTGACGAAGCCGGTTGCGGTCGTTGCGCCGTTTAAGCTGCTTTCGGATATCGCGGTGCCGGTTTCGCTCGCCTGCCGACTCTTTGGCAATATGCTCGGCGGCATGATCGTTGTGGATCTGCTCTACTATGCGCTCGGCGCATTTTCAGTTGGAATCCCGGCGGTACTGGGACTCTATTTCAATGTGTTCCACCCGCTGATTCAGTTCTTTATCTTTATCAACCTCTCGCTGACCTTTATCGGAGAAGCGGTGGAGGACTGAACGCTGCCTCCGGCAAAGCCGGAAGATGAAACAGAAAAGGTTTTCTTGGGAGGACATCATCATGACGAATATTGGATTGATCGCAATTGGCGCCGGCATCGCCGTCTTCACGGGCGTAGGCGCGGGTCTCGGCATGGGCATCGCAACGGGCAAGGCGGTGGAAGCGGTCGCCCGGCAGCCGGAAGCAAACAGCAAGATCAACGCTTTGCTCATTCTAGGGCTGGCGCTGACGGAATCAACCGCCATCTACGGCTTTGTTACCGCGCTGGTCATGATCTTTACGATGGGCAAGTAACGAACGCGAGAGGGGTTAGAATGGAATTCCATCTGATCGATTTCATTGAGCATACGCTGAACATCGTCGTTCTGTTTCTGCTGCTGCGCACGTTTCTCTATCAGCCCGTGCGCAAGTTCATGCGGGACAGGGAGGCGAAGTTCGCCCAGGAGCGCGAACAAATCGACGAAAGCCGCACGGAAGCGGACACGTTGAAAGCGCAGTATGAGCTCTCGATGAGAAACGCAAAACTGGAGGCCGAAAAGCTCGCCGAAGTGAAGCTGCGCTCTGCGGAGCACGAAGCGGAGGATCTGCGCAAAAAGGCAAAGCAGGATGCGCAGCTTCTTTTAACGGATGCAATGGCGCAGGCTGCCACCGAGCGGGACGGCATGCTGACCGAGCTGAAGTCGCACACGGCGGAACTCGCAGTGGATATTGCGGAAAAAATTCTGGAGCGCGAAGTCAAGCCGGAGGATCACCAACGCGTGATCGACAGTTTCTTCGACAAGGTCGGCTAACCGCCGAAATCGCCTGTTTTTCAGCGGTTTCGGCTGATTGAATCTGTTTTTTCAGAAAGTGGGCTACGTATGGCTCTTAAGGGTGAACTCTATATTGCCGGTCCCTTCGATGAGGAACAGATCGGCTCCATTCGAAAACACTTTGCCGAGCTGCTTGGTCAGGAGGTCGTCTTTGAAATAAAGAAGAACGACGGTCTGATCGGCGGTTTTCTCGCGATTATCGACGGCAAGGTCTACGACGCAAGCTTCGCTTACCGCATAAAAGAGGCGCAGCACGCCCTTGTTTCGAGCAATGTTTCCCTCGGCGCGGAGATCTGCGCGGAGGATGTTAAAATTACCGGTGCGGCAGGCAAACCGTTTCATAGCTCCGCCAAGGATATTGGCGCCGTATTGAAGAATCGTTTGCGTACATGCGAAGCCAAACCGGCCGTCTATGAATATGGAACGGTCACCTCGGTCGGCGACGGCGTCGTCCGCATTGAAGGGTTGTCGCACACGCGTTACGGCGAGCAGATCTCCTTTGACAACGACGTTTACGGCATGACCATGGATCTTGAGATGGACGGCGTCGGCGCGGTTCTGCTCAACGGCCAGGACAGCGTTCACGTCGGCGAGCGCGTTTACGGCACGGGCCGTGTGGTTGAAGTTCCCGTTGGGGACGAGCTGCTCGGCCGCGTCATCAACCCCATCGGCATGCCGCTGGATAACCGTTCCCTCAGCGCCGGACGTTACCGCCCCGTGGAATCCCCCGCGCCGCGCATTATCGACCGTCAGGCGGTGAACGAACCGCTCATGACCGGGCTGCTCGCGGTGGACGGCATCATTCCAATTGGCCGCGGACAACGCGAGCTGATTATTGGCGACCGGCAGACGGGAAAGACCACCATCGCGGTGGATACCATTATCAATCAGCGCGGCAAGCATGTTTGCTGCGTATACGTGGCCATCGGGCAAAAACTGTCCACCGTCGCGCAGATATACGAAACGCTTCGCTCCGCGGGCGCGATGGACTATACCACCATCGTCATCGCCAGCGCGAGCGACTGCGCGGCCATGCAGTACCTTGCCCCTTACGCGGGCTGCGCCATTGCCGAACAGTTTATGTACGATGGCAAGGATGCGCTCATTATTTACGACGACTTAAGCAAGCACGCCGTGGCCTACCGCGCCATGTCACTGCTGCTGCACCGCCCGCCGGGAAGAGAGGCTTACCCCGGGGACGTATTCTATCTCCACAGCCGTCTGTTGGAGCGCGCGGGGCATCTCAGCGAAGCGCAGGGCGGCGGGTCGCTGACCGCGCTGCCCATTGTCGAAACCATGGCGAGCGATATCTCCGCCTATATTCCGACCAACGTCATTTCGATTACGGACGGACAGATTTATCTGGAGCCCGAGCTGTTCCACTCCGGGATACGTCCTGCGGTCAACGTCGGTCTCTCGGTTTCGCGCGTCGGCAGCGCCGCGCAGAAGAAGGCCATGCGCAGGGTTGCGAAAAAACTCCGCCTGACCCTCGCGCAGTATCGCGAACTGCAGATTTTTGCGCAGTTCGGTTCCGATATCGACAGCGTGACCAAATCCATTTTGGACAATGGCGACCGTCTGACGGAAACCCTGAAGCAGAACCAGCACGAACCGCTGCAGATGAGCGAGCAGGTGTTTCTGCTTTACGCGGTGATGAACGGATTCCTGAATGACATCCCCTCCGCGTTCGTGCGTCCATTTCAAAAGGGGCTTCTGCAGTATGTCCACCGCACCACGCCCTCGCTGCTGGACGAAATTGAGGACGCGGGTGATTTTAGCGAAGAGCAGGAGGCGCAGATGCGCGCCTGCATAGAAGACTACCAGCTGCTCTGTAAATCGTAACCGGAGAAACAGGGATCAATTCGCCGGAAAGGAGGCGCGTCTATGCCCAACATGAGCGATATCCGCTTTCATATTAAGAGCGTTAAGCAAACCCGTCAGATCACAAACGCCATGCATATGGTCTCTGCCGCGCGCATGCGGCGCGCGCTGGACGGCATTCAAAAGAACCGCGCCTACTTTTACCGCGCGCTGGATATCATTGTGGACATTCGCTGCCACACCGGCGATATTTCGCATCCATATATCACGCACCGGTCCGGAAAAAAGGTGGCTTATATCGTAGTCGCCGGCGAAAAGGGGCTTTCGGGCTCCTACAACCACGCGGTGCTCGCGCTTGCGGACCGGCTGATGGAAAACCAGGAAGTCGTGGCGCTCTACACGATAGGCAGCGTTGCGAGCTTTCATTACATCCGCCAGGGAAAGCAGCCGGACCGGCACTTCGAACGCCTTGCGGAAAAGCCGAAACTCGACCAGGTCCGCCGCATGATGACGATCCTGACGGAGCAGTACGACCGGGGCGAAATTGACGAGCTGCGCATCGTGTATACGCGCTTTATCAACACGCTCTCCCGCGAACCCATGGAGCAAAAACTGCTGCCGGTCGAGTTGAACGACTTTAAGCGCCAACAGGTCGCAGGGATCGTGGACGACAGTTACGACCGCACCCAGATTCTCTATGACCCCTCGCCGACGCAGGTGCTCGACGCGCTGATCCCGCAGATGCTGATCGGCTATGTTTACGGTGCGATTGTCCATGCGTATGCAAGCGAAAACTGCTCCCGCATGGCGGCCATGGAGAACGCAACGAGAAGCGCGGATAAAATGATCGACAAGCTGACACAGCAGTACCACTCCGTTCGCCAGCTCACCATCACCAATGAACTGGCCGATATCATTGGCGCGGCTAACGCGTCCAACGCGGCCCAGGCGGCGCAGAGCGCATACCATTCGGAGGATCACAAAAGATGACGGATCACGGAAAAACCGGAAGCATCGTTCGCATCATCGGGCCGGTGCTCGACGTGCGGTTTGAAGAAGGCGCGGAGCCCGCATTAAAAACCCTGCTTGTCACGCAGACCGAGCCGCCCGTTCACGTTGAGGTGGTTCAGCATTACGCGCCCGGTATCGTGCGCAGTATTGCGCTGGAACCGACCGAAGGGCTTTTCTGCGGCGTTCAGGTGACCAACACCGGCGCCGGGATCCGCGTTCCCGTCGGCGAAGCGGTGCTTGGCCGCGTGATCGACTGTCTTGGCCGCCCGATCGACGGCATGGGCGAAATCAATGCCCCCCTTCGCGAGGTACATCAGGCGCCGCCGTCGTTTATGATGCAGCGCCCCTCCACCTCGCTCTTTGAAACGGGCATCAAGGTCATCGACCTGCTCGCGCCCTACCCCATTGGCGGAAAAATTGGCCTGTTTGGCGGCGCGGGCGTCGGCAAGACCGTTCTGATCCTGGAGCTGATTCATAACATTGCGAAGAACCATGGCGGGTACTCCGTCTTCACCGGCGTTGGCGAACGCAGCCGCGAAGGAACCGATCTGATCAACGACATGCGCGAAAGCGGCGTCATTACGCGCACGTCTCTCGCCTTCGGGCAGATGAACGAACCGCCGGGATCGCGTATGCGCGTGGCGCTCGCGGGATTGACCATGGCGGAGTATATCCGCGATGAAATGCATCAGGATGTGCTCCTGTTCATCGACAACATCTTCCGTTTCGTACAGGCTGGCAACGAGGTTTCCGCGCTGCTGGGCCGCATGCCCAGCGCCGTTGGCTACCAGCCGACGCTGGCCAACGAGCTCGGCGAGCTGCAGGAGCGCATCGCCAGTACGCCGCACGGTTCGATTACCTCCGTGCAGGCCATCTATGTTCCCGCGGACGACCTGACCGACCCCGCGCCTGCGACGATCTTTTCGCACCTGGACGCAACAACGGTGCTTTCCCGCTCGATTGCGGAAATCGGCATCTACCCCGCGGTCGATCCGCTGGCCTCCACTTCGCGCGTTCTGGAGCCGGCCGTCGTTGGCGAGCGGCATTATAACGTGGCGCGGCGCGTGCAGGAAACGCTCCAGCGTTACCACGAACTGCAGGACATCATCGCGATTCTCGGCATGGACGAACTCTCGGACGAGGATCGGCTGACCGTTTACCGCGCGCGCAAGATTCAGAATTTCCTCTCGCAGCCCATGAACGTTGCCGAGGTGTACAACGGCACGCCCGGCCGCTCGGTACCCCTTTCGGATACCATTGCGAGTTTCGAGCAGATTGTCGAAGGGAAAGTGGATGAGATTCCGGAGTCGCTCTTCCTGCTCGCGGGTGGTATAGAAGAGGTCCTCGAGCGCTACCATAATTTGCAGAAGAACGCATAAGCGGAGCCGGATGGAAAAGCCGAAACGAAACGTCTACGGGAGATGAAGCGCAATGCCAAAGCCCTTTCCGCTCATGGTGTTAACGCCGGAGCGAGAATTTTATAGCGGATCGGCGGTCTATGTTGGCGTCAACACCATCGCCGGATCCATCGGCGTTCTGGCGGATCACGTGCCCATGGTATCCGCGCTGGATGTCGGAACGCTGGTCATTGAACCGGATGAGGGAACACGGCGCACCGCGTTTCACTCGGAGGGGTTTATCGAGGTGCGTCCGGACGGGGTTTATATTCTTGCGCAAGCCTGCGAATGGCCGGAGGAAATCGACGAAAAGCGCGCCCTCGAAGCGGAAGAGCGCGCGAAGGAACGAATTTCGCACCCGGACGAAGAGCTCAATCTGACCACGATGGCGCATAGCAAAGTCGCGCTCATGCGCGCCATGACGCGACGGCGCATTAAGTCCATGTCCACCACCGATACAAAATAGCGCATATCCGGCCGCCGTATGGCGGCCGTTTGCAATCTTGGGCAGGATCCCCACCCCCGGTTCCGCCGGGTGGGATATTCGCCTGTGCTAGCATTCGTTTTCACGCACGGAGTACGTGTTATGTGATATACTGATTTGGGATATGGTATCCTTCCCGATACTGAAAATAATAAAAATCGATCATTGCAGGTATTCTATGCAGCCGGATCGAAACCGAATCCGATCAATTCTCTCATTTACATGCCTCACCGCATGGATGACTTCCTTTCCGTACGAAGGAAAGGTCTTGTATCTTCTGCTCGCGCAAAACGGCATACCGAGCGACCGGTGGGTCATCGCGGCGATTGTCGCAAACTTTCTCGGCCTGATCGTCTGCTTCCTCTTCGTTCGCTCGCTGCCCGGCGCAAAGCGTATGCTGCTCATCACCACAACGGTGTGCCTTCTTGGCACCGCGTTGATCTTCTCGCCTTCGGTCGAACTGATTTTGTGCGCGCTGCTCGTCATTTCATTTTCCGCGGGACTGTTCATCTCCGCCTGGAGCTATTTTCTGCGCGCCAACACACCCGCCGGTTCGAGGATGGGTACCGTAGCAAAAACGCTCGCCTTCTCCTCCCTGATCATGACGTTCATCAATCTTTGTGCCGAATATGTTTCGCTTTGGTTTGCGACGGGGCTGAACATGGCCCTTCTCGCCGTTGCGCTTGTTTGCGTTCATCGAATGGATGCGAAGCAGGCGGGTCCCCCGGCGGTGGCGGCGCACAGCGCGCCGGAACCGGTTGCGTTTCTCCAGCCGCTCGCCGCGCTCTGTCCGTTCATTTTCGTCATTACGATCAATGCCGGGCTGATGTTCCAGGTGATTCAGCCTGCATACGACAGCCTTGGCCTGATTTCGGACATCTACTGGGCGATACCCTATCTTTCAATCATACTGTTGGTTAACCGAATCGCAAAAAAGGTGGATCAGCCTTATCTGCTGATTCTGGCAATCTCCATGCTGGGGTTTGCGTTCATCGCGTTTGCCGTGCCGAACCGCTCCGTCTGGAGCTATCTTCTCGTCAATACGCTGCTGCTTGGCGCATGCGGCATTTTCGATTTGTATTGGTGGAGCATCCTTGGCGAATTGCTGGAGTTCGACCGGAATCCCGCGCGTTTGCTGGGACTCGGGCTTGGCGCAAACGTAGCCGGGGTTTTGGCCGGCAAGTTGATCGGCCGCACGCCGCTGTTGACCGGGTCGGGCGTTGCGCCAACGCTCGTCGGTTTGGCCGTCGTCTGCCTGGCCCTCGTTCTACTTCCGCCGCTGCATCGTCTGCTCGCCGGAATGCTGCAAAAGAACACGTTCCTCGTCTCCCTTTCCTCCCTGCCGCCGCAGCAACAGCGCGCAACCGTGGAGCGCGTCGGCAGCATTGCTGGTCTGAGCGAACGCGAGAATGAAATCGCCATGCTGTTGCTGAAAGGGTATCCCTACAAGCTCATTGCCAGCCGGCTCTATATCAGCGAAAGCACCGTAAAGACGCATGTTCAGAGCATCTATAGCAAGCTCGACATCCACAATCGCACCAATCTGATTGAGCGGTTCTGTCCGGACGGCACACCGCGCATGTAGGACACGGCCCTGCCCGGTGCAAACTAGCGCGCCGCTTTCGTCCAATCGTCCTGTTCAAACGCCGCACGCACCCATTCGTAGACGCGTGGGTTCGGCCGATAACGCGCGCAGTTCCAAATGCAGCTGTCGTCCCCTCCCAGCCCTGCAACGATTCCCGCGGCAACCGCAGGACTGCGCGACACGCCGCCCGTGCAATGCACAATCAGGATATCGATTTCGTCCTTATATAGCAGCACAAAGTCGCGAATTGCCTCCGCCTGTTCCGTCGTAATAAGATTCTGGTAGAAAGAGGCATCCAGCGCATCGTCAAAGCAAAGGCGCAGCACCCGCCGGGCAGGGTATCGCTCCAGCGCATCCCACTCGTGATCCACAATCGAAATCAGCGCCTGGCGATCCGGCGCGCCAAGCTCAGCATAGGCCAGCATTTCCGGCGTCAGCGGAGAAATGCGAATGGAAAACACAGCCCGTCACCTGCTCCTTACAGCGATATTCGTTTCATATAAGTTCTTCTGTTTCGAGTATACGACGAATCCGGCACGCTGAACAGCACAAAAACTCCACCGTCTTCTATCTGTAGCGAAAAGCGAAATTGCAGGCTTTCCTTGCGGCACCCGCGCATCTGTCATATAATTTATGTATCGAATACATAAGGGGGATACCAACGTGGACGAAATCAAGCAGGAACCGGTCGCCGGCGCCTCCGCCGAACCCTCCAAACCCGATCCGAAGCCCGGCGATGTGAACGGCGACGGCAAGGTCGATTTCAAGGACTATATCGCTTCGGCAGCCAAAGCGGTCGGCGGCGCATATCAGGAAGCGGCGGACGCAATCAAAGAGAAAGCGCCGGAATTCGCGCAGAAAGCGAAAACCGCCGCCGAGAGCGTGAAGGATGCTTTTGTTGATGTTGCTGAAACCGTAAAGGAAAAATCGCCGGAGTATATTCAAAAAGCCAAGGATGCCGCCGGCAACGTGAAGGACGCGTTCGAAGATGCGTTCTGCCACAAAGCGCCCGCGGACGAAGCCAAGAGCGACCCAGCCGCCGCGCCGCAAACACCGGACGACACACAGCCGAAAGCATAATGCCCGCCAGCACAAACTCCCGCCGGAAATGGCGGGAGTTTTTCGTTGATCCGTTATATAAATTATATCCGGCTGCTCATTCGCCCGTTTTCTCGAAGCGTGCTTTCAGCAGACGAAGCGCTTCAAGATACCCTTCGAACCCGTGCCCCTTGATGCTCGCCACGCACGCGGCGCGGATATAGGATACCCTGCGGAATGCCTCCCGCTCGTCGGGGTCGGAGATATGCACTTCGACGGTCGGGATGCCGACGGCTTTAACCGCGTCCAGCAGCGCGACGCTCGTATGCGTATACGCGCCGGGGTTGATTACGATGCCGTCCGCCCGGCCGCGCGCCGCCTGAATCGCATCCACGAGCGCACCTTCGTGATTGCTTTGCAGAAATTCAACGGAGACGCCCAGTACCTCCGCCTCCGCGGCGACAAGATCCAGCAGATCGCTATATGTCCGTTTTCCGTAAATTTCCGGTTCGCGCAGTCCCAGCAGGTTCAGATTCGGCCCGTTCAGCACCAAAATATGCATGGTAGTCCTCCCAAATTTTCCGCGCGGTTTCCTCGGCGGAAGCAGTGTTGGTCACGGTCGCATCGCGGAACCGTTCATAGAGCGGCGCGCGCTCGCGCTGCATTGCCGTCAGGTCCGCGTTTGCCGAAAGCGGCCTGCCGTCGCGCTCCAAGAGCGAAACATCCCGCTCAATCTGGTACACGCGCCCGTTCTGTCTGAGCAGGTAATCATTCCGTTCGTCCTTAACGATTCCGCCGCCGGTCACGAGAATTTTCCCGCTCTCCCTGCCCCAGAGCCGCGCCTGCTCGCGCTCCAGCGCACGGAAAGCCGCCTCGCCGCGTTCCGCAAAAATCTCCGGAATCGTCCGCCCCGCCGCCCGGACAATCTGTTCGTCCAGATCAATCACCTCGCGCCCGCTCAGGCGGGACAGCGCGGCGCCAACCGTGCTCTTGCCGCTGCCCGGCATGCCGATGAGCACGATGTTCTGCGAATCCCGGTCCAGTTTCGCAAGCACGCGCTCGATTTCCCGGTCCGAAATCGCGCGTCCAAAGAACAGCTCCTCGGCGGCTTTCGCCTGCGCAACCAGCATAGGAAGCCCGTTCGCGCAGGGAATCCCCAGTTCCTCCGCGCGAAACAGCAGCGCGGTTCTCCGGGGATTGTAGACGAGGTCGAGTACACCGACGCATTCCGGAAACAGGGCCGGGTCGGCGGGGAGCCTGCCCGTATCGGGAACCATGCCGACGGGCGTCGCGTTGATCAGGATCTCGGCGTTTGCATGGCGATTTAGATTTTCATAGTTGTTCTCACCGCCGCGCGAAATCACGACGATCTCCCGCGCGCCGCCTTTCACCGCAACGTAGCGCGCGGTCAGGGAAGCGCCGCCGCCGCCAAAAACGACGACTTTCTGTCCCGAAAACGAAATGCCCGCGCGGCGCGCCAGATACAGCAGCCCGTAAGCATCCGTGTTATACCCCTTCAGCACGCCGTTTTTACCGCGAACAATCGTATTGACGCTGCCGATTTCCCGCGCGGTTTCATCCAGCTCGCCGCAAAACGGGATCACATCCCGCTTATACGGAATGGTCACGTTCAGCCCGGCGATATCCTCGCGGGCAAGAAAAGCACCGAGCGCTTCCGGTTCCAGCGGATAAAGCGCATAGCGGTCGTTCCCCAGTTCCCGGTGAATCGGCACGGAATAGCTGTGCCCCAGCGTCCGGCCAATGAGCCCGTAAATCCGCTGTCCCACGGTCTACACCACGGAATAGTTGCCGAGGAAGGTGAAGCTCTCGCTCGTGCGCTCCAGTTCCTCCAGCAGCGTCAGCACGCCCGGTTCGCGAACGGACGCATCCAGGTCGAAGAAAAAGATGAATTCGAAGTTGCGCCCCGTAACCGGACAGCTTTCGAGTTTGCTCGTATTCACGCCGTAGGCGGCAATCTTGGAGAGGATTGCGTTCAGCGCGCCCGGCTCGTTCTTGCAGTCCAGAATCAGACTGATGCGGTTTGCGCCGGCGTAGATCACGGGGTGTTTTGCAATGCAGATAAAGCGCGTATAGTTGTTGTCGCTGTCCTGAATGTCGTCTTTCAGTACGCTCAGGCCGTAGAGTTCCGCGCAGGCATGCGAGCTGATGGCCGCCGCGTGGGGATTGATTCCCTCGGCAACCATCTTGGCCGCAACGGCGGTATTCGCGCAGGGTGTTACCCTTACTTTTCCGTTCAGACCTGCCAGATAGCGGCCGCACTGGCCGATTGCCTGTTCATGGGAATAGATCTCCGTGATCTCGGAGAGCTTCGTTCCCGCCTTTGCCAGCAGTTCGTGGCGAATATGAAGCGTCGTTCCGCGCACGATTGAAAAATGCTTCCGCTGCAGCAGTTCGTAAACGGAACGGACGGAACCGTTTGCGCTGTTCTCAATCGGCAGTACGCCGAATTTGCAAAGGTCGGACTCGACCGCGTCGAACACCGCTTCGAAGGTTTTCACATACACGATGTTGCCGCGCGGCAGCAGCTTGTCGCAGGCAGCCTGCGAATTCGCGCCTTCCACGCCCTGGCAGGCGACCGTACCCGTTTTGGGAAACACGTCCTCCGGCGCGGCAAGCGACTGCTCAATTATGGGGCGGATACGGGAGGGCCCCGCGTTCAGCAGCGTTTGGCACACCTTGCTCAGCTCTATGAGTGTGGTGAACAGCTGGTAGGCATAGGGCTCCATATCGCCCGCCCCGGCCTGCACGCGCGCAAGAATCTCCCGCTCGCGCGCTTTATTCAGCACGGGCAGCGCGTTGTCCCGCTTATAGGCGGCAATCTCCTCGCCAAGGCGCATCCGCTCCAGAAAAAGCCTGAGAATCTCGCCGTCCACCCCGTCAATTCGTTCGCGAATCTCGTTTAAATCCATCCCTGTTTTCCCTCCAGCAGTAAGTCTAGCAGTACAATCGCCGTCACCGCCTCCACCACGGGTACCGCGCGGTGCGCAACGCATGGGTCGTGGCGGCCGCGAATTGCAAGTTCCGCGTTTTCCATTTTCGAAAGCGAAACCGTGCGCTGCGGCTTCGCAATGGACGGTGTGGGCTTCATGGCGACCCGCAGGAGGATCGGCTGCCCGGTGGAGATCCCGCCGAGGATGCCGCCCGCGTGGTTCGTCTCTATTGCAACCTGACCGTTGCCGTCCACTCGATATGGATCATTATTCTCACTGCCGCGCAGAAGCGCCGCGCCGAACCCCGAGCCGAATTCCACGCCCTTGACCGCGGGGATGCCGAAGAGCGCCGCGGAAAGGCGGTTTTCGATTCCGCCGAACATCGGCTCACCCAGCCCGGCGGGCAGCCCCGCCGCCGCGCATTCAATCACGCCGCCAACGGAGTCCCCCTCCCGCGACGCGGCGCGGATCGCGGCCTGCATCCGCTTTCCCGCTGCGTCGTCGAGCACGGAAAATTCTTTTTCAGCGACCGTCCGGAACAATTCCGAAGAAGGCTGCGCCGGAAACGATTCGTCCGGGATGCCCGCAACCGAAGAGAGGTGCGCGCCGACGAAGATATCCCTCCGCGCAAGAATCTGCTTCGCAATCCCTCCCGCAATGCAGAGCGGCGCGGTCAGCCGGCCGGAGAAATGCCCCCCGCCGCGCAGATCCGCCTCACCGCCCCATTTGACGAAGGCGGGATAATCCGCGTGTCCGGGGCGGGGTTTATCGAGCAGTTCCTCATAGTCCCGCGAGCGCGCGTCCAGATTTTCGATGATCGCGCAAAGCGGGCTTCCGCAGGTCTTTCCCTCCAGCAGCCCGGAGAGAAACACCGGCTTATCCGGTTCGACACGCGCGGTGGACAGCTCGTTTCGGCCCGGGCGGCGACGCTCCAGAAACGCCTCCAACTCGGCCATATCGATCGATTCACCTGCGGGCAGCCCCTGCATAGTCACGCCAACGGCGCGTCCGTGCGACTGCCCGAACAGGCCGACGCGCAGGACCGATCCAAATTCAGACGACATTTACAATCCCTCCCAGATGGTGATAATCCGTATAAAACGCGGGATACGATTTGTTCACCGCGTCCGCATCCAAAATACGCACCTCCCGCTCCGAGCGAATCGCCGCGAGCGCTGCCGCCATGGCGATCCGGTGGTCGTGAAAGCTGTTCACCTCGCCGCCGGAAAGCCGCCCGCCCCGAACAATCAGCGCGTCCGGCAGCTCCTCCGCGTCTGCGCCGAGCGCTCGGAGCATTGCGGATACGGAAGCGAGCCGGTCGCTCTCTTTCAGCCGCAGACGTGCGGCGTTTTCAAGGCGCGTTTCTCCCTTGGCGCAAGCTCCGAGCACGGCAAGAACCGGCAGGAGATCCGGCGTTCCGCCCACGTCGATGGTACACCCGCGAAGCGGCGCGGGCGAGACGCGCACCGCATCCGCCGTCGCCTCCACCCTTGCGCCAAAGGCCATCAGCGCGTCCAGTATCGCGCGATCCCCCTGCGGGGAAGCAAGATTGAGCCCCTTAACGGTGACCGGGGCGCCGAGCGCGCCCGCCGCCAGAAAGAAACTGCCGTTCGACCAGTCCCCTTCCACGCGCAGGTTACCCGGCGATTTGAATCGTTGATTGCCCAAAATTCGATATTCGCGGTTCCGAACGAGCACGTTCACGCCAAATCGTTTCAGCGCGTTCAGCGTTAAATCCACATAGGAGGCGGACTCCAGCGGAGTGGTCAGCCGAACGATGCTGTCCGGCGCAACCAGCGCAAGAGCGAGCAGCAATCCCGTGAGATATTGCGAACTAATGTTACCGGGCAGCTCAAACAAGCCGCCCGTAAGCCGTCCCTTCGTTTCAAAAGGAAGCCGTTCTGCCGAAAATTGAACGTTGTGCGCCTGCATGGCGCGCATGAGCTCGTCAATCGGCCGCTCCGGCAGCCGCCCGCCGCCGGAAAAGCGCGCCCGCTCGCAGATTGCCGCCGCAACGGGCAATAGAAAGCGAAGGGTTGATCCGCTCTCGCCGCAGTCAAGCAGCGGTTGTACCGCCGCCTGTTCGATGCCGCGCACGCTTACGCCGTCCGTACGAACATCAATTTCCGCGCCAAGCGCGCGAAGGCAGCCGATCGTCGCGTCGATATCCTCCGAACGCTGTTCCATGAAAATCCGCGATTCCCCGGCGGACAGCGCAGTGAGGATCAGCAGGCGGTGCGCATCGGACTTGGAGGCGATTGCGGAAATCTCGCCGGAAAGCGGCGCGGGTTGAATCGTCGCAATCATTTACCCGCCTCCATACCAGCGCGAAAAAAGTTCTCCAGCTGCGCGGTTGGCAATTCCAAAAAATAGCAGGCACCGATGGCGCGCGGAACCACAAGCGTAATCTGCCCGCCCGTACGTTTTTTATCGGACAGGGCGGCGTTTGCGAGCGCTTCCGGCGAAAACTTCGTTGTGATCGGCAAGCCGTTCCGGACCAGCGCGGATTCAGTTCGCGCCGCAATCGGCTCGTCCACCGCGCCGAGCGTCTCCGCCGCGCGCGCGATTATCGCCAGTCCGATAGCAACCGCATACCCGTGCGGAATGGAAAATCCGCTGCACTTTTCAATTGCGTGCCCTGCGGTATGGCCGAGGTTGAGCAGCTTGCGCGGCCCCGTCTCCGTTTCATCCTGCCCCACGATGTTCGCTTTGTAGCGCACGCACTGCGCAACGATAGGTTCGATATGTTCCCGCACATTGCCCGTTTCAAGAAGGGAAAAGAGTGGTTCTCCTTCCAGAATGCCGGTCTTGATCGCCTCCGCCGCGCCGTTGGAAAGTTCCTCCGCCGGGAGCGTGTGAAAGCAGTCGATATCGCAAAGCACGAGCGACGGCTGATGGAACAGCCCCGCAAGATTCTTGCCCTGCGGCAGGTCTACCGCCGTCTTGCCGCCAATGGACGAATCCACCGCGGCCAGCAGCGTGGTCGGCAGCTGCACATAACGAATCCCGCGCAGGTAGCACCCCGCCGCAAAGCCTGCCAGATCCCCCGTTACTCCGCCGCCGAGCGCAAGGACGCAATCCGTCCGCGTCAATCGCTCTTCGGCAAAAAACTCCAGCAGATTCGAGAGTGTATCCATGCGCTTGCTCTGCTCCCCCGCGGGAAATACAAACGAACACGTGTCGTACCCCGCTTCCCGCAAGCTTGTCAGCACACCGTCGAGGTAGAGCCCGGCAACGTTGCGATCCGTCACGACCGCGAGACGGCAATCCCCGAGCGCAACGCGAATCAGCGAGCCGCTCTTTGCAAGAAGTCCGCCGCCAATCAGAACATTGTAGCTTTCCCGCAGATGCACGGGGATTACGCGGTGCTCCATGGTTCAGTTTCCTCCCGCCGCGGCTTTCTTCTCGCGCCCGTCCTTCAGCAGCGCCTGCAAGCGAATCGCGTCCTTTTCCGCAAGCGCCGCGCGGTATTCTTCCAAATTACCGATTAGAATCTCCAGCTGTTCGGTCAAATAATCCGCGTTACTAAAGAAGAGTTCCGTCCACATCGCCTCGTCGAGCAGCGCTACGCGTGTCATATCCCGAAAGCTGCCCGCGGAGAACCCTCGCCTGCGCTGCGCTTCCGGCGATTTCACGTATGCGCTGGAAACAAGGTGCGCCAGCTGCGAGGTAAACGCGATGATCCTATCGTGCTCATCCGGCGTGGAAAACGTGAGCCCCGCAAACCCGATATCCGTAAAAAACGCTTTCAGCGTTTCGAGCATCCGCATATCGGTGCGCGCGTCCGGCGTAAGAATCATGGACGCGCCGGAGAACAGCTCCTCGCTGGAATGAACGAATCCGCCGCGCTCGCGTCCCGCCATGGGATGCCCGCCGATGTATGCAAACCCGTATTGATCCGCAATGGGCTTCAGCGCCGCGCAAACGCTGCGTTTTACCCCGCAAAGATCCACCAGAATCGCGCTTTTGCCAATCGCACACGAATTTTCCAAAGCCCAGTCGATCGCAGCCTGCGGCCGAATCGCAACGAGCACCAAATCGCAGGCAGGCAGGTTTTCGCGGGTCAGCGTCCCATCGATCGCGCCGCTGAGCCGCGCCAGCGTCATAGTCTCCGCATCGAGGTCGATTCCCCATGCGGTATGCGACGTACGCGTCTTTATGCTCTTTGCCATCGACCCGCCAATGAGGCCGAGGCCGACAATACCGACGTTCATTTTGCCGCTTCTCCTTCCTTCAGGAAGCCGTGGAGCGCAATCAGTTTCCGGTTCAATTTGTCAAACGCATCCGGATTGAGGCTCTGCGGCCCGTCGCTCAGCGCATGCGCGGGGTCGTTATGCACCTCGATTAAAAGGCCGTCGCAGCCCGCCGCTACCGCGCCGAGCGCGAGCGGCGCAACCAGCGCGTACTTTCCCGTTGCATGGCTTGGATCAACGATCACCGGCAGGTGCGTCAGGTGCTTCAGAACCGGAATGGCGGAGATATCGAGCGTATTTCGCGTGTAGGTCTCGAAGGTGCGAATGCCGCGCTCGCAGAGGATAACCTGCTCGTTGCCGCTGGCCATCACATATTCCGCGCTCATAAGCAGTTCTTCATAGGTAGAGGAGAGCCCGCGTTTGATCAGCACGGGTTTGGGCTGCGCGCCAAGCACCTTGAGCAGATTGAAATTCTGCATGTTGCGCGCGCCAACCTGAATGACGTCCACATCCGCAAATAGCGGCAGTTGGCTGGCGTCCATAATCTCGCTGACAATGGGCAGCCCCGTCTGCTCGCGGGCGATTTTCAGCAGTTCGATACCTTCCGCGCCCATACCCTGGAACGAATAGGGCGAGGTGCGCGGCTTGAACGCGCCGCCTCGAAGCATGGTTGCGCCGCTGGCTTTCACGGCCTTTGCAACGGCAATGATCTGCTCCCTGGATTCCACGGAACACGGACCCGCCATTATCGTCAGCGTCCCACCGCCGACCTGCGTGCTTCCAACGGGAATGACCGTGTCCTCGGGATGGAACTTGCGGTTGGCGTTCTTATAGGGCTCCTGTACGCGTTTGACGTCCTCCACGATTTCGAGCGCGCTGATGAGGTCAATGTCCAGCGCGGATGTATCGCCGACAAGCCCCAGGATCATGTGGCTCGTGCCAATGCTCATGTGTATCTGGAGCCCCTTGCCAATCAACCAGCTTTTCAGGCTCTCCAGCTGATCCTCGTTCGGGTTTGGCTTTAAGATAACGATCATATTCCCGTCTCCTTCCGGCTATGAAAAAACCGCAGCCTGTTTGGCTGCGGTTGCGTTGCGATCCTCTACCGGTCGTTTCAGCGCGTACCTTTGATTTCAGCCAAACCAGATAAAACCTTACCAAAATAATAGCTGGTAAAGTAAAAATAGCGGTATCCGGCTGTGTGGTTTGTCTGTATCATTGAGTGGTTCCTTCACGCTTGCATACGCTCGATTTGTGCAAATTTATCACGAATGAAAGCAAAAAGCAAGGGCATTTCTAAAAAAATATAGCATTATCAATCCGGCATTCGAAAATGCGCTTCTCACCCCTGCGGAATAACCGCCTCCGAGAACGTTGCGCGAACATCGTAAACACCCGGTAATCCGGGGAGATTCGCATGCTTTTGCAGGTAGGCTTTCATCTCCGGCGTGGATTCCAGAATCACGAGTTTATCGTACGTTTGGATCTGGCCCATGAACGTTTCGTCCGAAAATCCGCTTACGGCGTCCACCTGGGAAGCAAAGAGGAAATACCGGCCGACATACGGCAGATAGTAGCTCGTTACCTCGTTTTCGGCGTCCGAGGAATAGAACAGGTATCGCGTTTCATTGTCCGGAGCTTCCCACTTGTCTCCAACGAGCGCTTCCACGCGCGCGGGAATCGACTCCGGATACGCCGCCTTGATGCTGTTCATGCCGTTGAGCTCGGAGAGCAGCGTCAGCGCTGCAATCAGTGCAACGCCCGCCGTTGCGCCCTGGTAGAGATTCTTGGTCAGCAGGCTCTTGAACGCGCGGTAGTCGCGCCGATCCCCCTGCTGCCGGTAGAACGAATTCTCCACGTCGCTCACCGCGCGCATGGCGAGCGCGCCGATTAAAAACAGCGCCATGCTGGACGCATAGCGGTCGAACCCGGCAAGACGCAGCGCCTCGTCCAGCGGCATGGAAACGATGTACATGCCGAGAATCCCTGCGTAGTAAACCACGACCGCCGCGTCCAGCGCGAGGAGTGTTTTCAGCAGTTTCCAGCGCTTATGCAGCGCGAAGCGCGCGATCAGGTAAGCCGCGCCTGCGAGAACATTGAAAAGAAGAATCCCGCGCGCGGCGAGTCCGTCCAGCGAAACGGCCGTTTTTAAGAACAGAGCCGTGATCGAGCGGATCTGTTCCGGCGTTTTATCGATTGTAATTGCGGAAAGGTTTTGCAGATCGTAACCAAACTTCGACGTATCCCCGGAAAACGCGGTTGCGGTATGCACATTCCACAGCACCAACGTAACAAGGGAAAGCAGGACAACCGCCAGTGCGGGGCGAACGTATGCCGTGCCGGAACGGTCCTCGCGCCGGAACCGCAGCGCCCGCTCAATGACAAACGCGCAGCACAACGCCGCAAAGAAGATTCCGGTGGATTTCACGATCACGAGCAGCGCGAGCACGGGCAGCGCCGTAAAGCAGGCGGCACAATAGCGCTTCTGCTCCGCCGCGGCAACAATGGCGATGCTCGCCAGCGCAAGCGCGGGCAAAAGAAAGTCCACGAGCAGGTTATTCACACGAATGCTGATGTTGAAATATGCCATTGCCGTGCAGCAGAGTCCAAGCAGTCCGACGAGCAGAAACCGCTTGATATCCTTTATTACCCCAAACACCGCATAGAAGCAGGCGAACAGCAGCAGTACCTGCCCCGTGAGCATAACGCCCTGCCCGTTTCCCACCACGCGGCAGAAATAGTAAAGAAACGCGCTGCTGCCGAGCGGATAGCTCTTAAAGTCGATGATGGCGCTTCCGGCTTCCGGAAACCGGTTTGTGATCAGCATGTTTTTCACGACGACCGCCCAGTGCGAAAAGTTGTCGTAGTGAACGAACTTCGTATCGATCAGCGATGCGATAAGCGCAATCAACGCCGCGAAAAACGCAAGGTTCAGCGCGCTGATGGACGAGCGGTTAAACGCAATTTTGATCTTCTTTTTCAGGATAATCCCCATAAGCAGGATCAGCCCGCCGAAAAACAGCAGTACCGCAACGGGCAGCAGTATGCCCGCAAGGCCCGCAAAATAGACTAGGCACGCGAAACTTGAGAGTACGAAAATATAGCTCGCGCGCGCCGGAACCTTCCAGAAAATCCGCACGAACGCAACATATCCCATTGTGGATACGGCGAAAGCAAGCAGCCGGAGCAGGGTAAGCAGGATGGCCATAGGCTAAGCCTCCCTTCTCAGCTTTAGGCGGGACTGTTTCTTCTTGCTTTGATTGCGCTCAAAGATCCAATCCTCCAGCAGCGTTTGAAGCTCGCTGCTTCGCGCCAGATTCTCCCAGTCAACCACGTTGAACAGAACGAGCCCCGGGTTCCCCATTTCCGCATCCGAACGCTCCAGTTCCATTACGATTCCTTCGCGCGGAATCAGCGTCAGGCGGCGCTCGTCCGTATTGAGGTTCCGCACGAGAATATACTTGTAGTTGAAATTTACGAGCGTCGCGCTCCCGCCCTCTTCAAACCGGATGAACCGTTCCAGATCGATCCGCGGCAGAACCCGCATTTCGGCGTGCTGCTTTTCGATGCGTTGGTTGGCGTTGCTCACAATATCGTCAAACGCGGTCACCCAGACGTTCATAGACTTGGGCAGCGAATGTTCGCGGTCGTAAACAAGCTGAAGATACTCCCGTTTATCCTCCTCGCTCAAGTGCGGCAGCAATTGAACGTGGTAAAGCCACGCTCGATCCGCCGCGCTGATGAAGACGATCTTTCCCTGCACATGCGCGCGGTAACACTCGGTCTCCAGCAGAAAATCGAGCGGAACATGGTCCGGAAGGTATGTTGGATGCTGCAGCACGAACAGAAAGCCGCCTTCGGAAATGTTACGGGTTACGGCGTCGATCTCCCCTTTCTCCTGGGTAATGCGAACGGGAATGGCGGCATTAAAGCGCTCGTTTGCGCGGTAAGCCTGCCGGCCCATCGTAAAATAGACCGCGTAGAGCAGGTTGATGATGTTGTAAATCAGCCAGAAACTGATAAACGTGCTGTAGAAGAGCGCAAGGCCGTATTTCCCGCCAATATAGCGGACAAGCCCGGCAACCGAGAGCCCCAGCATCACGAGCTGCGGAATGATATAAGCCGCGTTGGAAGCCTGCGGTTTGCTGGTGTTCTTGTCCGTCACCTTGAATTTCAGTTGCTTAAACCCCAGCGTTTCCAGCAGAACCGGAATTACCATATAAGGCGCGAGGATCGTATCGATGATCTGATTCCACCGCTGATTGCGCGTGTCGCTGGAAAGACAACGCACCGCGAGGCTGTAGAAAATGTAGGAAGGCGCCCAGATGGCCATGATCTGCCAGAACGTACAGACCACGATCTGCTTGTTGAACAGCGCGAACATGATAGGCGCGAAGGTAAAGACCAGCCGTCGCGCGAACGACCACCAATAGGAGTAGGAGAGCATATAGCTGACGCGCGCATTTCCGGAGAGGCCTTTATTGAACGGCACGCGGCAGTTGCGGATGGACTGGATCACGCCGCGCGCCCAGCGAACGCGCTGCGTCACCATGCTTTTAATGCTCGTTGGCGCAAGTCCGCTCGCCAGCGGTCTGGAGGTGGAATAGGCCGTATAACCTCTGGCCTGAATCTTAATGCCGGTTTCAAAGTCTTCCGTAATCGTATCCGTTGGAAATCCGCCGATTTCATCAAGCGCCTGCCGGGCAATCACCGTGTTGCTGCCCGTGTAGGCGACGGCATTGTTGCTGTTTCGCATCACGTTAATCTCGCGCGAAAAGAAATCCTGTTCGTTTGGAATGTTCTGTTCGGCATAGAGGTTAAACTGGAACAGGTCGGGATTATAAAAGCTCTGCGGCGTTTGAATAAACCCGATCCTGTAGTCCGGGTCCGTTTCTTCCGGCGTCCGGAGCGTCCAGGTGCCGTCCGCCAGTTGCTTGACGCGCGGCAGAAAGAAATAGGGTACCGTTTCCAGCAGGAACTCCCGCCGCGCGATCATATCCGCGTCAAACGTAGCAACCAGCGGCGAATGCGTTTGGGAAAGCGCGTTGTTATAGTTGCCGGACTTGGCGTGCTTATTGTTCGCAAGCCCAAGATACCCAATGCCGAACTGCGCCGCGAGCTGTGCCATGGCCGGGCGGTTCCCGTCGTCACAGATAAAAACGTGAACCTTGCTCTTGTCCGGATAGTCCATGTGCACGATCGCGTTTACCGTTTTATAGAGCAGTTCGACCGGTTCGTTGTGCGTGGCAATCAGTACGTCCACATCCGGATACCAGCTCGCGGGAATCTGCGGCAGCTTGAGCTCCATTTTACTCGCGTGGCTCTTGCTCCAGTAAAGCTCGTAGGTGCCGAACGCGGAGGTGATTTCGCTGCCAAGCAAAAGAATGCCAAAGATAATGCAGATTGCGTCGTTTTTCCAGGGAAGTGTAAAAACCGCGCGCCAGGTCAGGTATAGGATGGAGGTCAGCGTGGCAAACAGAAACATCGTGTTTTGGAACTTACGGTTTTCGAATGGATTTTTCATGCCCGTCCCCTTCCGCAGGCGGATCTTCGCCTGTACCCGTCGGTCTGAACCGTTTAACAAAAACTGCATTCCATCGAACTTACGATGTAACAATTCAGTTCGATGGAATCCCTTCGTTCCATGTATCCATTTGTAAAAAGCCGGTAACCGTAAAGAAGCGCTTGAAGTGACAGGTTTCGTATATTACGTAAGGCGATTGATATAGGAATATTGTAATTTTTCTCCGCGCGGGTGTCAACGGTGCCTTTTTATATGGTGCTATACCCCCTTAAATCCCGGCATCCGGATCGTCTCTTCCCCGTTGCTGCTTCGTCTTGCTTCGGGGAGCGCCTGTTTTTGGAAATACGTTTTCATTTTGTTTTTCCGCGTGTTCCATGAGTTTTAGCGGCGCTCCTCCGCGGATGAAGCGGCTGATACACGGCGCGCCGAACAAGGCTGAACCGAAGCAGCCGTTCTACCGTCTGGTGACGCTGTAAGTTCCATTCCATTGACACCTATGTGATTTTCATGTATTCTTCAAACAGGGGAACAGGTCGCTTGTCCGCCTCGCGGTATATGCATTACGATCCAATCTTTGTGACGGGTCATTGCTTCGCAGTATCCGATTCGTCTTTTGGTGAAAATACGCACGTATCAGCGGAATTTCGCTAGGAATCACGCATGAAAAACGAGCCCTCAGCATTCGGCGAATCGCTTTCGGTTCTGTCGGATATTATACCAACACAAATCTGGGAAATGACGGATACGGTCAACTACGGCCGCGTCAATTCCGCTCATGCGGTCTTTCTGGGCAAAAAACGCGAAGAAATCGAGCATAAAAACCTATATGAATTTCTCGGCAAAGCGGAGGCGGATATCTGCGTTGCGCAGAACAAGCTGGCATTTCGAACAAAACTGCCAACCGTCAACGAGGAGTGGGCGTTCAACGCAAACCACGAGCGGCGTCTGCTGCGAATCGTAAAAACACCAAAGCTGGATGAACGTGGCAACGTCCTGTTTCTCTCCTGCTGCGCGGAGGATATCACGGAGCAGCATCTGCTGGAAGAACAAAACATCAAAAAAGAGCATATTCTAAACGCGATCGTACGGTTTTCAAAGGAGCTTTTTTCGGAGAATCCGGACGCGATCGAAAAGGGGCTCGCCACGCTCGGCGAAGCGGTGCAGGTGGATCGCGTATACTACATGGAGAACCATCTGGACGCGTCGTCGAACGCATGGTTCTCCAGCCAAAAGTACGAGTGGTGCGCCGCGGGGATCTCTAGGCAAATCGATAATCCGGAACTTCAGAATGTTCCGCTTCCGAAATTTTCCGATTTTATTGAACCGTTAACCAGCAATCGTCCATTAAGAACGCATATTAAGAATATAAAGAGCGGCGAAATCCGGAATATGCTGGCCGCGCAGCAAGCGCAGTCCATCCTCGTTCTGCCCGTGAATTTCGGCGGAGCTTTCATGGGTCTCGTCGGGTTTGATTCCTGCGTTTGCGAACGGGAGTGGACGGACAGCGAAGTCGTTCTGCTGGAAACCTTCGTCGAGCTGCTCGCAAAATCCCTTCAAAAAGCGCAGCTACAAGAGCAGCTGTCCGGCGCAAGACAGAACTTCGCCAACTTTTTCAGCACGATCGACGACCTGCTCTTCGTTCTCGACGGCGAGGGAACCATCCTCGAGGTCAACCATTCCGTCCTTCGAAAGACCGGCTATTCCAGAACGGAACTGATCGGCCAAAACGTGGTGATGCTGCACCCGGCAGACCGGCGCGAGGAGGCTGCGGCCGTCGTCCGGGACATGCTCTTGGGGACCCAACTCAGCTGCCGTATTCCAATCGAAACGAAAAGCGGCGTGCCGTTTCCCGCTATCACGCGCGTCTGCAAAGGCGAATGGAATAAAATGCCGGTGCTGTTTGGCATATCGCAGGATGTCACGCGGCTGGAGTTTTCCGAAGAACTGTTCTCCAAAGCGTTTCACGACAGCCTGCTGATGAAAGCCATCGTCAATATTGAGAACGGCGCGCATATCGACGCAAACGACGCGCTCTGCAGAACGCTCGGATACGCGCGGGAAGAGATTATTGGGAAAACGCCGTTTGAACTCTCCATGTTTACTTCCCGGAACGACGCCAATATCGTCATAAATGCTTTTGCGGCGAAGAAAGCCATTCAAAACGCCGAGCTCAACGTCCTCGATAAAAGCGGAAGCACGCACGCTGTCGTTATGAACGCCAGTCCCATTCGCATCGGAACCATGACCTGTATTGTCGTAAGCATGCTCGATATCACGGATCGAATCCGTCTGGAAAACGAATTGAAGAACAGCAACGAGCACCTGGAAGAAATCGTCCAGGACAAGGTGCAGCAGCTCGCGGACGCGCTCTGGGGAACGATTACCGCGCTGGTCTGCCTCGCGGAATCGCGGGACGACAGCACGGGCGGCCACTTAAGACGCATCAGCGAAACCTGCCGTGTGGTTGCGTCCGCGCTTTCCATGAACAGCGTCTACAGCGAGCAGCTCACGCGCGAATTCATCATCAACCTGCAGCAGGCCTGCCTGCTCCACGACATCGGCAAGGTCGGCATTCCGGACAGTATTCTGCTCAAGCGAGGCAAGCTGACGACGGAAGAGTTCGACGAAATGAAAAAGCACACCACGATCGGCGCGCAGACGCTCGAATCGGCTTACCAGCACTATCACAAGAGCGATCTGATCAAGATGGGCATTGAAATCTCGCTTTCGCATCACGAGCGTTGGGACGGGCTCGGCTATCCCGCCGGGCTGAAGGGAAACGAAATACCGCTCTCCGCGCAGATTGTCGCCATTTGCGACGTATACGACGCCTTGCGTTCCACCCGCTGTTATAAAACCGCCTCGTCGCATGAGGACAGCCTTGCCGAGATCCGGCGGGACATCGGGCACCGGTTCAACCCGGTGGTCGCCAAAGCGTTCCTTCGCTACGAAAGGGAGATTGAACAGATCTATCAGGGTTACGATCTGTAGCTCTTTTTCCATCGTACCGTATGATTCCAAAGCCGTCGCGTCGTTATTGATCGATGGCTTTTTTTTGCGGATTCCGCCGCCGGACGGCAAAACGCCATATGCTGCAACTTTTCCGGAAAACCCTTCGTTTTAAACCGATTACACTCAATTCATCCAAGAAACGGAGGAATCCAAAGAGCATGAAAACCAAAGGACAGAAAGCGTATGCTATTGTAAACATCGTTGTCGGCGTGATTCTGGTCATGGCCTCGTTCACCATGTTCGGCGACCCATCTACCGGCGTGGGCGGGCTGCTCGCCATTGTCATTGGCGGGGTATTCTGGGGAATCGGCGCATATGCGCTCAACACGCTGAAGAAGCACAGTTACGACGAAGCCCGCGTTAAGAAAGCCTGCGTTGCAAACCTTGTCTGCTTTATTCTTTCCTGTATCGTGTTGTTTGCCTGTACGGTTCTGCCCCTCCTGGGTTCGATGGGCGTTCTGTAAACGGAATTGACAATGAAGAAAACGAAAGCTGGTGATTTCTTATGGATAACGATCTGAATTCCGCCGATTATGGCTACTCTCTGGAAAACCCTATTCATGTTTCCGGTTTCTATGAAGAGCGCGTCTATATCGAGAACCTTTACCGCAAGGACGGTCGCACGCCGGTTCGCTGCCGGCGGCTCGGTTCCAATATTTCACGCGCAACCGGACACCCGACCGACCTGTATGAGATCGAACCGTCCGGGTTACTCTCCCGTCCCGACGTGATCTATATCGATCTCTATGGCGAAAGCGACTGGCGCGCACCGGAAGGATATGAACTCGGCTGCGGCAGGCCGCCCAGGGAGGAAGGCGAATCGGAGCAGCAACTCGGCGACGAGCTGGAGGCTATGATCAAGGCGGTTACCTCCCGGTTGAAGTAAACCGGCCTCTGCTTCCGGCAATTGAACGATGCAACCACTTCAAAACACCATAAAGGAGGATAAAAACATGAAACGAATCCTATCTGCTGTTCTTGCTATAGCCGTTTGCCTCCTTCTCGTTTCCTGCGCGGCAGCGCCTCCGGCCGTTACGCCGGAGCCGGTTTCAACCGCAACCGCAGCGCCGACAGCCGCGCCAACGCCGGAACCGACCCCGGAGCCAACCCCGGAGCCCACGCCAATCTACGACGCATACGGGGACGCGAAGGCGGCGGCCGTAGAGAGTCTGGTCAACGGTCTCAACCGTTACCGCGAATGCGTATACGTCTATCAGGATTTTGCGCAGACGCAGAATAACTTTACGCAGAAGATGATGATTTGGGGCAGCAACCGCAGCCTCATAAAGAATATGGATGAAAACTGCACGACCGATCCATACGACGGAACCAGCTGTATTCGCTGCCACATTGATACCAGCGGCAACGACTGGGGCGGTTGGATGTTTCTCAACGGTTATCTGCCCGCCGGTGAAACCCAGCCGAAGCTCAACGGCGGCAACCAGACGAACGCCGGCCTCGACCTGAGCGGCGCAACGGAGCTGCGCTTTTATGCCAGGGGCGAAAAGGGCGGCGAGCAGGTGGAATTCTTTACGCTCGGCTACGGCTACGACGGCGAGACGAATGACCGGCTTGTGCGGCACCCGGACAGCGAAACCAAGCGCTCGCTTGGTTTTGAAACGCTCTCAAACGAGTGGCGGGAATATTCGATCGACCTGACATGGAGCGATCTGAGCTATATCTGCTGCGGTTTCGGTTTCGTATGCAGCGGCGGCGAATCCGGCGAAGCGGAGAATATCTTCTATTTGGACGAAATCCGATTTGTCGGCGACATCGCATCCGCCAAGTCGGCTCCCATTTTGCTGCAATCCTACGAAACGAAAAACATCTACATCCGGAACGCCGCGTTCTCCTACGACAACGCACTCGCGATCATGGCATTCCTTTCGGAAGGAATGACCAATGAGGCGGGCAGCCTTGCCGACGCGTTTGTCTACGCGGTGGAAAACGACCGTCAGGGCGTGGAGCGCGTTCGAAACGCCTACGCGGCGGGAAACATTGCCGCAATTCCCGGTTGGGAAAGCGGCGCTCGCCTGCCCGGCTGGTATGATTTTTCGCAGAATAAAAACGGAACGTGGTATGAAGACCGCTATCAGGTCGGCAGCAACGTCGGCAATACCTCTTATGTTGCACTCGCCTTATTGCAGTGCTACCGCGTTTTGCCGCAGGAACGTTACCTGAACACGGCAATGGCGTTGATGGACTGGGTCATCAAATACTGCTCGGACCGCGGCGACGGGTTTACCGGCGGGTTCGACGGCTGGGCGGAGGGCAAGAAGCCCGTGGTCTATAAGTTCACCTATAAATCCATTGAGCACAATATCGACGCCTATGCCGCGTTTCAGGAACTCAGCCGCCTTACCGGCGAGCCGCGCTACCAGGCGGCCGCCGAAAGCGCTCTTCGGTTCATCCAGTCCATGTACGATCCCGCCGAGCATATTTTCTACACGGGGACGACGGAAGACGGCATTACGCCGAATACGGGCAACATCGTACTGGACGCGCAGGTTTGGGCGGCCATGGCGCTTGGCAGTGAATTCGATCCATATGCGGATTCGCTGGAGCGCGTCGCTTCCATGCGCGTTGGCGACGGCGGCTACCCCTTCTGCGAAGAGAACGCCACCGGCGGTTGGTGGGCGGAGGGCACGGCATATACCGCGCTGATGTACCGGCTCCGCGGCGACGATGCGGCTGCAACCGCCGCACTGGATGTGCTGAGCGGAATTCAGCTCGGCAGCGGCCTCTTCCCCGCCGCAACGGTAGAGGACCTCAGCACCGGATTTGAGCTCTTTACCGGCGATCCCTGGGTCTACGGCACCGATCCGCACATCGCCCCGACCGCCTGGTTCATCCTGGCAGTGAACGATTTTAATCCGTATCAGTTCTAGCCGGCTCCCGGCTTTGGTGCGCAAAGCCCCGCGCAAAAAATCGCGCGGGGCTTGTTTTATGTTATCCCGATCTACCGTTTCGAACGAATGCATCCGGATCGGATCGCATGGACCGTTCAGTCCCCGAAGAGCTTGTTCCGCATGGCGCTCTCGAACCGCCCGTTGGCAAGGTCGGTATACCGAACATACAACGCGACCCGGTTTTCCCGGTCCAGCGCGTTCCAGATACGCTCCGCCAGTTCCTCCGGTTTGCCGCGAACTTCAAGCTCGCGCGGTTCGCCAACGAAGGCTGGCAGCGGATTTCCGTCCCCTTCGTAGGTATGGATCAGGCGGCCTGCGCCCTCCTGCGAGTCGTAACTCCAGTACTTGCGAACACAGTCCGCGGATTGCGGCGACCTGCGAAGAATGCTCATTGCATACCGTCCCGACGGCAGAACCATCCCGCTGATGCGCGGCGTATAGTTCGGCGCGTCCGGCTCGTATCCGCGCGTGCTCAGCGCATACTGAAACGAATGCCCGCCAAGCAGGCTTTCACAGATCGTCTCCGTTTGATCTCCATTGGTCACGACGATGCTCCCGTTGCAGACCCGTATGGGCGTATACAGGATCAGCGCCACAGAGGACGTTTTCCCGGTTTCGCACAGGTCGATCCGCAGAGTATCGCCCTCTTCGCGAAAAACGCGGTTCCGGCTGGCTTTGCTGCGCCCCATGAGAAAGTAGGCAATCACCGCACGATCGCCACAGGTACCAATCAGAATTCCCCGTCCGGGGTATGCGTTCCCATTCAAGAGCGATTCAATCGTATTCATCCGCCGCCTCCAATCGGTACGGAAACAAAACCGCGCCCGTCGAACTGCCAGATTTCGGCAAACCCGCAGTCGATCGCGAGCGCTTCCGCTTCGGCAAAGCCGAAGGCTACGTCGCTTGCCGCATGCGCATCCGCGCTGACGGTGATCCTGCCGCCCCGGCGCTTTAACTCCTTCAGCAGTGAGCGGGAGGGGTAAGGCGTCGTGCGATAACCGCGCGAGATCGCACCGGTGTTGATCTCGAAGATTTTATCCGCCGAAACGAGCGCGTCCATCGCGCGAAGCGCCGCCGCACAAAACCGCGGCGAATCCGGGCTGTAAAAATGATTCGTCTCGTCAAACTTGGTCGGCAGATCGAAATGGCCGACGATATCGACCTTTTCCATTCCGGCGAGCGCTTCATACTGCGAAAAATACGCTTCCGCCGCCGCGTCCGAATCTCCGCCAAAGAGATCCCGCAGGTATTGCGCGGTCATCTCCGGCGAGTTGTCCACACAGCTGCCCCGACCAGGCGCCTGAATGTGGTGGATCGAGCCGATCACGTAGTCAAACCCGTCCAATGGCATTTCAGAGAGCAAGTCCCATTCCGCGCCGTGATAGAGCGCAATCCGCCCCGCAAACGCGTCCTTCCATTTCCGCACCGCGGCGGAATACTCCGGCAGGCGCCCTTCCTCCAGCGTCCAGCAGGAGGGAAACGGCATCGGCGTATGGATGCTGAATCCCAGCGAGGTCAGCCCCGCGGAAATCCCCGCCTGCGCCATCTCCTCCAGCGTATTCGTTCCGTCGTCCCAAACGCTGTGCGTATGCAAATTCTGCCGAATCATGGTTTTGTGGTTCTCCTTGTTCTCCCTGCGCCCCGCGCGTTACTCGACCATCTTCTCCTGCTTTACCTTGCGGTCGATCACGTGACGGGAAGCCATCTCGCGCTTGATCTCGCCAAGCGATATACCCGCCTCGATCATCAGCACCATTACATGATACATCAAATCGCCGATTTCATAAACGGTATTTGCCTTGTCCTGATCCTTTGCGGCAAGAATCACCTCGGTGGTCTCTTCGCCGACCTTCTTGAGTATCTTGTCGATCCCCTTTTCAAAGAGGTAGGTCGTATAGGAACCTTCCTTCGGTTGCGCCTTTCGCCCGCGCAGCATTTCAAACAAATCCGAATACCGAAACGCGGGCGGTTCCTCTCCTTCGAATACGGGCTGAAAGAAGCAGCTTTCCGCGCCCGTGTGGCAGGCGGGGCCCGCTTTACGTACCTCGACAAGCAGCGTGTCCGCGTCGCAATCCGCCGTAATCGATACGATCTTTTGCACGTTTCCGCTCGTTTCGCCCTTTCGCCAGAGCTCCTGCCGCGAACGCGACCAGAAGCAGGTTCTCCCCTCCTCCATGGAAACCCGGAGGCTCTCCGCGTTCATATACGCAAGCATGAGCACGTCCTTCGTCTCCGTATCCACTATGATTGCGGGGATGAGACCTTGCTCGTTAAATTTCAGTTTTGCTATGTCCAGCATGCTGTGGTTACCTCCGCACCGTAATGCCCGCTTCAAAGAGCGCCTGCTTCAAATCAGAAATACCTACCTCGCCAAAGTGGAAGATCGAGGCGGCGAGGCCCGCGTCCACCTTGGGCAGCTCGCGAAAGAGCGTGATGAAATCCGGTATTCCACCCGCGCCGCCGGAGGCGATGACCGGTACGCCGACGATCTCGCAGACCGCCCGGAGCATTTCCAGATCGAATCCCCTCTTCACCCCGTCCGTATCGATCGAGTTGAGCACGATCTCTCCTGCGCCCGCGTCCACCCCGCGGCGAATCCAGTCCAGCGCGTCCAGCCCGGTATCCTCGCGCCCGCCCTTGGCGAACACGTGAAATTCGCCGTTCACGCGCTTAACGTCCACGGAGAGCACGACGCACTGGTCGCCATACCGCTTGGCCGCCCCACCGATTAATTCGGGATTGCGGATTGCGCCGGAGTTTACGCTCACCTTGTCCGCGCCGCACTTGAGCACGCGGTCAAAATCGGCGAGTGTGTTGATGCCGCCGCCGACCGTCAGCGGAATGAAAATCGTTTCCGCTACGCGCGTGAGGATGTCCGTAAACAGCGCGCGCTCCTCGGCACTGGCGGTGATGTCGTAAAACACGAGCTCGTCCGCGCCGTTTTCGCTGTAGTACTGCGCGAGCTTTACGGGATCGGACACATCGTTGAGCCCCAGAAAGTTCACGCCCTTGACCACGCGCCCGTCCTTGACGTCCAGGCACGGAATAATCCGTTTCGTAATCATGCTTTTGCCTCCCGGACGGCCGCGGCCAGATCGATGGCTCCGGTGTAATACGCCTTGCCGACGATCGCACCATAGAGACCAAGCTTCCGGAGCGCACGGATATCCTCCAGGGAATTCACGCCGCCGGACGCGATGAAATCCACGGAGAACGATCCCGTCAGTTCGCGGTAAAGCGCGCGGTTTGCGCCCGCCATTGCCCCGTCCCGCGCGATATCCGTGCAGATAACGGTCTCAACGCCAATGGACTGCAAACTCCCGCAGAACTCCAAGCCACCTAGACCGCTCGTCTCCGTCCAGCCTTTCACCGCAACCATGCCGTCCCGAAGATCCACGCCAACGGCGATGGCGGAGCCGTATGTCCGCACCATCTCCTCGACAAAGGCGAGGTTATTCGCGGCAGCCGTGCCGAGAATCACGCGGCTGACGCCCGCGTCGAGATAGCGCTGAATCGTTTGTTCATTTCGAATGCCGCCGCCGATTTCGACGTGTAACCCGCTCGTTCGAGCGATCCCGGCAACAAGATCAAAATGCGGCGTGCCTCCGCTCTTTGCGCCTTCGAGATCGACCAGATGCAGAAACTCCGCACCCGCCCGACGGAAAACCTCCGCCAGCTCGGCCGGATTTTCGCTATAGACGGTTCTCTTTTCATAATCGCCCTGGTAGAGGCGAACCGCTTTCTGTTCATAAAGATCGATTGCCGGTAACAGAATCATGCCTTCATCCTATATTTCACAAAATGCCTTCAAAATACTTAACCCGACTTTTCCGCTCTTTTCGGGATGAAACTGGCAGCCGAAGATATTTCCCCTGCCGACCGCGGCGGTCAGTTCCGCGCCGTACTCCGTGGTGGCGAGCGTGCTGTCTTCACAGTGCGTCGCATAGTAGCTATGGACGAAGTATACGCAGTCGCCCTCGTGGATGTACCGGAAGAGCGGATGTTCCGGCTGTTTGAAGATCAGCGCGTTCCACCCGATCTGCGGTACTTTGAGTTCGGCGGGAATGTGCAAGCGCATCTCGACCACGTCGCCTTTGAGCAGGCCAAGGCCAGCGTGCTCGCCGTATTCGAAACTGCGTTCAAAGAGCAGCTGCATTCCGAGACAGATGCCCAGCAGCGGTTTTCCCGCCTGCGCCTGCCCGGTAACCACTTGATCCAGCCCCGAATCACGAAGTTTGTTCGCCGCATCCTCAAACGCGCCGACGCCGGGCAGGATGATCTTCTCCGCCGCGCGCAGGCGGGCAGCGTCCCCCGTAACGATTGCTTCCGCGCCGATCATCGCAAGCGAACTCTTCAGTGAAAAGAGATTGCCCACCCCGTAATCCACGATGGCAATCATGTTACAGCACGCCCTTTGTCGAGGGAATTTCGCCCGCATATGCCGCATTGATCGTGACCGCCTGCTTCAGCGCGCGCCCGAGCGCCTTGAACATTGCCTCCGCAATATGGTGCGAGTTTTCGCCGTCCATTTGCTTGATATGCAGCGTGATTCCCGCCGCGCGGGACAGCGCAAGAAAGAACTCCTGTATCAGCTCGGTATCGAACGAGCCGATCTTCCCGGCGGGAATGTTCGCGCTGTAGCGCAGGCATGCCCGCCCCGAAAGGTCGAGCGCGCAGAGCACGAGCGCCTCGTCCATCGGCAGCAGCAGGCTGCCGTAGCGCGCGATGCCGCGCTTGTCGCCCAGCGCTTCTTTCAGCGCCTCGCCCAGCGCAATACCTGCGTCCTCCACGCTGTGGTGGTCGTCCACGGCGGTATCGCCCTTGCAAGTAAGCGCAAGGTCAAACCGCCCGTGCTTCGCAAAGAGCGAGAGCATATGGTCGAGAAAACCGACGCCGGTCGAGATCTCGCCCTTGCCGCTTCCGTCCAGATTGAGCGAAAGAGTAATGTCCGTTTCCGTGGTTTTCCGTTGGATCTGTGCGGTTCGCATGTGTTTCAGCATCCTTTCCCGTTCAAGATTGCTTCCGTATGGGTCAGCAGAATTTCCATCTGCTCGTTTGTTCCGATTGTAATGCGGCAAAAATCCTGAATCCGCTCCTTGGTAAAGTGGCGCACCAGCACGCCGCGCGCTTTCAGTTCGCGGTAGAACGCTTCGCCGCCGATTCGGTCGCTGCCCGCAAACAGGAAGTTTGCCTTCGACGGCAGCACCGTAAAGCCGAGATCCCTAAGCCGCCGCGCAGTCTGTTCGCGCGTCTGTATGATCATCCGCGCGTTTGCCCGATAATACGCGTCGTCCTCAATCGCGGCGACGCCCGCCGCCTGCGTCATGCGGTTGACGTTATAGGGGTTCATCGAGTACTTCACCGTGTTCAGATCGCGGATGAGCGCCTCGCTGCCGATGCCGAACCCCAGCCGCGCCCCCGCAAGCGAGCGGCTCTTGGAGAACGTTTGAAACACGAGCAGGTTGCCGTACCGCTCAATCAGCGGAACGCAGCTTTCGCCGCCAAAGTCGATATACGCCTCGTCGATCATCACGAGCCGGTTCGGGTTTGCGCAAACAATCCGCTCGATCTGCGCCACCGGCAGGCAGGTACCCGTCGGCGCGTTTGGATTCGCCAAGAGGATAGTCGCGTCCAAATCCAGATAATCACGGTAATCCACCGACAGGTCGGGGCTCAGCGGAATTTCACGCTTCGGAATGCGGCAAAACGCCGCGTAGACGGGGTAAAACCCGTAGCTGATATCGGGAAACGCGAACAGGCGCCCCTCGTCCCCAAACGCGAGAAATGAAAAATACAGAATCTCGTCCGACCCGTTGACGGGCAGCACCTGCTCCGGGCGAACGCCGTAGAGCTTTGCCGCCGCCGCCTTTAGCTCGGTGCACTCCGGATCGCAGTAGAGGTTCAGCCGTTTCGCCTCGCGCTCCACCGCGAGCTGCACCTTTGGCGAGGGCGGAAACGGGGATTCGTTCGTATTCAGCTTCACATACTGCGTGTCCCGCGGCTGCTCGCCCGGCACATAGGGAATCAAATCCGCGTATTTCGCGCTGAGAAACCGGCTCATCGTTCCTCCGATTCGCCGCGGATCAACGCCGCGCGCGCATGCGCTTCCAGCCCCTCGGCGCGGGCGAACACCGCGATCATTCCAGCATATTCTTGAAACGCATCCTTCGAAAAATAAGTGTACTGCGTCTTTTTTACAAAATCGTCCACGCTAAGCGGACTGGAAAACCGCGCGGTGCCGCTTGTCGGCAGCGTATGGTTCGGCCCCGCAAGGTAGTCCCCCAGCGCTTCCGGACAATCGTTCCCCAGAAAGACGGAACCCGCGTTCTTTACGTAGGCCAGCCAGCGTTCCGGCTCGGCAACGCAGAGCTCCAGGTGCTCCGGCGCAAGCTCGTTTACAAGTTCGAGCGCGCTATGCAGATCGTCCGCCACAAGAATCCTGCCGTTCCTTTCTATTGACGCGCGGGCAATCTCCTCGCGCGGGAGCATCGCCAGCTGCCGCTCGATCTCCTCGCCAACCTGCGCGGCCAGAGCCCAGCTGTTCGTAATCAGCACCGCGGAAGCCAGTTTGTCGTGCTCCGCCTGGCTGAGCAGATCCGCCGCGAGATAGCGCGCGTTCGCCGTTTCGTCCGCGACAATCAGAATTTCGCTCGGCCCCGCGATCATGTCGATCGCAACCCGCCCGAACACCTGCCGCTTTGCTTCGGCAACATAGGCGTTGCCGGGACCGACGATCTTGTCCACCTTCGGGATGGTTTCCGTCCCGTAAGCCAGCGCGGCAATCGCCTGCGCGCCGCCCGCTTGGAAGACGCGATCTACACCCGCGAGCTTTGCCGCCGCAAGAATCGGCGCCGCAATGCCGCCTTTTGCGTTTGGCGGCGAGACCATCACAACGAGCGGACAGCCCGCGAGTTTCGCGGGTATCGCATTCATGAACACCGTGGAAGGGTAGCTCGCCGTCCCGCCGGGAATATACAGCCCAACCTTTTCAATCGGGGTAATCTTCTGCCCCAGATACGCCCCGTTCGGCCGTTCCATACGGAACCCCTCCCGCAGCTGCATGCTGTGGAACGCACGGATGTTCTCCGCCGCGGTTTGCATGGCAAGCAGCAGATCCGCCGGAATTGAGGCAAGCGCCGCATCCAGCTCCGCCTGCGTCACTTCGAGCGACGCCATCTCCGCGCGATCAAACTCTTTGGCGTAGGCAAACAGCGCGCGGTCTCCATTTTGCGCGACTTCGCGGATGATATCGCAAACGCGCCCTTCCACGCCGCTGTTTTCCAGCAGGCGAAGGAAAAGCGAACGCCGGTCGATTTCATTTAATTCCTGTATTTTCATGCGTTCACCACCCCGAAGAGTCTCTCGCGCAGCGTATCCACAGCGGCGCCTTTGAACTTGTAATGCGCCTTGTTCGCAATCAGCCGCGCGCTGACCGGTTCGATTTCCTCCAGCACACACAGACCGTTTTCCGCGAGCGTTTTCCCCGTTTCCACAATGTCCACAATCACATCCGATAACCCCAGAATCGGTGCGAGTTCGATCGACCCGTTCAGGTGGATCACGTCAATTTCACGGCTGCGGCCGGCATAGAACCGGCGCGCGATATTGGGGAATTTCGTCGCAACGCGCAGCACGCCCGTGTGGTCGTCCCGCAGATTCTTTGGGCCCGCCACGCACATGCGGCAATTGCCGATGCCGAGATCGAGCAGTTCATAAACGTCCGGCGCGTATTCCAGCAGAATGTCCCTGCCCGCAACGCCTATATCCGCCGCGCCGCGCTCCACATAGATTGCAACGTCCGACGGCTTCACCCAGAAATACCGAACGCCCTTCTCCTCGTTTTCAAACGTCAGTCTGCGATTCACCTCGCGCAGTTCCGGGCAGTCGTAGCCCGCGCGTTCAAACAGGTCGTATGCTTTCTCCCCCAGCCGTCCCTTGGGCAGAGCAACGTTGAGCATTTCGTTCATACGCGACCCTCTCCGTCCAGTCGGACGACCTCGCGGCTCCGGCCATCGGATTCCGCCTCGCGCTGAACCCGGACGCGCAGGCCTTTCTTCCGCAGCGATTCCGCCTTGCGAATCAGCGCGGCAGAATCGCTCGCGTCGTCGTACAGCACGAGCACGTCGGTATCGTAGTCCTCCCGCTGGTCGAACAGCCGCGCGAGCTGATCCAAATATACAGCAAAGCCAATCGCCTCGCCGCTCTTGCCCATGCGTGCAAGCAGATTGTCGTATCGTCCGCCCGCCAGCACTCCGCTGGGAACTCCTTCCACAAATCCGCGGAAGACGAGACCGTTGTAATAGTCCATATCGTTCACCACCGAGAAATCGAGATTCACATGCTCCGTACCATAAAGCGCAAGCAGGTTCGCAACCGTCTTCAGTTCCTCGATCGCGGCCCCGCAGCCCTGCGGAAGGCGCAGTTGATCCACCCGTTTGAGCGTTTCCCGCAACGGCCCGCTGATCGATACCAGCGCCTGCAGCAGTTGCGCGGTTTCGGAGGAAACACCTAGCGCTTCGCACAAGCTCCTGAGTTCATGGGGGTTCTTTTCACCCACGGCAGACATCAACCGGACGCACTCCGCGTCCCCGATGGGTTCTTCCGCGAGTACGCCGGAGAGCACGCCGATATCCGAAATGTCCAGCACATAGCGCTCGCTGATCATGGCAAGGCTCTTCGCCGCGAGCGCAAGCACCTCCGCGCGGGCATAGGCGTCCACGCGGCCGATGCACTCCAGCCCCGTCTGCAGGATTTCGCGAAATCCGGCAGCGTTTTTCGGAACGCGGTAAACAGCCTCCGTATAGCAGATTTTACTCGTACGCCCGTCGTTCGGCGCATTTTTTACGATCGAGAGCGTCACATCCGGCTTGAGCGCAAGCAGCATCCCGTTCATATCGCTGAAGGTGAGCACCCGCTCGCTTTCCAGAAACTTCTTATTACGCGCGTAGAGATCATATTCCTCAAAGGTACCTACCTTATATTGACGGTATCCATAGGCCTGATAGAGTTCCCGCAGCCCCAGCGTCAGACGCTCCAGCGTATTCAGCGTATCCCGTTTCATCGCGGCTCCTCCGCTTCCAGGCCGCGCAGACGGTCGAGCACCAGCCGGTACCCTCCTGCGCCGTAAAGCAGGCATCGTTTCACACGTCCGATGGTCGCCGTACTCACGCCCGTTTTCTCAATCGTTGCTTGATAGGAATCCCCGCCGTCCAGCGCCTTTGCGATTTCCAGCCGCAACCCCAGATCGCGCACCTCCTGAATCGTGCAAAGGTCTTCGAAATAGCGGTAGCATTCCTCGATTGTTTTCAGTTGCAGAATCGAAACGAACAGCTCGTCCGTCTGCTTGCTCTTTGGCAGTCCCATGTGCTCCGTCCTTATCCTGTTTTTCTTCGCAGGCAGCTTCTTCGGCATACCATCCATACCTTCAAATCCGTTGCCATTGCGCTGCGTTGATCCTATGTTTTTAGCATTTTATCACTTCTGTGTGCTAAAGTACAGAATTATTTTCACGACCCCAAAAAAGGAAAAGCCCGGCGAGCACCGGGCTGGACGGATGCATTCACTTTATGCGCCCCGCCGGCGCAAAGGATCAAACCTCCGCGATTACTTCTACCTCACAGAGCACGTTCTTGGGAAGGGTTTTCACCGCGACGCAGGAACGCGCGGGCTTATTCGTCATATACTTGCCGTAGACTGCGTTGAACGCCGCAAAATCGTCCATGCTGGCAAGGTAGCAAGTCGCTTTGACCGCTTTTTCCAGCCCGCTGCCCGCGGCGTCCAGCACCGCGCGCAGATTCTGCATAACCTGCTCCGCCTGCGCGGCGATATCACCCGTCACCAGATTGCCGGTTGCGGGATCAACCGGTATCTGTCCGCTGGTAAAGACAAATCCGCCGCTGACCATTGCCTGCGAATAAGGTCCGATCGCCGCGGGCGCGTTTTCGGTATGAATCATTTTCATGGAATCCTCACTCCTTGTTTTGTGCGCTTGCTTTCATTATAATGCGCCCGTGCCGCGCGTCAACCGAAAAAACGCGGCTCCTGCGCGTGTTTCCGTGATATAATACGATTAGAAGCAATCTATTCTTGTCATTTTCCCAGAAGGAGTGTGGTCTATATGGACATGCAGCGCGTAAGCAGTGCGCTTCAGCGCAACGGTTTCGCGGTTTGTTTTTTTGAAACGGCGAAGGAAGCGGCGGATTATCTCGACGCAAGCATCCGCGGCAAAACCGTGGGAATCGGCGGAAGCATGACGATTGAACAGATGGGACTCTTTGACCGATTGGCGCGGAACAATACCGTGTTTTGGCATTGGCGCACAAACGACTTGGAAACCCGCCTTGCCGCCGCGAATGCGGACGTATACCTCACCTCCGCAAACGCCATCGCAGAAACGGGTGAAATCATCAATATTGACGGAAGCGGTAACCGCGTTGCCGCGTCGCTCTATCATCACGAGCGCGTTGTGTTCGTCGTGGGAATCAATAAGATCGCGCCGGATTATGAAAGCGCGATGTCCCGCGCCCGAAACGTTGCCGCCCCGCTCAACGCGCGGCGGCTCAAGCGAAATACGCCTTGCGCGGTGTCCAAAGAGATGAAATGCTACGATTGCAGCAGTGAGGACCGTATTTGCAACGGGGTGGTCACGCTCCTCCGGCCAATGGGCGGCGTTGGAACGACGGAAGTGATTTTGATTGGGGAGAACCTGGGATATTAACTGCGTTCACAAATTCGAACGTTGCGCCTTTTACTCAGAATCAAAACGAGTGGGAAACAGAAAGCCGCCCGCGCATACGCGCGGGCGGTTCGCATTCGTTTAGATCGTTCCCTGCGCCAGCATCGCGTCCTTCACCTCGTCACGCCCGCTGGCGCGCATCTCAAGCAGATACTCGACCTTCTTGCCCGTCACCCCCTTGGGATCATAGACGTATCCGTCCGGCCCGGAAAGCGTCACCGCCTGAGCTCCCAGCTCTTCCAGCTTCTTTGCCACGCCCCAGGTCACGTTGCCGAACCCGGAGAGCGCAAACGTCTTGCCCTGAATCGTGTCGTTGGTGCAGTATTTCTACAACATTGTTCTCTATTTTTGAACGCTGTTCTTAATTTTCAAACTTTTAAGCTGTATTGCCCGTTTTCCGCCTCCGGAAACAGGTCGAGAATCGATACGCTCCGGTTTTCGAAAATCCGCCGCGTCCATACAAAAAAACGCCGGGCCTCTCAGCCTGGCGTCGTTTAGGGGCAGAAATTCGATTCCATATGCCAAATTCAATGTTACGCTGTTTGCTCATCCGTATCAAAACGGATCTTCGAAAAACCCCATTCACGATTCCACCCGCCGTTCAGGGCAGCAGACGCCGCGGCACGAGGCGAAGGTAGTTCTCGCTCGCGCGGAATCCCTCGGCATATTTGACACCGCATTGATAACCGCGCATTTTGGAACAGGTGCGGATAAAATCCAGAAAATCGACGCCGTCGTGCTCCAGCATCCACTGAATCTGCGAGCGGTGGCAGGCAAGCGCCTCCAGTTTCGTTTCCAGTTCCTCCGTAATATCCACATATTCGCTCGGCTGGAACCCGACGCCGGAAAGCGTGTCCATATGATAGAGCGGACAAACCGGCGCGGCGTTTTCCGGATCGCTCAGGTCAAAATGCCGGCAGCTCGCCGCAAAGGACGCGCGAAAGACCGAAAGGTACGTCTGCATATGGTCGTTCATATAGTCCTGCGCGGCATGCGTAATCAGCACGTCCGGCTGGACGTCCCGAATCACCTTTGCCAGCCTTCGAACCAGCTCGTCGTTTTCCGCGCTGATATACAGGTCGTTCGCGTCAATGGAATAGTGCGTCGCGCCGATCACTTTTGCGGCGGCTTCCGCCTCGCCAAAGCGAATGTCGCGCAGTTCGTCCGGCAGAATTTCGGCATGGCCGAGATTACCGTTTGCCACGTGGCACACCGCAACGTCATGCCCCTGCTTGCGATATTTGGCAAGCGTACCGTAGCAGCCAATCTCCAAATCGTCCGGATGGCAGCCGACAGCCAATATTCTCAAAACAACGCCCCCTCTGCAAAACAGCCTCTCCGCGCCGCGCGCGCAGCGCGAAGCAGAACCGCTAGATCACATTTACAAATACGCCTTCCCGGTTCGAACGGTATGCCGCCTCGACAATCCGCTGCAATTGAACGGCGTCCGCGGCAGGCACAGCCAGCGGTTTGCCGTTTAGAATCGAATCGGAAAAGCTCTCAATCTCCCGGCAGTACAGGTTGCCCAGCGTTACTGGAAGCGTTGTGCTTTCCGCCCGTTTGCCGTCCTGCTGCGCGTCGTACCCGCTTACGTTCCCCAGGAACATCGCATCCACGCTGCCGCCGTCCGTCTGGCCGATAATACCGTCGCCCAGCAGTCGTCCGCGCGTACCGAACACCTCCAGCCTCCATTTTGCGGCGTCGTCCGGAATGTTGAAATTGCTCTGCACCACGCAGTGCGCTCCGTTTTGTAGCCGCATCATCACCATGGAGGAATCCTCCACTTCATAGCGGAACGTCTGCGTATCGTCAAACGCGGCAACCTGTTTCACGGGACTGCCCGTAATGTACTGGATCAGGTCGATGCAATGCATCCCCATGTCCATCAGCGCGCCTCCGCCTGAAGTCGCTTTGCTCTGACGCCAGGCGTTCTCCATGTCCGGATACCAGCAGGTAAAGTGCGCGTAGCAGCTTACGATATCCCCGATTTTCCCCGCGGAAATCGCTTCCTTCATGGCGTTTACATAGGAGCCGAACCGCATGGCAAACCCAGCCGCGATCTGCACGCCGTGCGCGCGGCAGTGCGCCACAATCTCCTCCGCTTCCCGTACGTTCAGCGCCAGCGGCTTCTCCAGCAGAATATGCTTGCCCGCGTCCGCGGCCATGCGCGCCTGCGCGGCATGCAGCCATACCGGAGACGCAATGTATACCGCGTCCACCTCCGGATCGGCAAGCAGCGCTTCTTCACGGTCATATGCCCGTTTCGCGCCGTATTTCACACGGATTCGCTCCGCAAATTCCATGTTCACTTCCATAACGGCGACCAACTCGGCATTTTCCGCCAGCATCAGCCCCGGTATCGTGCGCCGGTCGGCAATGCCGCCCGCCGCAATAATCCCCCAGCGAAGTTTCTTCATGTTACCCCCTTGAAAGCGTGATCGTCAGCCCTTCAGCGCCCCTGCCATCATGCCCTTGATCAAATATTTGGAACAGCAAATGTAAACGACGATGACCGGAACACAGGCTACGGTTAAGGCGGCGAACACAAGGTTCCAGTTCGTGGCGTATTGCCCGAAAAACAGCGTAACCGCCTGAATGAGCGTTCGATTCGGCTTTGAGCTGATAAAGATCAGCGGGAAAAACACGTCGTTCCAAATGGGAATAAAGTTATATACCACCGTGGTCGCAATCGCCGGTTTAATCAGCGGAACAATCACCTTCCACAGCACCTGCCAGGTGTTCGCACCGTCGATATAGGCCACTTCCTCCATTGAGGTTGGAATCATTTTGATGAAACCCGTCAGAAGAAACATGGTAAACGGAATGTTCTGCGCCACATAGATGAACACCAGCCCCCAGAGGTTGTCGATAAGTCCCATCGAATTGAGCAGATCGTTCAGCGACAGCAAGCCCAGCCGCAGCGGAATCATCATGCCCGCCAGAAAGAAGAAATACAGGAAGGTTGACATCCGGCTGAGATAACGGCTCAGCGCGTAAGCAAGCAGAATGGAAACCACCAGCAGGATCAGGCTGGACACAATCGTAACAAACGCGCTGTTTGCAAAATAACGCGCGAAGTTTTCTTTCTGAAACAGCGTGATATATCCCTGAAACGAAAAGGTTTGGGGAAGGCCGGTCGGATTCTTCATGATCTCCAGATTCGCTTTCATCGAGGTTATGATCATGAGGAAGATCGGATAAAGCGTATAGAGCGTATAGAGCGTCAGTATTACGTAGACGCAAAGGATTTTCACGTCAATTTTTCTATGCTTTTTCACGTTTACCACCTTTTTCACAGCTCGCTGTCCTTGCCGTAATATCGAAACCACAGCACAACGCCTACGCCGATAATCAGGAACATACATGTCGCAATCGCGGCGCCGACACCCATATTGGGCTGCAGGCCAAGCCGCTGGCCAAAGCAGATACGGTAGAAAAATGTACCGAGGATATCCGTCGCGTAATTGGGCGAACCCGTGGAACCAACCATGGCGTAGATAATTTCAAACGCGCTGTAATTCGAAACGAACACGATCGTGGAGATGATGAACATCACCGGCGCGATCAGGGGAAACGTCAGCTTCCAGAACTGTTTCCATGCGCCCGCGCCGTCCAGGTCGGCCGCTTCATACAGTTCGTCCGGGATCGCCTGCATACCGGCGAGCAGCATGATCATCGGCGTGCCGGTATACTGCCAGGCATTCGCGACCGCAACGGCGATCAGCGCCGTCTTCTCCGAACCCAGCCACGGCTGCTTCAGCGCGGAGAGGCCGACCGCATTCAATCCGAAGTTCAGCGGCCCCCAGAGCGGATTGTAGATCAGCGTCCAGATGTATCCCACCACGATGATGGACAGCGTGCAGGGAATGAAAAAGATGCTGCGAAAGAACTTCATTCCACGCATCCGGCGCATGTTGACAAACGCGGCCAGAAGCAGCGCTATGCCGTTTTGGAGCACGATCGTATACAGAAAGAACAGGGTATTGTTCTTGAGTGCGCCGAAAAAGCGTTCGGAATAAGCGGGATTGGTAAAAAGCGTAACAAAATTGTCGAACCCGACGAATGTTTTTGCTCCATATCCGTTCCAGGAAAAAAAGCTGAGGCCAAGGGACGTAATCAGCGGATAGAGCATAAACAGAGCATAGAACAGAAATGCCGGCAAAACGAATGCGCAATAGGTCCAATTTGAGCGTTTCAAGAATGCCTCCTTCCCGTTCTGAACAGGCCGCGAGTGCGGGAGGCTGCGCACTCCCGCACCCGCAGACCCGCTGAAAACGGACGATTATTCGAAATACCAGCTCATCTGCTGCTGCATATACGCGGCGGCTTGTTCCGGCGTCAGATGATTCACGCACATCTGGTATACGGTATCCGCAACGGCGGTGGAATAGTCGGGGGAAGATTCCGTCATGGTTTCGTATCCCAGCATATGGATGGTCTCTTTGCCCGCCGTCAGACCGATCCAGGCTTTGGAGAGGTCGTTGGTCAGAGCGGTCGCCTCGGAATTCGGGCTGAAGAAGCCGAGCACGCCGTTGGCGTAGGCTTCGCCGCCTTCTTTGCTGGCAAGCCAGTTGACGTAAGTCAGAGCGGCTTCCAGATTCGGGCTGTCGGCATACACGCCGACGCCGATGGCCGCTGTGAAGTTGATGGCCGTCGGAGCCGCCGTCTGGCCCGGGAACGCGAAGCAACCCAGTTGCAGATCGGGATTTGTTTCCGTGAAGTACTGCAGTTCAAACGATCCGGACATATACATGGCGGCCTGACCGGTAATGAACAGATTCTGGCTGTCCTCGTATCCAAGCCCTTCGTAGAAGTCCGGATAAAACGCGGTCAGCTTCTGCAGCGTGGACAGCATGGTCACGTATGCCGGGTCGGTAAAATCGATCTCCTTGGCATACAGGGATTTTACCCAGTCGCTGCTGCCAACGGTAGCCATCAGGATGGACGAAGTAATCTCTTCGGAAACATACCAGGCCTCCGCAATACCGCCGGCAATCGGCAGATACCCGGCATCCTTGATGATCTGGCAGTCCTGCAGCAGTTCTTCTACGGTATCCGGCGTTTTCGTAATGCCGCATGCGTCGAAAATCGCCTTGTTGTAGTGGACGCCTTCAATCGTCATGCCGGCCGGAACCGCAAATGATTTCCCGTCCGACGACCAGGCGTTGATGGCGGACGCGGGGAACATGGACAAGTTCGGGACGTTCTCCGTGCTGAGATCCAGAATCTTTCCGCCGCTGTAGACCGTTTTTCCGCTGCTGTAGGAACGCATCATAATGATATCGGCGGCCGTTCCGTTCGCCAGAGCGGTTTGCAGATAGGTGTCGTATTCGGTCGCCTGCACCGGTTCGTATACGACTTTGATATTCGGATTCTCCGCCATAAACAGCTCGTTCATCGCGTTGATTGCGTTTTCGTCTTCCGTTCTCCAGCCGGTAAAACGCAGCGTAACCGGTTCTGCCGCCGGGGCAGCCGAGCTCTCCTCCGCAGGAGTGGTCGCTTCGGTGCTCTCAGCGGGTTGCGTACCGGCGCTGCAGGCGACTAGCGAGAATGCAAGCACCAATACCAGAAACATAGATAGAAACTTTTTCATATCATTTCCTCCTTCTGTTTGTTCGCGTATTCCCCTTATCAAAATCAGGACCCGGCTCCGGTTTCGAAGCCGGGTCCTGAAAACAAGCACCTCGGACGCTCTCCCGCGCCGTTATGGCTCAACCGGGAACTCTTTTTCCGCCGCCGTGAGGCCCGCATCCAGACCCTTCATCATTTCGTCCACGTTCGCTTCCGTAAAGGTCAGCGCCGGAGAAAACACGATGATGTCGCCCGCTTTATAGCAGTTGTTTCGAATGATCATGTGTTCGTTGTCATAAATATACCGGTTGATGAACGCGCCGACGGAGCCGGGAACCGCAAACGACTTTTTCTCGCCCTTCTTGGCGGTCAGCTCAATCGAGAACATCATTCCCATACCGCTCACGCGAAGAATCATGGGATGAACCTTCTGAAGCTCGCGGATCTTGAAGTTAATATAGTCGCTGATCTTCTGCGATTTGCGGAGCAGATCATTCTTTTCGATATAATCGATCGTTGCAATTGCGGCAACGCAGGCAACGTTGTGTCCGCCAAAGGTCGATCCGCTGCGGAATTCGCTGTTGCCCGTGCGGAACTTATCGTAGATCTTCTGCTGCATCATGCAAACGCCGAGCGGGATGTAGCCGTTCGTCAGCGCCTTGGAGGTCGTCAGCAGATCCGGGCTCACGCCGTAGTGCTGCGCGACGAACCACTTGCAGCTCTTGCCAAATCCGCACTGGATCTCGTCGAAGATCAGCAGGATGCCGTAGCGGTCGCAAAGCTCTCGAACGCCCTTCATATAAGCCTCGGGAGCAACCGGATATCCGCTGTTGGAACCGGGCAGCGGATCCATAATCATGGCGGAAATCGTCTTGGGATCGTTTTCGACGATCACGCGTTCCAGCTCTTTCAGGCAGGCAAGGCCGCAGGTTTTGCAGTCCGAAAAGCCCAGTTCACAGTGATTGCAGTCGGCGGGGGGCGCTTCCAGCATGCCGGGGTTCGACATGGGCTGGTATTTTTCGTTGAACCAGGGCAGCCCGCAAACGGCCGTTGCCGCAATCGTCGTTCCATGATACGATCCGCGGCGGTGGATCACCTTATACCGGCTCGGCTCGCCGTTTTCCACGTGATAGGAACGCGCCGCTTTGATGGCGGTTTCGTTCGCCTCCGAGCCGCTGTTGACATAGAAATATGCGGTCAGCCCTTCCGGCGCGATCTTCTCCAGCTTCTTTGAAAGCTCGATCATCGGCAGGCAGTAATGGTCGCCAAAATTCGGGAAGAAATCGAGAATCTTAATCTGCTCGCAGATGGCGTTGATGATGTCCATGTTGTTGTGACCGCAGATCGTGGTCAGAATCGACGCAAAGGAATCCAAATAGCGGTTGCCTTCAATATCGTAAATATAGTTGCCCTCGCTCTTGACATAGATCTTCGGGCCGCGATTCAGATCGGCGTTGGCCATATAGTGCGGGCAAATATGCTTTGCGGCGTAGGCTTTCAGCGTGGAAATTTCCTGCGCGGTATACTTTTTTTCCATAGTCTCAGTACCTCCAAATCAATTTCACTCGTCGTTTGTATAAGGAACGGCTCGTCTATCAACCGGCCGGGGAGTTCGGATATCCCCGGACGGCTAACAAATCGCCGCTTGCAGCGTTACAGAATGCCCAGACGGGACTCAATATAGCTGATGCTGTCCAGCACCCAGCCGGAGAAGCACGCGGCATGATCCACATAGATCAGCAGAATGTCCGGCTCGTCGTCATACCAGAATCCGCCGGCATATTTGCCGTCCTTATCCGATATCTTCACCTGGGTATCGACGATAAAGTCGATGAACTGAACAGCCGCCTCGATCCCGCGGACGTCGCCCGTAAACGAATAGTACATGGCGGCGCCCAGCGCGGCTTTCCCGCTGCCCCAGTACTTCCAGACGTCCTCCCGGCAGGTATACAGGAAGTCCAGCCAGCGCTTGACATACCCAAGATATTTCTCGTCCCGCGTCACTTGATACATACGGTCGCACAGCAGCATGGAGAATCCGATTTCCCAATAGCACTGCTTGAGCTTGGTATGGTCGATGCATCCGTCGGGATCGAGCACGAGCTTCCCGTCGTTATCCGTCATAAAATAGTATTTACCGGAATCCGGCTGCTGCTCCTGCACGCGAACACACCAGTCGGCGCAGCGCTTAGCCGTCTCGAGATCGTTCATATAGACCGCGGTCACGCCCATCCATCCGGTCGTCATCGCACGGGCATTCGGCATGGACCGGTGCAGCGGGTAACCGCCGCACGGGCGCTCGCAGTTCAGCAAAAAACGATAGATCGGATAGGACACATCGAACCGTCCCAGCCGGTGCGCACCCTGGCAGGTCCAGCAGTGCTTGTAGATATCGACGTTGTTCACCGTATCGTCCGGATTCTCCGTCAGAATCAGAGACCCGTCCGCGCGGAGCCGGTTCTCCCGTATCCAGGTGAGCTGCCGGTGCGCCTCGTCGTTGTTGCCAACGAGATTCCAGGAGTAGGCCTGTTTATGAAACGCATCGCAAGCATAGCCGTCCCAACAATAGCCCCCGTCTTTTCCGAGAAAGCCAAGCTGAAAATCAACCGCCTTGCGTATCGCCTGTTTTCCCGCTTCGAATTTGCACTTCAGCAGCGCCGTATCCATACCAGTATTCATAAAACACCTCCTGAATGAAATGAGCCGACCGGATCCGATTAATCCTGATTTATTTCGTCCGCTGGATTTATTATGTCATTTCAAAGATGTCCCGTCAATATGGATTGATTTTTTCCAGTTACAAGAATAAATATTTCTCCACATATTTCTTTACTTATTCTGGATTTTCCCCGTATTTTTCCGATTCCGCTTGTCATCTGGCCAATCGAATGATATAATGCACTATATTATTCAACCGTTGGAGTATTTATGATTGCGATCGGAACGAAAAATCAGGCGTATGCCAGTTCCCAGCAGCAGATACGCGATGAAAATATCATGCTGCTGTTTAATCAGATTCGAAAGGCGCCGGTTTCGCGCGCGGCGCTCGCGGAGATCGCCAGTCTCTCGCCCACCACCGTATCCACGCTCGTTGAGGATCTGATTCGGGGCGGCTGGGTCGTGGAAACCGGAACGGATGTAACGTTCGTTCGCGGCCGCAGGCCGGTGATTCTCACCGTAAACGCCTCGCGCGGGTACGTCGCGACCGTCGAGCTGCTCAGCCGCGGGTATATCTGCACCCTGTACGACATCTGCCTGAATAAGATCACCGGTACCAGGATTCATAATACGGAATACGACGGCGCAAGCGTCTCCGCAACCATACACGAACTGCTCAAATCCAAGCGGATCCCCAAGAATCAGCTTTTGGGAACCCATACGATTTTTCCCGGAATGATCGATTCCGCCAGCAATACGCTGCGTTTTTCCGCGGTCATTCCGCACGAAAGCATGCCGGAGCCGACTTTTCTGCAAACCCTGAACAAGAGTTTCGGCAGCAGCCACAACGTGCTTTCCAACAACGGCAGCATCATCGCCTATACCGAATTCATCTCCGAGAAGAGACAATCCAGCCTGCCGCTGCTTTCCATTAATATTGACGAAGGCATTATTGGCGGCGTCGTGATGAGCGACGACCAGAGCGGCGTTCGGATGTGCTTTCCCGTGGAGATCGGCCATATCATTGTGGACCATAACGGGCCGCAATGCAAATGCGGAAACGCAGGCTGCCTGGAGGCGCTTTGTTCCACGCCCAGTCTGTTTCGCATGATGAACGAACGCGCCGGCATGTCCCTGACCTATATGGACACCTTTGGCGCGGACTGCAACGTCACCGCCATGGAAGAGGTCGCGGCGCGCCTGCGCGCGTATGATTCCGCCGCCATGACGGTGCTGGCGGACTATGTGCATATCCTCTGCAGCGGGCTGGTCAGCGTCGTGAACCTGCTGAACATCCAGAGCATCCGGATCGGCGGGGACATCGCCTTGCTGAACGACGCCTTGCTCAACGCGATTCGCTCCACGCTGCGCGACCGGTTCCGGCCGCTGAACAACACCTGCGAAGTAGAGGTCGAGCTGTTTACCAGCGACTATGAGGACATCCGCCGCGCTGCGGCCATTCAGTGCATGGACGAGCTGTTTCACAGATAGTACCGTGCGCGGTGCGCTTAACCGTGCCGTTCTTTTCCCCGCGCCGATGCGCGAGGAACCATTCACAAGCATTGTAAGGAGGAGTTTTTCGATGAATATGCTCGACACTCTCAAGGGATCGTATTTTTCCGAGGTGTTCCCAAAGGGCTGGGATCTCGGAAGAATCCAAAAATGCGTTTCCAACAGCCCCGCGTCCGTTTTCGACCGCCAGACTTTCTGGAACGAACGGTTCACCCCCGTTTCCTGCGGGAACCTCGAGGAGTTCGGCGTCCTGATGGGTCATGAAATCGCCATGCAGATTCGGCAGGCAAGGGACGAAAAACGCGAACTGATCCTGATCCTACCGGTCGGGCCCATGGGTATGTACCGCTGGGCGGTGTATTTTCTGAAGGAATGGAACGTCAGCTGTGAACACGTCCACGGGTTTAACATGGACGAGTGGAGCGATTCCGATGGAAATACGCTTCCCGCAGACGATCCGGCCGCGTTTCAAAACGCAATGACGGCGGCGTTTTACGGACCGCTGGGGCACTTAACGGTTCCCGAATCGCAGCGGAACTTCGCCACGAAAGAGAATCTTCCGACGTATCCCGCGAAAATTGCCGCGCTGAAGGCTCGCGGCGCCCGGCAGGTGTTGGTTTACGGCATCGGGCGCATGTGCCATATCGCGTTCTGGGAACCGCATTTTGCGGACGAATTCGCAACGTTCGAAGAATGGAAGCGCCAGCCCTACCGGGTTGGGGCGCGGCTGCACCCTTTTACCATTGAACAGAATGCGATTACCAGCTTCCGCTCCAGCTGGCCGCTCATTCCCTGCTATGCCAATACGATTGGCCCGAATATCATCTTTCAGTCCGATTTTGCAATCGGCGGCGCGGACGGCGTCCTCTCGCGGGGCATGCAGTGGCAGGGCATGAGCTTCTGGATGACGCTGCGTTACGGCCCCTGCAAAGAAGTGACCAGCAGTTCCATTCCCACAATACCGGGAAAACTCTTCTTCCTGCAGGAACTCGCCGGGCCGCTCTGCGCCGATACCAACTGAGTTTGACCGGTTCCTCGTAGTACCGAACTTCATTAACAAAACTTTAACGCCGTTTGACGAAACTCAAACGGCGCTTTTTCACGCGGCGCCGTATACTTCGCCTGTAGATCAAACAAGAGGTGAACGATATGGAAGAAGAACTCGGCGATCTCGTCGCAACGGCAAAGGAAATGATCAGCCGCCGCGAGTTCGAAGCCTGCGAGGCTCTGCTAAGCACCGCCATGTTTCAAAGCCCGCACAGCGCGGTGCCGCATAATCTCATGGGTCTGCTGCTGGAGAAGAAGCGTAGGCATGAGGACGCGATGAAGCACTTCCGCGCGGCATACGCGCTGGATCCGTCCTACGGGCCGTCGCGCTGGAATATGGATGGTTTTGCGGAGTGCTATAAAACGCGCGCCGACGCGTATTTTACGAGCGACTGCGACTTTTCGCACCTGCCAGCGCCCTATGACAAGGAGAAAAAGACATGTATATAATCATTGCGGGCTGCGGAAAAATCGGCGCAAACCTGGTCAAGAAACTGTCCAACGACGGCCACGACGTCGTCGTGATCGATCCCAGCGAGGAAAACCTTTCGCAGCTGGAAAACGGAACGAACTGTCTTGCCATCACCGGAATGCCCATCGACGAGGATATTCTCAAAAGCGCGGGCATCGAGCACGCGGACGCGCTCTGCGCCGTTTCGAGCGACGACAACGTAAACATCATGACCGCACAGATCGCCAGGCAGCTCTATCATGTTCCGCGTGTGGTAACGCGCTGTTACGACCCCGGCAAGGACGAGGTGCTGCAGCAGATGGGGCTTTGCACCGTCTGCCCCACCATGCTGACCGTCGAACGCATCGGCCTGCTGCTCGGCGAAACGGAGGAAAACTGACATGCGCATCGTCATCGTCGGCGGCGGCAACGTCGGCTATTATCTGGTAAAGACGCTGATGGCGGAAAAGCACCGCATCATGCTCATCGACAGCAACCGCGCGCGCTGCGAACGCGTAGAAAATGCTTTTGGCGGCGCCTATGTCGAAGTAACGCATGGCGACGGCACAAGCGTGGACTGTCTGCGCGACGCGGGTATCTACCACGCGGAAGCGTTCATCGCGGTCACCGGGCAGGATCAGAACAACCTTGTAAGCTGCCAGCTTGCGAAGGATTTCTTCGGCGTCAAGCGCACGATTGCGCGCGTGAAAAACCCGAAGAACATACGCGTGTTTGAACAGCTCGGCGTGGACAGCGTCATCAGCAGCACCGCGCGCATCGCGGGAAGCATCGATCAGGAGCTGGACTGGGCGGACGTCAACTCCCTATTAACGCAAAAAGCAACGCACGTACGCGTGCGCGAAGCGCTCGTCGTCCCCGGCTCGCCCTATAACGGCAAGCGTCTCGGCGAGATCGGCCTGCCGAAAGGGATGATCGTCGTCTGTATCGTTCGGGACGGGGAAGCGCTTGTTCCGGACGGAGAGACCCGCCTCGCGGCGGACGATAACGTTGTGATTCTGGGAAATGAGGCCGACCTGCCGCGCGTGATCTCGGCGGTTCGGGGGGAAGAAATATGAAAGAAAAATTCAGAACAGCGCGCGGCGTACTGCTGGAGATCGGATTCTCCGGCGCTTTGATCCTAGCCGGATTTGCCGTTTCCGCTCTGTTGGGGTGAACCATTTATGATCGATCGACCGATCAATCGGCTCCGGCCGATTTGTTATTATACCGGGCTTGTCGTACTGGTGCTCAACGCGCTGCAGGTTCTGCCGATTTTGACCTCCGTTCTCTATGCCGAGTGGCCAATCGCGCTTGCATTTACCGCGTCGCTCTGCATCGCGGCGCTGGTGGCCGCGGTACTGATGCTCCTTGGCACCAGGGAGCGTTTTGCCAGGCTCACCTTCGGCGAAGGAATGGTCGTCGCCGCCGGATCGTGGTTTTTGTGCATGCTGCTCTCCGCGCTGCCATACTACTTTTCCGGCAACTACTTGAGCTATCTGGATACCTGCTTCGACGTAATGAGCGGGCTGACCACCACGGGGCTGACCCTGATCCAGGACCTCGACCATGTGTCCAACGGCATCAATATGTGGCGGCACCTGCTCACGTTTGTCGGCGGGCAGGGCATGGTCGTGCTCGCGCTGACCTTCCTTACAAAGGGTCAGAGCGGCGCATACCGCATGTATGTTGGAGAAGCGAAGGACGAAAAACTCTTTCCCAACGCGGTTACCACCGCGCGGCGCATCTGGCAGATCAGCCTGATTTATCTCGCGGTCGGAACCGCCGCGCTGACGGTGTCCGCGCTGCTGGCGGGAATGCCGCTCGACCGCGCGTTTCTGCACGGACTCTGGACCTATATGTCCGCCTGGAGTACGGGTGGATTCGCGCCCATGAGCCAGAACATCCTTTATTACCACAGCACGTTGCTGGAGCTCGTTACGGTCGTGTTCTTCGTGATCGGCTCGTTTAACTTTGCGCTTCATCACGCGGTGCTCTCCGGAAACGCCCGCGAGCTAAGGAAGAACATTGAAACCGTGACGTTCTCCGTTACGCTGACCGTCACCGTGTTGTTGTGCACGCTTGGCTTAATGAAAGACGGCGTGTATCCGGATGCGATGGCAATGTTCCGCAAGGGCTTTTACCAGCTGATCTCCGGACACACGACAACCGGGTTTATGACGATCTACGCGAAACAGTTCTATTATGAGTGGGGCGATATCGCGCTGTTTGCCATCACTCTCGCCATGCTGTTCGGCGGCAGCGCCAGTTCGACCGCGGGCGGATTCAAGGGCATGCGCACAGGTATTCTCTTCACCGCGCTCAAAGGCGAGGTACGGCGCATGGTGCTGCCGGAATCGCGCGTTCGGGAGCAAAAATACCATCACATCCGCGACATCGTTCTCACCGACACCGTTATCAAGAACGCCGCGCTGATTGTGATCCTATACCTTGCTACGTTTTCCATCGGAACCCTGGCGGGTTTGCTCGCGGGATTCCCGCTGAGCATGGCCGCGTTTGAGTCCGCCTCGGCAACCGGTAACGTCGGCCTCTCCATTGGCGTGACCACGGCCGCTATGCCCGCGTTTCTCAAGGTGGTGTATATTGCCATCATGTGGCTCGCGCGGCTGGAGTTTTTGTCTGTATTTGCTTTAATTTCCTATGTGGTCCGAAAGGCGGCGCAGGTATGCAAAAGAAAACCCTACTCTTTATAATCGCGGTCATCCTCCTGCTCGCGCCCGCTGCGTCGCTGGCCGAAAGCGAGGAAGTCGGCAGCAACGATTTAATCGACCGTGCGAAGGACTATGACACAACAACGGTCGTTTACACGGGAGAGGTCGTCGGGGATATCCTCGATCGCGGCGAATATGCCTGGCTTGCCGTCTGCGACGGAAGCAACACCATCGGCTGTTATGTCACCAAGGCGCAGGCGGACCAGATTTCGCTTGTCGGCGGCTATGGAAGAAAGGGCGATTCCGTTCGAATTACGGGCGTTTTTCACCGCGCCTGCGCGGAACACGGCGGGGATCTGGACATCCACGCAGACTCACTCGAGGTTCTTTCCATTGGGGCGCGTGTGCAGACGCCGCTCTCGCGTCCCGTTGCCGCTCTTGCCATTGCGCTGCCGCTGCCCACCGCCGCGATGCTGCTTCTCGTCTGGAAGCGGCGTGCCGCATCACGCCCCAACGAACGGAAAATCCTAACCTCTTCGTCGGAAAAGTGATATGCTATGCGTAGGATATTATCTTTCTTTCGACAGGAGGCGCCTCGTTTGGGCGTTGACGGTTATCCGCGCGAAGAACACGTTCTCGTCTGCATCTCCCCTTCGCCCAACAACGAACGGGTTATCGAAGCGGGAGCCATACTTGCGCGCGCATTCGGCGCAAAGCTCACGGCGCTTTATGTAGAGCCGCCGGTCAGCGCCCCTTCTCAAGCCGGCGCGGCGCGACAGCTCGAAATCAATCGAAACAGGGCGGAAAAAGCGGGCGCGGAGCTGGCGGTTTCCTATGGCGCGGATATCGCGCTGCAGATTTCGGAGTTCGCCAAGACCGCACGCGTCACAAAAATCGTGCTTGGCCGCTCCGCCATTTCCGGCAGAACCCTTTTCCCAAAGCAAGATCCGGCTCTGCGGCTCGGCAGGCTCCTGCCAAATGTAGAACTGTTTTTGATACCGGAGGAAGCCGGTCAAAAAGCGAAGATGCACCGCGGCCGCATCGACCGGTTCTCCCTGCGCTCGATCGGCATCCAGTTTGCGATCCTTGCGGCGGCAACGCTATTCGGGCTGCTGCTGCGCAGTCTGGGATTTTCGGAAGCAAGCATCATGACGCTGTATATCCTCGCGGTGTTCCTGACCGCTTTCCTGACGGATGGCGCTCTATACGGGCTTCTCTCCTCCGTGTTCAGCGTGCTAACCTTCAACTACTTTTTTACTGAACCGCGGTTTACGCTGCTTGCGTACGATCCCGGATATCCGCTGACCTTTCTCGTCATGCTCGTTTCATCGATCCTGACCAGCTCGATCACCGCAAAAGCGCGCCAGCAGGCAAAGGTCAACGCGGAAAAAGCGTTTCGCACCGAAGTTCTGCTGACCGCCAGCCGGAATTTGCAGCAGGCGGAAACCACGGACGAAATCCTGCTGGAGACCGCGCGACAGCTGCATACGCTTGTTGACGGCAGGGCGCTGCTCTATCCCGCCGAAAACGGCGAGCTGCTGCAGCCGGTGCTGTACCCGCAGGACGGAAACGCGGAACCTCTTTTTTCCGGGCAGGAACGGGCGGCGGCGAACTGGACGCTGGCGAACAACAAACGTTCCGGCGCGGGCACGGGCGTCCTGTCCGCCATTCGCTGCCAGTATCTCGCGGTGCGCGGGCATGGCGCGGTGCGCGCGGTTGCGGGGATTGAGCTGGTGCGCCCGCTCGACCCGTTCGAGCAGAGCCTTTGCCTCGCCATTCTCGGTGAATGCGGCCTCGCGCTGGACAAGCAGCAGTCCGACGCGGCACGGCAGATCATCGCCCTGAAAGCGCAGCAGGAACAGCTGCGTTCCAACCTGCTCCGGGCAATATCCCACGATTTAAGAACGCCGCTCACCAGTATTTCTGGCAGCGCGGAAATGCTCCTGCGCGGAGACGTGCCGCAATGCGAACAAAAGCAGCTGTTCGGCAGTATATACGAAGACTCCATTTGGCTGATCAACCTCGTGGAAAATCTGCTGTCCATTACAAGAATGGATGACAGTTCGATTCGGCTCAACCTGAAACCGGAACTCGTATCCGACGTAATCGAATGCGCAGTTTCCCGGCTGGGGCGACGCGGCGCAATGCACGAAATCCGCACAGAGATGGAGGACGACTTGCTGCTTGCCGAAATGGACGCGCCGCTGATCGTGCAGGTACTGCTCAACCTTCTGGAAAACGCGGTCAAATATACGCCCGACGGCTCCCATATTCTCGTCTCCGCGCGCGAAGACGGCGCGCTTGTGCGCGTCCGCGTTGCGGACGACGGTCCCGGCATCTCCCCCGAGAACCGCGAGCACGTTTTCGATCTGTTCTATACCAGCGCAGGCACACACGGGGACGCGCGAAGAGGGCTGGGGCTTGGCCTCGCGCTCTGCCGCGCAATCATTGCCGCGCATGGCGGGGAAATCGCCGTTGCGGCTTGCGAACCGCACGGCTCACTGTTTGAATTCACACTGCGAAAAGCGGAGGTGTCGATTGGTGAATCAACCGTTCATCCTGGTCGTTGAGGACGATAAACCCGTTCGCAACCTGATCGTGCTCACGCTCGAGTCCCAGAAATACCGCCAAATCGCGGTGGAAACCGGCGGCGCGGCGGTGCTTGCCTCGCTCTCGCATCAGCCGGATATCATGATTCTGGATCTTGGGCTGCCCGACCTGGACGGCGTGGAGATTATTAAAAAAACGCGCACCTGGTCGCAGATGCCAATCATCGTGGTCAGTTCGCGCAGCGACGACGCGGATAAGATTGAAGCGCTCGACGCGGGCGCGGACGATTATCTGACCAAACCGTTCTCCGTGGACGAGCTGCTGGCGCGAATCCGCGTTGCGCTCCGGCGAGTACAGTTTATGCAGGAGCACGGCTCTTCGAACGAATCCATGTTTGAAAACGGGAAGCTGAAGATCGACTTCGCGGCGGGTTGTGTTTTCATTGCGGAGGAGGAAATCCATCTCTCGCCAATTGAATACAAACTGCTCTGCCTGCTGGCGCATAACGTCGGCAAGGTGCTCACGCACAATCTCATCCTCAAGGAAATCTGGCAGAACACGCTGCCGAACGACACGCCCTCCCTTCGCGTCTACATGGCAACGCTTCGAAAAAAAGTAGAGCCTCCGCTCGGGCAGAAGCTCATACAGACGCATGTGGGAATCGGATACCGCATGATGAAGCTGGAGGAAAAGGAGTAAGTCTCCCCTCTACAGCGCAAGCCCTTTCAGCCACCGTGCTTCTTCGATTCATATTCCGTGGTTCCAGACGAATTGAACAGCCGAAACCGTCTTGTTCGGCCGGTTTTCGCTTCCATACAAAACGTCCTCGAAACGAGGACGTTTTATATGGCTGATTTTCTTTGACAGCCGCCGAAACCCGCTCATTGATCCGGTCGGCCGCAATCGCGTGAAAGCGCTCCTCGCTATAGGATTCCGTTCCCTTTGAGCGTCCCGATCACCAGCGCCGCAATCAGCAGGAGAAACAGAATTGCGATGATGATGTTCAGCGACTTCACGGTCAGCGGAATGCGGGCAAGCAACTTTTCATACCAGCCCTCTTTTACTTGCGTAATGGGATCCGGGCGTTTCCCGTCCCAGCGATTCCCGTTGTTCTGCTCCATGCCGGTTACCGCTTGGCAACGTACTTGCGGATGTCGAGCGCAACGGCGATGATGATAACAATACCTTGTACAATGTAGGTGTAGGAGGTTTCCACACCCATAAACTGCATCGCGATTTTTAGCAGCTCAAACACCAGAACGCCGATCAGGATCCCGCTGATGCGTCCGACGCCGCCGTTTGTGGAAACGCCGCCGATGGTGCAGCCCGCAATGGCTTCGAGTTCATAACCCATGCCCATGTTCACCGACGCTCCGCCGGATTTCGCGCCAAGCAGAAAACCCGCAATACCGTACATCAGTCCCGCCGTCATGTAGATGACCAGCTTGGTCTTTACGGTATTAATGCCGGAAACCTCGGCAGAGTTCTCGTTGCCGCCAATCGCGTACATATACTTGCCATGCGGGGTTTTGTTGTAGACAAACCACATAATAACGCCGATGACCAGCGCGATAATGCCAAGATACGGCAGTAATTGGATATTAAAAATGGATCCGGAGGAAATATTGGTATAATCCTTGCGAAGACCGCCAATGGGCTGCGCGCCGGTAAAGACCAGGCAAGCGCCGTATACGATGGTCTGCATGCCCAGCGTTGCGATGAATGGCGGAACGTTGAGCAGCGAGATGACCAGGCCGTTGAGCAAGCCGATCAGTACGGAGACAAAAATGACGCCCAGCAGCACCAGCAGCATCGGCAGTTCGCCGAGATTCGGATACACCTTCGACGAGTAGTCCGCCGCCTGCATGAACGTTGCCGCGATACAAGCCGCGAGCCCGACCGTTCGCCCGGCGGACAGGTCAGTTCCTTTCGTAATCAGGCAGCCCGATACGCCCACCGCGATAATGAATCGCACCGCGGTGTTGCTGATCAGGTTTTTAAAGTTGTACATTGAGAAGAACGTTGGCCGCAAGATCCCAACCACGATAGCCGCGCCAATCATGAAAATGATCATCGCGTTGTTGAGCAGGAAATTGCCGACAGACTGCTTTTCTTTCATGGTATCCTCCGTCAATCAGGAAGCAAAGCGCGTGGCCAGCTCCATAATAATTTCTTGGTTCATATCCTTGCCATCGACAAAGCCGGTAACCCGCCCGTCGCACATCACCATAATGCGATCCGCCATACCAATGAGCTCCGGCATTTCCGAGCTGATCATGATAATGCTCTTTCCCTGTTTGGCAAGCTCCGCAATAATACAGTAGATTTCGTATTTTGCACCAACGTCGATACCGCGCGTCGGCTCGTCCATAATCAGCACGTCCGGATCGTTCGCAAGCCAGCGGCTGATAATCACCTTCTGCTGGTTGCCGCCGGAGAGGGACTGTATCTGCGTCTTGATCGACGGCGTTTTAATGCTGAGCTTTTTCACGTTTTCCTGAACGAGATTCGCAATCTTCCTGTCGTTGAGCATCACCCGAAACAGCAGATATTGCTGCAGGGATGCAACGGAAATATTATCCGAAACACTCAGCACACCGAAGATACCGCTGCCGCGCCGGTCTTCGGTGAGCAACGCGATCCCGTTTTCGATCGCCACCTTGGGGCGCGTAATATGCAGCTTCTTGCCCAGATAGGTAATGGTCCCGCGCTCGCTGGCGCGAAGCCCGAAAATTCCTTCCATAAGTTCCGTACGCTGCGCGCCAACCAAGCCGGAAACGCCGAGGATTTCGCCTTTTCGCAGCTCGAAGCTCACATTCCGGAACGATTTTGGGTGGATGGACGTGAAGTCCTCCACCTTGAGGATCACCTCGCCGGGCACGTTCTCACGCTTCGGGAAAAGGTTTGTCAGCTCGCGGCCGACCATCTTCGTTATGATCATGTCGGTTGTAAGTTCTTTGCTCGGCCAGGTGCCAATGTACCTGCCGTCCCGCATGATGGTGACTTCATCCGAAATCTGGAGGATCTCCTCCATTTTATGGGAAATGTATATAATGGAACAGCCCTGCTCTTTGAGACGGTTGATAATGGAAAACAATACCTCTACTTCGTTTCGCGTCAGCGAGGAGGTCGGCTCGTCCATGATCACGATCTTTGCGTTGGCGGAGACGGCTTTTGCAATCTCCACCAGCTGCATCTGCGAAACGGAAAGAGAGCCAAGTTTGGCTTTCGCATCATAATTGAGGCCGAGGCCTTTGAGCAGGGCATCGGTCTGTTCATACATCTTCTTATGATTGACGGTCCGAATAAGACCGAGAATTTTCGTTTCCGGATAACGCCCGCAATAGATATTCTCCGCAATCGAGCGTTCGGGAATCGGCTGGAGCTCCTGATGGACCATTGCGATGCCCTTTTGCAGCGCGTCAAACGGGTTTTCAATTTTTACGTGTTCGCCGTTGTAAATTATCTCGCCTTCGTCCATTTTATATACGCCAAAGAGGCATTTCATCAGCGTGGATTTTCCCGCGCCGTTCTCCCCCATGAGCGCATGGACGGTACCGGGACGTAGGTGCAGTTCCACCTGATCAAGCGCTTTTACGCCCGGAAAGGATTTGCACACGCCCTTCATCTCTAGCACGTATTCCTGCATTGTTTGTATTCCCCTTGTTCGCGTTTGCTGTGATATGAGGAATTGCGTGCGGTAGGATACCGCACGCAATTCCCATTGTTTCAGTGCTGGAAAAGTTACGAAACCTTCTGGTAATCGACCCAGAGGTACGTTTCTACGGTTTCGCCCGCAAGATACTTGACAGCGGCGTCAACCGCGGTATGGGACTGTCCAATGTGGTCGTTGAGCACGGTGCCGGTCATGGTGCCGTCCTTAACCATCTGCACGCACTCGGGCAGCGCGTCCACGCCAACGAGGTAGATGTCCGTGCCAACCGTACGGCCCGCGGCGACGATCGCCTGGTAGGCGCCAAGCGCCATGCCGTCGTTGTTGCAGAAGATAACGTCGATCTTATCGCCGAACTGCGCAAGGGCGTTCGCGGCCAGTTCCTGGCCCTTTTCCTGCGCCCAGTCGCCGCGCTGTTTGAACAGCTCTTCGACCTGAATGCCGGCATCCGTCAGCGCCTTGATGGAGAATTCGGTGCGGTACTGTGCGTCCACATTCTCCGGGTCGCCCATGATCATGACGTAGCTGACCACGCCGTCGCCGTTCTGGTCGCCTTTGTTCGGCAGGCTTGCAATGATCTCGCCCTGGTAGGTGCCGCTCTGACGGGCATCCGCGCCAACGTAGCAGATCTTGTCCCAGGCCTTCATGTCGTCGGCGGAGGGTTCACGGTTGATGTAGACGACCGGTATGCCGGCGGCCTTGGCTTTGTCCGTGATGGTGGCAGCGGAGGAGGACTGAACGAGGTTGACGATCAGCACGTCCACGCCCTGCGCGAGGAAGGTATCAACCTGGTTGGTCTGCTCGGCCATGTCGCCTTTGCCATCCATGATGGTGACATCATACTTGACGGTGTCGGTCTCAAGGCTCTTGAGGTAGCTCTCGAGTTCCTGACGATAGAGGGTCATGAAGTTGTCGTCGAATTTGTAGATGCAAACGCCAACCTTATAGGTGGTTACCGCAGGTGCGGCTTCAGCGGCGGGTTCGGTGGCAGCTTCCGTCGTCGCCTCTTCGGCAGGCGCGGCAGCCGGTGCTGCGCAGGCAATCGCGGTGAACGCCAGCGCAAGAATCAGCACGAACGCAAGAATCTTCTTCATTTGGTTTCCTCCTGAATTGATATGATGTGATACCCGCTTTGCAGGTACGTCCTCATCTTAACGGCTCTGAATTGTTAATTCCATGCAAAATTCTAGCGGAAACCATGAAAATTCTCTGATGATTTTGAAAGAATTGTTATCGTTCTTGCGAGAATTATAGTATAAATCCGGAAAATCAACAACTAAAATCGTTCATTCTTCCTGCAAATGCCATTCTTATGGAATAAAATCCGCTTTTACCACGTACATTGGCGCGCGTACCGTACGATCCGCGCCGATTGTCGTTACCGCGCCGGGGTCGCCGTCCACCGCAAGCGCGCTCGCCAGATCGAAGATCAGCTTCGCCTGCGCGGCGTAATCAATAACCACCGTGCCGAGCATCTTGCCCTGTTCAACGGCGGCGAGTCCCGCCGGCGTTCCGTCGATCCCGACAATATTGTTAAACGACAAGCCTCTGCGCTCCACCGTATCGATCACGCCGAGCGCCATATCGTCGTTGTTGCAGATGATCAGTTCGATCTGATCGCCGTACTTCTCGAAGTATTGGTCGGAGAGCGCCGCCGCCTGGCTGCGCACCCAGCTGGCAATGCCGCCGTCGAGTTTTTCCAGCTCAATGCCCGCGTCCTTGAGCGTCTGAACGGAGACCTCCGTTCGAATCATTGCGTCCTGATGGCGAATTTCGCCCTCAATAATGATGTATTGGACAATACCGTCGCCGTTTTTATCGAACCTTGCGGGATCCGCTCGATAGGCGTCTACCACGATCTGCCCTTCCAACCGCCCGTTCTCCGCCGGATCGGTGCCGACGTAATAAACGCGATCCCACTTTTGAAGATCCTCCTGCACCGGTTCGCGGTTAAAAAACACCACGGGAATGTCCGCGTCCATGGCACGGTCGATGGTATAGGAAGCATCCGTTCGGTCCACGAGATTGACGCACAGCACATCGTAGTTCATGGAGACGAACCGGTCGATCTGCTTGTTCTGGTTCGTTTGATTCTCCTGCGCGTCCGTCAGGTTCACGTAAACGCGGATGCCGGTATCCTGCTCGTATTTTGTAGCGATTTCGGTGAGCGACTGCATCATATTGGAGATGAATGTGTCGTCCCCGTTGTAAATCGCGACCCCGACGCTGATGGAGGGCTTTTGTTCAGGCGCGCTGCTGGAGCAGCCGAAGAAAGGCAAGCTCGCCAGAACCATCACAAGCGCGCAGACGGCACATGCAAATCGTTTACAACCCATTCGCTTATTCCTCCAACACGTTTTTTTCAGTGGCTTGATCCGCTCCTTGCGCCCGTTTCAGGAAATGGGAAACAAGATATGCTGAAGCGGTTCCTGATAGAGATGTTTCGCATCCGCCACATAGCATCCGAGGATCTGTTCATGCGCGGTTCCCTTGTTTTCAATCGCGTCAACAACGCTTTGAAGGGCGAGATATCCCATTGCGTAGTCGTCCTCCACGATCAGGCGGCGGATCGCGCCGGATTCGAGGGACGAGAGCAGCGCGTTTGTGTATCCAATCCCATATAAGGGCGATATCGCCGCCACCGGCATGCCGACCAGTTTTTCCAGCGACGGCTCATCCAGCGCGGCAACCGCGGCGCCTTTGGGAATGCTTTCCCAGGCGATGGTATCCGGATCCCACTCGGAGGAATAGGCAACGCCCGCCGCTTTCATCGTTTTGACAAATCCCGCTTCACGCAGGCGGATACGCGTGTTGTCGAGGCTCGCGCGAATCACGCAGACGGTGACTCCGTCCTTGATCATTTCCTGGGCAAGCAGGTTTCCCATGGAGGCGTCGTCCGTCGAAATGCTTCGGATGGAAGAGTAACCGTCCCAAACCGTTCCGAGCGAGACGATCGGGACCGAAATGGCGGAAAGATCCAGCTGCTCGGACAAGCTCGGGTTTTGCTGAAGATTGATGATGATCGCGTCCGTATCCGCCTCCAGCTCGCGTTCCAGCGAGCTTTTCTGCTGCTCGGTGGTCATGCCGCTGTGAAGGGCGATTACCTGCAGGTCTATGTTGTAATCCCGCGCGGCGCGGTCGAGACCCTTTTGCACATTTGCGCTGTAGTCCCCCTGCACGTCGTCCGTAATGATGGAAACGCGATAAACCCGCACGGCGTCCTTGCTCGTTATCACGCGTACCACGATGAGGATCAGCAGGCAGATCAACAGGACCGTAACGGAAATAAAAGCGAGTTTCTCACTTTTCCCCAACGCCGCTCACCTCCTCCGTTTCGCAGTGAACCACCGGCAGAATCAGCGTAATGCAGGTTCCGGCATCCGGCTCGCTCTCAATCATAACGCCGTATTTGTCTCCAAAGTAAAGTTTAATACGCTCGTTCACGTTTTTCAGTCCGACGCCCGAACCCTTGGAAACAGGCGTGTTTTCCACCAGGAGACGCTCCACGACCTCCGGCTTCATTCCCAGGCCGTTGTCCGCAACCGAAAGGTGCAGCTCTTCGCCAACGACGCGGGCGGTGATCGTTATTTTTCCGTCGCCGTCCATAAAGTCCATGCCGTGGTAAATCGCGTTTTCCACGAGCGGCTGCACAACCAGCTTGATGATGCTGAGGTTCTTTACCGCTTCGTCCAGATCGATCTCATAGGAGAACTTGTTCTTATACCGCATTTTCTGAATCATCAGGTAATTCTGAACATGCTCGATCTCATCCCGAACGGGAATGATGTTCTTGCCGCGGCTCAGGCTGATTCGAAACAGCCGTGCCAGCGCGGTGACGATGTTCACCGCTTCCTTCGGCTGTTCCTTTTCAATCATCCAAACGATAATATCCAGCGCGTTGTAAAGAAAGTGCGGGTTGATCTGGCTTTGCAGCGCGTCAAGCTCGCTCTTCTGCTTTTGCTCGTGCTCGCGCACGATATCGTCCGTCAGCTCCTGCAGCTGATCAACCATCCCCTGAATCGATGCGCCGAGATGACGGATCTCATAGGAACCGCCCTGGTAAATATCCGTGTTTCCGCCGCCGTATTCCACCGCTTGCACGGATTCCTCCAGATGCTTGATCGGAGCCGTGAGCTTTGTGGAGATAAACGAGTTGATCAGAATCACGATATCAAAAAGCAGCAGCAGGATAAACGCGACGATCATCAGGTTATCGACCTGATTCAGCGCGAGCCCCTGCTGCGGAATCACGCCGACGATGCGCCAGCCGGTATATCCTACGGTTCGGACGATCACGGAACGCGTTTCTCCGCGGAACGTCTCCATCTGGCCGCCGTCATGATAGGTCGCCGCAACAAGGTTGTTCTCCTTAGCGAGGCCGGAAGCGATCAGTTGCTGCTCCGGATGGTAGATCAGCTCGCCGTTGGCGTCCATCAGGTAGAGATAGCCGCCGTTTGCCAGGGACATATGGTCGAACAATTCCGAGAGGCTGTTGTATTTCAGGTCGATGAGCAAAACGCCCTGCATCGTGTTTTTGCCGCTCGTAATTTCCACCGCCGAGGAGAGGGAAACAACGCGCAGAAAACGGTGCTCCGCGTTGACAAACAGATTCTGGATCGCGGGCGTTGAAAAGTGCAGGTTCTCCGCGCGGTCGAGCGCTTTTTGGAACCACGCGGCATCGCGGACATCCACGCCCTGCTTGCTCAGCGCGGGCGGAGCCGTGGCAATCAGCTCCCCTTCCGCATTGTAGAGCGCGATATTCTCGATGTAGCTGTCGTAGGTTCCGTACAGCAGCTGCATTTCGGACTGGATGGAATCGCTTTCGATATCCACATTTTTGATCACGTTGTAGTAAATGGAGTTGGAAATGCGCAGCATATCGCGCAGATAGGTATCCACCGACTGGTTGACCTGTTTTACGAGCATTTCGTTCTCGTTCTGTATGGTTTGTTCCAGCTGGCGGGAAAAATTGATATAAAACAGCATGCCGGTGAGCACCATCGCCACGATCGCGCTGATGGTGAACGAGAGAAAGACCGTATAGCGGATGCTCGAACGCTCCGTACGCGAAACGAGCTTACCGGAAAGCGCGCGAAACAGCGACTTTCCCATTTGAATCCACTCCTGATGCGTTCGTGTCGGTCGGTTCCGGCCTGATTTTCTTTCGCTTTGCACGCGGTGCCGCATTAAGCTCCGTTTCGATTTCTGTACTGCGAGGGCGATTCGCCGAATTTACGCTTAAACACATAGGAAAAATAATTCGGTTCGTCGTAGCCAACCCGCTGCGCAATTTCATATGTTTTACTGTCCGTTTCGCGCAGCAGCTCCAGTGCGCGATCCATCCGCAAATCGGTGAGGTATTGAACAAAGCTCTGCCCCGTCGCCTGTTTGAAAATGGACGAAAAATACGATTGGCTGATGTGGAGGTGCTCGCAGACAAGCTCTACGGAAAGGCTCCCCTCGGCGAAGTGCTCCAGAATGAACTGCTTTGCCTTTTCGACCAGCGTGCCCGCCATAGACTGCCGCCGCTGGCTCATATAACCGCAGATGCGCAGGCATACGGCGGTTAACCACTTTTTGAGCGAGGACAGCTCCGAACTGCCGCCCTCCTGAAAGAGAAGCATCCCTTCGCCGCCCATAATCTCCTCCGCGGGCAGATCGTACCGGCCGATGATCTGGCTCAGCGCATTGAGAACGCCCGTCACATAGGCGCGGTATTTCCATTCGCCGGGTACGGTACCGTCCAGCTGGGACAGGATCTCGTCGATCTCCGACTCAATCTGCTCCGTGGAACCGAACTTGACCGCAGCAACCAGGCGCTGTTCATAGCGGCTGTCCAGAATAAAGGGCTGGCGGGACATCCGCTCCACGTCCCGGATATAGATCGCCTTCCCGCCGCCAACGACGCGGGAGTATTCCAGCGCGGACCGGGCCTCGAAGAGCGATTCCCGAAGCGACGAGGTCTCCGCGCACCGCCGGCCGACGCCAGCCGTAATCTCGACGGAAAAGAGGGACTTGCATTCCACGCAGATCTCGTTTGCGGCCATCATCATGTTATCCACGGGATCGTTCGCCCAGCTGGAAACCACGATCACCGTATCAAAACTCAGAAACGTCGCATACGAGCATTTGCCTTCCAGCGCGGTTTCAATCAACCCGCGTACGGAAACGGGCAGCAGTTCCCGCGTAATCACGGAACCGGCCGGTATATGCGCGCTCGTGTTGAACACGGCGACGATCATGGAATTGGAAACGTCCAGATGGATGCCATATTGCTCCATCAAACGTTTTGCTTCCTCGGCGGGTACGGAACCCGCCAGAATTTCCCGCAGGCACTGGTCTTTGAGAAGCGGCAACGCCTGTTCGTAACGCATGCGCAGCGCCTCGATATCCTGCTTGGCGCGGAATTCGGCGTCGAGCTGCGCCTTTGCGCGCAGCAGGATTTGCAGCAGCTCGTTTGCGTTGACCGGTTTAAGCACATATTCCAGCACGTTGAGCCGAATCGCCTCCTTGGCGTATTCGAACTCGTCAAATCCCGAAAGGATAATGAGCTTGATCGCGGGATAGCGCTTGAGCAGTTCCGCGCCGAGCGTTAAACCGTCCATATACGGCATCTTGATGTCGGTCAGCACCACATCGAGCTCCAGAAACTCCGCTTTTTCCAGCGCATCCTGCCCGTTTTCAGCGGTCGCGGCAATGCGAAACCCGGCGGTACTCCAATCAACGCACTTGGCAATTCCCTCGCGCACCTCGAACTCGTCGTCCACGATCATAATGCGGTAATCCGGCATTGGGGTCCTCCCACGGCTTCAAAATCGGAAGTTTGCGCAAGGAATTCATGCAAAGCGAAAGGGAATGATTGAAGTGGAATTCAAAACGCAGTGACCGATTAAATCTGGGAATCATTCTATCGCGAACCGATCCGGAAATCAATTTTAAATTCGCCAGAGCGTGAAATCGGCCTTTCATTGTCCGGTAAGCGGAAGGTTTCCTCGTAACCAGGCGACAGAAACCCCCCGGCTTGCCGGGGGGGATTGATCTAGATATTCTTCTTTTCTTGCGCATGCCGCGTTTCCTCAGCAGCCGGGCTGCTCCTCGAACATCCGGTTGACCGCGCGCAGCGTCTCCTCCACCAGCAGGTCGCCGCCTTCCGGTCCGCAGAACGTGGAAGCGGGCTTGCTGCTGTAACTGCCTCCGGCAACCGCGGGGCGGGAAGGCAGGTATCCGCCGATCCCGTTGGAAAGCTGAACGACAAACAGCTGCTCCGGCAGCGCGCGCGCCTTCATGCGCTGGGCAAACTCGCTGAAAAGCTCGAAGGGATTGGTGGCAAGCGCGACGGCGCCGATGCGGACGATATGGCTCACGCAGGGAAATACGCTGGTCTCCTGCTGCATACGCCACCGGAGCACGTCCCCCTGCGGCTCAAACGCGCAAACGACGTCCTGCGTCGTCATGCGATGCTCCGGTGAAAACTCGCTTTGTATCCGGTTTACTTCCGCCAGCGACGCTTCATACGCTTCCTTCGAAACGAGGCGCAGTGGGAGCTGCAAATGCAGGCATTCATGTTTCAGCACCGGGGACTCGTCGATCTCCGTCTTCGCCTGCCGGTAACCGCGCATCACCGCCTCGGTAATCCGTGCGGCAAGATCTTCGCAGATGCGCACCATATCGAAGTTGCGCTGCACCTCCTGCGCCTGGCCGCCCCAGAGCAGGAGTTCTTGCTGATTGCTTTTGCTGATTTTAACAAGGTCGATGGGGGAAAGATCGCCCGCGGCGCCGCAAAGCGGCAAAATGTAGATCTCTCCCAGCGCGGACGCGACGTCGCCGCGCACAAAACCCCAGTAGTCCGCGGAAAGGAACCGGTGCAGCTCAAAGACCTGCGAAGGGCAGGGCACGTTGACCGCGACGCCCGTCAGATTTCCCTGTAAATCCCAGGTGTAGAGCAGCTCCACGGCGCTGTCGCCGCCCGGTTCAAAGCGCAGGAACCGGTCGTTCGAACAGTCGCCGTACATAACCGTCTCCTCCCCGTCCCCGCGGGCAAAGACCGCGCGGCGGGAGAAGCTGACCGCGGCATACTCGTGCGCGGCGCTGACGCCGCCCGGCATGCGCTGCATCCAAGCGCGCGTGATCAGGTCGGCCAGTTTCTCAACGAGATACGTCTGCGCTTCCTCGCCGCGCAGCACGTTATCCGGAAAATACAGCTCCGGCAGGATATCCTCTCCAAACACGCTCTCGTTATCAAGACGCATGAAGTCCTGAAAGAAGTCGGAAGCGTTATGCGTATGCGTTACGCCAAAGGAGATATTTTCAAAGTTCAGGTCCCCGAGTCCCGAAAGCCGCGCTTTCAGCCGTTCCATGGCGTGCATCGGCACTTCGGTCATATCCAGGGAAACGAACACCGCCTGCGCTTCGCCGTTTTCCAGCGCAAGCGCCGTTGCGGTGATCGGGTCGCGGACGGATTCCGAAACGCGGTGATACATTTGCCCGATCATCCAGACCGGACGATCCGGGGTAAGGTCGGTTTTTGCCCATCCAATTCTGATTGCCTTCATATTGTCCTGTTTCCTTGCTGCTATCAGTCGCTCCGCCGGGCATGCGTTCCCGCGCGGACAACGAAAATTCGAATTTATACCGTTTTAACCAAGAAATCAAACGTCCGTATCAGCGGATGTTAAGGTGCCATTTTGCGCCCTGCCGCGCCTATGCTTTCCTGCAGGTATTTTTCTTTTTTGAACCGGCTTTCGCCGGCTGCGTTTCATCCATCCGTCCCCTGCTCCTGTCCGGGCTGCGCGGCTATGCGCGGCGGGCACGTGGAACCGCGGATAACCAGCCTTGGCTGGAGCGAAACATTTTGCACCACATGCGAATCCTTTTCCAGAATGTTATCCATCAGCAGCTTGACCGCAAGCGAACTGAGCTGCTCGGTCGGGTTTGAGATGGACGTCAGCTGTATGGGTAAATAGTCGTTAAGAATGATGTTGTCAAAGCCGATGATAGAGATATCCTCCGGCACGCGAACGCCCTCTTCCGCAAACGCGTCCATCGCGCCGAGCGCCACCTGATCATAGCAGGCAAGCACGGCGGTTGCGCGCGGTTCCTCGCGTTCCTTCAGCAGCTCCTTCGCGCGGAGATATCCGCCAAGTTCAAACCGCTCCTTGCCGCGCTTCATATGCTGCTCGCGTATGGGTAGCCCAAGTTCGCGCAGGTACCGCGTCAGCGCTAGATAGCGTACGTCCGACGCAAATTCGCCGATATATCCGATTTCACGGTGCCCCAGTTCGATTAAGTGATCCAGAGCTTGCCGCACGGCCATTTCGTTTGCAATGGAGATTGTGTCCACGGGAAGGATCACCTTGTTTTCCGAAATCAGAACGAGCGGAACCACGGAATGCGCTATGCGATCGTGCTTTTGAATATCGTCCTTGGCGTTTAGCACAAAACAGTCGTTCACGATCATGCCGCAGATATCGTGCTTGAGCATCTGGTCAAACGCCGTCAGGATACCGCCCACGTCAAATCCGCCGATGATTACAATCATTGAATAGCCGCGTTTCTTCAGTTCCCGCTCTATGGTTTCGACCATTTCCGAATAATAGTGGCTGCCCACCTCCGGCACGATGAGGCCAATGGTGTTGCTGCCCCGCCCGCTCACGCGAAGACGATAGCCCATCTGCATGGCGGCGCGTTTCACCAGACTTACCGTTTCCGGACTGATATCCGGCGCGTCGCGCAGCGCCCGTGAAACGGTTGAGATGTTCAGGCCGGTTTTTTCGGCAATATCACGCATCTTCGGCATAGCGGGTGCCCTCTCTCCTGCGGGCGTACGCGCCCGCTCGCTGGGTCAAGCAATGGCTTGGCTTGTGCTGCGATTGCGGCGACGCACCGCTTTTTTCGCGCATCACAATGGAATCCCTTGTCCGCCCGCCGGAACGGGATTCGGCCGTTCCGGCGGAGAAAAACGTCAGCCGCTGTTTACTTGGCCGGCCAGGCCGTTCCTTTGTACATAATCGCGCCCCAGAGATCTTCGGCATAGGTGCCCGCATTTGACTGGTCGATGAGCACCGTGCCGGAGTCGTTGAGCTTGGCAAACGTTGCCGCGTCGCCTTCGGTCAGATATTCATACGCCATGCGGACGGACTCATAGCCGCGCTTGTAAAAATTCTGCGCCAGCGTTGCCCAGACCTTGCCGGCCTTGATGTTGTCGATGGTTGCGTCTACCGCGTCGATATCCAAAATGAGAACATCGGTGCGTCCCGTCTCCTGGCAGACCTGCACAACGCCGGGGCCGCCGGTGGACTCGAGCATGATGACGACGTTGGTTTCGGGATAGGTGTTCAGCGTGTCCTCGATGACGCTCATCGCGGTGGCAACGTCGTTCTTATCCGCAACTACGTTGGTGATCTTCATATCCGGATATTTTTCGGCAATGCGCTCTTCCAGGCCTTTGCGCTGTTCAACTTGATTGGTGGTCGCAAGGTCGCCCATGACCACGCAGATGCTCGCTTTGCCATCCGTCTTCGTGGCGATCATATCCGCCGCGTTGACACCGTAGTTGTAGTTATCGGTGCCGATCCAGGAGATGAACGCGCTTTCATCCTCCAGCAGATTCGAAGTCAGGAACATCGGAATACCGGCCTGCTTCGCGCGGTCAAACACCTCGAAAAGCGAAGGATCAAACGGCTCGCCAATGATGGCGTCCGGCTGCATCGTAATGGCATTTTCCATGGCGGCAATGTAGTCCGTTACGATTGTGGTGGTTCCAAACGTCGGCCCGATGATTTCGAGCTTTACGCCGTATTCTTCCGCCGCTTTGCGTGCCGCTTCGGCCTGCTGTTCGTAAACAGGGTGGCCGACCAGCGCGTTGACCAGAATCACATAAGGCTGGTCTTCCGCCGCCGCGGGCTCGGCTGCCGGTTCCGCGGCTGCGGTGGGTTCCGTGGCGGCTTCCGTTGCGGTTTCTACGGCTGGCGCCGCCTTTCCGCTGCACGCAAACGCGCTGAGCGCCAGCATGAGGGCAAGTACTAGGATCAGTATTTTCTTCATCTGGATGTTTCCTCCTGTTTTATTGATGTCAATGCCCCCCGGGAGAGCATGAGCAACCGGAATGTTTGAGCCGTATCCTGTATCGTATCTTGTCAGCGGTTACTGCCGGAGCAGATGCGAAGGAAGCGCTCTTCGTCCGCATCCTCGCGGCCCAGTTCCGCGCGAATTTTTCCATCCGCAAGCAGCAGGTACCGGTCGCACATGCCGACCAGTTCCGTCAGTTCGGAGGAGATCATGACGATCGCCATTCCCTGGCGCACCAGTTGCGTCATGATCTGGTAGATCTGCGCTTTCGCGCCAACGTCGATGCCGCGCGTTGGCTCGTCCAGCAGCAGTACCTTCGGTTCCGCGAGCAGCCACTTGGCCAGGACGACCTTCTGTTGGTTTCCGCCGGAAAGACTCGTTACCATGTCGCGCTCGCTGTTGGCTTTGATGCTGAGGCGCTCAATATAGTCCGTGCCGAATTTCCGCTCCGCCTCTCGGTCCAGAACACCGCGGCGAAAGACCTTATCCAGCCGCGCAAGGGTAATGTTGCGAGCAAGGTTCAGCGTCGGCACAAAGCCGTTTACCTTTCGATCCTCGCTTAAAAGCGCGAGACCTTTGCGGATTGCGTCCCGCGGGTCGGAAATATGAACGATTTCGCCGTCGATGCGCAGCTCGTCGTAGCTGCCATCAATCGCGCCGAAGATTGCGTTTACGGTTTCGCTCCGGCCGGAACCGACCAGCCCGACCAAGCCGAGGATTTCGCCGCGGCGCACGGAGAAATCGATACCGTCCACGATATATTTCTTTCGGTTATAGGGATGCCTGACGCGCAGATTCCGAACGGAAAATGCCTCCGCGCCGATCTCCACCGTTTCCTTTGGATAAAGATTGCCGATCTTGCGGTTGACCATCGCCTCCACAATCTCCCCGGTGCTCAGCTCGTCCGACGGTTTCGTCCAAACGTGCGCGCCGTCGCGCAGAATGCAGACACGGTTGGCCAGTCGCTTGATCTCCCTGATTTTATGGCTGATATAGATGCAGGATATGCCGCCGTCCCGCAGACGGAAGAGAATTTTAAAGAGCTCCTCCACCTCCGCGTCCGTCAGCGGGGAGGTCGGCTCGTCCAGCACCAGAATCTTTGGATTCCGGCTGAGCGCGCGGGCAATGGAAACCATCTGGCACTGCGAAGCGCTCAGATCCCTTAGATGCGTCGTTACGGGAACCTTTAGCCCGACCATATCGGCATAGGACTTCGCTTTCTCGTTCATCTGTTTCCACTGAACCATACCGGCGCGCAGCGGGACGCGCCCGAGAAAGATGTTCTCCGCAACCGAAAGATCCAGATGAACGCTGATTTCCTGATAGATCATCTCGATACCGGCGGCGGAAGCGTCCGCCGGGGTCCGAAAGACGCAGGGCTTGCCGTCGATCCGAATTTCGCCTTCGTAACTGCCGAATTCATAGCTGCCGCTGAGCACCTTCATCAGCGTGGATTTTCCCGCGCCGTTTTCGCCGCAAATAGCAAGAATTTCATGCTCATATAGCTCAATCGAAACCTGTTTCAGGGCTTTTGTCGCACCAAACGATTTGGTAACCCCTTTCATTTCGAGAACCGTCTTTGCCATAATACCCTCCTTACCGATTCAGGCTGGCGCGTATGCGGTTTCGGAGGTATTCCAGCGAGCAGGCGAAGATGAGCACAAGCCCGATGACGAGCTGCTGCCAGTAGGCGTCGATCTTGATGAGCGTCATGCCGTTGCTGATCATCGCCATAAAGAAACTGCCCATGACCACGCCGATGATCGAACCGGCGCCGCCTTCCATATTGATCCCGCCGATGACGCACGCCGCAACGACCGTCATCTCAAAGCCGGATCCGATGTTCGGCTGCGCGCTGCCCACGCGGGAAGCCATCAGCACGCCGGTGAGCGCCGCGAGGATGCCCGTGAGCACAAACGCCGAAAAGCGCACCCTTACCGTTGGAATGCCCGCGAGCCTCGCCGCTTCCCCGTTGCCGCCCGCGGCAAAGAGCCGGCGCCCGTAAGCCGTGTACCGGAGGGCAAACCCCGCAATCGCCGCCATCACCAGCGCAATGACGATGACATAGGGCAGCTCGTAATTCCCAATCGGAATCCCGCCCTGTCCCACGCCGAGAAACGACTCCGGCAGCGGATAGACCGAAACGCCTTTCGTATAACCCGTGCAGAGGCCGCGCGCAACATACATCGTACCCATGGTGGCGATGAACGGCGGCAGTTTAATCTTCTGAACGAGGAATCCGTTGAACACGCCGAAGATGCCGCCAACCACGAGCGCCGCCAGCACCGCAGCCCAGATCGGAAAGCCATAGTAGCTCATCAGCGCGGCGGCCGCCACACCGCCGACGGAGAACACCGCGCCGACCGAAATATCCCAGCTGCCGGCAATGATGAGAAACGCCTGGCCGATCGAAGTGATCATTGTAAACGCCGCGGTGCGCATGACGTTGGTCATGTTGCTCACGGAGAGAAACTTATCGCTCTTGGCGGAAAACAGAAGAATCGCGAGAAGCAGCGGCATTAAAACGCCCGCTTCGCGGATGTCGATGAATTTCTCAAGCAGTTGCCGGAATATGTTTTTTCGTTCCATAGGCTGACCGTATCCTCCAAATGTTGCGTAAGCGCGCTGCGCCTCCCTGTTGAACGGTGATCCCAAACCGCACCGGTCGCGTTCCATGCATTCCGCCTGTGCGGAAAAGAATGCCGTCCCTTTCCAAGCGCTTTTACAGGATGATCTGCGGCGATTTGCCGCCAATTGACAAGAAGACTCGTTAACCGGATAAAGCAGGTGTTATCGAAACTATTTTCGACAGGAATATTGGTTTTCGGGATAAAACACGTGTTATCGAAACTATTTTCGGCGTGTTTTTATTCTTCACTGCCAATATAGCCGTGTTCCACAACTGCGTCAATTAAAATCAACGAAACTAATTTCGATACAAAAGCGAAGTGCAACGCCAAAAAACGAACGAGGCGAAGGAAAGCCTCCTTTCGCCCGTGTCGTACCCGTTTCTCTTGAATTTGTTTAATCCGCCTCTTGCCGTACAAAACGCCGCCGAAAAAGGCGATTTGCCCCGCCAGACGTTCAGCAGAGATCATTCCGCGCGCGTATGCACAAACGATCAATATCGTTCGAATCACCGGCCCGCCCGGCAGAATTGCTTCCCTTTATCCGGATTTCTGATATAATAAAATAGTTCGCATCTGCTGTGTGCGAACATGACGAATTCGCAGCCTGAGCTGTGTTCGTTACGACGGCAGCCTAGCAGGCGCCAGTGCAAAGAGAATGCATCCTTGCGGTATACGGCCGGTCTCGAGGCAGCCACAGCGGCGGATCCCATCCGTCACCTCAAGCGCCTGCCTGCATACCATCCCATCCTTGGATGCATTCTCCTGCCTTCGATCAACGAACAGACAAACTAGAGAACCACCTCGACGCGGCACGCACTCCGCCCCGGACAGAGCGGAATCAGGGAGCCGTCGTTTTTTTTGCCGTCTACCATCATGCCCCGTTCCTGCGCTTCCTTTCCGCGACGAACCGTAATTTCGTAGACCGTACCGCGGAATCTCCGTTCCACCCGATACCCTTCGATGTGGTCCGGCAGGCACGGCTCCACGCGGAGTCCTTCGAATTCCGGAATAATCCCCAATATTCCCTGCGAAACGGCGACAAATGCCCAGGCGGCCGTTCCGGTCAGCCAGCTGTTCTTCGCCGTTCCGTATTGCTTCGATTCCCGGCCGGCAATCGTCTGGCAGTAGACATACGGCTCCGTCCGGTGAATCTGGCTGGTGTCCTCCTGATATGCCGGGCTCGTTCGCCGGTAGATATCAAACGCGTCGTTCCCCATCCCAAGGGCGGAGTACGCCAGCACGATCCAAAGATTGTTGTGGCAGAAAACCGATCCGTTCTCCTTGTATCCGGGCGGATAACTGCTGATCTCGCCAAGTTCCGGGCGATACGCGGTGTAGCAGGGATGCAGAAGCTCCACGCCGAATTCACCCAGGAGGTATTCCCGAACCGAGGCGAGCGCCTGTTCCCCGTATGCGCGCCCGCCGATGCCCGCCATTGTGCAGAAGCCCTGCGGCTCTATGAAGATTTTCCCCTCTTCGTTCTCGCGGCTGCCGATTTTTCTGGAAAAAGCGTCGTAAGCGCGCAGAAACCAGGCGCCGTCCCAGCCGCTCTCCAGCACTGCCTGCTCCATTTTTCGGACGGCGGATAAAACCGACTGTTCCTCGTCCGGCAATCCCTGCCGGCGGCAAAGCGCCGCGTATTCCCCGCCATATCGAACGAACATGCCCGCAATAAAAACGCTCTCGGCCGTTCCGCTTTCGTAATTCGAGCACGTTTGAAAACTCTCGCCCGGTATGTTGGAAAAACAATTCAGGTTCAGGCAGTCGTTCCAGTCCGCCCGCCCGATCAGCGGCAGGCCGTGCGGCCCAAGATGCCCGAGCGTAAACTGGATGCTGCGCCGGAGGTGCTCCATCAGCGGGCGTTCGGTCCCCGACCGGTGGTCAAACGGAACGGGCTCCATTAGCAGGGCGTCGTCCCCCGTTTCGCGAATATACGCCGCGGTACAGGCCACAAGCCAGAGCGGATCGTCGTTAAACCCGGAACCGACGTCCGCATTGCCGCGCTTCGTCAGCGGCTGGTATTGATGGCAGGTGCTTCCGTCGGCAAACTGCACCGCCGCCAAATCCAGAATCCGCTCCCGCGCGCGGTCCGGAATCATATGCACAAACCCCAGCAGATCCTGGCAGCTGTCCCGAAATCCCATTCCGCGGCCTGTTCCGCTCTCAAAATAGCTTGCGCTGCGGCTGATGTTGAAGGTGATCATGCACTGGTACTGGTTCCAGATATTGACCATTCGATCCAGCTTTTCATCGCCGGATGAGAGTGAAAACCGCGCAAGCAGCTCGTCCCAGTATACCGCAAGGGCGGCCAGCGCATCGTTGACCTGCGCCTCCGTTTGAAACCGTTGCAGCAGTGCGCGCGCGTTTTCCTTATTGATCACGTCCGGAGCGGTGAATTTCTTTAGCGGGTCGTTTTCCGCATATCCCAGCTGGAAGATCAGCGTCGTTTCCTCCCCCGCAGCCAGCGTAACGGAAACCTCGTGCGCGGCAATCGGCGCCCAGCCGCTGGCCACGCTGCCGGTGCACGCGCCGTTTTCCACGGCAACCGGCGCGTTCCAGCCACGGAACTTCCCCAAAAAACGGTCGCGGTCGGTGTCGAATCCCTGCGTCGGCCGGTTGACCGAATAGAACGCATAGTGGTCGCGGCGTTCGCGATACTCGGTTTTGTGGTAGATCACGCCGTCCTCCACCTCGACCTCGCCGATGTTGAGGTTGCGCTGAAAGTTCGTCGCATCGTCCACTGCGTTCCAAAGGCACCATTCCACCGCGCCGAATACACGAAAAGACCGCTCGCTCTCCGCCCGGTTTCTGAGAACCAGCCTGTGAATTTCACAGTCCGCGTGCAATGGAACGAAGCAGGTAAGTTCGGCTCTCAACCCGTTTTTTTCGCCGAGAAAGCGGCTGTATCCCAGCCCGTGGCGGCATTCGTAGCGATCCAGTTCCGTTCCGGCGGGCAGAAACGAGGGGCTCCAGAAGGAATCGCTTTCACGAATATAGTAGCACCTTCCGCCCAGATCGGCCGGCACGTCGTTATAGCGATAACGCGTGACGCGCTGGAGTTTCGCGTCCCGGTAGAAGCAGTACCCGCCGCAGGTATTGGAAATAATTCCATAAAACCCTTCGTTGCCAAGATAATTGATCCAGGGTAACGGTGTGGCGGGTGTTGTAATCACATATTCCTTTGTCGCGTCGTCGTAATAGCCATACTGCATGATAGGAACCCCTGACCTGATGAATTTATACAGGATATCTTTTCGTAATCGTTTAAGTCTGTGGTCAACATCATATACGAATGCCCGCTGAATTGCAAAGAGTTTTTTTAATAATTTTCTTCTCAATCGAATTTTACGTTATATTCGCGTTATTTTCATCAATACAATAGTTATTACTGCTAAAATCTGAGAAATATTCTGCTTGACATCCCATCGGCAGCTAAATATAATGTGTTTATCGTAAACGTTTAAGTTTTACTTTCACCAATTTCTTGTCATTTTAGGCCACTATCTTCTCGAAAACGTTTGAGATTTCAGATGAATCCAAATATACGGCAATGCAGGTTGAATATGGTAACGTTGAAGGACATTTCAATTGAATGCGGCGTTTCGCAGGCAACCGTCAGCAAAGCGCTGAACGGCCTGCCGGATATTGGCGAGGAAACGGCGAATTATATCCGCTCCGTCGCCAAGAGGATGGGATATCTCCCGAATGCGACGGCGCGCGCGCTGAAGCTTGGCAGTTCGCATAACATTGGAATTCTTTTTGTTGATAAAACAAGCTGCGGCCTGAAGCACGAGTATTTTTCTGAAATTCTCAACAGTCTCAAGGTGGAGGCGGAGCGGCTCGGCTATGACGTTACGTTTATCAGCAAAGATATCGGCCAGTTCTCCATGGACTATTACCAGCATGCGAAATACCGGAACTGCGACGGCGTCGTGATTGCCTCCGTCGATTTCAAGGATCCGGACGTCATACGCCTCGTGGAAAGCGAAATCCCGACCGTAACGCTTGATTACACGTTCGACAGCCGCACCTCCGTCCTTTCGGATAACGTCGGCGGCATGCAGGAAATCGTCCGCTACGTCTATCAAAACGGGCACCGGCGTATCGCCTTTATTCACGGCGAGGACACTTCCGTTACGCAGAAACGTATTGCCAGCTTTTTTAAAACGTGCACCGAGCTTGGAATACGGGTTCCGGAATCCTATGTGTGCGCGGCGATTTACCATGATCCGCGCTCCAGCGGACTGGCGACCAGGAATCTGCTGGCGTTGCCGGAACGCCCGACCTGCATCCTGTATCCCGACGATTTCTCCTTTATCGGCGGAATGAACGAGCTGGAGCAGCAGGGTCTTTCCATTCCGGACGACATGAGCGTTGTTGGATACGATGGAATCCTGCTTTCGCAGGTTCTCCGGCCAAAACTGACCACGTTCCGGCAGGACGCGGAGACGATGGGCAGAAAGGCGGCCGCACTGCTGATTGAACAGATCGAAAAGCCGAAGAGCTGGATTCCGCAGTTGATCACCGTTTCGGGTGAATTGCTCGAAGGCCATTCCGTTAAGTCCATCCGCATTTGAATTGAGCACGGCCCAAAATCCAGAGACTTCATGCTCCGACAGAGAGATCGGCAGCTATCCTTGAAAGACGTTTCATATTTGAGGCGCAAACGCGTTCTCAATGGTGAGCAGGCGCTGATGGGGCGCTTGCTCGAAAAATAAACAGGAGGAGCAATCAATGAAAAAACTACTCGCGATTCTTTTGACTGTGGCTGTTCTGCTGTCCGTCTGCGCCTGCGCAAAGCCCGCCGAAGCGAACACAGCAACCACGACCGAAGCCGCAACGGCAGCGCCGGCGGCCGAAGACACAACCGCGGCAGCGCCCGCGCAGGGAAAGGTTTATAACATCTACTGCTGGAATGCAGAATTCCAAGCCCGTTTCGAAAAGTACTTTGTTGAAGCCGGTCTCGTGCCGGATGGCGTTACGATCAATTGGGTGATCACACCCAACGCCGACAACGCGTACCAGAACAAGCTGGACGAAACACTGCTTGCGCAGGAAACTGCCGCAGCCGACGACAAGATCGACCTGTTCCTGATTGAAGCCGACTATGCCCTGAAGTATGTCAACTCGGACTATTCGCTGGACGTATACAATGATGTCGGGTTGACGCAGGACGACACGGCCGCCATGTACGGCTACACCAAGGACGTCTGCACGGACTCCAACGGCGTGCTTAAAGGGCTTTCCTGGCAGGCCTGCCCCGCAGGTTTAATCTATCGCCGTTCGATCGCCGAAGCGGTGCTTGGAACAAGCGATCCGGCCGAAGTACAGAGCAAGTTGGACAGCTGGGATAAATTCGAAGCCGTCGCCGCGGACGCGAAAGCACTCGGTTATTACATGGTTTCCGGCTACGACGACGACTACCGTGTATTCAGCAACAACGCCACCAAGACCTGGGTGGATTCCACCGGCAAGATCCAGTTGGACGACAACATCCTCAAGTGGATCGACCAGACCAAGAAATTCACCGACGCGGGCTATAACAACAAGGCGATCCTCTGGTCCCCCGAACAGATGGCCGGAGCGAAAGCGGATGGTAAGGTCATGTGCTACTTCGGGCCGGGCTGGTTCTTCGATTTCTGCCTTGCGCCCGCAACGCTGGCTGACTCGGAAGCGGCAGCAGCTCCTGGTAACGGAAGCTATGGCGACTGGGCGATTGTCAAAGGACCGCAGGGCTTTTACTGGGGCGGCACCTGGCTTTGCGCCGCCAAGGGTTCCGATAACCTCGAACTGACCAAGCTGATTATGAAAACGATGACCTGCGACAAGGACACGCTCGTCAACATCGTGAATTCCTTCAACGACTTCACCAACAACGAAGCCGCGATGACCGAAATTGCAAACAGCGATTTCGCCAGCGCATTCCTCGGCGGTCAGAACTACATCTCCGTGCTGCTCGACAGCGCCAAGAGCATCAAGTACATCTCCAGCCCGTATGACCAGGGCTGCAATGAGAAACTTCTGGAAGCGATGCGCGGCTATTTCAACGGCACCGCGACCTACGACGAAGCGCTGGATAACTTCTACACGCTTGTTCTCGAGAAGTACCCCGAACTGAGCAGATAAGCTGCCGGTACCGGATTGTTCAAAGCTGCACGGCGGGACGGGCATGCCCGTTCCGCCATTACCGTTCCGCAGTTAACCCCCTGCGCCGCAAGAACGCGACCAATATCATACAGGATGGGAAGTGGGTGCTGTTATGTCGAACACGCCAATCAAGAGAATCAAATCGGTCAGTTATGCAAAATGGGGATATTTCTTTATCGCCCCGTTCTTTCTTGTATACCTGATTTTTCATTTGATTCCGCTTGGATCCACTATATACAATAGTTTCTTTGAAAACTACCGTTCAGGGCTTTCACAAATCGGGCCGAAGTTCGTTGGTTTTCAGAATTATATCACCCTGTTCCAAAACGGCGAATTACCAAAATACGCCTGGAACACGCTGGTGATCTGGATGATGGGGTTTGTGCCGCAAATCCTCGTTGCTATGCTGCTGGCGGTCTGGTTTACCAGCTATCGTCTGAAGTTGAAGGGACAGCCCTTTTTTAAGACCGTCATCTACATGCCGAACCTGATCATGGCTTCCGCGTTCGCCATGCTGTTTTTCCTGCTGTTCTCCGCAATCGGCCCTGTCAACCAGTTTTTAATTCAGGCAAAAATCCTCAGCGATCCCCTGCGTATGGAAGAAAGCACGACGCTGACGCGGAGCCTGATCGCGCTGATGAATTTTCTGATGTGGTTTGGCAACACGACCATCGTGCTGATGGCGGGCATCATGGGAATCGACCAATCCCTGTTTGACGCGGCGCAGGTGGACGGCGCGAAACCGCGCCATGTCTTCTACCGCGTTACGCTGCCCATGCTGAAACCCATCGTGCTGTACGTCATCATCACCTGCATGATCGGCGGCATCCAGATGTTCGACGTGCCGCAGATCTTAACGAACTTCACCGGCGAGCCAAATCGAATCGCGATGACGCTCGTCATGTTCCTCAACAAGCATCTGCAGAGTAAAAACCTCGGTATGGGCGGCGCGGTCTCCGTGCTGATCTTCCTGATCACGGCGGCGCTGAGCATCCTGGTGTTCCAGTCGATGACCAAGGAAATGCGCGCGGCCAATCAGCAAAGAAAGCAGTTTGCAAAAGCGGAAAAGGAGGCGAAATAAATGGAAGCGCAAAAGGCGGAAAAAAACACGATACGATTCGGATCTGCCCGGCTGACGGTCTCCCGCACGTTCTGCTACATTGTATTGGCCTTCCTAACGGTTCTGTGCCTGTTTTCGTTTTACATGCTGGCGATCAACGCGACGCGGCAGCATGGCGCGATCATGACCGGCTTTTCCTGGCTGCCGGGTAAATCGTTTCTGTTCAACGCAAAAAACCTCTTTGAAGATACGAACATTCCAACGCTCCGCGCGATGGCAAACAGTCTCTTCGTAGCGGGTTCCTGTGCCATTCTGACCACCTATTTCTCCGCAATGACCGCGTATGGCCTGCATGCGTACCAATTCCGGTTCAAGCAGGCGGCCTTCCTGTTCATCATGCTGGTCATGATGGTGCCCTATCAGGTTTCCACGCTTGGATTCATTGAACTGGCAACGAAGATGGGCATGATGGACACCTACTGGCCGTTGATCCTGCCCAAGATCGCCGCCCCGATCGTATTCTTCTTTATGAAGCAATACATGGAGAGCGTGCTGCCGCTGGAAATCGTGGAGGCGGCGCGCGTGGACGGCAGCAACGAATTCCACACGTTCAACCGAATCGTCCTGCCGATGATCAAGCCCGCAATTGCGGTTCAGGCGATCTTCGCCTTTGTTGAAAATTGGAACAATTACTTCATTCCGGCGCTCATCATCAACACCAACGACAAAAAAACGATCCCGATCCTGATTGCGCAGCTTCGCAGCGCGGACTACATGAAGTTTGATCTTGGCAAGGTGTACATGCTGGTGTTTATTGCGATTATTCCGGTCATGATCGTGTATATTTTTCTATCAAAGTTCATCATTAAGGGTGTTACCATGGGGAGTCTGAAGGGATGATTCCCAGCGAAAACCCGTCCTCTCTCCTGCAAGAAATCGTCCGCATGTTCTATCTGCAACGCTGCGGGGAAGCGCTGCAGCCGGAGTATGCGGGCGATTTTGCGCATCCCGCCTGCCACACCGCGCCTTCGCGGATTTACGGAACCGAGAGCCGGATTTCGGTTCCGGGCGGATGGCACGACGCGGGGGATTACGGCCGTTATACCGCGCCCGCGGCGAAAGCCGTTTCCGACCTGCTGCTCGCCTACGAGGCCGCTCCAAGCCTGTTTCCCGACGAAACGGGGATCCCGGAGAGCGGAAACGGCATCCCCGACGTGCTCGATGAAGCGCGCTGGGAAATCGAGTGGATGCTTCGCATGATGCGCCCGGACGGCGCGGTTTATCACAAGGTTACATGCGCGCATTTCTGCGGAATGATTCCGCCTCATCTGGAGCAGGAGGAGACCATCCTTTCGCCGGTTTCCACAACGGCGACGGGCAGCGTTTGCGGCGCGCTCGCGCTCGCATCCCGCATCTACCAGGACTATGATTCGGCGTTTGCGCAATCCTGCCGGAAGGCCGCGCGTCTGGCCTATTCTTTCCTTTCGTCCTCTCCGCCGCTGCCGTTTCACAATCCGCCTGGAATTGAAACGGGTGAATACGACGACGCTTGCGATACGGACGAGCGGTTTTTCGCCGCCGCATCGCTGTTTGCCGCTACCGGCGAATCCATGTTTCTCGCCGATGCGAAAGAACTTCTCCGAAAAGCGCTCCCCATTTCGTTCGGCTGGGAAGACATGGCAGGGTACGGATATATCGCCTGCCTGCGAAGCCCCTTCGCCGCGCAGGACGGTGCATTTGCCCTCGCTCTGCGCGAAGCGCTTCTTGCGGAGGCGGATCGTCTGGTCGTGCGAAGTGACGGCAATTCCTACGGCGTTTCTCTCAACGAACCGTTCCCTTGGGGCAGCAACATGTATTTACTGAACCATACCATCCTGATCGGCGAAGCGAACCGGCTCCGGCCGTCGGAACGGTATGCAAACGCGGTTCAAAGGCAACTGAACTACATTTTCGGAAACAATCCGCTCTCCATCTGCTATGTAACCGGCTTTGGCAATCAATCCCCGCAGCACCCGCACCACCGTCCATCCGCGGCGGCCGGCAAGCCGATGCCGGGCATGCTGGTTGGCGGGCCGGACTCCTATCTTCACGACCCGCGCGCAAAAGAACTGCTCCTGGGGAAACCGGCAATGCAGTGCTATCTGGACGATGTGGAAAGTTATTCGACAAACGAGGTCGCCATCTACTGGAATTCCGCGCTGGTCTATGCCATCGCTCTGACCCGGCCGGACCAGCAATTGAGTCCAGCGACTTGATTCGCCGAACTCTTTCGCACAGCATGCAAAACCCGTGTCGTTCATGAAAAAAAGAGCTATAATGAGCGTATCCGAACCAGTACCGTTCCGTTTTTTCGATATCCTTGCCTCCCGTATTCCGCCGGTGCCCGCACCGGCTGCGCACCCCCACTTCGCAGTAATACAATTCAAGGAGGCGAACGACTGTCTATGAAGCGGTCTCAGGAAGAGATCCGGTATTGGAGCATGGCGCCCGACGCGCTGCTTACGCAGCTGCGTTCGTCTTCCGCCGGACTGACCGGTGTTGACGCGGCCGACCGGCTGAAAACAGATGGTGAGAATACCATCCAACGCAGCAGGAGCTCTTCACCGGTTCTGCTGTTTCTGGCGCAGTTTAAAAGCCCGATCATCCTTATTATGCTCGTTGCTACCGCAATCTCCGCCGCCACCGGTGACTGGCTGGATTCGCTGATTATCTCCGCCATCGTTCTTGGCAGCGCGGTGCTCAGTTTCCTGCAGGAGTACAGCGCAAGCAACGCCGTTGCGAAGCTCCGCTCGCGTATTCAGATGCTCTGCACCGTTTTGCGGGACGGAACGCTGATGCAGGTTCCTTCCACACAGCTCGTACCCGGTGATGTCATAAAACTCTCGGCGGGAAGCATCGTCCCCGCGGACGGCATCGTTCTGGACGATACGGATTTTCTCGTCGATCAGTCCGTACTCACCGGCGAAGCAGTGCCGGTTGAAAAGCATACCGGCACGGTTAGCGAAAACACCGAGTTAGCCAAACGCGACAACTGCGTCTTCATGGGAACCACCGTCCATAGCGGCAGCGCAACGATTCTACTTGTACGCACAGGCGGCGGCACGGAGTTCGGCAGCATATCGGCACAGATCACCGCACGTCCCCCGGAAACGGAGTTTGAGTCCGGCATCCGCCGTTTCGGTTATCTGTTAACCGCAATGATGCTGATTCTCACGGTATTTGTGTTCGTTGTAAACGTTGTGTTTAAAAAGCCGGTCATCGACTCGCTTCTCTTTTCGGTTGCCCTCGCGGTTGGCATAACGCCCCAGCTGCTTCCGGCCATTATTAACATTACTCTTTCGCGCGGTTCGCGCATCATGGCGTCCACCGGCGTGATCGTTCGCAGGCTGACGGCAATCGAGAATTTCGGCAGTATGGATATCCTCTGCACCGATAAAACCGGAACGCTGACGGAGGGTTCCGTTCGTCTCGACCGCGCTTTGGGGTTGGACGGCGCTCCTTCGGAAGAGGTTTTCCGCGCGGCTTATCTCAACTCCAGCCTGCAAACGGGGCTGGTTAACGCGCTTGACGAAGCGATTTTATCCTTTCGGCGGATCGATATCGGCTCCGTGCAAAAGCGCGGCGAAATCCCCTACGATTTTTACCGCAAACGGCTTAGCGTGATTGCCGAAGAAAACGGAGCATGTCGTCTGATCACGAAAGGCGCTCTGAGCCAGATACTGCAAGTCTGCAGCAAAGCGCGCGTCGGCAGCGTTGATCAGGCGCTCGATCCGGCCGCTCTGGCGGATATTCATCAGCGCTTCTCCGACTGGAGCGGTCAGGGTTTTCGGGTGCTGGGGGTTGCGCAAAAAAGCATTCCCCGAAAAGATCCGAAAGATTATGCCGTTTCGGAGGAAGCGGATCTGACGCTGATTGGATTTTTACTGTTTTTCGATCCGCCGAAGGCGGATGCGGCGCAAACAATTGCGGACCTTGCGCAGCGGGGAATCCAGCTTCGCATCATTACGGGCGACAATGCGCTTGTCGCCAAGCACACGGCCTGCGCCGTCGGCCTCTGCGTGGACAATCTGCTCACCGGCGCGGAACTGCTCAAAATGGACGACGAGGCGGCGCGCCGCGCAATTGAGGCGGCTTCGCTCTACGCCGAAATGGACCCCAGCCAGAAAGAGCAAATAATCCTCACGCTCAAAAAAAACAACCACGTAGTCGGCTATATGGGCGACGGCATCAACGACGCCCCTGCGCTGCACGCCGCGGACGTCAGCATCTCCGTCAATACCGCGGTTGACGTCGCTAAGGAAGCCGCGGACTTTGTTTTATTGGAAAAGAATCTGGATGTACTCCGTCGCGGCATTGAACTGGGGCGCGCCGCTTTTAACAATACGCTGAAATATATCTACATCACCACCAGCGCCAATTTCGGCAACATGTTCAGCATGGCGGGCGCGTCGCTGTTCATGTCGTTTCTGCCGCTATTGCCCAAACAGATACTGCTCATCAATTTTATGACGGATTTCCCGGCCATGACCATCGCCGGTGACGCCGTCGATTCGGAAAGCATCGCTGCGCCAAGGCGCTGGGACATCAAACGCCTCCGCAATTTTATGCTGGTGTTCGGATTCATCAGCTCCGCGTTCGACTACCTTACATTCGGCGTGCTGTTATTGGGATTTCGCGCGAATCAGGAGCTGTTCCAGAGCGGTTGGTTCGTACTCTCCATCCTTACGGAGCTCATGCTGCTGCTCGTAATGCGCACGCAAAAGCCTTTTTACCGGAGCAAGCCCGCACCGGCGCTGCTCTATTCCACCATTGGCGTTGGCGCCATTACATTGATTCTGCCCTATCTGCCGATGGCGTCGATCCTGAACATTACCCCGATTCCGCTTCCCATACTGCTGGCCCTGCTCGGAATCGCGGCTCTGTACATCCTCGCAACCGAGATTGCCAAGCGCTATTTCTTCCGCGCGAGAACGCGCGTTCCTTCCTCACGTATGGCGTGAATAGACGGCGCGGGCAGGCTGGCCGGCTTTGCTCCGCGTTCTTTGCAACGAAAAAATCCCCGGACAGTCGCCTGTCTCGGGGAGTGGAACCGCGAATCGAGAAACCGCAGGAAGGCGACTTTGTGTCCCTTATAAATTGGGGATCTGCGCGATAAAATTCTTCAGGGTTTTCGCGCTGTTTTGCAGTGCTTGCTCTTCCTGTGGCGTTCGGACGATCGGAATAAGACCGCTTACTTTTTCGTTGTCTCCGCGGTTCGATGCCGAAACGGAACATACGGCTTCGTTCGCTTTTCCACGGTCTGCTGGTTCAGCCGGGCAAACCGCTGCAGGCCGTTCTCAATCGGTATCTCCGGCCACCCGTCCCCCAGCAGCGGCTGCGCATAACGAATAAAATCATCCGTAACGTCTATGCCGCTCGGAGTAATCCACGACTTAGGCAGGTGACGTTCGGAATTCGCAACCGTTTTCAGCGAAACTCTGGAATAAACCGGACGATAAGGCTGCTCTTTAGCGCGGAGGATCGTTGCCATATATCCCGTGCCATGCTGAATCGCCATGTCCACGGCATAAGCGCCGACCGTATGTGCCTCTTCGATATCCACCTTGGAGCGGTAAATCGACGTGGACCGCTGCAGCACGCCGGGAACCTGCCCGGTTACATGCCCGCGCGCCGCAAGTTTTGATTTGTTCAGGTGATTGACAACCGCCTGCGCCGCGGTCGTCTGGCTCGCTCCGTATTCCACGTGGCCGAACCCGTCCCGCGCCTCGCCCAGCGATCCGACGTCGAACCCCTCGTTGACCACGACGATGCACCGCCCGCTGCGCCGGATTTCATCGTTCACCAGCTCCGTCAGCGTATCGAGGTTATGACCGGATTCCGCAAAATACATTTGCAGCGGCATCTCCCGGCCGGGATCGGCTAACCGCGCCGCCGCGGTAATGTAGCCGGATTTTCTGCCCATCGCCTGCAGAACGGCAACCCGTTCCGAAACGCACATTCCCTTGTTCTCTTCGTTGGTATTCTGGATAATACTGGCCCAATAGCGCGCCGCGCTGGCATAACCCGGCGTGTGGTCGATGATCGTAAACGCTTCGTCCCCCAGATCGTTGTCGATGGTCTTTGGAACGCCCGCCACGACAAGATCATATCCCTTCTTTTGCGCGAGTTTGGATACCTTGTCCGCCGTATCCATCGAATCGTTCCCGCCAATATAGAAAAAGTAGCCGATGTTATGCGCCCCAAACACGTCGATAATCCGCTCAAAATCCTCGCTGCAGCCGTCGTCCAGCTTGTACCGGCAAGTGCCAACCGCACCGGAAGCGGGCGTGTGCCGCAGACGTTCAAGCTCGGCCGGATCCTGCGCGCCAATATTGATCAGCTCCTCGAGCAAAACGCCCTCAATCCCATGCCTTGCGGCAAATACGGTGTCAATACGGTCGTTATACTGCAAACAACGCTGTACAACCCCCAAAAGCGAGGCGTTAATGACCGGTGACGGGCCTCCGCCAAGCGCTACAATCGCATTCACTCGTTTCATGATTCCTTCTTCGATTCCTTTTTTTCATTATTCTACCATGCGGTTTCAAACGATTACAACCGGATTGACTATGCAAGTCCGGCTGACCCGAAAAGAAATTGCCGGTTCGATTTGAATCAAAAAGGGCAAAGCCATACAGACAATAAGAAAAGAGCCGAAGGCTCTTCATCCGATCGACGCAGTTCATTGAGATTTGTCGAAGGGTTGTTCCATGCACATGGATGGTATTTTCGTCATATGCATCCATCCCGGACACGGGCATCCCGTACTCAATTATTCTTTGAGTGATACCTCACTTGCTCCTCCTATCAACGACTGCATATGTTGATGTAAGGAATACGTCGTTGCGATATACATGAAAGAAAATGGGTTCATGCTCTGCGCTCTTGAGACAAGCTATCTCAAACGTAACGGACCCATCCGGGGTTCCGTACCCAGTTAATACAGTCCCTGAAGAGTGTCCGGGGACATTCAGTGTTTTCTCTCGCGGTCCGCTGGAACCCTCGAAATACTCCGGAACGATCGTAAACAATGCATCGGTACCCAGATGGTTGGTAATTTCCACATTGATCCGAAGAATACCGTCATCATTTGGTCTGCAAAGAAATGGATACGTACGCGCTGCATAGGGATCTACCCCGTCATTGATCGGTTCGGAAAGCAGATTGCCAAGTGCCTCCTTGAAGTTTTTGAAAGACTCATCAAGGCAATCATAGTCGCTTTTGTTCAATGTGAAGCCTTCTTCAAGGTGCTGGTTTATTATCATGTTCGGCTGTTCGGGCTTCAGTAAATCCAAACACAAAGAGTAGCCTTCCTCTTCCCCGAGAAAATTACGGTTATATACGCAATAGTTATCAAACCCAGATGGTGTAAACGAATCTCCGCAGAAAAAAACCTTTCTATTGCAATCGCGAAGCATGAGTCCGCCATGGTACAATGTCTGGCCAGGGAACCAATAAAACGTAAGGACATATTCGTTCCACCGCAATACTTCACCGCGATCCGTTGGAATAATACCGCGGATACTATTTGGCGAAAGGCATGGCAGCCTGTAATTTTCGGGATTTTCAAGAATATCCGAGAATATGCGATCAGCATATATGGGGACATCGAAATATTGCTTCAATTTTGGGAGCCCATCTACATGATCATGATGATAATGCGTTATATAGCATCCATCTAGACCGTTTATCGTGCCATTGCTTACTAGGCATCGCAAGGAATCTGTTACGGCCTCCGACCCGCAGTCTATTAAGAAGCCACGCTTATTCTCGGATATAATGAGGAAACTCGTGGCAGTAAGGTACTCTTCATTCCTCGCCGATCGAACGACGACCTCGGCGTTTGGCACACGGATAATATTCGCGGGAAGTGTCTCACTGCAAATCTCATGTAACTTGATGCAAACATCCGAATATAAATCAGGGAAAAAGTGGTTAAGCGATGAGCAAAATGCGAATGCTCCAATTGCTTTGGTCAGTTTTTCCATAGTCTGGTGAATCGCTGCTTGCGGTTCAAGTAAAACTCTACCGTGTGACGTGATCAATATATCAGGCTGCTCAGCAGAAATGCGTTCAAGGCTTGATAATAGAAGCTTATAAGTCCCCATCATACTGTGATATCCCATCAAACCGGCAACGGATTCCTGCATAGGCACTATGCTGTCTATTGTGCTGTCCGTGTTGAAGAGATTTCCCGCGAAACACACTTTCTTCCCTTCCAAATTGAAGAGAAAGGAAAGGTTGCCTTTCTCCATGCCTGGCGTCTCAAGCACTCGAATGGATAGCCCCTGCCATTGCAGTGTGTCTTGGTCGCCAAGTGTGGAGAATATGCGCATACCGTGGCGGCACATCGCGTGTCCGGGGTTAAAGTCCATAAGTCGCCAATTGTCGCTGAAATCCTCCCAGTATATCTCCGGGTTGGTAAACAATTCAGCTTGTGATTGAGGAACGTATATCCTCGCGCCCGGAATACCGGAAGCCGCACTCGTATAGATTCTGCTGTAACAATGGCAAATGATATCAACATGATCCGAAAGCGGCAGTGTGAATTTTAGGCCGGGGTCAATTACCAGCATATTATTCTCTGCAAGGATTGCTACCGTATTCACTTCAGCCGCATATACCGCAAGACTTGAGAACTCGAATATTTTCTCCATATTGCTCCTTAGAACTTGAGTTAACACTTTCTGCTTTCGATATATGCGATTCTGATTAAGCGGTTTTCGATGCCGCAGTTGATTCTACCGAGAGGACAGCCGCCGCCGAACTTCCTCTGCCGTTGGCATGGAAAGAAGCGCGCCTCTTCGCTCGCAGCAGATCGCCGCAATGACATTCGCCAAGTGCGCGAAGGATACCGCGTCGTCCAGTGTCAGCGTGCCAATCTCCTTTCCGCTTTGCAGCAGACCGTGCAGAAATCCACCCCAGAACGCATCCCCGGCGCCTGTGGTATCTACGCGCACGCAGTCGTGCGGGCCGGCAACCGCCGTTTCACCGCGCAGCATGACGAGCGCGCCCTTCGGCCCCATGGTCACGGCCGCGCAGGGAATTCCCGCGTCATATAGAAACCGCAGCGCTTCCGCCGGATCTTCACGGTCCGTTAAGAGCGCGGTCTCCTCGTCCGAAAGTTTCATCACGTCCACATATGGCAGCAGCGAGCGCATCTGTTGTTTCGCCGTCTCCACGCCGTCCCAGAGCGGCGCTCGGTAGTTCGGGTCATAGGAGATGACGGCACCCGCCGCCTTTGCGATCTCGATGGCGCGGAAGGTCGCGCTGCGCGCGGGTTCGTTTGTCAGCGACAGGGAACCAACATGAAAGACGCGCGTATGCTTCAGCAGTTCTTCGTTCAGCTCGCTCGTGGTAAGGCAGGTATCCGCGCCGGGTTTTCGCGCAAACGAAAACGTACGTTCGCCGGTCTCCGAAAGTTCCACAAACGCAAGCGTCGTGAACACGTCGTCCGCTTCGACCACGCCGCGCGTGTCGATCCCAACGCTTTCAATCGACTGCCTGAGAAACCTGCCATGCATGTCGTTTCCGATTTTGCCGATGAACGCTGCGGAATCGCCCTGCCTTGCCATTGCGGCCAGGACGTTGCAAACCGCGCCGCCGGGATTCTGCTCGAACAGGCGCATGCCGGCTGCGGATCTGCCGCAGGTTGTAAAATCGATCAATAGTTCGCCAAGCGCAACAATATCGTACATGTTTACATTCACCTCCCGAATTACAGCTCCACTCCGGTTCATCCGCGCGCGGAAACGCCGTCCCCGATCATCACGGCCTTGATTGCCGTATGTTTGTCGTTTACAAAAGCCGTCAGCCCTTTTACCGCGTCGTCCAGCGGAAATGTATGCGTAATCAGGCGCGAAACATCTACCTGACCCGCGTTCATCAGGTCGATACAGCGCGGAAAATACAGCGCCGGAATCGCGTTGGACGCTCGAATCTGCAATTTTTTCAGATGCACCACGTTGGAATCAAACGCCGCCATCGCTTGCTCCCCGTAGCTGATGCCGAGGAACGCAACGATGCCGCCAATGCCGGCCGCGCGCGTCGCAAGGTCGATGGTACCCGGCGGCGTGGTAACCAGCACGCGTTCGACGCTCCCGCGTTCAAACGGATAAACCGTAAGATCCGTCTCGTCCGTGCAGATGATTTCATCCGCACCGTAAGCCTTCGCCAGTTCCAGCTTCGCCTTGTTATGTGAGCGGTCGGCTGCGTAGATGCGCCGCGCGCCGCTCCTGCGCGCCATCTGCAAAGCCATCAGTCCAATCGAGCCCAGGCCCATGACCAGCACGTCGTCGCCAAGATGAATGTCCGCGGTCAGAATCAGGTCGTAAGCAACGCCCATAGGCTCCAGAAAGCAGGCCTGCTCAAACGGCAATCCGCCCGTTTTCACGCAGAGGCAGGCGGGCACGATCGTCCGTTCGGCAAATCCCATCGCGGTATGGCGCATGTCCATATAGGACGGGCCTTTCGTGTCCAGATCCGGTCTGCCGTTTCGCGCCGGGTCGCTTAAAAAGTTGAACGTAGAGGTTTCAACCGCGACGCGGTCGCCTGCGCGCACGTTCGTTACATCCGCGCCGACCTCCTCGACTACGCCGGAAAATTCGTGTCCGAACGGCTGCCAGTCCTCCGCGGCGTAGCGCGCCAGAATCAGGTCGTGCCCGCAGAACCCGCAGGCGCGAACGGAGACGACAACCTCGCCGTTTTCCGGCGCGCGCAGTGGCACATCCCGCAGTTCAAACTGAAGCGGTGCTTTCAAATACATCGCCTTCATACGTTTTCCCTCTCCGCGCACAGTGCCGCAAGCTCTTCCCCGCCCGATAATACATCCAGCGTGACGGTAAAATCGCGCGATTCCCCCGCTTTGAGCACAGCGAGCGAACCCATTTCACGCTCGCGTTCCATGCCCTCGACATGGCAGTTGCCCGGCTCCAGACCCATTACATAGTCGCCGGAAGCAATGCTCTTCCATTGCGTAAAGAACGGCAACTCATTTTTCTTGAACGAGAGCTTCAGCGCGAGACCGAGCCTATCGTTTTTCAGCGCACAGAATGTGTTCCCTTCGCGATCCGCCGCGAGATCATGATAAAACACCTGCTCAGGGTAGCAATCCCGCGGCGCATCCATGCGGAACAGGTCGCTATCGCCCTTTGCCGCGGCGGAAGCGGCGTCCCTCGGTCTCTGCGCGCGGCTCGGCGCAACCAGTTCCGTTCCTTCATCCAGCAGCGGGAACCCGAGGTTGAAATGATACAGGAGCATGAACGCCTCGTCGGAGAACCCCTGATTTACGATGGTATCGCGAATCACGATCCTCCGGCTTTCCAGCTCGGTTTCGATTGTTCTTCTGCGCAGCAGATTCTTTGAAAACAGTCCGGCTTCGCGCACCTCGCCGCAGAGACGAAGTTTAAACACATCTCCTTCAAACCCGGCGAAACGGGAAAGATTCGCCGCCGGCAGAAAACGCTGCCTGCCATGCGCGGGTTCGCCCGGTGTCTGCGGGCCGACATTTTTAAGCCCGCAGGTAAAGAACATGCCGCAGGGGATAAAATTCTCCAGCTCCGTGTTGTTCGCCAGCCAGCCCGGCTTCGTGATATGGCAGAGGTTCACACCGCGAAAGCGCAGGCTGTTGATATCCATTCCGCGCGAGACGGATACGAAAAACGACAGCGCGCCGTTTTCCACAAGACAAACGGATTGACCGTCCGCAGCGCCGCCCTCGACACGCATGGTTTGAATCTGTGCCAGTTGATCGGGATGTCCCGCTTTTTTCCGCAAATCGGTTGAATTCATCATATGCTTTCTAGATACCCGTTCGTTCTGTTTTAGTAAGGAATTTGGGGGTAAGGAACGAAAGGGCAAGGGATTTCCCTCGCCTCTTTCCTTTCATTTACCGCCGCATCCGGAGCAGCTGCTCATAGGTGCCGTATTTCTTCGCCGCGGCGACCATAGCCGCAACATTTTCCGGCGGGGTATTGGCGCCCATTGCGCAGCCGGAACTGAGGATCAGCCCTCTTCCCGCGGTTTTTTCGATTATGTACTTCGCTTTCCGATCCACATCCTCCGGAGTCCCCTGCACCAGCGGGTCGCTCGGGTCAATGTTGCCCATCAGCACAACATTGTCCGGAACGGCGGCGCGGGCCTCGCCCATATCCATCTGCCAGTCCACTTCCAGAATCTTCGACCCGGTCAGTGCCATTTTATCGATGATCTTCGTCGTGTTTCCGCAAATATGGATCGAATACGGGCGCTCCTTCGTCTGCACCGCGCGCACGACCTGCTGCTCAAACGGCAGCGCATATTTTTCGTAGGTCGCCGGGGAAACAAGGTTCGGGCTGGCGTAGGAGTCCCCCATGCTGGTGGCGTGCGCAATCTTCAGCATTGCGTTCGCAAAGATGATATGCGCTTTCGTCGTCCACTCCATCGCATGGAGAATCACTTCCGGTTCCTCGGTCAATAAATCCATCATGAATTCCTGCGCGCCGCGCAGCAGGCACAAAAGATCGAACGGGCCCTGATCCGCGCGCCCCATGACGAACACGTGGTCTCCCACAGCGTCCATAATCCGCTGGGTGGTCTCGAGCCATTCCGGCAACCTTCCGGAGCGGTTGGGATCCGGCAGTTCAAGATTGTCGATCTCGCTCAGGTCCATCAGCGCGGGATGTTCCTCATCGATAATCGCAACCCCGTCGTCGCGAAACAGCGCGCGTGCGCCGCAGGCTTCCGCCAGCGTTGCGTCGTCCACGTCGATGACACAGCCGTCGTAGCCAAACTGCTGCTGCGTGAGAACCTGCGATTCCGCCATCTTTTTCGGGTCGCGGTTGATCCGGCCGATTTTAGTCCCGATGTTTGCCGCGCAGAACATGAACCCCTGCGGAATCACGGGTACACGATCCGGCGTTTCGCCGTTCAGCACGGCCCGGACGCGCTGAAGTGAAGTCATCTCGTTCATGCCGTCTGCTCCTTTCCGGACGGTTGTTATGCTTTTGCTTTCGCGCGGAAGGTCGCAACCATCACCGCGAAGAACATGAGCACCGCGCGCACGACAAACTGCGCGTAAATATCGAGGTTCAGAATCGTCATGCCGTTTACGATAACGCCAAGGAAGATGATGCCGATGAGCGTTCCCCAAACCTTGCCGATGCCGCCGAGCATGCTCGTTCCGCCTATGACGACCGCCGAAATTACGTCCACCTCCCAGCCTCTGCCAAAGCTGTAGGAGCCCGCGATGACCTGCGCGCTGTTGATGATGCCCGCGATGACGCACATGCACTGCACGGAGGCGAACACGATGATCTTTGTTGCCAGCACGTTGATGCCGGAGAGTCGCGCCGACTCCGGATTACCGCCCACCGCATAGATGGATCGTCCTGTCGTCGTATAATTCATAATGAAATAGAAGACAATGAACACCACCAGCAGGATAATTGCCGGAATCGGCAGTCCCTGCGCTCCGCCGACCTTTCCCGTACCGATTTGGTTGAACCACGTCGGGAATTCGTTTGCAATCGGGAATCCGCCGCTGAGCATGCCCGCCAGGCCGTACAGCAGGTTGAGCGATGCGAGCGTGACAATGAACGAAGGCATGCCGAATTTATGCTGCGCATAGCCGTGCAATATGCCCATGCCGATTGCCACAACGAATGAAAGCAGAATGCCGACGATGCAGGCGACCGTCAGCGACATGCCGGTTGCGTCCGGTAGGTCGCGGCAGCATCTGGCGATGATTACGCCGCTGAGCGCAACGGTGGAGCCGATGGAAAGATCGATCTGCCCCGCGATGATGACCATCGTCATGCCGAATGCGATTACGCCCTTCATGGACATGTTGCGGAAGATATTCGCCCAGTTCGGCCAGGTAAAGAAGGTGCTTGAGGCCAGCGTCATGACGACGACGAGCACGATGAGCAGTACCTCGATGATGTGATCCAGAACAAAGTTCTTCGCACTCCGACTATTGAATTTTTTAATATCGTTTGCCATGTTCAGTCCTCCATGCACAGTGAGTATAGGGCTTCTACCGTTAAATTATCGGGATAGGCTTCGCCGGTCAGTTTGCCGTTGCTCATAATAAGAATCCGGTTGCAGGTTTCCAGAAGTTCTTCCAGTTCGCTCGAAACGAATATGGTGGCAATCCCGCGTTTGGACTGTTCCCACATGATTTCAAAAATCTGCTGCTTGGCGGCAACGTCAATGCCGCGCGAAGGCTCGTCGTACAGCATGATCTGCGGCTGCGTGTTCAGCCAATTTCCGACCACGACCTTCTGCTGGTTTCCGCCGGAAAGCGACCCCACCGTCGCCTTTACGTCTGGAACCTTGATCTGCAGGTTTTCGATCTGCTCGTTTGCAATCTGCGCGCGGACGCGCCTGTTCTCCATCCAGCCGACGGATGTGCGGGACATGCTTGCATAGCAGAGATTGTCCCGAATCGAATGGATCAGGATGAGCCCTTCCTGTTTGCGATCCTCCGGCGTCAGTCCCAGCCCGTGCTTTTTCATGGTGATCGGCGAGGCATTATGGCGTATTTTTACGCCGTTGACTTTGATTGTTCCGCTGTCATACGGGTCCGCGCCGAATATGGATTTTAAAAGCTCCGTCCTGCCGGAGCCGAGCATGCCGGCAATGCCGAGCACCTCGCTCTTGTGCAGTTGGAAGCTGATATTCTCAAATTTGCCGCTCCGGGTGAGGTTCTTCACATCGAGCACAACCTCCTCCTGAGGAACGATGTCTGCGGGGCGTTTGCGGATGACAACATCCCCAAACATCATGCCCAGAATGTCCTTGTGTTCCACGTCTTCAATGTTGACTTTGCCGATCATCCGCCCGTCGCGCAGCACGGTTACGGTATCGGCAATCTGAGGAATTTCATGGAGCTTATGTGAGATATAAATAATGATAACGTCCTGTTTCTTCAACTCGCGAATGACGTCGAAGAGAATGTTGATTTCCGTGGACGCAAGCGCGGAGGTCGGTTCGTCCAGCATGAGCACTTTGGGATGATAGCTCATCGCTTTCGTGATCTCAACGACCTGGCACTGCCACATGGAAAGACGCGATACGATCTCCCTTGGATTGATATTGACCTTCATCATATCCAGCATTTTCTTGGCGTCGGCATGCGCGCGGTTCCAGTCGATCAAACCGCCTTTTTTCGGCATTCTGCCCAGAAAAATATTCTCGGTTACCGTCAGTCCGGATACGAGGCTCATCTCCTGGTAAACGGTGGCAAAGCCGTGGTTGTAGGCTTCCGTCGGCTTGGCAAAACTGCATCTTTCATCGTTCAGGAAGAACTCGCCCGCGCTTTGCTGAATCGCACCGGAAAAACACTTGACAAGCGTCGATTTGCCGGAGCCATTCTTTCCGAGCAGCGCGTTTACCTTGCCGCTTTCAAAACTAACGGTAACGTCGTCCAACGCGCGGCAGCCCGGATAATCCTTGGTCAGATGTTCTGTGCGTAATATTACCATGGAGATCAGCCTTTCATCGGGATTTGATTGGGTCAGCCAGACGGGGAAGAACGAATTCTTCCCCGCCCTTTTACGTCGATTATACCAGATATTCTTAGCCGGGGTAATTGGTCTTTACCCATTCCTCAACGCCCGGCTTGTCCAGCACGGACAGAACGATACCGTCGAGGAACTCGCACTTGCCCTGTGTCGCGGAGACGTCCTCGCCCTTGATGGCCTTGATCAGAACGGACATGGCGTTGTAGCCCTGGCCGTACGGATCCTGCGCAACAACCGCCTGCAGCGGGTTGGTGTCGTCAAGAATCATGCTCGCAATCTGCTCGGAACCGTCATGGCCAAAGACCATAATCTGCTCGGACTTGCCTGCGTTGACAACGGCCTGCGCGGAGCCGATCGTGCCGCCGTCGTTGACCGCGATGATCACGTCGAGATCCGGGTGGGCGGTGATGATCGCGTCAGCAGTGGCCAGCGCGGTATCCTGCAGCCAGGCATCCTGATCGGCAACGATCTCGTACTTGATACCACCGGCATCGAGCGCATCGAAGTAGCCCTTGACACGCGCGCCAGAGTTTACCGGCAACAAAGAGGCAAACTGGACGATCGCGATCTTGAGGGTCTTGTCGCCAAAATGCTCTTTGAGGATCTGCGCGGCAACCTTGCCAACAAGCTGACAGTTGGTATAGTCGTCCGAGGTGTAACCACCAACGATGAACGGCGCGTTCGTGAGGTTCATGTTCGTGATGGCAACCTTCATGCCTTGCTCGTCGGCTGCTTTCAGCGCGGCAACGGATGCATCAGGAGACAACGGCGCAATCGCGATGCCGTCCACGCCCTGTGCCAGGTAGGTGTTGATCAGTTCAACTTCCTTGGCCTGGTCGTTCTGCGTGTTGTCGGTGAGGCATTTCACGCCCGCATCCGCGGCGGCGTCCTGATAGCCTTTGGTCAGCATGTTCATGAACTGGTCATCCTGGAATACAATGCCAGCCACAACGATTTCCTGATCGGCAGCGGGCGCTTCGGTCGCGGCCTCGGTTGCGGCCTCGGCTGCGGGCGCTTCGGTCGCAGCTGCTTCGGTTGTCTGTGCGGCGGGCGCACAGCCAAACGCCATTGCAGACACGAGGAGCAGAGAGACCACAATCAGTACGATTTTCTTCATTGTTTCTTCCTCCTTTTTAATATGCCTTTCGGCTTATTCCCTTTTCGGGGAAATTGAATTCGAATCAGGCTCTAAAAAATACGGCTGTATTCGTTGCAAAGCGGAGTGGTGGCGGGAACGTCCTCCTCAATCGAAACGAAACGCTGCACGTTCTCGTAAAAATCGTTATCGACATTATCGTCGTTAATGGAGGAAACCTCGCCGACCACCAGATCGCCCGCCCCGGCTTTCGCGCCGAAGATATGATACATGCCGGGCGTCAGAGAAAGGCTGTTTCCGCGGGTAACGTAGAATTCCTCGCCCGCCTTTACCGTAATGGGCATTCCGTCGGAAAATACCGTAACGTCGCTTGCAAAATCCGGCAACCCGTTTGGCAGGGAATTGTACAGTTTCATAAACATCACGCCGCCGCCGCGATTGATGATATCCTCCGTCTTGCTGTGGTGGCAGTGCATCGGCAGGCGCTGACCGTCCAAAATCGGAATGAGCTTTTCCGCATACGGCGTCCCGATCGATTTATCCTGCAAACTTCCGTTGCGCACCGTGAAGAGCACATTCCCAATTTTCGAAAAGTCGCCCATCCCGTAGTCCGTCACGTCCCAGCCGAGCATGGTTTTTTGCATGGCGCCGGTGCGGTGCCCCATCTTCTTCCATTCGTCAATCGTCCAGTAGGCAAACCCCGGCAGCGTGCAGCCGGTCTCCTGAATCAGTTTTTTTGCCCACGCGATGTACCGTTCAACTTCCGATCTCTTCATGAATTCCTAAACTCCGTTACTTTCTTTTTTCATTGAATTAAGTTGCGTTGCGAAAATCGTCCGCGTGCAGTTGGAGCACGCAGGATTTCCTCTGTTTCTGTCGGAAAACAAACCGATGGTTTGAAACTGCTCGAAATGATCCGGTTCGGTTACATTTTAAAATACTTCTGCAGCACCAGCGCAACCCCGCCGAGCGGGAATATGGTGTCGCCCAGTTTGCTTTTATAGATTCGAATCTCCGGCATATGCTTGAAGTAATGCCGGGCTTTCACGGTGCGAATGATCCGCTCGGAGAGCAGGTCGCTGTTATCCACAAATTCACCGGCCAGCACGATGGTATCCGGACTGTACATCTGAATCACGTTCTGAAGCGCAATGCCGATATAGTTCGCGCTGCGTTCCAGCTCCCGTACGCAGAGGTCGTCCCCTTCCTGCGCTCTTTGAATCAGGAAGTTTAAATCTGCGCCGGAGACGTCCGTTATACCGAGTTTCTGCATTTCCAGATGATCCAGCTTCAGCGCGCGGCGGTAATGCTCCGTTGTCGCGCGCCCGTCCGCCATGGTTTCCAGGCAGCCAAAGTTCCCGCAGGCGCACTGTTTGCCCGTTGGATCGATCGTCATATGCCCGATCTCCGCGGCGCCGCCTTTAAACCCGTGGTAAACGCGGCCATCCAGCACGAGACTTCCGCCGATGCCGACGTCGAAAATACTGATCAGAAAAAGGCTGCGCGAGCGGCTTGCATCGCCAAACCAATATTCGGCGAGCGCGGCGGCGGGCGTTTCCTTTTCAAACGAAACGGGCAGATCGAGCGCGCTGCTGACGATTTCCTTAATGCGAACGTTGTCCCATCCCATAAAGTTCGGGGGGTTAATCATAACGCCGCTCTCATAGTCATACGGACCCGCCGAAACCAGCCCGACTCCGAGAATATCGTCCTTCTTCACGCCGGAAGCCGCGATGCAGCGATTCGCCATGCCGATGACCTGCTCCAGAATCGCGTCCACGCCCCGCGTAATCTCAACCGGTTCGTACTCGCAAATCAGGATGTTCGCCGAAAAATCGGTCACAATGCAGCAGAGCTCCGTCGCTTTGAGATTGATCCCTACGACATAGCCGGCGGTGGAATTGATGTTGAGCAGGATTGGACGGCGTCCGCCGTTCGATTCCGCTTCTCCGGTTTCAACCAGAAACCCCTTTTGAATCAAATCGTTGACGATATTCGTCAGCGATGCCTGCGTCATGCCGATCTTTTTCGCCAGCTCCGTTCGCGAGATATCCTTTGTATGACGAATGACATCCATCACGAGTTTGGAGTTGTTTTCCTTCATGATTTCGTTGTTGATGTTGCGAATCGACATTCGGCGCCTCAATCTATACTATTGATTTACCAGATTTTTCGACGCATTCTCGTCCTGTATCCATGAAATGCAATGGGATGGTTCCCTTACTTAATTCATTGTATTAAGATCGTTCTATTTTGTCAACCGTTTTTTTAACTGGTGCTCCGGTATCATTTAAAACCACAAGGGTAATGTCTATTTACAAACAAAACAGCGTCTGATACCATGAAGCCGGAGCTTGGGAAGGGAGGACGATTATGAAAATCGAACCGAACTACGAATACTTTGTTAAAGCAATGAAAAATCAAACGCCGGATCGCTTGCCGATTTACGAGCACCATATCGACGTACCCTTTATGGAAAAAGCGACCGGTGAAAAGCTGGGTTACCTGCTGGACGGAACCACGGACGAGAAGAAACTGTTCTTTCAGCGGTATATCCGTTTCTGGCAGGATCACGGTTACGATATCGTATCCTTTGAACGCGGCATCCCGCAATCCATGCCCGGCAGCGGTTCCCTGCGCGGCCATGCTCCCGGCGTGATTCAAAACCGCAACGATTTCGACCGGTACCCCTGGGACAGGATACCCGACTGGTACTTCGAGCAAAACGGGGAATACTTCGAGCTGCTTGCAAAACAGATGCCGGAAAACATGCGGGCCGTCGGCGGGCCGGGTTACGGCGTATTCGAAACGGTTGAGGATATCACGGGCTACATGAACCTCTGCTATCTATCGGAAGACGATCCGGATCTGTATGCCGATCTGTTCTCCATGGTCGGCGATGTCTACCGCCGCATCTGGAAGCGATTTGCAGATTCGTACGCCTCCGCTTACTGCGTGTTCCGCATGGGCGACGACCTTGGCTTTCAAACGAATACGCTGATCTCTTACGAAGACATTCGCGCGCATGTGTTGCCCGTTTACCGCGATATCGTTCAGATATCGCACGACGCAGGGCGGCCCTTCCTTCTGCACTCCTGCGGACGGATTTTCCCGGTCATGGAGGATATCCTGCAAACCGGCATCGACGGCAAGCACTCCAACGAGGATGCGATTGCGCCGTTTTCAACCTGGGTTGAGCTCTACGGCGACCGGATCTGTAATCTTGGCGGAATCGATATGAACGTGCTCTGCCTTCTTCCGGAGGCGGAGATTCGCTCGATCGTGTTTCGCACCATTGAAGAAAGCATTGGCCACGGGGGGGTCGCGCTCGGCAGCGGCAACTCCATTCCGGATTACGTTCCCGTGAAGGGTTTTCTGGCCATGAATCGCGCGGCAAACGAATTTCGCGCCTCGCAGATGCGGTAAACACCGTTTTGCTCCCTTCGGCTTGCGCAGAAAAGGAAATCCTCCCTTCCGTTTCAAACGACTTTTAAACGCGCCGAGTGAAGCATACCTTCTTTCAGGCGGGACTTGTCGTTCCGAGCCGTTCCGAAAAACCATATGGCAACAGAAAAGGCGGGTCTTCCGCCTTTTCTTATCATATTTCGTTTTCTTTGCCACCGCTCAATTCAAAGACCGGAGTCGCAGCCTTTTGAACGAACGCGCTCGCGGAAAAGCAGTACGCAGACCAGCATCACCACGGAAGGATAAACAAAGTGCAGCGAGGTCGCCATGCCCGCCGGAAGATAAGCATACGACGAGTTCAGCAAAACCGCCGTAACCCCCTGCCCGGCTACAAACGCGCAGAGCGCGTCCAGCAGCATACGGCCTTTCAGGAGAATCGGCTGCTTCTTTGCCGCTGCAAGCAATGCCGCCAGCAACATGGTGACGAAGGAGCGCACCACCACCTGCGTAGCCGTATTGATGCCGGTGGCGGCAATGGTCTTGAAAAAGATGGGCGATGTTCCGAAGATCATCGCGGACAGCATGGAATAGACGACGCCCTTCAGTTTCATATGCCGCTTAGCAACCGGCCGCGCGCGTCGGCTTGCCTTCGACCCGGTCTGGTAGAGTATCCCCGGCAGCGAATGCTTTGCCGATGTTAAGAGTATCCCGGTCTAAAACCCCGGTGACTCGCGCGTGTCCATCCGGAACAACATGTTCATGCTTGTGTTTCGTTCTCCCTGCTTTGTATTTGCTCCGGCGAACGGCGCTATCGTTTCTTCCGGTCGCAGATCTGATCCGGATCGACAACCGCCCAGATGGCGGTATCTTCGCGCCCCGCTTCGTCCACATAATCGCGGGTCGCGGTTTTGCCGTCCGGCAGTTCCACGGGAAGCGCGTCCTGAAAGAAGATCCACTGATCGACCGGGTAGCGCGTGAGCACCAGATCGATCAGATCGCGCATGCAAAAACACCGGATCATCGCGTTGCCGATGTGCGAAATCCGCACTTTGCCCGCCTGTTCCAACCAAAGCCCGAGCTTATTGAAATCGTAGGGAAACTCGTAGTAGTCCCCCGACGTGGTCGGGCGCGGCTGGTAATCCATCATCATGCGTTCTTCGAGCGTGCCGTCCGGAAGTTTCAGCGAAACAAGCCGCTCAATCGTATGCCGGTCCGGAACCTGCGCGAGGTACTGGCCAAAGTGATGGCTCGTGGAGTTGACGTACGTAACCCCCGCGAGGACGACCTTGGTATCCAGCGCGAGCATCTTGCCAAAAGCACTGCGCAGGTCGAACACGCACACGGCCGGATCGACCTGTGTAATCATCTCCGCGTTCTTTCCAACCGCCGAAAAGCTGTGCCGGTAGGCAATGCTGCGCAGCGCGCCGGGAAAATGCCGGATTGCTTCGCTGATTGCCCCCATCTCGGAAGGGTCGTTCGCGGGATCGATCACCGGGTGCTCCTGCACCTCGTGGATAAAGCTGAACGCGGGCGAAACCAGCGTGCCCCTGTCCTTTCCCAGCGTTTCCAGCAGCGCCTCGCCAATCGTCCTGCCCGCGCCTTCCACATATCCGAACGGCCGCAGAGCGGACTGGAGCAGCACGGTGTCCCCGGGCACAACGCCAACCTCACGGAATCCTTTGATTGCGTCTTGATATACCACGATCTGCATATTCCATTCTCCCCCGTTGTTTCCAATCCTTTTTATCCAATGGCGGCAAGGGCATCGTCCACCTGCCGCTCGTTTTTCACGCCAACGATTGCGGAAACCACGGCGGGTTGTTCCAGCGTCCAGCGCAGAGCGTAGGCGCTCATCGGGATACCGGCCGCCTGCGCGCTGTTCTCGATTGCTTCCAGCTTGTCGTAGACCGTATCGTCCGGAACCGCGAGCCAGGCGGGTTTCTCCTCCGCGCGGGAGCCCTTGGGCGGTACCATGCCGCGCTTGTATTTCCCCGTGAGCAACCCGCCCTGGTAAATCTGGTATGGAATTACCGCGAGGTCCTCCGCCGCGCAGAGCGGAATCAGCGAAGCGAGCGCATCCTGTTTCAGCATGCTCAGCGGCGGCTGGCACACCACCGGGCGCGGCAGATGATTGGCGTCCGCAGCAGCCAGCAGTACCGCAAGCTGCTCGGCGGAATAATTGCTTACGCCGTAATAACGGATTTTTCCCGCGAATACCGCCTTTTGCAGCGCGCCGAGAAGTTCGGGCAGATCCGCATTCGCGTCGTAACGATGCAGGTAGTATAGATCGATATAGTCGGTTTTCAGGCGTTTGAGACTTGCGTCGAGCTGCTTGGCAATCGCGGCGGCACTCGTTCCCTCGTCCTCCGGCGCGTCGCCAACCTTCATGCCGACCTTCGTGGAAACTATCACGCTTCCGCGCGCCAAGCCATGAATCGCGCTGCCTACAATCTCCTCGGCAACGCCGCCCGCGCTGCCCGCGTAGCGGTTGTACCCTTCATACATGTTTGCCGTATCGATATGGTTGATACCACGCCGGAGCGCATAGCGCGTAAGTTCTACCGCGTCGTCATATGCGACCGGCGAACCGTAGGTCATCGTGCCCAGCGTAACCGGGGACACGGATATTTCGGTTTTCGGTATACGGTTCATAGCGTTTTCGATTCCTCAATTCAAAAAATCAGGTGTCTGCTTTGGGGTGCTTTTTTGCGGCTTGCCGGCCACATTTGCGATATTACCGCACGGCGGCAAGACGTTCCACAAGCGAGCCTGCTTCGGCAAGGAAGGCTTTCGCAAACACCGCGTCATACTGCGGCGCGGGTGCGCGGAACACGCGGTCGTGCATTCCCAGTTCGTGCAAAATACAGGCAAAACTCTGCAAAAGGCCCATTCGCATCACAACGACGCAAAGCGCGTTGAGCTCCTTCTGCAAACGGAACGCCCGCTCATAATCCCCGGCTTTCGCGGCACGGTATATGCCGGAATACGCGCCGGGGAATACGGCTGCCCACATGCCGATGCCGCCATCCGCGCCGTGTATCACCGCAGGGGCAAGATACTCGTCCTTCCCGCTGAATACCACGCAGCCCGCGGGTTTCTCCGCAATCAGCTGCTGGGTAAAGAAAAAATCGTTGGTGGAGGACTTCACGCCGGTCACGCCCGGAACCATCAGGGATTCGAGCACGTTCTCGAGCGTGAAGTTCACGCCGGGCTGTGGCATATAGTATAGAATGACGGGGATTCCGGCGGCCTTCGCCAGCGCACGATAGTACTGCATCTGCTGACCATGTCCTGCGCCCGGCAGCGGAACGGACGATACCCCGTCCGCTCCGCTTGCCGCGGCGTGTTCCGCCAGTTTCAGCGAATCGCGCATGGTAAAAGCGCCAACCTGAACCAGCGTGGTTTTGTTCTGCCGGTGGCAGAGCTCGATTCCGATTTCAGCCGCGGCTTTTCGCTCTGAAAGACGCATCTTCATGCCGTCGCCCGTGCCGCCGCAGAGGTAAGCGCCGTCCAGCGGTTCCTGCAGCGCGCGCTCCAGCAGGCAGGCAAACTCCGTTTCCAGAAAGCGGTCCTGCCCGTCGCAGGGCGAGCACGCGGGAACCAAAACACCGCCGGTGATAGGTTTTAACGCCATTCTCTTCTACGCTCCGGTTTTTCTTTGTTATCGGGCCGCCGCTTTCAGATCCGCGATTGCGTCCTGAATGGAGTCCGCTATGGTAACGATCACTTCGTCTTCCATGCCGCACCACATGGGCACGGAGAAGCTGTTGTCCCACCACTTTTCGAGCACGGGGCAGTCATGATCCCCCTGTCCGAGTTTTTGAAAGAGCGGATACCGGTAGAGCGGGTAGTATTGCACAATGCTGCGGATGCCGTACTTCGTGGTCAGCAGATCAAGCAGGTCATTGCGGTCCTTGCCAAACGCGCTGCCGTCAAAGTGCTGAATGTATTGATGGCGCACATGGCGGTATCCAGCCGGAATCCTGTTGAAGGTAATCTCCGGCACGTCCTTGAGTAAATCGCGGAGCCGGTCGTTTTGCTGAATGATCAAATCCGTAAACCGGGTCAGGTTTTCGAGTTCCACGCTGCCAAGCGCACACTGCGCTTCGCCAATGCAGAAATTGTTGGGCCAGAACCCGTCAATATCCAAATCCACATTGCTCATGGCGGGCACCCAATACCGCTCGCGCGTGCCGGGGAAACCGCAAACGCCGTTGTGGCGGATGCCGGGTACGAGCTTCGCGTCCGCATCGCTCTTCACGGTGAGCATGCCGCCCTCGCCGAGCGTGGTCATGGTCTTTGCGCCGTGGAAGCTGAAGCAGCCAAAGTCGCCAAACGTGCCGACGTGCCGACCGTTGATTCGGGCGTCCAGCGCCTGCGCACAATCCTCAACCACGCGGATACCGTGCTTCTGAGCGAGCGCCATGATGGCGGGCATGTCGCAGGGCATTCCAAGCAGATGGACGCATACGATCGCTTTGGTTTTTTTCGTGATCTTGCGCGCAATATCGCTCGCGCTCACAACCCAGGTATCCGGATCGATATCCGACCACACGATTTTTGCGCCCGCTTTTCCGAATGGAATGGCGGAAGCGCAGAACGTATAGGCGGGAATGATGACCTCGTCGCCCGGTTTCACACCGCAGAGCGTTGCCGCAAGGCTCAGCGCCTGCGTTGCGTTGCCAACCGCAAACGCGTGGTTTGCACCGGTAAAAGCTTTGAAATCGGCCTGAAACTGTTCCTGCATGGCGCCCTGCGTCTGACCGGGCACGTCCCGCATGACGCGAACGACCTCCGCGATCTCTTCTTCCGTATACGGACGCTGACGCGCCGGAACGGATACGCGGAACCCCGCGACCGCACCCCGGCCGGAAGCATCGCCCTGCATGGGTTTGTTGGACATGGTGTTTTTCCTCCATACTGCTTGTTTGCTGAATGCCGGATACGGTTCCTGCCGCATCGACTTCCTGTATCATATCGATCCGTCATCCGTAAAACCATGCCGAAATCGCGCGTGTTTCGCGCCGATTGCGCGGTTTTCATACCCGGCTGCGCTTGACGCTTCCCCGTAGCGAAGCGCTATAATGGAGGAAACAGGAGACGCAGAAATGGAACAAGCCGCCATGGAGCAAACCCAAGCGAAACAGGTCTTCACCGTGCGCGCGTTCGCGGGCGAACTGCCCGTGGAGTGTTTTCTTTCCGCGCGCGTTTTCCAGGCGGATTACAGTCAGGTGAACCCAGCCTTTTCCGAGGATCATGTGCATGCCTGCTATGAGCTGCTGCTCTGCCGCAGGGGAAGCGGATACCAGTTTATCGGCGGAACGGCGCACGCCTATTCGGACGAATCGGTTTTCCTGCTCGCGCCGTTTATCACCCATGCGCATATATGCAATCCGGGCGCCGCCGAGCTTCGCTGTTCGGTGCGCTTCATCCTTCCCGAAGGCGCGGCGTTTTCGGGCCGCTGCGATCCCACGCTCACCTCCGCGCTGGAGCGGCTCCGCCATGATACGTATGCGTTCTTTCCCGCCACCCAGCAGATCATCGCGCTTGCAAACCTCCTAACCGAAGCGGTCTGTTCGCCGGAATCCTCCGCGCTGCTCGTACTCGGCGGTTTGCTTTCGGCCCTGTTTTCCAGCGTGTTTTCGGAGCTGACCGGCATATCGCACGGCGGCAAAGAAACCCCCGCGCCAAGGCTCCTGTCGGAGCGCGATTCTGCAAGACGGCTGATTATCGACAGCTTCTTTGGTCAAATGTTTCAAGGATCGGCGCGCATCGAAGATCTTTGCGAGCAGGTGCACCTGAGCCAGAGCAGCCTCAACCGGGTCATCCGTGAGCTCTACGGCACTTCGTTCAAGCAAAAGCTCATCGAAGCGCGCGTAGCCTATATCAAGTATTACCTGAAGTATACCGACCTTCCCATCCGCGCCGTTGCCGAAAAGACCGGCTTTGCGGAGGACAATAAACTCTCCCTCTTTTTCAAGCAGCATACCGGACTGTCGCCAACCCAGTACCGCCAGCACGAACGCTCCTCTTGACAGGCCATAGCGTACGTAAACCGGTCCGGCAGCCGCAGGGCTGCTTTTTTCTATGCCGTTGTCATGTTTCTTCGATGCAATGCTCGCTCGACATGCCAATGTCCACACGCGCGCCGGATATTTTCGCGTTGATGTGCTTTTCAACCACGTAGTTGGCGAACGACGCGGAGAGGAATCGATCAAACGCAACCCCGAACAGCGCGAAATAGGCCAGCGAAAGAAGAACCAGCAACCCCGTATACGCGGGCAGCAGCCAAAGCAAAAGCGCAAACACCGCGACGGGAACAAGATTCATCACAAGGGTCATCAGGCTTTTCGGCAGTTCGAGAAACGTCAGCAGAAACGCATTTTTCAGGATCTGCCCGAATCCAAGCCGGTAGGTCACCATCAGCGTATAGACGAGCTGGCGCATGAGCAGCGCAAAGAGAATCACAACCGCGCAGAATCCAAAGAGCAGGTAATACCCGATGCCAGCGCTTTCCCCCAGTCCGCCGTAATAGCGCAGCGTACTGTACGCCGCAAGCGGCATAATTCCTTCCAGCAGTGAAAAACCCAGCGCCTGCTTCCAGTTACGCTTCATCCCGCCAAAGAGCGTTTGCCAGCGCATGCAGGGTTCCCCGCGCGCCCAGGTGCGCATGAGCAGCGTCAGCCCGGCAAGCATCGGTCCCGTTAAAAACAAGCAGAGCGCAAGCCCCAGCAGATACGCGCCCATAAACGAAGACGTTTGGAACGAGGCGCTTTCTTCGGCAAGCAGAGAATTGAGCGACATCTCCGTCCAAATGCTCGCGGGCAAATAGAACAGAAAGCACACAAGGTTTACGGCAAAAAACCAGCTCCAATAATTCCCAAAAGTCTGGCGAAACAGCGCTTTTCTTGTCTTGGGCCGTTCCTGCGGGGGCAGGTCTTCCGGAGGCGGAGGCGGAAAAAACAGATTTTTAAGCATGGTTTTCGCGCTTTCTTGCCAACGCGCCTTCCCGTGCGGGCCCTGTGGAATTCCGGACGACAAGCCGCGGGGCATATTCCACCTTGTTGATCACCGGCGGCAGTGATGCTTCGCTGAGCTCGCGCCTCCGCGCGCTGATTTGATCCACGGCGGCTTTGCAGCGCACCTGCAAATGGTGGTCGATCGTCGTCAATTGGGGAGACGAAATGGCGGAAGTGAAGATGTTGTCGAATCCGCAAACCGAAAAGTCGCCGGGTACGCTGTATCCGCGCGCCTTGATCTCGTCCATAAGTCCGATCGCGGTCATGTCGTTCACGCCGATAATCGCGGTCGCGCTTACGCCCCGTTCCATTGCCTGGCCGATGAGCTTCCGGCCAACGGCATATTCATACGGCATGGCGTCCGGCAGGGCGTCCGTTTCCGATTGCGCTTCGGAAGCGAGTAGTTCGAGGTTGTCTTCGCCAAGGCGCTGCGCGCCGAGGTATGCGCGGATTCCGTCCAGCCGCTGCTGCCGGGCAAGCGTGAGCTGGTCAAACGGCGTGGATACAAAGAGGAATTTCCGGTGCCCCAGCGCGAAGAGATGCTCGGCGAGGATATTGCCCGCGCGCTCATTGCTCAGTTCAATGGAGCAAATCGGCTGCTCGATGCGTTTTTCGCCAATTAGAACGGAGGGTACGCTTTCCGCAACGCTCTCAACGATTTCCGGAAAGTTTGGCAGAAAGGTAAAGATCATGCCGTCAACGCGCATTTTTAAAAACGTTTCAAGATAATAGCGTTCGAGTTCGGGTTTTCTGAGCGTGTTGCAAACGATCACGCAATACCCGCAGGCGTCGGCATAGCTTTCCACGGTCTGCACCAGTTCGGCATAGAAAGGGTTGTTCAGCGTAGGCGTAAAGAGGAGCAGGATTCCCGTTCTGGACGCGTGCAGCCGTTTTTTCCGCTTGGGCAATTCGTAGCCAAGCTCCTGCGCCGCCAGCAGGACGCGGGCTTTCGTTTCCTCGTTAAACAGCACCTTTTCGCTCTCGTTGAGTATGAGCGACACGGCGGACTGCGAAACACCCGCGCGCGCGGCAACATCCTGCGATGTAACTTTTTTCATGTAATACCGCCCCTTATTCCGCGTGTAATTACTAATAATTACTAATAAATATTATCCGATTCAGCAAATTCTGTCAAATATTATTTTCGTTTCCATCTCGTATTTGGCCGGATTTTCACGTTCTCTCGCCCCATCCGCATAAAAAGAACGAAAAAATCGGGGCGGCGCCTTGTCATCTCCTTGACTTCTTAACGAAAATTTGCTGTTTTATTAGACGTGAGTATTAGTAATCCCGTCTTCGGTCGCATGTTCGTCAGAGTAGCAAAAATCAAACCCGGCGCAGCTTTTGCGCCCGAGGGGAATGTATGAGGAGTATCCATGAACCTCAAACAGCGCTTGCGCGGCGGCGAGCATCTGCTCGGCACAGTGGTGACCACGTTCGCCTCGGCGGATATGGCCAAGCTGCTCAAACAGTACGGTTTCGACTTTTTTATCATCGACTGCGAACACGGTGCCTTTGCCACGCGGTCGGCTGCGACATTCGTTATTGCTGCCACGACCCGATCTGGATCCGGAATAAAAAGGGCGAAATTACGCTCCTGTATGCAAAGTCCCTCGATACGGAATTGAATTTCTCCACCTGGTGCAACGGCGCGACGAACTCTGGATGCGCAAAACCACGGACGGCGGGCTTACCTGGCTGCCCGCGCATCCGGCAAACATCACCTCTGGGCATGCAAGCAACGATAGTGTGCTGCTGCCGGACGGCACAATCGTATTCGCCAGCACGAGCAGTGAACTGCCGGATAGATACTTCGGCGCGATCCGCATTTACATCAGCCACGACGACGGGGAAACATTCGAACAGGGTCCGCTCCTCTGCGCCGGGGACGGGAACCTGATCCGAAAACCCGCTCTCTGCCTGCGCCCGGGTGGGGTGATCCGGCTCTTTTCCCGTACATGTCCCGGCAATGCCGGCTGGGGATCGGCGGGCAACCGTTCGCTTCCTTCCTACACCTGCGAAAGCAAAGACAGCGGACGCACCTGGACAAAGCCTGTACCCAGCGGCATTTTAAGCAACGAATCAAAGATCGACGTCATCAGCCGGGACGACCGTACGATCCTCATGGCCTACAACGACACACCGGAGACGGGCTGGCACGAGCACAGCCCGCTGACGCTCGCCATGAGCCGGGACGAAGGCAGTCCCTGGGAAAACATTCTGGAGCTCGCCCCCGCACCCGGAAATAAATGCCAGCCCGCCATGTGCAGGGAGCGGGATGGGCGATTGAACATCGTCTACATGCACCGCCACACCGCAATTGAACATCTGGTTGTCGAAATCACGGATTGACCGGCGAAACGAAAGCCCCCGCAGCATGTATGCTTCGGGGGGGGTGTTGGCATGTTTTTAATCCGCCGAAGCCTGAGCGCGGGGTCGGGGCGCTTTCTCCTGCCGCTTCGCGTCAGCGGACCGACTTTGCGAATTCGCTTGGCGAAAGGCCGAATTTCGCCTTGAACTGGCGTGAAAACTGCTGGACGGTCGAATAGCGGAGCATCTGCGCAATCTGCGTAAAATTCAATTTCCCCGCGCGGATCAGCGCTTTGCTTTCCTCCAGTTTTACGCGGCGGATGTATTCGCCCGGCGTAGCGGCGAGCCGCTCCTGAAACAGCGCGGTTAAACGCGAGGGGCTTACGCTGCATTCCTTTGCCACGAGCGGCACGGAGAGCTTTTGATACGCGTTGATGGAGATATAGGTCAGCGCTGCGTTGACAATTCCGTTTTCATTCTGCAGCGAGGCGGGTGTCTTCAGGCGGTTTTCCGGCTTGCCGCCGTTTTGCAGAATCGTCAGCAGCAGCATCTGCAGGGAGCAGACGATCAAATCCCCGCTGTAACGGTCGTTCTTTTCGCGTTCCTCCAGCATACGCCTCAAAAGCCGCGCACCTTCGGAATCCAGCCGGATCCTGCTGTTGAAGAGGGAATCAAGATCGTTTCCACGCAGTTCAAAGGAAACCGTAATAAAGCTCACTTCCGTGTTGACCTCGGCATACTGCATGTGCCAGAGCCCCGGACCGTAGATCATCATTTCGCCCTGGGTCAGTAGGGTATCCACCCCGTTGACCACGTTGTGCAGCGAGCCTTTGTCCACATAGATCAGCTCCGGCAGATCATGCGACTCGCCTTTGAAGAAGAATCCCTTCTCTTTTTCCTGATAAAAAAGCGTATAGATCCCGCATATCTCGATCTGGTTTCTAATATTGAGCTGAAGCACGCCGGCGTCCAGCGGATACAACGGCTCCCACGCGCCCTGCGCATGCAGCGCGCGCAGAATCGTGCAGCTTCCGCGCGGAATGATCGCAATCTGTATACCGGGGTGAATGCGCACGGGTTTATCCAGGTAGAAATACTCCAGTTCCTCGCCGGGTCTTCCAACCGCGAGTACGGTCATATCCCGCTCGAAATCCAGATAGGTCGGCATGCCCGTTACGCGGCTGACCCAAACGGGACCGGGGAAAAACGAAACGCTTTCCGTCGTCCAGCCCGGTTCCTGCGGAAACCCGCGCGCGGGGGCGGACTCCGGCAGAATCTGCCCGAACGCGGCAAAGGTGAACTTGTTCAGATTTTGAATCACTCCGCCGCCTCCCGCATCCTTCATTTGGACTTCATTATACCGTAAGGCGAACGATTCCGCTATGCCGGAGGGGATGCCGAACCGGATCAGCCGTTATACGACCGGAAGGCTTGCCGCTGCGACGGACTGTCCAATCCGGCGGGACTGCTCGTCCGGCAGGATCACTTTGACACGTTCCGCAATCTGCGGATATTCGGACTGGAGCACCTCGCTGCAGGCCGAAAGAATGATCCTGCCTCCCTCTCCGCTGACCACGCGCCCCAACACCAGCAGAAAGCGAATATCGTAAAATTTCTGATACAGTGCCAGCGTATGGCCAAGATATGCGCCAATGGTACGGTAGATGCTCGCCGCAGCATCCCAGCCCTGCTCCAGCAGCCGTTGTACCTCCTTTAGTTTCTCCGCCGGGGTCAGCCGCTCGGATAAGGTGATGCCTGCGGCGGGAGCCAGTTTGATGACCGCGTCCTGCGAAAAATACTTGCATCCGACGCCAATATCGCCCGACCATTCGTCCATCATGGCGGATTCGCTGAGATCGACCGGTGCAAACGCCAGCTCATTGAACCAACCGAGGATATTCCCCTCCTCGTTGACGTAACCAACCGCCTCGCTTGTGCCCATGGCCAGCCCCATGACGGAACCAGCCTTCAGCTCCATCGCTCCGGCAAGCGCGGTCACGTCCCCGTCGTTGGCAACCGAAATGGGAACCGTGCCGTCGCCGATCCTGCGCGCGGCGGCGTTGTAAATATCCTTTAAAAACGCGCGCTGCTCGCGCGGCACCTTGAGAAACAGCGAGGATACCATCGGGCTGTTACCAACGAACACCCCGGCGGAGGAAACGCCAATCGCATCCACGCGCGGCAGTTTTTCCGCCGCGGTTTGAAACGCCTTTACGATTTCACTGAGATGGTACTGCGGATCGGCGCTGGTTTTCGGGTGCCAGACGACCTCTTCGGAATAGACGCATTCGCCGTCGCGCACCGCCGAAACCTTCCGGTCGCTGCCGCCTGCGTCAAAGCCGATACGGCAGCCGTTCGTGTGGCCGCCAACGGAAACGGCAGCGTCCCGGTTTTCCGGAAAGCAGGCATCCTCGCACGTAATCATCGTAAACGCGCGCTCGAATACGTCCTCCATGAACTGCGCGTCAAAAGCGCGTTCTCCGCCCGGCGCATAAGCGCGCCTGAGCCGCCCGGCAATTTCGTTCGCTCCGCAAAGGAGTACGCGATACCCGCCGACGCTCCAGAGCAGGAACTTGATCAGGCGTTCCAGATATCGCTCATCCGCCGCGTCGTGTTTGCCGTCCCCGATGATCGCCGTTTTGCGCGTAACCATTCGCCCGCCCGCAGATTCAACGGCAACGAACACCGGCTTTTTTGCCAGAGCTTCGTACGCGTTCATCCACGGCCCAAGCGGAAGAAAACCGGGGTCCAGCTCCGGACGGTGCTTCATCGTAAACTCTATGCCCAAATACCACATTGTTTTCTTCCCCTCAATATACATAGCCAACGCTTTTGGCAAGCGCTTTGTCCAGGATGACGGTCACATCCGGATGTGTTTTAATCAGGGTCGCCGGATTCTGCGCATCCAGCGTTTCGTTGAGCAGCAAACCCTTTATCGCCTCCGCCTTGCTTTCCCCCGTGGCAAGCAGCAGAAGTTTTCTGGCGCGGAGAATGTCGCCCATGCCCATGGAGATGGCCTGCGTCGGAACTTCTTCCCGCGAGGAGAAAAACCGCGCGTTGGCGTCTATGGTGCTCTGGTCAAGCTTTTCCACATGCGCGCCGTCGCAGAGCACCCTGCCCGGTTCGTTGAACCCGACATGCCCATCCACACCGATGCCCAGCAGCTGCACGTCGATGGGTTTCTGCCCGAGCGACAGGCGGAATTCGCGGATGTTCGCTTCCAGATCGCCGGTTCCTTTGGCCACAACGGTGCGTGTTTTGTCAATGTTGATACGGTCGAACAGATTCTCGTCCATAAAGCGCCGATAGCTCTGCGGATGATCGGCCGCCAGGCCGACATACTCGTCCAAATTCACGGTGTTTACGCGCGAGAAATCCACCTTTCCTTCCCGATACGCCTCCACCAGATAGGGGTATACGCCCTGTGCCGTGCTGCCGGTAGCCAGGCCGAGCCGCGCGTCGGGTTTCTTGCGGACGACGTCGGCAATTACCCCCGCGGCGATTTCACAGGCTTGCGCAAAAGTTTCCGTCACAATCACTCTCATAACAATCTTGCCTTCTTTTCGTATTCAGTTCCTGGCCGGTACACGCGGCTCGCCGCGCTCCGGTTCCCGCTGCGCACAGCAAGCTACGATTTGCTTGAGCTTCGGCAGGTGCCGCCGGATATCCGCCGCAAGCGTAAACTGCGTGCGGCAGCGCTCCAGGTTATGCCGCTCGTGCTTGATCTTGAAATAATGGTCTCCCTCCAGATCGTCCGTCAGGAACCGCACGCCGCATTCCAGCGTCATGGTAAACGCGCCAAACGGAAGCGTTTCGATTTCCTGCGGCGTTAAACTCCTGCAGGCCTGCAGAAAGCCCCTGCTGAACGCTTCAAACAAGCCGACGTCCAGCCGCATCCGGCTCAAATCCGTTTCGTCCTCGGCGGCGGTGGCCGCGCCAAAGCGAATGGAATCGCCAAAATCGTAAGCCGCGAGCCCCGGCATTACGGTGTCAAGATCGATCACGCAGAGCGCTTTATGGCTGTAGCGGTCCAGAAGGACGTTGTTGATCTTCGTGTCGTTATGCGTTACCCGCGTCGGCAGTTCGTCGCTCCGGCGCATACGCTGCAGCCTGCCCGCTTCCTCTTCCAGCGAAAGTGCAAATTCAATCTCTTCGCGCACGCTCCCGGCGCGCCCCATGCGATCCGCCGCAATCGCGCGTTTGAATTTCTCATAACGGGAGGGCGTATTATGAAAATCCGGAATCGTTTCGTTCAGCGTCCCGGCCGGAAAATCCGTCATCATGTCCTGAAACCGGCCAAACGCCAGACCGCATTCATAAAAATCCGCCGGCTGTTCCACCCGTTGCAGGCATACGCTGCTTTCAATGAACGGATACGCCCGCCAACAGCCGCCCTGCTCGTCGGTCAAATAATGTTCGCCGCGCTTTGTGGGGATCAGCGTCATCGCTTCGCGCGGCGTTTCCACACGCGCGCCAAGATAGGCGGTCACGGCGGCAATGTTGTCCATCAGGCCTTTTACGTCGGGAAACACATAGGTGTTGATGCGCTGCAGAATGTACTGCGCGCCAAGGTCGGTAACAACGCGGTACGTATCGTTGATGTGCCCGCTGCCATAGGGTTCACAAAATACGGTTTCCCCGGCAAAGGGAAACTGGTCAATGACGTTTTTCATACTGAATCGCTTGTCCTTTACTCCATAGCAGATTTCGGCCGGTCCCCGTCGCCTTAACTTTTGCGCGAATCCCGGCTGATTTCAATATCCCCAAAGCACTGTGGTGCGTGAAAATCCACCTTTTCGATCGGCGCCCAGCTGCCCCAGTGCGGGCTTTTCGTATCGTCCCCGCATTTATAGAAATTACCGCGCATCCGGTGTCCCGCCGGAAACGCACAGTCTCGTTCGTAAAGCGCTTCCAGCAGTTTCCGGCTGAGCAGGCACCTCACCCGCCACCAGTTCGCCTCCTCCAGCGCAATGTAATCCACCAGCACTTCCGGGTGCGGCAGCCCGCGGTTGACCACATACTCCCGCGTATACCGCGCGGTGCCCAGGGAGCAGTGGCTGGCGCCGTTTGCGTTCATTTCCAGCCCGATATACCCATACTCCGGCGAATCTGGAAAGCAATTCAGGAAGACTTCCATGCAGCTGTCCTTATGCACGGGATCGTTTGGGTTGTGGTAAATCGCGCGCGGATTCTCCTCGCGGCACCACATGGAAACTTCCAGCCCCTCGCCTGGCAGATCGATCACCTGCCCGCGCGTTTCCGGCACCGGAGCGCCCTCGCTGCGGGTATGCGTAATGAAAAACGGCTCGCCGGTATGCGCTTCCCCCGGCAGGATGGTGCAAATATGATAGAGCGGCCGCGTCGGCATAATTCAGTACCTCCTAAGCTCGACGCCGCCCAGAAATACGCGGCTGAGCGAAAAGTCCCCTTTGAGTATCAGGAAATCCGCGCGTTTTCCGGCATCGATCGAACCAACCTCCCGCTCCGCGCCGATTGCGCAGGCAGGGTTAAAGCTGGCCATGCGTACCGCCGCTTCGGCGGGAATCCCAAAGGACAGCGCAAGGCGGAAAATGCCGAAGAGATTGTTTGCCGAACCCGCGAGCGTATCCGGCGCGTCGCACAGCCGCGCAACCGTCCCGTCCAGAAAGATCCTCTGTCCGCCCAGCGTATATTCGCCGTTTGGCATGCCGCAGCAGGCAAGCGCATCGCTGATGAGGCAGATTCGGTCCGGCCCAAAGAGGGCGACCGCCGCGCGCACCGCGCTTTCATGCACATGCATGCCGTCGCAAATCAGCTCCGCGCGCACCCCCGGCGATTCCGCCGCCGCGCCGATAACGCCGGGCGCGCGGTGCAGCAGCGGCGGCATGGCATTGAACAGATGCGTCACATGCGTTGCCCCCGCCGCAATCGCGGCTTTGGCCTGCTCATAGGTCGCGTCCGTATGCGCAATGGATACGGTGCAGACTTCGCTCACCTGCCGGATGTATTCCGCCGAACCCGGCAGCTCCGGCGCGAGATCCGCTATTCTGATCAGTCCGTTTGCCGCCTTGTTGAGGCGCGTAAACATCCGGGCATCCGGTGCACGCAGAAACGCGGCGTTCTGCGCGCCTCTCTTCTTTTCCGAAAAAAACGGGCCTTCCATATGGATGCCGCGCAGTACGGCGCAGCCCTCCGCCGGCTCCTTCGCCCATGCGGCGGCGGTTTCATAGGCAGTTGTAAGCATTTCCTCCGGCAGGGTCATCGAAGCCGGAGCAAAGGACGTGATCCCGTTCTTTGCCAGATAAGCCGCGATGATATGCAGGCCGTCCGCCTCACCGTCGGAAAAGTCATGTCCGGAATTTCCGTGGTTATGAATATCGACCAGTCCGGGGATAACGTAGGCTCCGTCCAGATCGGACGCCGGCTCGCCGGAGGCGGAAAACACATCCCGAAAGCGCCCGTCTTCCACCGAAAGCCCTCCCGTATGGAAGCGGAAATCGGGACCGTAAACCATTGCGTTTTCAAAGCGCATTGCCCGTATCCTCCCTTTGCGAATCGCTCTTGTTCCATGATCGGAACGCAGCGCCAGATATTCTCTGTCCACTCTTATGCTACCGCTCGCGCACCGCGCGCACAAGCGCTTTGTCGCAACGCAGTATAATTTGGAACAAACAGAATTGAAAATGATAAACCGCCGTCGTTCATCCAGGCGCGCCTGCTCACATCGGCACGATTCTATAAAAAAAACGATCCGCTGAGCGCATCGTTTATCCTGCTGTGAAAACATGTTCCTTTTCATTGAAAACCAATCGGGGTCGATTGGTCCGGCAAGTACGCCGGTAAGCCAATGCTTTACGCAAGGCCTTCCATATCCGCGCAGAACAATGCTTCACCGGCCGGGCCGGTCCCGCGAATGGAAAACGAGATCTCCTCCAGATCCGCGTTCAGACGGGCTGCGTAACCGTCCTTTTGCCAGACGAATTCCAGCCGGCATTCTTCCGGCTGCGCCAGCTTCAGCGTTGCTTCGAACCCGAACGCGGGAAAGGAATTCCGAAAACGGAGCAATTCCAGCTGCTTTTGCACGATTGCGCGTTTCAGACCGTTTTCCACCCGTTCGCGGGTGAGATTCGTGCGGTTGATCTCCTTGTGCCCGCCCGCGCCCGCCTGCCTTACCGCCTCGTGATCGTTTGTTCCCGCAAACAGGTCGAGATACCACACCTGCGGAATTCCGGGCATAAAGAGCTGCAGCGCGCGGCAGAGCAGGAGCTTTCTATCGCTCTCGCCCAATGCGGAAAAATACGTGGCGTTCACCTGATAATACGCGTTTTTCTGCCCGTAGAGGTTCTTCACGTATCCGCCGCGGGCAACTACGGTCTGAATGAGCGATTCGATCCGTTCTTCCGGCACCAGTCCCCGTAAATCCAGCAGCGGGATTCCGTCGTGGCATCCGAGCATATTGATCACGCGGAATTTGTTCTTCGCGAGTTCCTCCGCCCAGCAGCGAAGGAGCGAGGCGGAACCGGTCTCCAGCGCGTCCAGCAGCAACCCCGGCAGGAAAAAATCGTAGGTCAAATAGCCTTGTCCGGCGATCTTTGCGTAGGTTTGTTCCGCGTAGGTCGCGTGAATTTCCGGCAGGAGCGCAAGCCCGTATTCCGCCGCCAGTACCTGCAGGCGCTCCAGCATCTGCCAGGTTTCCGGTTCATTGAAAAAGTTGCGCCTGCCCGCAATTTTGGACGCATAGGCAAACGCGTCCAGCCGGACGGTCTTTGCGCCATAGGAAGCGAGTTTCTTCAGCGTGTTTTCGTAAAACGCCCAAACGCGCGGCGAGTTCACATTTAAATCCATCTGCCCGAGATAGCTCCGGCGGGATTCCAGCGCGGCAATCGCCGTTTGCGCCGTTCCTTCCGGCCAATCCATCCCGGCTGGTTTTTTGCCCGTGTCCAGCGCCGCATTCACCCGCGCCGCCAGGGTGGTTGCCTCGGCCTGCGTCAGGCGCAGCAATCGGGCCCATTCCCGCGCGGAGAAACGCGGGTAACGGATCTCCTGATAAAATGTGTTCCAGTATGGGCGCTCGCTGCCATCCGGAAACCGCACCATGAGGATCGGCAGCCCCTGCTTTCGGAAAAACATGTCCCGAATCAGCGAAGGATCCGGCTGGAGATATCCCTCCGCCGTCTGTTCGCCCTTTCCCTGCCAGAACGCGTTCCAGTCGATAAAAAAGTCGCGGTATTCGGATGCATCCCCGTTTCGAACCAAATCCAGAAATTGCGAGGATCGCGCCGACGCATGGTTGAGCACAAAATCGAGCTTGAGTGAAACGCCGCTCTCGCGAATTGCGTCGAGATCGGCGCGGGAAGCGAGCGATTCCTCGATTTCGTAATCGATAACGGAAAATCCCCGGTCCAGATCGCTATGAAACACGCTTGGCAGCAGATAGAGTGCGGAAAAGGCGCCGCGTACTTCGTCTCGCGCGAGAAACGCCGCCGTACCACTCAGGTTTTCGCCCAGGCTGTCCGGGTAGAGGTTCAGCATTACTCCGCCGGGCGGGGCATTCCGCAAAATTTTCTCCCGCATATTTTTTACTCCGCCTGCATCAGCCGGTATTGTTCCCAGGTGAGCAGTTCGCCGCGTTTCGAGACGATAATTCTTGCCTTATGCGCCTGGGACTGCAGCAATTGCTGCTCAATCTCCAGCACCATGGCGGTAAACGGACTGTCCGGCGCGCCGTCCCGCGCGCGCAAACGGCGGTGCTCCAGCGTTTCCTGCGGCGTGCTGTGCAGAAAGACCGGAATATCCACGCCGGAGAGCAGGTCGTTGTTCCCGTGCGTCCATTCAACAACGAGCACCGCTGTATTCCGCAAGTTTACGCGGTCATACCAGAGCGCGTCTTCCTCGCGCCCCATGCGCTTGAAAAACAGCTCTTCCGCGCCGCCCTTGAACTGCGCAAGGATTTCGGAGAGTTCTGTAAAATCAATCTCGTTTTGCGTCCCCAGATAATCCCGCAGTCCTGCCCTTCCCGCCTGCTGATACGCTAAAAGCCACGGGCGCGCCGCCGACTCCCGCGGATCGGATTCCGTTCCGGCCCGCATGAAAGCGCTCAGCACCGCCGCACGGTCCGCATCGTATTCTCCTGCCGCAAGAAGCCCGCGTAACCCGGCGACGCGAAATACCCGGAGCCGCTCCGCATCGTTCAGCAGCGGAATCCGGTGCGGGTAGTTGTCGCCGGAGAGCGTATACGCGCCTATGCCAAGATCGTTCAGATAAAACGACAGCAGCGAAGCGATCTCGCTTTTCCCAACGCCCGAGCCGCCGCAGACGGAGACGACCGCGCGCCGCGCCGGGTTTTTTGCCAGCGTTTCGGAAAGCAGGCTCAGTAGCCTTGGGAAAATCACGGCGGCTTTTTGAAGATGCCCTTCGTGGATGGAAACCTTATCGCCCGGCATATCCCCGTGCGGAATCTCCGCCGGAAGCGCAGGCGCCGTCCAGTTTTTCGCCAGCATCGATACATCCGGCATACTGATATCTCCTATATCCGGTTCTTTAGGAACACGGCAAGCTCTCTGCCCATCCGCTCTTGTGTTTTCACGTTCGGATGCCCAAGCCCGCCCATGCCTTCACCCCAGGGATCGATCGCGCCAAATTTAAAGCAGGCGACGCGCTCGTCTCCGGATGTTTCGCGGTACAGCGCAGCCGCTTTTTCAATATTATCGTAAAGAAAATAGTCCATGGAGCCGAGCGTGCAGACAATCCAGGGTTTCTTGCCGTTCAGCCTGCGAACCTGTTCCAGAAACGCGGCGTACCGCTGCTGAAAATGCGCCGTCTCCGCCGGGTCGTTGCCTGAAACGCATATGCGGAACGCATCGTTGGTTCCCAGATTGATCACCACCGCATCCGGCACAAAGCGGGAGAAGTCCCAGCGCGTAAAGCCTTCCTTCTTTCCCTCCGCCTCCTCCTCAAAACGGTCGGCATATTCATAATACCCTTCCATCGTGCGGGCGGACGTTTCAAACTCCGGCGCCCAGGGCAGAACGATGCGGTAGTGTTCGTCCCGCGCCCAGCAGAGCGGAATACCGGAAACGCAGACGCACTGGAACGCCGCGCCGAGCAAATCCGAAGCAATCGCGGCGTAAGACAACAGCCCGTTTTCCTGCCGGGATAAAAACTGCGCCGCTTCCGGCGGCATTTCGTTGCCAAAGCCGCAGGTGATGGAATCCCCGACGAACTCAATCTTCCTGCCGGTTGGCTCCGGCGGCGGAGCAAGCAGCTCGCCGTCGATGCGGAGCGCGAGCAGTCCCGCCCGGCCCTTGGACCCTTCGGAGAGCCGAACAACGCGAAGCGTATGTTCCTGCGTGGACTCGCCTTCAAACAAAATCGTCGTGCTCTCGCCTTCGGGCAGGGATAGCCTGCGGTACGCGTTTGATTCCGCATCCGCAAAGACCGCAAGGTGCGGCAGGCTGTCCGCTTCGCCCGGGTACCGTTCCGCAAACGCAATCGCGTCCATCGCCAGCCGGGTACCGCGAAACCGAACGGTAAAGCCCGAGCAGGACCAGTTGAAGAATACCGCGCCGCGCGCCGCGTCGCAGAGCGTCCGCCCCGTCCAGCGCAAATTCTGTTCGCATTGTTTCACTGTCAAACGCATCGCAAACTCCATCGCTTCATCCGGATTCAGCGCAGCCGATAAACGACGATATCAACGGCGTTTTTTCCTGCGCTCTTCAGCTCTCCCGCGAATACGCCCCGCGCTAGAAACGCGTACTTTCCGTTGACGTCGCAGGTGAAACGCGGCGTCGTACGGATGCGCGCTTCTTCCTCGTTATGATTGATATATCCTTCATTATCAACGGCGATTATCTCACCGTCGTCGGTTTCCAGCCAGTAACGCGCGTGCACATGCGAAATTCCGCCGTCAAGCTGCGTGTTCCAGTCCGCGCCGCCGGGCAGCACCTTTCCGCGCAGCGCGTTTCCTTCGAAGGTTCCGCCGATGATCGGTATGATAATCAGCCTGCCCGCGCCCGTATTGCCTACGGTCTTCGGCTCGCCAACCTCCACGTGCAATCGTAAAACCTCATCCGATTCCAGCATCGCATGATCCCCCGTTGGGCGTTCCGAAAAGCCAGTCGAGGGACGCGGGCAGCGACTCGTTCCAGAAATCGAAATTATGGACTCCGGGGCGCTCCCACCACGCGTGCAGATAACCAATCTTTTCGAGATACGCATGAAAATCGCTGTTGCAGTCATATAGAAAGTCTTCTTTCCCGCAGGCGAGGAACAGCCTTGGAGCGTTTCCTTCCGTTAAGCGCATCTGTGCAAGATGCTTCGGATCCTTGTCGGAGCCCGCCAGCTCTTTCGGGTCGCCGAAGGTATGGCGATAGTACGAATACGGCGCCATGAAATCGTCCTCGCCCTCGCATTTATGCGCAACCTCGTCCGTAATCAGCGCGGCGGAATACGACAGAATTGCCCCGAAGGTATCGGCATATTTCAGCCCGTTTCGCACCGCGCCGTAGCCGCCCATGGAAAGCCCGCCAATTGCGGTGTCCTCGCGTTTCTTCGAGAGCGGAAACATCCGCCGCGTCATGTCCACAAGCTCGGAGCCGATGAACTCGCCGCAGTTGTCCTGCGACGCCTCAATATCGAGGTAAAAGCTGTTCCGTCCGTCCGGCATGATCACGGCAAGGCCGCGCTTTGCCGCCATTTCGGCAATCCGTGTGTTCAGCAGCCAATCGTTGCGGTTTCCGGAAAACCCGTGCAGCAGATACAGGGTTGAAAACGGTCCTTCCGTATACGACGGCGGCTGATCCGGCAGCGGCGGACGCTCCACGGGAAGAACGGCGGTAAAGGAGACGACCCCCCTCCGCGAAATTGAAAAGTAGTCGCAGGTAATGGCAGCCATCTCGTTTTCCTCCTGAATTCCGAATTGTATACTACATCTGCCGGGCGTTTCTACCGATGCTTCCCAGATACGTGAACGGTTCCTCCGCGTCCAGAAAAACAACCGGCGTTCCCGGCACGATATCCTCCAGCCAGTCGACCAGCCGTTTCATGCCCGGTTCCTCGCTGCGCTCATGCCCAAGCACCAGAATCCCGCGGTTCAGACCGAGCTGGGCCGCATCCCGAACATATGCGGGCAGCGTCCACTCCGTAATATCCCCGCAGACGAGCACATCCAGATTTCTTAACCGCATATACCGCATGGGCATATATTCCGTTCCCAGGCCCAGGCTCCCGCCGCCGGGCAACACGCCCACGCGGGAAACCTTCATTTCCGGATCCCCAATGATCTGCACCACATCCATATGGAATCTTTCCCGGAAAAAATCGCACAGCCCGCGCAGCGTCGTCCCGGGTATTTGGTAACACCCGTCCGGCTTGCCATGCACGCCAAATCCAAGCGTATCGATTTCCGGCGGTTCCATGCGGAAGCCGCTCCATCCCGTCTCCTGCTCAAAGCCGCGGAAAATGCCATCCTCCGCCGCCATGTGCATATGGTCGTGAAAACGCCAGATGGAAGCCCCCGTCCGGTCAATGAGTTCCTTTTTCAGCCGGTAGACCTCGTCGCCTTCCAGCCAGCCCGTATCGTCCTCGCCCGTAAACCAGGTCGGTTCGTGCGTAAGGATCAGATCGACCCCCTGCTCCGCCGCGCGCCGGACGACGTCCACAGTCGCCATAAAGGTCGTTGCGATCCTTCGCACTTCCGCATCCCAGCTGCCGGCCATCAGCCGGTCGCAGGTGCGCCCCTCCGGCAGCGGCGGCACCCCCGTCTTTTGGAGAATCGCGTCCACGATTTCGCGCACCGTCATAGTTCGCTCCTTTCTCTTCCTGGAACAACCCCGCCTGCTCGCGGGGTTGCTTTGTTCCGCTCCTTATAAAACGGTGCTCAGCCCTTGATCGCGCCAAGTACGACGCCTTTGATGAAGTGCTTTTGTACCAGCGGGTAGATGACCACGATCGGCAGAATTCCGATCACCGCCATCGCCATGCGCACCGAGGTGCCGGGCAGGTCGATATCCATTGTACCGAGTAGCGCCATATTTGAGCTCACCTTTAAAAACTGAATGTTGTTCATAATGCGGATCAGCAGGTTCTGGATGCCGAAGAGCTTCGGATCCGTCAGGTAATACAGGCCGTTGACCCAGTCGTTCCAGTAGATCAAGCCGGTAAACAGGCTGATGGTCGCAACCGTCGGGATTGCCAGCGGCAGCATGATCTTGAAAAAGATTGCAAGCTCGCTTGCCCCGTCGATCTGCGCGGATTCGATGACCGAGTTCGGCACCGAAGTAACATAATAGTTGCGAACCAGAAACACGTTGAACGCGGTCACGAGATAGTTTGGAATGATGAGCGCCCAGATCGTGTCCTTGATCTGGAATACCCGTGACCACATGATATACGAAGCAACGATACCGCCGTTAAACAGCATGGTAAAGAACACGAAGAAAGCCATCGCGTTGCGGTAACGAAAGTTCGGGCGCGACATGGGGTATGCCAGCATCGTTGTGATCAAAACGCTCAGCAGTGTGCCGGCGCAGGTAACCGTAACCGTAACTCCGTAGGCGCGCAGGATCATTGCGCTCTGTTTGACCATATAGTAATACGAATCGAGGCTGAGCTTGGACGGAAAAAACGTATACCCGGATGAAATCAGCACGTTTTCATCCGTAACGGACGAGATCACCACAAGCAGAATGGGGAGCAGGACGAAGAACGTCATTACGCCAAGGATCACGGTGGATACCGCGCGAAATTGTTTTGCGTCGTCTCTGGAATGTCTTTTCATATCTTGCTCCTCCCTTAAAACAGCGCGTTTTCACGGTCCACCTTGCGCACAAGGGCGTTTGCGCCCATCACAAGCAGGAACCCGACCACGGACTGGAACAGCGCCGCAGCCGCGGACATGCCTACGTTGTTGAGCTCCATCAACCCACGGTACACATAGGTGTCGATGGTCTGTGTCACATCAAAGAGCCGCCCGGAGTTCTGCGGCACCTGGTAGAACAGGCCGAAATCGGAATAGAAGATGCGCCCGATCGACATCAGCGTCAATATAATGATCGTTGGTTTGAGCATGGGCAGCGTAATTCGAAAGATCTGCTGGATCTTTGTTGCGCCGTCGAGCTGGGCGGCTTCGAACACGCCTTTATCAATGCCGGAGATGCTCGCCATATAGATAATCGAGCTGACCCCGACGTATTTCCAAAGATAGGTAACAATCAGGATAAACGGCCATGGTTTCGTGGTGCTGTACCAGGAAATTGATTCTATATGCAGCGCTTTGAGGATCGTATTGTTGATAAACCCGGTATCCGCGTTGAGAAACGCATACACGACAAACCCGATGACAACCCAGCTTAACAGATTGGGCAGCAGCAGGATCGACTGGAAGAGCTTCACACGAAAGCGCTGCCCGAGTTCGTACATCAGCACGGCGACAAAGATAGCCGCGACGGTGCCCACGATGATGAACGCGAGGTTATACAGCAGCGTATTGCGAGTCATAATCAGCGCGTCGTGCGTTTTAAACAGGAACTTAAAATTGTCGAACCCGCACCAGTCGCTGCCAAAAATCCCCTTGATATAGTTAAAATCCTTGAACGCCAGAAAGATCCCAAACATGGGGATGTAATTGTTGATAAATAGGTATACGATGCCCGGCAGGGCAATCAGCAGCAGCGGCGCGCTCTTGGTCAGTTGCTGTTTCTTTCTTTTTTTCTTCATGCCCAACGGCCCTCCGGTCGCTTATTTCCATCGCAGAATCACATCGTATGCTGTGGGTAATGGATACGGGAGCGGAAGGGATGTAGTCCGCCTCCGCTCCCGAGAATTCGGTCCGGTTCGGTTTCGCTATTTCGCGGACGCCCATGCGCTGAGCTGCGTCTGCTTTTCGGCAATGATCGCGCCCATGCCCGCCTCATCCAGCCTCTGGAGGAAGACGGGGATTTCGGTTGCCGGGTCCACACTGCCGCAGATCAGTCCGGGCAGGTACTGGTCGATCACGTTCGTTACCGCCGTGTATTCGGTCTTTACGCCGCTGCTGTCGAACGTAAAGCCCATTGCAACGGACGTTTTTGCCGTTTTGTTCTGTTCGAGCTCCCAGGCGAGCGATTCCACGTTTGTTCCCGCCATCGGATACATGATAAAGAAGTTACCCAGCGTGCCGCAGGAGAGCTGCGCGGTATACGGTACGGTCGTAGCGTCCTGTCCCTCCGGGTAGCTCATGAATCCGTCCGCGCTCAGCACATAATCCCGATCCTTGATGCCGTAGATGAGCAGGTTGCAAACGTCGGGATCCGTGAAGGTGAGATTCAAGAACTTCAGCGCGGATTCCGGAACTTCGCTTGTCGAAGAAACCATCCAGGTCAGCGCGTTGATCGACGTGGTATCGAGAAACGCCGTGCCAATGGTCTTTGCGCCAAGGTCAAAACCGCCGGTCTGCGCTTCCAGCGAAGCGGCGGTGTCCGCTTCCGGATAGCTGTAGGAAGCGATGTAGGCGAAGTAATTGCCGGATGCCATGAGCTCGGCGGCGGTGCTGGAGGTGGTTGCCGCGTCCTTCATGACGAGATCCTTGGTGTACCACTCGCGGGCAAGGCTGCAGATGTTCGCGAATTCCGGCGTTGCGTAATAATCCACAACGTTCAGCTCGTCGCCCATCAGAACGCCCTTCGGGGAATAGTAGTTATCGGTCAGGTAATCCACGCCGCTGATCGTCAGCCCGAGGCCGATGTTGCCCTGGTTGACCGCCGCAAGAGGCGTCATATCGGGGTGCGCGGCTTTTACCTGCTCCAGTACCGGCGTAATATCGGCAATGCTGTTCACGGCGCTCATGTCGATGCCAAGTTCGTCCGCAATGTCCTGGCGGTATACGATCATGGAGGTCAGTGCGATCGGTTTATAGGTCGGCAGACCGTAAAGACGTCCGCCGGACGTGCAGGCGGCGAGCCAGCTGTCGCCGATGAGCGCTTTGCTCTCGGGCGCGCAGGTATCGATAATGTCGGTGATGTCCAGGCACATATCCGTGCTGATGGCGGTGTTCAGATCGCCAAGGCTCTGGAAGACGTCGATCTTCTCGCCGCCCTGCAGCGCCAGGCTGACGGTGCTGGAATAGTCCCAAATGACGATCGGCCTGAGTTCCACCTCTACGCCGATCTTGTCGCGGGTAATGGCGTTAATCGCCTCTTCCACCGTGGCAAGGGTCTCTTCCGAAGGGATGTTGTTGAACGTGGCGTAGGCATAAACCACTTTGTCGTAGGTTTTTGGTCCCTCTGCGGCCGGAGCTACCGCGGCGGGTTCCTCCGCGGCGGTTGTGTCGGTTGCGGCGGGCGTGGCTGCCTTGCAGGCAAACGCGCCAAACGCAAGAAGAGCCGCCATTGCGAGAACGAAAAGACGCTTTGTCAGTTTCATCACGGAAAACCTCCTTTTTTGATACTTCGAGTATAGCAACCATTCCTCTCGCAACTCTTTCAAAATCAAGCGCTCTTGTTTTGAAAACGGGTGCATATAAAGCAGCGGATCAACCCATTTCCGTATACCAAACAGCGCATCCTTTTTGCAGTATTTTCGGGATGCGACTGCATTGGTTTCCTGCTCTTTTCGGTTCTCTATGCGGGCGCGCACGGACGCGCGCTTGTGCTTAGCCGTTACTCTCCGCGCCGGTATTCGTTTGGCGTCATGCCGACGTATTTGCGGAAGATGGTGGAAAAATAGCTGAAATTATCAAAACCGACCGCGCCCGCCACATCGCTGACCAGCACATTTTTATCCCGCAGCAGGCGTTTTGCCTGCTCCACGCGGTATTCGCGGACATAGTCCTTCAGGTAGACACCCGTCTTTTTCTTGTAGAGCTTTGCCAGATATTCCGGCGCAAGATGGAACGCGCCCGCGATCTCGTTGCGGTCCAGCTGTTCGCTGTAATGCTCGTGAACAAACGCGTTGATCCGCTCAATGAGGCCGCTCGCTTTGCGTACCTCCTCTTCATAGTCATACGCGCGCTCCAGCATATAGTTTACCCAGCGGATCATATCGACCGCGGACTGTGTCGCAAGGTCGGAAAGGCGCATGGAATTCTCGTCGTGAAAAAGAAGCGCCGCCTGAATGCCGCTTTCCGAAAGATATCCGTAGACCGCCTGAAGGATTTCCTGCTTCATGAGAAACAGGTTCCGTTCATCAAGCGTATGGTTATCGGTGCTGATTTTGAGCACATCGCGGATGTACGTCAGAATCGCCATCTTGTCGCGGTCGTTCAGCCATTTTACAAGGCGGTTGAGATCGAGCGTGATGGGCTCGCCGCTAACAGTTCCCAACGCGCCGTTTTCCGAAAACACCTGTCCGTAGAACGCCGCGCTGCGTTGGATCATGCGGTGCAGTTGATGGTATTTTTCCGGCAGATCCTCAATGGCGCAGGCGCTGCCGACGCAGCAGGTCGCCTGAACCCGCGCGTTCTGCGCGCAGGACTGTGTAACCATCTCGCAGCGCGCCATCAGCTCTTCCTCCGCCAGGTCGGGCACCGTAGTCATGAACCACAGCCCGGTATCCCCCGCGCGCCGAACGACGCTCTCGTTCTCCTCAAACCCGCAGATCAGGCGGGAGTGTATACTTTCGATTAAAAAGAAAAACAGCTCGTTTCCGATATCCTCCAGCGGACGGTCGTAGTCCGTGATCTTCGTCAGAATCAGACGGAATTTTCGCGCCGTATCGATTGGCAGCTTGCGGGCGGTGATTTCGCTCTGGATGGACGCGTGCCCGCTGCCAACAATTCCGCTGTAGAGCGAAAGCCAGAAGTACAGCTGCTCCTGCCGCAGGTTCTTCGAGTGCCAATCCCCGTATTCGCTTTTCTCGCGCATACGCTGCGCTTCGGCGATTTTGGCAACCGCGCGCTTGAGCGAAGCCTCCATGATCTTCGGGTCGAACGGTTTCACGAGGTATTCCGCCGCTTCCAGTTTGATGGCATGCGCGGCGTAATCAAAGCGTTCGTGGCAGGTGAGCAGGATAAACTCCGTTTCCTCTCCACGCTGGCGAATCCACGCGAGCAGGTCAAGCCCCGACCCCTGCGGCATCTCGATGTCGCTGATGATGATGTCCACGCGCTCGCGCTCGACCACGGCCTTTGCCTGGGCGACGCTGTAGGCGATTTCCACCTCGTGAATGCCGATTTCGCGCCATGAAATCGAGTCCCAAACCGTTTCCACGGTCGGGACGTCGTCGTCCACAATCAGCAGCCGCATAGGATTCACCGCCTTTTTGGGAAACCGGAATGGCTTGTCAGGTATCCGCCTCTTCCGCTTCACCCGTGAACTCATGCACCGGCTCCGCCGGAATCCAAATCCGGTTCAGACACCCGTGCGGTTCAATATTCTTCAGTTCCAGCAAATCTTCCCGCTCATACATCAAAGTCAGCATGCGTTTCACGCTCCAGAGCCCGACGCGCGAACCGTCCTCCGATTTCGGCTTGCCGTGCCCGTTCATATAGCGCAGCACATCCCGCGGGTAGCCTTTGCCGTCATCCTCGATTTCAATCAGCAGCATATTCTGTCCGCCGTGCTCGTCCGTGCTTACCTTAATGAGCACCGTCAGCACCGCGTCCACCGAAACGGCATATTTGAACTCGTTTTCCACAAACGTCTGAATCAGCATCTGCGGAATTCGCCAGTCCTCCAGCGCCGCCGGCAGGTCGATAAAGTGAAACGCGCAGTTGGGATATTTAAACTCCTGCATGTCAAAATAGTTCTCGATATGCCGTATCTCCTCCCGAATCGGGACCGTATGCAAGCCGGACTTGAACATATACCGTATATTCTTGGAAAGCGCCTCGACATACCCCTTGATCTGCTGTCCGTGCCCCTGGCTGTTCATGCTCGAAAGCGTGCTGATCGCATTGAGGAAGAAGTGCGGTTTAATCTGCAGCCGAATGCTCCGAAGCTCCATGTCCTTGAGCGCTATGATCTTTTCATAACTCTGAATCTTCAGGTGGACGATTTCGTCCATGAGTTTGTTGAAGGTTTCCTTCAGGTGCGTAAACTCGCTGGTGCCGTATTCGCCCTCGATTCGAAGGTTATACTCGCCTTTATCGATGCGTTTCATACCTTCGGTCATATCGTTCATCGGCAGTATCATCTGTCTATGCACATAACGAATCAAAAGAAATCCGAAGAATATCGTCACTAGGATGGCCGCCATGGCAACTGCCGTGCTGCTGCGCACCTGCCGCCAGACGCTGAGATTCTGTACGACGGAGTGCAGATAGACCTGCCCGCTGGAAACAGTGTAGCTCACAACCAGCGTTCGCGGGGACGCGACAATATTCAGCGGTTCTCCGCGCGTCAGCTGCGGCAGTTCCTTGCCGACGGCGTCCGCAACGGCAGACTGCGCATCCGTGAGTACAAACGTCTGCTCGCCGTAGTCGCCCGCCGGAATCGTCGCCAGCACGTCCGCCGTATTTGTAAAGGCAACGACCGCGCGCCCGTTGTAAACGTATGCTTTGCTTAAGTACGTTTGCCCGTTCAGCAAAATAAAGCGCCATATGCCCGCCTGCTCTTCTCCGAGCGAGCAGGCCTTCGCGTAATCGCGCATTGCCGCGCGGTCCCAGTAACCAAGGGATGTGGCGGACGCGTCCAAACACACGCCGTAGCGTTCGTCGGCGACGGCGATTGCGCCAATCGTATTGTCACTTCTGAGCTGATCCGTCAGGTAAGTCTTGATGCTGATCGCCGCATAAACCCGCTTGGATTCCTCCGCGCTGCGAATGATCTGCAGTTCGGAATAGTTCTGCACGAGCAGGTTCTGTAAAATGTGATCCATCTGCTGGACGCGGCTTTTCAGCTCGCCGCCGTACACCTGGAGGAAGTTCTCGGCGCTCTGCGTAATTTCGGCGCGAAGAATCGAATAGGACGACGTGGCATAGACCACCAACACCAGCGTCAGCAGCACGACCAAACCGACCATATACAGAACAATCTGACGAACAAATGCCCGTTTCTTCAACCGATCGCCTCCCCGTGATTGGATCGGATTGGCAAGCAAGATATGTCCAACTACCCAATGCTAGAATATCGTTTTCGATTCCCAAACACAACGGCGCGCCGGCAAGTAATCCCATTTTCAAAGCAGAGCATCCCGTTTTCAACAATTCATGTCGTTCTTTCCGGGCGCCGTCACTCCGCGTAATGCTGAAATACCCGGCGAAACAAGCCGCTCGCCAGATACGCCGGCAGCGAAATCCCGATAAAGAGCCAGACAAGAATCAGAACCGGCGTATAGGCCGGCAGGAGCAGAATCAGCGCAGCGGGCAGAAACTGCATCGCAAGCACGGCAAGCGTGACCGGCAGATGCCGCAAACTGAGGAGAAACGCGTTGACGATGGTTCCCCGAACGGTGTTTTGATACCGCGCGAACAGCGGAAAAACAAACGTCATCGGAAAAAAGAACAGCGCGCCGACGGCCGATACCGCAATCCAGGCAAATGCCGACTCCGCGGCAAGTTTCGGGTAAAGCAGCATCAGGTAACCGCCGTACGCTGCCATTGCGACAGCGCAGAGCAACCCCAGCGGCAGCGCGGGGCGAAACTCCGCGCGAAACGCCTGCCAGTAACCAGGGACGGTTCTCCCTTTCTGTTCACGGATGTCAAACAGCGTTTTGTAAAGAGCCGTCATCGCCGCGCCCGCGGTCACGAGCGGAATGCAGAGCAGCAGCGTCATGAGGTTGAGCACGACAAGGTCGAACACACGCTCCAGAAAGCGTATGATCGGGGAGTTGTTGGAAAGCAGATTCAAGGATGAAAACCGCCTTTCGTGATGGAACGATCCGGTTCCGGTTCGTCCCGCCGGTTCCATTGTATCATCGCACGCCCGCGCGTCAATGTTCGCGGCGAATCGCCTTTCTGCGGAGGAAGCGGCCGCTCCGTTTCAGGCCAGTTCCAGCGCTTCATATGCAAGGTCGCGTATCGTTGGGTGAATCTCGCTGTAGGCGGCATTCATCCCGATGATTTCATGCGCGTAGAAAATGCTCAGGCGGTTGACCGGATCGACCAGCGCGTAGGCGCCCGCCGCGCCGTCCCAGCCGAACTCGCCCACGGGGCTCTTCGAGCACGCTGCGTCCACCAGCGTACGAACGCCGAGGCCGTATCCATAGCCGGCCTTGCCCGCGCGGGAAAAGTCCTGCATTTGCTGCGCATTCAGCCGGTTTTGGCTCATAGCAGCAATGGATTCCGGCTCTAGAATGCGCGCTCCGTTTGCGCCAACCCCGCCGTTTGCCAGCGCGTCAAGCACTCGGCTGTAGGCATCCACCGGGCAGGCCAGCCCCGCTCCGCCGCTTTCGTAACGGTTGGTAAGGCGGTAGATCATCTCGCCATAGGGAGCAACTTCGCCCGTATCCATGTCCTTTCGGTATTGCGCGGAGAGACGCTTTGCTTCGCGTTCCGGTATATGGAAATACAGATCGGCTGCACCGAGCGGATCGAAAACATGCTTCTTTAAATACCGGCTGAACGGCTCGCCGTCGATGACTTCGATCACGGCCGCCAGCACATCGTGGCCAAGGCCGTAGGAATACCGCGTCCCCGGCTCGCAGATCAGCGGCATACGGGCGATTGCTTTCATCATATCGCGCGTACTTGCACGATTGCCGCTTTCGCGCTGCATCTCCCGAATCGGTTCGGACAACACGTCGTAGGACAGCCCCGCCGTCATTGACATCAGCTGGTGAATTAAAATCGGATTCCTGGCGGGCGCGAGCGGCGAAGACAGCGTTGGCCAGGCGAACGGCCAATCGACAAAACGAAAATCCTTTGCCACCTGCATTTCGGAAAACTCCGGCAGATACCTGGACAGAGGCTCGTCAAGCGAGAGCCTGCCCTGTTCCACCAGCTGCATCACCGCCGTCATCGTAATGACCTTTGTGCAGGAATATACGTCGTACAGGTCATGCTCCGAAACCGGTTCCCGTTTTGCATAGTCGCGGTGTCCCGCCATGTGCCGGTAGACCGTTAAGTGCCCGCGCAGGATCTTGCAGTCCAGCCCGTGCACCTCGTAGGTTTGCTCCAGAGAATCCAGGTACGCCGTTAGTTTTGAAAAGTCCATGCTATGCCCCTTCAGACGTTTTTAATCCGGAATCGACACCTTTTGCGCGTGCCGGTATCCAGCGGCTGTGGTTCGCGCTGCGGATCCCATATTCGGTCAGGTTCCGCCCGGAAAGACCGCGTCAGGTTTGCATCAGCCCCGCCAGCAGTTCCGCCAGCCGGCAGAGCTCCTCCACCGTGGTATACTCCGCGCCGGAATGGCAGGCATGCATGGCGCTTGGCAGCACAATACCCGAAATCCCCCTCTGCGCCAGAATGTTGTTGTCGCTGCCGCCGAACGTGCTGACCGCCTCCGTTTTGTGCCCGTACGCTTTGCAAACGCGAAAGTAGCGCGAAACGACTGCCGCATCCGCCGGCGTATGGTAAGCCTGTACCAGGCATTTGCTGGAAAAAGCCAGTCCCGCGCCAAACGCGTCGCAGACGGATTGGAAGGCCTTCTGCGTCTGCTGCAGCAGCCTGAGCGCCTTTTCGTGCTTTTCCCCGCGGATCTCTCCCTCCATCACGCAGGCGTCCGGCACGATGTTGGTGAGGAGCCCCCCGTGTATCGTGCCGATATTCCGCGTCAGGCCGGGCGATACCCGGCCGAGTTTCAGCCGGTTCACGGCGCGCGCCGCCGCCGAAATCGCGTTGACGCCCCGCTCCGGCGCAAAACCGGCGTGCGACGCCTTCCCCGTTATTTCCGCACGAAATGCAAGAATCGTTGGCGCGGAGACGACCGCCTGCCCGTGCGCGCCGTCGTAATCCGGCACATAAGCCTCTTTCGAGCGAATCACGGAGCAATCGAAAACCGCGGCACCCGTGCCATACGTCTCTTCGGAAACGGAAAACAGCACCTCGATATCCCGCTTGAGCAGGCGCTGTTCCTGCAGCGACTGAACCGCTTCCAGAATCGCGCTGATCGCGGAAACGTCGTCCGCGCCGAGCACGGTATCTCCCGCGGAATGTATGGTTCCGTCGTTTTCGAGAATGGCGCGCTTGGAGCGGGCCGGTTGCACCGTATCCATATGCGCGCAAAACAGGAGCGGCGGCAGCGCGTCACCGCCGCGCAGCGTCGCGAAAAGGTTGCCGCTGTTGCCGCCGATCCGGCTGCCCGCGTTGTCCTCCCGCACGGAAAAGCCAAGGGCAAGCAGGCGGCGGGTCAGCTCATCCGCCATGTTCCGCTCTTTGAGAGACGGACTGTCGATTGCGACGAGCTCCCGAAACGAGTTAACAAGACGCTCCCGGTTTATCGTTGCGCGCTCTTCTTCCATTCAATACCCCTTCCATCCATTTTACTATAAACCCCGCGTTCTTCCGATCAATTGCCGACGCGAATACACGGATGCTATCTTCCCTGATTGTAGGAGTGCATACGCCGCCGCGTCAATACCCGTAACCTCGTTCGCGCTTCCCGAACGCGCTTATTTGGCGCGGAATCATCGCCAAAACTCGTACATCTGTTCAGGGAAACCCCGTTGACAGCCGGAAATACGACTGACATAATACACATAGACACAAATGTAATGCACATACGTACACATCAGACGGGCAGGTCGAATATGCCGGAACACAACGATTATCAGCAGCTCTACCGCATCGCAAAGAGCTATTATCTGGACAATCTATCCCAGGAGCAGATTGCGAAGCGAGAGTCCATCTCCCGCCCCCACGTTTCCCGTATGCTGACGAAAGCCCGGGAGTGCGGCATGGTTTCCATTCAGGTGCAAATGCCGGATTTCGAAGAAACCCGGCGTCTTGCCAACGAGCTGCGCAACCGTCTCGGCTTAAAGGACGTTTGCCTGGCGTATCTTCCTCCGCAGAGCGAGGACACCGGCAGGGAGCTTTCCATGGGGATTGCCACCATTGCCGCAGCCGAAATGCCGCGTCTGCTCGCGGGTGCGAAAAACGTTGGAGTCGGCTGGGGCTATACTCTGTACCAGACCTCCGTCCTGATGGAGCAGCGAAGCACCGGCATGCCGGAAACCTTTGTTCCTTTAATCGGCCTTTCCGGTGAGAACACGCCTTATCTTCAAATCAACGTCATTGCCAACCGCTTTGCGGAAAAGTGCGACGCGAAGAGCTATTTTACCATCATGCCGCTCATTCGGGACAGCAGCGAGCGTCAGGGACGCATCGAAAAGGAAAGCTGCATCCGGCTCAAGCGCCAGTGGGATCAGCTGGACACCGCCGTAATCGGCCTTGGTCCGAAACCGGAAAAAGGCGTGCTGCTGGTTGCGGAAGCCTCGGCGGAATACAACGAGCGCCTGATTACGAGCGGAACCGTCGGGGATATTCTGGCTAACTTCTTCTATGAGGACGGATCCCTGTTCGACACCTCCAAATACTACCTGCAGATTTCCATGGAACTGGAAGCCTTAAAAAAGCTGAATACCGTTATCTGCGTCGCCGGCGGAAGCAATAAGGTGGAAGGCCTGATCGCCGCGGCGAAGAGCCGCTATTACAACATTTTAGTATCCGATACCAACACTGCGAGGCTGATTCTGAACCGGCTCGATCGTAAATAGGAGGAAACGCTATGCTGAAACTCTTGCTGGTATCCCACGGGGGTCTGGCACAGGCTATGCTTGAGAGCGCGGAGATGATCTGCGGGCCGCAGGAGGACGTACGCGCGCTTGGTCTGTTCCCCGGCGACAGCCCGGACGCGCTGCGCGAGTCCGTTACGGAAATTCTGGATCGCTGGAACGGACAGGATGTTCTCGTTTTGACCGATATCCGCTCCGGCACACCATTTAATACGATGGCAAGCCTCATGCAGACGTATCCGTTCCGCCATATCAGCGGGGTAAATCTGGCGCTCCTTATCGAGGCGCTGATGGATCGGGACTGCATGAGCGCGGACGAAGTAGCCGGCGAGCTCATGGCCGTCAGCGGCCAAACCATACTGGACGTGAACCTGCTCCTGGAGCAGTAGCCGAGAAAGGATACGGATATGCGTAATATTGTTCTGGCCCGCATCGACGACCGCTTGATCCACGGACAAATCGTAACATCCTGGTGTAAAAGTACCAGCGCCAACGGCATACTGATTGCCGACGATGTGCTGAGCAAGGATACCTTTACCCAGCGGCTTTTGAAAGCCGCCGCGCCGCCGGACGTTACGGTCGTCATCCACGATGTATCCGGGGCGGCCACATATCTTCTCGAAGAAAGCGATGCGCACGAGCGCTGGATCCTGCTCACCAAAGCGCCGGAAGCGATGGAGCGCCTGCTGGATGCGGGTATTCCGCTGACAAAGATCATTCTTGGCGGTATGGGAATGAAAGCCGGGCGAACCCGGTTTAATAAAAACGTTTCTGCAAGTCCGGAGGAAGCGGCTTGCATGAAAAGGCTTGTCGAAAGGGGTATCGACATGCAGTATCAACTGGTTCCGCGTGAATTGCCGGTCAACATCAAAAAACTATTATGGGAGGATTAGAAAATGACGGTCTTTCAGGCATTGCTGATTGCAATCGTATACTATCTTGCCAACAGTCCATGGCCGTTTGGCGGATTAGGTAATTATGCCACCCTGTATCGCCCCATGGTGTCCGGCCTGGTGGTGGGCATCATCCTTGGCGATCCGGTCACCGGCACCATCATCGGCGCAACGATCAACCTGATGTATATCGGGTTCATCAGCGCCGGCGGCTCCATGCCGGCGGATATGTCGCTTGCAGGCATTCTGGGCACGGCTCTGGCCATCACGAGCGGAATCGATACCAACGCCGCCCTCGCGATCGCGGTCCCGCTGGGACTGCTCGGCTCGCTGGTCTGGGTAGGCCGCATGACCCTGGACTCCGCGTTTGTCCGCGTTGCGGATAAATACGTGGAGGAAGGAAAGCCGGAGAAGGTATGGGTTGCCAACATCCTGCTGCCGCAGCTGTTGCTCTTTGTCATGACGGCAATCCCCTGCTTCTTTGCCGCCTACTTTGGAGCCAACTATGTGAGCGGCCTTGTAGCACAGCTCAGCGGCAAGTTCCTCGGCGTGCTGAGCACCATTGGCGGGATGCTCCCGGCCATTGGTATCGGCATGATGCTGCTGGCCATCTTCAAGGGCGAAGCGCGCATCTTTTTCTTCCTGGGCTTCTTCGTATCGGCTTATCTGGGTCTTGGCACACTGCCGCTTGCGCTGATCTTCCTCTGCGTCGCCGTGCTCTATGTCGGCGCCAAGGGCGGTCTGGAGGCGGTAAAGAAGGCGAACAAGAAGGAGAAGAGCGACATCAAACACCTGCTTTCCAAGAAGGATCTGCGCAAATCGTGGTGGAACTGGATGTATTACTTCCAGTCCAACTACAATTACGAGCGGATGCAGGGCGTCGGTTTCCTGCACTCCATGTCCAACGTCATTAAAAAACTCTATCATGGCGATCCGGAAGAAACTAAGGCGGCCATGCGGCGCCATGCGGAGTTCTTCAACACGGAGAATGCCACCGGCTCCGCCGTCATCGGTCTTGTTGCGGCCATGGAAGAGCAGAAGAAGGAAGGCGCCGATCTGCCGGACGAGGCGTTTACCTCCATCAAGACGGGTCTCATGGGCCCGCTGGCCGGAGTGGGCGACACCATCTGGCAAGCGGTGGTCATCCCCCTGCTGCTGGTCATGTTCGTAGGCCTTGCCAAGGAAGGCAACGTCGCGGCGCCCGTGATCTACGTAGCGCTCTTCTATCTGCTGTACTACGGCTTCGGCTACTGGATGCTGAATCTCGGCTACAACAAGGGCAGCGAAGCGATTCTGGATCTCATGGAAAGCGGCATTATCAACAAGGTTATCACCGCGGCGGGCATTCTGGGCTGCGCGGTGATGGGCGGCCTTGTGCGCAACTATGTAACCCTGAACTGCGCCATTACGATTCAGCAGTCGGCGGACACGGTATTCTCCCTGCAGAAGAGCCTGTTCGACGCCATACTGCCGGGCCTTCTGCCGCTCTTGCTGACCTTGGGCTGCTATAAGCTCCTGAAAAAGGGCATGGCCGCCTACTGGGTGGTGCTGATTGTTGTGGCCGTGGGCGCGATCGGCGGCATCCTCAGTATATTCTAAAACCGCGTTCCCCGGCCGGAAAACGCGGCGGGACGGCGTCCCGCTAAGGCGCCGTCCCGCAGTTGATATGATGACGTTTACCCCGAACATCACACCAATAAATCTTATCATACCCCGAAACGAAAAACAAATCTGCGAACCATACATTGTCAAGTCAAGCCGTCGATCCCCCGGCGCGTGAAATGCCACAGAAACGATCATGCTCGGGGGACCGACTTGCGAAGGGAAAGGATACCATGTCAGAAACGATGCACGCCGTCGCAGTAACCGGCGAGCGGGAGGCAACACTCATTCGGATGGAGCGCCCGGAGCCGAAGCGAAACGAAATTCAAATCCGTATCCGCGCCTGTGCCCTGTGCACCTGGGAGCAGCGCGTATTCATTCGAGAAAAGGAAACTCCGCTTCCGCTGGTGGGCGGCCATGAAATCGCGGGCGAAATCTGCGCGCTGGGGGCGGACGTGGACGAAAGCAAGTATCCCGTCGGCGCCCCTGTAACAGGCCGCGTCCAGAAAGCATGTCACAGCTGCTACTATTGCAGGCGGGGCGAACCCACCCAATGCGTCGAGCTGAACACCTTTCGGCTCAACGGGCCGGCGGTTTATGGTATGGGTGGACTGGCGGAATACATCTGCCTGGATCGTTCCGCCGTATGGCGCTATGAAAACGGCGTCCCGTTTGAGCAGATGGCCCTGACCGAACCTCTGGCCTGCGTGCTGAACAGCATCCGCCGCGGAGACCCGCATATGGGCGACGACGCGGTGGTAATCGGCGGCGGGGTGATGGGGCAGCTGCACCTGCTGTGTCTGGAAAAGCTGGGCGTTCGAACCATCCTCAGCGAGCCGGACCCCGCACGGCGGGCGTTTGCACAAGCGCACGGCTGCCGCATCACAATAGACCCCGCCCGGGAAAGCGCCGTGGAACGTGTGTTGCAGCTCACCGGAGGACGGGGGGCGGAAACGGTCTTCAATACGACTGCCGTCTCCGCCGTTGAAGAGGACGCCATCCGCATGACGGGAAAGCTGGGGCGCTGCGTAACCTACAGTTCCCAGCATCCGGACAGCCCGGTGCCGGTAAGCCCGAACTGGCTCCATAATTCCGAGGCCGTTCTCACCGGCGCGGTGAACCCAGGCATCACCTCGTTCGACCAGGCGGTGAACCTGATCGGAAAGGGAATTCTCTCGCTGGACGATCTTGTTTCCGCGGTTTACCCCAAGGAACGGGCGACGGAGGCATTCGAAGAGGCGCTGAAACCCAGCACTTACCGTGTGGTCATCCGCCTGTAACGGAGATTGATAACTTGTTTTAATGATAAAAGAGGTACAAGACTATGCCAATGGCAACCCTGCGGGAGGTTCTGCAAAATACCCGCGAACAGCATTTCGCCGTCGGTGCGTTCGACACCATGGATCATGCCTTTGCGGAGGGGATTCTCGCCGCAGCGGAGGAAGCGCAAACGCCGGTGATCCTTGCCGCGGGAGACTTTCCCGGCCCGGATTACAAAAACTTGCTGCCTTATCTTGTAGATCGCATCGCACGAACCAGCGTGCCCGTTTGTCTGCACTTTGATCACGGCGGGAGCTACGAAGCCTGCGTCCGAGCCATACGGGCGGGTTTCTCCTCGGTGATGATCGACGGCTCCGCGCTGCCCTTTGCCGAAAACATTTCCCTGACGAAACGCGTTGTGGAGATGGCTCATGCCTGCCAGGTGGACGTGGAAGGTGAAATCGGCCACGTCGGCGCGAACGCCGGTTCCGTGGAATCGCGCCGGGACGACAGCCGGTATACCGAACCGGAAGCCGCGGCGGAATTTCTGGACAAAACCGGCGTCGATGCGCTGGCGGTTGCCATCGGCACCGCGCACGGCGTATATAAGGAAGCACCGAAGATCGATTTTGAACGGCTCCGTGCGATCCGTTCTCTCGTCTCCGTGCCACTGGTGATGCACGGCGCGTCTGGTCTTTCCGACGAGGATTTTCGCCGCGCGATTCAAAACGGCATGTGCAAGATCAATGCGTTTACGAACCTGACTATTGCGGTTACCTCGCGGATTGCCGCGGATATGCCGTCCCTGACCAATCCTTTGCAGATGAGCCATGAAATCTCCCTGCGGATGACCGCCTACGCCAAGCAGGAGGTGCTGCGGCACATCCGTTTATTCGGAACCCAATCGATTGCGGGAAGGAGCCGTTCATGAAAACTGCGCAAACCACCGTTAAAAACTCCTCCGGTCTCCACGCAAGGCCCGCTTCCGACTTCGTTGGAACCGCGAAGACCTTTCAATCCGCCATTACCATCCGGGTTGCAAGCCATCCTGCGGATACGGCCGTAAACGCCAAATCCATCATCCGCCTGCTGTCCCTCGGAATTACGGCAGGCACCGAGGTCGAGATTTCCGCAAACGGTCCGGATGAATCAAAAGCCGTGGACGCTTTGATTTCCCTGATCGACAGCGGCTTTGGCGAGGAGTGATCGCATGCGCACGTTCAAGGGAAAGCCGGTTTCCCCGGGCATTGCCGTAGGAAAGGTTTATCAATACAAAGCGTTTACCTGCGATGTATACGAAACCTATGTGCAGCCAGGCGGGGAACAAGCCGCCCTTGCGGCCTACCGGAACGCGGTTCGGGAAGCGGACGCGGAGCTCGGGCGGATCATCGGCACGTTTTCCCCGCAGGATCGGGAGCAGGCAAAGATTTTCGAAGCGCACCGCGCAATTCTTACGGACGACGAGATGGACGAGGAAATCCGCCGCGCAATCCTGGAGCAGCAGCAATCTGCGGACTTCGCAGTGGATCGGGTCTGCACCGAATTTGCCGCGCTTCTTGGCGCAGCGCCGGACGCTAACATCGCGGCGCGCGCCGCGGACGTCCGGGACGTACGCAACCGGCTTCTTCGCATCCTTCACGGGGAAAAGGAACACGATCTGTCCCGGCTGCCGTTTCCCTGCGTCGTGGTGGCGCACGATCTGCTGCCCAGTGACACCGCAACGATAGACCGCAACCACGTTCTCGCAATCGTAACCGAGGTGGGCGGCGCAACCTCCCACTCCGCCATCCTGGCCCGCTCCTTTGAAATACCGGCCATACTGGGCGTGCCGGATGCGACGCAGGCGCTTCTAGACGGAGGAGAGGTCGTTGTTGACGCCCTTACCGGAGAGGTACTGGCGGAGCCGGACGCAGAAACCCTCTCCCGCTTCCGGGCACAGCGGGAAGCCTATCTGGCAAACCGGAACGAAACCCGGCAATATCTTTCCCTTCCCGCGGAAACGAAGGACGGCACCGCGGTGGAAATCGGCCTGAACATCGGTTCCGGCGCCAACTGGCCGGAGAACGGCGGCTTCTCCTTTGTCGGTTTGTTCCGTACCGAATTTCTCTATATGGAGCGGGACAGTCTGCCCACCGAGGACGAACAGACCGCCGCCTACCACAAGGTGCTGGAACTGGCAGCCGGCCGCCTCGTTACCCTGCGCACGCTGGATATTGGCGGCGATAAAACGCTGCCCGCACTGCCGCTGCCCAAGGAAGAGAATCCCTTTCTGGGATGCCGGGCGCTGCGTCTGAGCCTGAATCACCGGGATCTGTTTCTAACCCAGCTTCGCGCCGCGCTCCGCTCCTCCGTCTATGGGCCGATCCAGATCATGTTCCCCATGGTTGGCTCGCTGGAAGACCTCCGGGCGGGCAAGGCCGCGCTTGAAGAAGCAAAGGCGCAGCTGGCGGCCAAGGGAATCCCTTTCGATCCGGACGTTCCGGTGGGCATTATGGTGGAGATTCCCTCCATCGCCATATTGGCGGACGAGGCTGCGCGAGAATGCGACTTTGCCAGCGTGGGCACCAACGATCTTTGCCAGTATCTCTTTGCGGCCGACCGGATGAATCCCCTGACCGCCGAGTATTACCAAACCTTTTCTCCTGCCATGTTCCGTATCTTAAACGCCGTCTTCGGCGCGTTTCACCGGGCGGGGAAACCCGTCTCGGTCTGCGGGGAAATGGCGGGCGATCCCGAAGCAGCCCCCGTCCTGCTGGGGCTCGGCCTGCGCAAATTCAGCATGAACGCCTCCGCTATCCCCGCCGTAAAACGGGCGCTGCGAAGCGTCACGCTCGCCGAGGCAGAAGCGCTCGCCCGCGCCGTGTGCGCGGCGGATACGCAGAGCGAGGTTCTGGCGCTGATTCGTCAGCACGGCTGAGCAGCCGTTATTCGCAAGAACGGAAAAATGAAGGATCGAATCGCCTCAAAGCCGAATTCTGCCGCCGGTTCATCCAAGAAACCGAAATCGAAAAAGCGCCTGCGGGAAAACGCTTCGTATTCCTGCGCTTCGCGCTGGAACATGGCAAGGTATTCGCGCTGCCGTTGTTCGACCTCCATTTTTTCTCCAGCGAAACCGGCAGTTCCACCATTTTTTCCTTGATGACGGGTTTGAGCCGGTATTGCTCCACCCCCATGCGGATGGATTGCTGCGCGTAAGCAAAATCGTCATATCCGCTGATAATCACGATCTTGGTTCGCGGCAGTTCTTTGCGGGCCAGCTCGCTGAGCGCAAACCCGTCCATGAACGGCATTTTGATATCGGTGATCAGGAGATCCGGTTCCATTTGACGAATGAGCGGCAAGGCAAGCTCCCCGTCCGGCGCGTCGCCTTCGTAGGAGAAGCCGTACGTTTATACTATGCGGCAGTACACGTTGAAAAAACCGGCAGGAAGTCCTTCCAAAGCGCTCGAAATATTGGTCTATAAACCCGGTCGGCGGCGCACCGGACAAACGTTAACCCCGACAATTCGTAAAAATTTGCACTTCTTATTCGTAGATCCCATCGCAATTTTGTTCCCATATAGTTAAGGTACCGGTAGAATTCCCATTCTGTTCTTTCATTTGCTTCCGTTTATGCCTGCGGTCAACGCGTGAAAGAACCGATTGAGGGAGTATTGAATTCCGCGGGATCAAACACTAAAATGGAATTGAACTCCGGTTTGCATGGCGCAGCAAAGAAATGGGATGGATTCGTTTCTCTATGGCATCGATCAACACGCTTTTCGGATATAATATGAATCAAACCGATACTTTCCGTCTGATCCGGCAGGCTGGATTTAAGGCGGTCATTTTGCGCTGGAGCGATCTGTTTGACAATGTCGTATGTAACCTGCAGCCGGATCAGGCCAGAAGCGCCGGACTCGCCGTAGAGAATGTTCATGCCCGATTTCAGGACGACAACGATCTTTGGCGCAACAATCTCGACGGCGAAGCGATAACCCGGCGCCTGCTCGAATTTATCGAAGATTGCCGCACATACGAAATACCAACGATGGTTGTACATTTAAACGACGGCGAGGCTCCGCCTCCCTGCAACAAACTGGGACTATTGCGTGTGAATCGCATTGCCGAGCAAGCGGAACGGTTGAATCGAAATGTAGCGTTTGAAAACACGCGAACCGTGGACTGTCTCGCATCTGTTTTCGAGCAGGTGCATTCCCGGCGAATCGGGTTTTGTTACGATAGCGGCCATGCGCATTGCCGTACGCCGGACGTGGATTTGCTTGATCCATACGGCTCCCGCCTAATGGCGCTGCATTTGCACGACAACTATGGGAAAACAACCACGGAGGGCAGAAAGGATCAGCATCGCCTTCCGTTTGACGGCACAATCGACTGGCCCGAAATCATGAGAAAAATCGCGCAGTATGGATACCGCGGACCGGTCTGTCTGGAAGTGAAAAATTTCTTCTACGACGAACTTTCCATCGAAGCATTCCTGCAAATCGCCTTTGAGCGGGCACAAAAACTGGAGAGCATGCTGAAACTCGAACTGCGAAACCGGAATAACAACTGAAACCGAATCCGGTAAAAAAGGAAACCGATCCATGGAACCAATGAACGATTCTTTAAAAAGAAAAGCGGGAAGAGAACTGGCGAGGCACCGCCTGTCTTCTTTTTCAGCCCATGCGGAACGCGCACTGGAGCGCTGCGACAGAAAAGAACACGTTGCGATCCTGACCTTTGGCAGCGCGGGCGATTTACTTCTGGTCGGCAATTCCGACACGGACTTCACGATTCTGAGCGACGGCAACGTTTCCGAACTTGCGATGGACGAACTGCAGGCGCTTCTATTCGATGAATTCCAGAACACGCCGTGGAATGTCAGCTTCAAGTCCTGGGAACGAATCAAGGTAAACCCCATGGACCTGCTCAGCATACGGTTCCTCTGCGGAAACCGGGACATATTCGTCGATCAGGTCCTGCGCGATCCCGCCGTTTCCGGCATGACCTGCGAGGATACGCTTGTATCCATTCTCGCCGGAAACGACCTTCACCTGCGTTACATGGCTTCCGGCTTCTTTTCGCGCCTGCTTCGCCTGTATCACACGGCAGCCGAATTGCCGGTGGAGATTCAATACGGCGACGTAAAATATTACCTGGGCGGCACGCGCTGCGTGCAGGATATCCTCATGATCGCCATGCTCTACTCCGGAAGGCGTTTTCTGGCGGACACTTCGGTTAACACGCTCGTTAAGCAGGGCATTTTTACCGGCGACGATCTCGACGCCCTGAATCGCGCGCTCGATTTCCTGCTGGCGGCAAAGGATCTCTGCTGCGAGGGAAACAACATTTTTCATCCAAGCAATCGAAACCGGATCGTAGGCGCGTGGGGCGGGTCCGAGGACGAAATCCGCAAGGAATACGACCGCCACACCGCCGCCGTTCAGATTTTAAGCGGTAAAGCGCATGAGGCTTTCTGCCGAGATTATGGTCTGCACGAAGGCGTTCTTGCCCGAACGCAAACATCCCCCAACGAACAATACGCCCTGATCGAGACCGGCAAGCCGGAGCTTTGGCGAATTCTCGCGCTGCGAAGCGATCTGGATTCCAAGAATCGGGCAATGCTCACCCGCAGCATCGTTCTTCGGCAAACGCAGAGTCCGCATACCATGCTGGACGAACTATTATCCATGCTGCAGTTTTCGTCCGGAGAAGACTCCGGCGAAGCGCTGTCCGGCAACACGAAGGCGAAAGGCGCAGCCAGCGCATGGATGACCGACCAGGTGGTGGAATGCTTTGAACGCACGCTGCAAGGCAGGATGAATCAGCCGGACCTGATTCGGCTGGCCGTTCATAACAGCTTCCTGCCTTTGTTTCGGTCTGGAAACGATCCGGACCTGCAGAATTTCTCAGAAGCCTATCTGGACCGCGTGAAAAAGTTCTTTCATTGCCATACCGTTACACCGGACGCCGCCTTTTCGATTGCGGCATCCGCCTGTCGACAGATTGCCGGCTCCGGTTTCTTCCATCCCGAGCGCCTCACACTGCTTGAGCTGCATCCGACCAACCGCTGCAATCTGAGCTGTTCCTGGTGCACCTATCAAACGAAAGACGCGGATCAGTCGCTCCGGTTTGAGGATCTGGAGCGTGTTCGGGATTTCTGTCCCATCGAAATCCTAGTCGCCGGAGGCGGCGAACCGACGCTTTTTCGCGACGGCGCGTATGGGTTCGGCGACGCGATTCTTCGCTTGCGAGCGCTTGCTCCGGGCGCAAGAATCCGGCTTATTACGAACGGCACCGTCATACCCGAAGGCGACTGGCAGTCGAATGTCGATGAGATCAGCGTTTCCCTGGACGAAGAATCTGCGCAATCTTACCGGAAAAAGAAGGGGCTGGATCTGTTTCAGACGGTCTGGCGGAATATAGAGCGTTATCTGTTTGAGACTCCCGTCTCAATGATTCGAGTCACAAAGATATACGATCAGCAGAATCTGGCAAAGAGCGTTCTCCTTGCCGAACGTCTCTTTCCGGCGTGGAACCAACTGGAGCCGGGCAGCGCCAAGCGGCGCTTGTTCCGGTTCATGCTGTTTCCTCTGGCGGACGACCGGAATCCGGGCGATCCGTATGCGTCTTCCCGCTTCACAGCCAAGCAACGGGATGCCTGGCTGGAGACGCTGCGAAACATTCAACAAGCAAAGCCCGACTTCTACCGTTTTCTTCAAAGCAACACCAATCTCGTTTCGCTTGCGCAAGCAGATCCGACGGCGCCGCCCGCCGAAACCTGCTGGCCGGTTGCGCACTATGCGCTGCTTGGCGCGGATCGCAACCTTTACCCTTGCTTTGCCGCGTGTTCGACCTTTCGAGCAACGGCTTTCGGAACCGTCGAATCGACGCCGGATGAACTGCTGAAAATACGGGAAAGCCTCTTTGCCTGCCCTCCGCTGCAATGTCGGGCGGGATGCCGCCCCGGATCGGTTTTTTATGGATTACGCTCCAAAGAGTACTGCCTCGACCAGCGACGGCTGAGCCTGCCCTCCATGACGGATCAAAAGCCAGCCCCGCCGGTCATTGTCCACGTTTCCTATCAGGACCCGGAACATCTGGCGGGCGGGCAAGGCTGGGCCGTTTATAACCTCAGCAAAGAACAGGCGAAGCGGGGGGCGCTCGTCTACTGGCTCTCCCCCTGCATCAAGCAGGAAAATCCCGGCGAATTCCTTTATGAGAACGGATCGCTTCGCGTTGTAAAAATCAAATTCACCGAAGAAACGGTATCCACACTGTTTGCCGACGACGAAACGGCGCAGAGCTTTCGGGAAGCATTCGGCCGAAGCGCCGTAGAAACCATTCAAACCTATTTTCCCGCCTCCGGCTGTGTCGTTCATTTGCACGGATTCATCCAGCTGCCAAGCCTGTCCCTGGAACTGCGCCGGAAAGGATATCGGGTCGTCTCGACCTTCCATATGCTGCTTTCCAAGAGGAACGAACAATTGCAGAACGACAGGGCTGTTATTTCATACCTGCGGGAACGAGAACGTACCGCAATCATGAATAATTCGATCATCACCGTACCTTCCTCCGGAATGGCCGCGGAATTATTGGATGTTTCGCCGGACTACAAAGGCCGAATCTGCACGGTCGCAAACGGGATTGGCGAAGAGCATTTTACGACTCCATTCTCCGAAAACAGCTCCGGCTTGCCGTTGGTTGTTTCCTATGGCCGTATTTCTCCCGAAAAGGGCTTTGATCTGTTTGTTGAAGCGGCAAAATCCGTTCTGCTGCATGCCGGCGAAGCGGAAAGGCTGCAACTTCGGTTTTTATTCTTTGGCAATACGGATGATACGATTACGGCAAGAAAGCTCTATGCCGATTCTCTGCTGAACAGCATTCGGGACATTCCCGCCATTCAGGCTCGGTTTTCGGCTCGCGGGTTCCTTGGCGCGGAGAAAATTGCCCTGATCGATCCGGCCATGTTCGGCGTCGTGCTCTCCCGCTATGAGCCGTTCGGAATGGTTATACCGGAGCTCATGGCACGCGGAAAGCCCGTAATCACCACCGCAACGCCTGGCGCCATCGACATTCTGCAGAGCGACCGCATGGGAAGAAACGACTTCGGTTACCTCGTGGAACCAACCGCGGACTCGGTTGCAAATGCCATTGAGTGGATGCTCCGCCATCCGGCCGATGTGAAAAAAATGCAGAAAAACGCGCTCGAACGAGCCGGGGAATACCGCTGGGAAAAAAGCGCGGAAGCGTTCGGCCGCCTGTACCGGGAATAACAGGAAAGGGGAATACCCGTGCCAAACGACTATTTCGTAAAAAACGGCTGGCTGGGAACAGCACGCGGCGGAGCGTACTATCTTTACAACACCGTTGCGAAGGAATTCGCCGTTTTTTCATCACAAGCAAGCTTTGACGCGCGGGCAGACGCGCTGCTTGCGCCGGTACATACGGATCCGCACCCCGATTTTACGGCTCCGCCGCAGTTCTCCGCGGTCACCCTCACCACAAAATGCAATATGGAGTGCCCGTATTGTTATGTAAAACCGGTCAGCGGGTCCGGCGAAATGACGGCGGATCAGGCGCGCGAGGCGGTTGACGCGCTCGCGGAACGGGCGGATGGCGAGCTCGTTCTCTACGCATGGGGCGGCGAACCGACCCAGAATCCCGAAGCCCTGCTCGCTATGGTCCAGCAGGCGCAGCGGTACCGGAGCGTAAAGGTGCTTCTGATTTCCAACGGCGTGATGGACAGCGCGCTTCTGGAAAAACTGCTGACCTTCCGCAATCTGGTGTTTCAGATATCCTTTGACGGATTGATCAGCCAAAGCAGGCAGAAGCGGCTGATCGCCCGGGACGACTCGCTTGTAAAAATGCTGGATTCCATGGAGACCATCTCCCGGGTTTCCAAGCGCGTTGCCCTTCGCGCAACCGTAACGCGCGGCAATGTAAGCGAATTGAAAAACTGCCTTGTTCCGACCGCGCGGCGGTTTACCAACCGGATCATTCTAGAGCACCTGCATACCTTTAACGGCCGCGCAGTAGCCATGCGGCACGAGGCGCCGGATGTTTCGGATTATACAAACCTGATTTTCGATCTGGTTCCGTTCGCGGAGGAGCAGGGCATCCATGTTAAGGCGCTGCCACTCGATCATCTGCGCTCCGGCGGCCCCAACGACAGAATGAACTTCCTAAACGTCCTGCCGGACGGTCAGGTGACCGTGACCAACGCGATCATTCATTCTTCGCATCCGGACTTCTCCGCTCTGCGGATCGGAGCCATAAAAAGCCGCCATCTTGTGTTCGATCCGGAAGCAAATACGCGCCTGACCCAACGGTATCTTTATCATTACCGGCAGCAGTGCCAAACTTGCTTTGCGCGAACCATTTGCCATGGCAGCGTTCAGCGTTATCTCTTCCTTGCAAACGAAAACCTGACGGAATGGGACGATTTGCGCTGCCGGTATTTTCAGGCAGTCATCGCCCGCTGGATCGACGAGTCGATTGCGAAAGTATGTGATTTTTTGCAAACGCTTGGCGTAACGGAAGGGTTTGTTCGGCTGGACGCTCCGCCTGGAAAAATCCACTATCCGATGTTTGTTATGAAGGCAGGGCTCTCCCTGTCCTACAGGCCGTTCCAATGAGCGGCGCGCCTTGCCCAATTTTGGTCATCGGTTCCGGAAGGGCTGCGATATTGCACCTCAACGCATATTTGCGTCTGTGGGAAGCGGAGGCGCTGCCGCAAATCTATATTATGCCGGGCCCTCTCGTCCATCCGCAGATTCGTACCCTTGCGGAAAACTATCCCGAAAGCATTCATCTGACAACCCTTAAAGAAACGATGCGGCGTAAGCAAATCGATTCCGTGATCGATATCTGTACGCCTACCCCAACACACCGAACCGTTCTGGAAGAGCTGTATGACGTTGGATTTTGCAGATTTCTTGTCGAAAAACCGCTGGTAACCGCCGCAGAGGATCTGGAACGAATCCGTTCGCTCCCGATTCACCTCGCTCTGATGCAAAACTATTTATTCTCCCGGGCAACCGGACGCGCGCTTGATCTCATTCGATCCGGGGAGATCCATCCAGCATCCATGATCAGCGTCTTCAGCAAAGACCGCACCGTGGATTCGGTCGCGATGCGGGGATTTTATAATGGAGAGCCGCCGCATGTCTTCACCATTGAGCTCCCCCACCAGCTTTATCTGGCGGCGGCTTTTCTGGGGCCGGCCCGCGTGGTTACCGCCTGCTCCGGCAATATGGTAATCGATGGAAAGCCCTTGCCGCACCACGGCGCGGGCATCATCCAGCTCGAACATGAAAAACCGGGTATGCATGCGCCGCAAGTTCTTTCTTCGTTCCACTTTTCCTGTTTAACTTCCGCGAATCCCGTCCGGCGCGTGCTGCTGACCGGCAGGGATCAAAGGACGCTTACCATCGACTATCCAGCCGGTCAAAGCGGTTTAACCAGTAAGATCGAATTGCGGGATGGAAACGGCTCCGTACGCACGGAGCCGTTGGAAAACGACGATATGATCAAATTTGCGCTTCAGCATTATTATGCCGTTCTTTCGCAGAATCCGCCCGATTCTTTTCCCCTGCAATGCGGCGCGGAATGCTGCACAAAGCTCGTCATCGACGCGCTGCAAAACCAGGCAAACCAAACATAGTTCCGGCGGCGCAGGATAAAAAGGAATTTTCATCTTTTTTCGTGCGCGATTTTGTTTGCGTTACGCTTCTTTTCCTCCGTCCGCCGTATTCGCATGGATTTCCTGCTTCGCGTCATGCCGAAGGAAAATCCGGTCGCTGAGCTTTTTCACCCCAAACGCGGCATATGGCAGCATCATGGGAATATAGAGGATGGCATACTGCGATTTCGCTTCAAATAGAGCATGATACAGCACCGCGCCGACCAGAATCAGCGGAATCACGATTCGGTCCTCTCCGCGCTCTTTCTTTTCCCGCAGCAGGAAGAACAGTCCAATCGTCAGCGCCGCATAAACAAACTGCATAAGCTGATTGAAGTAAGCATTTATCGCATCGCTTGCCTTGCCGGTGCTTAAACTGCGGGTAAAATCGGAGATATCGCGTTCCGCGCTGGTTGCCGCGCTGGACCAAATCGACTGAAACGCCGGTTCGTTCCACTGACTTGCAATTTTGTGATACAGAAACGATGCCAGATAGACTGGTCGATGGGAGAACATGATCAGCTGCTCCATTAGATCCGCCTTGTTTTGTTGCAGCGTCTTTTCAGAATCAAAATCGTTCTCCTTCAAAACGTTGCTTGTGTAGCTGTTAAACCAGCCGGAGCAGAACATGGACTCGCGGAATCCCGTAACCATCCAAGCAAGCTGCGGCGTCCCTTTTCCAAAGGAGGCATCCGTTCGCCGCTCATAATGGGCCTGCACCAGAGCCGGCAGGCCAAGCGCGGCAAAAACCATTACCGCGGCAAAAACAAGCGCCAGGAATTTCTTCGTTCGGATGGTATTCAGCAGAATGGCGATGACTTCCGCGATCAGTACGATAAAACAGTTCCGTTTTAACAGAATCGCGCAGGCAATCAGCACCGCCGCAGGAATCAGAAGAACAGGTTTTTGCGCGCGGATACTCTTTGTAACGAAGAAAATGCTCCAAATCGCGAGCGACATGCCGGGCAGCGTGCCGTAAAGGAATGTGCACAGGAACATGGGCTGAATACAAAGCCCGAGCAGAATCGCGGTTAACAGCAAGATGCGTTTGTCCTGAAAAAGAACCGATGTCAGGAACAGCATGCCAAGTTCCGCCAGCACGACCCAGAGTACGTTTGTCAGCTGGAACAGCGTCAGATTTTCCGGCCCGAACAGACGCAGGCACGCTTCCGCAAAAAGCAGGTATCCCGTTTGGAACGGATACGTTTGAAAATACAATCTGCCAAGCATTGCAGACGTATCGCCCGCAATGAGTTCACGGGCCGACATAATGATTGCTAGAGAATCCGCGTTTGGCGTTGCCTTTGCCGAAAGCACCCACCAAACGCCGATCGCCGCGGAAAGCGCGATCAGCATCGCCGCAACGATGTTGACCGTCTTTTGCTTCACTTCGGCCCGCATCAGGAAAACTGCAAGCGCAAACAGTATGGCCAGAACCACGATGTTTACCAGGACATTATCAAACAGGAACGAAACATGTTCGCTGTTATCCTTCGAAAACCCGATGTCGATATGGCAGGTTTGAACCAGTCCGACCAGTGTAAAAAAGGCAAACGCCACAAGCGCAATGACCAGTACCGTCCCCTGCGACGTATTGCTGATCCAGCCGGCCAAGTTTCGTTCTTTTTTCATTTCGATCCCCCGTGTTAATATGCTGATTTTCCTGCTGTTCCCGGCAATAGCGAAACGATCCAGCATAAGCGGATAGCGCTTGACCGCACCTAATACCCCTTGGTTTCGGAGAATTGTTCCGCTTACAAGACTGAATAAATCTTTCTGATTATATCATAGAAGTACATATTGAACAGGTGGATTTTCCGGATCCTTCCGTTTGCACCGGTGTTCTTTGGTTGTAGATCGCCCTACGAGCGCTGCGCGCTGTTTGAAACAATCGATCCATTCCTACATAAAAGCGGCCTGTCCGGCATATTCGGACGGCCGCATGTTTCAAATTCAGTCAATTGACAGCATGTCCGGCGCCATTCCGATCCTCGGTGTTTTCTATATGGCCAGCCCGCTCGCTCCGCTGCCGGTACGAATTCTCTATTTCGTGTTCACCGGATTTTTGGTCGGCTCCGCCGTCCGCAGCCAGAAAACGATAGAAAGCCCGGCTTTGCTTACAGAACGAACTAGAAACCGTACACATGATTTATCACTTTCGGTGGAAGAAGCCGTTCAATCCCGTTCCTTCCGTCACTTGGCAAGAATCTTCCGGATTCGATCCTCCGCTTCGGCTGTTTCCTTTTTCGTCAAAACGCCGAAATCGTACTTCAGCGTTATGCCCTCGTGCGGCGGAATCTCGCGGCGCAGATGGTTGCGGATGGCATACGCCCGACCAAGATGGTTCCCCGTTGTCGGCAATGCAAATCCCAGCGCGTCTTCATCCCCGGTGCGGGCGATCCAGCGCAGCGCGTTTGGCAGGTATTCCGTTTCAAAGCGCACGTAGCAGGATCTTCCGTCCGGCATAATCTGCATTGCGTGCGCCCAACCCTTGTCGTCGGCGCGATAGCGCATGCAGGAACAAAGCTCCGGGTCGTAACACTGGCGTTTCGAATCCAGCACGTCGCCAATATCCGGGTCGGCAATCAGCCGTTTGGTATATTCGCTTAATCGTGCCGCCCGCTCCTGCGAAATTCCGTCGCCAAAGTCCCCGGGGAACACCTCGCGGTGCTCCGGGTCTTTTTGCGCGCTGTAAACAAGCCGCGCACCCTCGCGCGGCAGCCAGTTGATATGCGCCATATACATAAAGGAAAACGGCTGGGAGCGAAGATTCTCAATCCGGTTTTCGGCGCGCAGGATCGTTTCCCCTTCGTAAAGGCGAATCGAAGGAGTGTAAAGATAATTCGTTTCCAGTCCGTTTCGGTGGTGATAGGTTCCGCTGACGCGAACGTAGCGTTTTCCCCCGTCGTCGCCGGTTTCCAGGTATGCCTGCCGGTACTCCGCGTTCGGGAGTTCGCCGTGAAGCGGATGGTCGTCCTCTTCGGACGGATTCCCCATGGCGGTCAGCCCGCAATGAATGAGAAACGCGCCATAGGTCAGGTCAAACACGGTTGTCGGTTCCGGTTCGTCAAAGATCGACCGCATCGTGAAGTCCTCCCCGCCAAACCGCACGCGCCAGAGCTGCTGTCCCTGAAACGGCAGCAGCAGGAAACTGCAAAGGCCGTTTGTCACTTCCAGCGCGCAGACGCCCGTGGCATACCGAAACGCGGTCGCCCGAAAACAGCCGGCTTCCATCAGCGGGAACGGCCATTCCGGAAAGGCTTCCTTTCGCAGGGCAATTTTCGTATTCAAAGTCTGCCTCCCTGATCTCGAATGATTTCCTGCAACTTTCTGCTCCGGCGCGCAGCCTGCCGTTGTCCGCCGTCACGCCAAGCCGAAGTGTTCAAGCGCGCTTTGCAATCCGTCGTCTTCCAGCCGCTCCGTCACAAAATCCGCGCACGCGGCCACTTCCCGAACCGCGTCCCCCATTGCAATGCCAACATCCACAGATCGAAGCATTTCCAGATCATTCTGGCTGTCGCCCAAAGCATAGGTTCCGCGCCCCCGGTAGCCGGGCAGCTTGCAAACAAAATGAATCGCTTTTGATTTGTTGACGCCGTTGAGTTCCGTCTGTCCCGAATTCGGATTGTATTCCACCAATTCGGAATGCTTCCGGATCGCCGGAAGACACGGCTCCAGCTTGCGAATATCCCCGTACTCCAAATCCAGCGAGGAGATCTGCGGAACCACGCCGTAACGGAACAAATCGTCCGCACTGTGGATCTCGGGTATCTGTCCCGGCGTCGGCGAAAGATTCTCGGTACGAAACACGTGATACTGCCCGGTGAACATTGCCGCGATCCTGTGCTCTAAAAGCGCGGCGGCCGTTTCCTTTAAAAGCACGGCTGGAATGTAGCGGTGCCGCAGCAGTCTGCCGCGGATTCGGACGTCCGCCCCCATACTGCTGATGACCCCTTCAAACCCCAGGTTCCGTATTTCATCCGGTATATCCGCCTCACCCCGGCCGGTGCAGAGGAATGCCGTATTCCCCTTTTCATGCAAGGATCGGAACGCCTTCGCCACCGAACCGGGCGGTTTTTCGCCATAGCGGCAGATCGTTCCGTCAATATCGAAAAAGATGAGCGCTCCGCGCATACGGCGTTACTCCGTCCCGCCCCGGCCGTTTCGCGCGGCCAGTTCGTGCATCAGCGGTTTTGTGGCAAGATACAGCCTTGTATAGATGGAACGATACGGTTTGTAGGCTGCATGATTTTCCATGTTCGGCGTAAACACGCTTCCGCTTTCAATATACTCCGCCAAATCCGCATAGCCGGAAAACCGCCCCGCGCCGATTGCGGCGATCATCGCGTCCCCATAGGAGGACCCGATCGTCACCTTCGCCGTTTTTACCGTATGCCCCGTTACATCCGCAATAATTTGCAGCCAGGGATGGTTCTGCGCGCCGCCGCCGACGCACAGGAAATTCCGAATCTCCATGCCATGCTCTTCCAAAATATCCACATGCTGCGCAATGGAATACGCAACCCCCTCCAGCGCCGCGCGGTAGAGATGGCTCCGTGTGTGGCTCTGGAGCAGGCCGAAATAGACACCGCACGCCAACGGATCGTTGACAGGCGTCCGCTCGCCCGCAAAGTACGGCAGCACCACCAGTCCGTCGGAGCCTGCCGGAACGTCCTGCGCAAGTTTGCACATGCGGGCAAACGCGTTTTCACCGCCGTTTTGCTGGTCCTGCAGATAGTCCGAAAATACGACGTCTCGCATCCATTTGGTCAGGGCACCCGCGGTATTCGTGCCTCCATCCTGGCAGAAGGTTCCGGGAATCAGATAATCCTCCGACCAAATTCGCTCATCGGCAATCATCCGGTCGCTGCAGTACATGATGTAGCACGTAGAACCAAGCTGAATCATCAGGTCGCCCGGCTGGAGCACGCCCGTGCTGATTGCCTCCGCGCCGGAATCGTCCGTTCCGGTTACAACCTTCGTTCCCGCTGCCAGCCCCGTTTCCGCAGCCGCGTTCCCGGTTACCGTGCCGACCACTTCGGCGGTTTCACGTCCCTGCGCAAGCTGATCCGCCCGGCAGTAAAGTTCCTCCGTCAGGCTCGCGTCGATCGACAGGTCGCCGCGATAGCACGGCGCGAACGAGGAAGCCGCAAGATAGCGGTCAATCACATAAGCACCCGTCAGCTTTGCCGTCAGAAAGGACGAAGCCGTCAGGAATTTATACGTTTTTTCAAATATCTCCGGTTCGTTGTTCCGAATCCAGAGAATCTTCGGCATGCAGTCCGAGGAACAAAGCGGACGTCCCCCAAAGAGACTCTCCATTCGCTCCGGCCCGTAATAGCTTGTTATAAATCTCATTTCGTCAACCGCCCGCGCGTCGATTCCGTAGAGAATCGCCTTTCGAAGCGGAACACAGCGCTCGTCTACCGGAACGACGTCCGCACTCAGCGCGCTGCACCCGACCGCCTCCACGCTCTCTGGGCATATGCCGGATTTCTGGAGCAGCGCTCTGGATATTTTACAAAAATCGCCCCACCAAACGGCTTCGGCATCCTGTTCATAGTAATTCGGTTTCGGGTTTTCCACGGCGTGCGAAACCGTTTCCGTGCAGAGAATGCGGCAGTTTTCGTCGATCAGAACGCCTTTCGACTCGTTGGTTCCGACATCGATTCCCATATAGTAGCGGTTTTCCATGTTGAATTCTCCTTCAAGCGTTTCAAAAATCCTTCCCGCAATACGCCGGCAAATTTGTTCCCGCGCGAAAATCCGAAAGGGCCGCCCGAAGCCTTTCGGCAGAAACGGCCCTTTTCGGAAGCAAGGTGAATCGTCTGAAATACCCTTTACAGAACGAACCCGCAGACCAGGTACCCTACGGCCGCCAGTACCCATGCAATCAGCATAAAGATATACTGGGAGGTGTTCTGTTCGTAAATATCGATATTGCCGCAGGAACCGCAGGCGATCATCCCGCCGTCGGAAGAGAACGCCAGGCAGTATCCGAACACGCCGCTGGACACCAGCGCGCCAATGCACATACCAACATTTGCGCCGCATCCCTGCGCCAGAGCAACGACGATGGGCATGGCAATCAGGTACAGCGTATAGTTGAACGTGACGAGAATTTCCGTGCAGGAGAACGCAAAGAAGATGATGAGCGGCAGGAACGCGGGGGTTACAAATCCCTGCACGGACCCGACGACAAAGTCAACGAATCCCATTGCGTCCAGGTTGTTGCACAGCACGAGACCGAATCCCATCATGATGCACATTTGGCTCATATAGCCGAATCCGTCGGTCACAACGTTCTTTGCGTCGTCCGTTGTAAACACGCCGGTGATGCAATAGTACAGGAAGCTGGCCAGCAAGCCCCAGGTGATGCCGTACGCCATATCCCACTCGAAAATGTAGCCGAACGCGAAGATCGCGACAATCGGAACGATGAAGTGCGAAATATTCACGCGTTTGCGAGGTTCAGGCGCTTTTTCCGGTTCTTCCTCCTTCACGATTTCACCGTCCGCAACGTGGATTTCCTTTGGCGGGAACGGCGAACCGCCGTCCTCCACGCGTTTGTAGGCCCGCTTCATTTTGCCGAACATGGGGATGACGCCAAAGATAATCAGCCAGCAGACCAGAATAACCGCAAACGGGAAGAACAGCCAGGGCAGCACCTTTGCAAGATAATACCCGAAGCCCGAAGCATATCCGTCTACGATGTTCAGCTTCCACATATCGAAAACCGCGCCGACGTAGATGCCCCAGCAGCCAATCGGCAGAATGCAGGCGGGCGCAGTAACGGACGCACGGATGACATATGCGGCCATTTCGCGCGGGACGCCGTATTCGTCCAGCACCGGGGACATAACGTTGCCAAGCACCAGCCCGCTCATATAATCGTCTACACAGAGCGGCCAGCCGAGAAGACTGGTAACAAACAAAGCCGCCTTTTTGTTTTTGATTTTCTTCGCAATCCAGCGCGCAAAGAATGTGCCCGCACCGCTGATCTTAAAGAGGTAGGTAATCGCTCCGCCCAGCAGGAACAGGTAAATCACCCACCAATTGTCCCAGTCGGTCACGTTTTCAAATATCTGATCCACAAACCCCTGCAGGATATTCCAGCGAAAACGAAGGAACACGGCCAGCAGGCTCGTCCAGAAGAATCCTTCCAGTATCTTCTTTGTTAAAAGGATGAACGCAAAGATACAGAGCGGGGGCAGCATGGTCCAGATCCCGTATTTAGCCCCCTCCTCAAGCTGCGGGGCAAAAACGGCGGTAGCGACAAAACACGCGAGAACGACAAGATAACCCATCATGTCCTTCACTTTTGATTTTGTCCATCGTGGTCTTCTTTCCATTTTGACTTCCTTTCCTCCTCTACAGTTTTTCCTTTATCCCAGATATGAAGCGGTTTGTTGAATGCCGTATTCCTCCTCCTTGTAAAAAATGGTTCGACGCACGGGAAACGCGCTTTCAGGGACGGCGTTTTTGCCGTGCGCCTGAATGATCCCTATTTCAGCCCCGCCGTATGCAGTGCCTCGCGAATTTTCCGGATCGCTTTGTGGTTGTACAGGATGGGGTCCGTACGATACTCGTCGAACAGTTCCACGGAGCAGTATCCTTTATATCCGTAATCCCTGAGCATCAGCAGCACTTCCTCAAACGGCAGTTCCCCGTCGCCCGCGATCAGATGATCCTCCTTGTCCTTCACGCAGTCCACAAGGTGGACATGCACCAGGTCGCTTCCCAGTTTTTCAAAATATTCCGAAGCGGGTTCGCCAACCGTCAGCGGCGCGGCGAAATCCAGCATGGCCTTTACCTTGGGAGAGGAAACCTCCCGCATGGCGCGAACGACGTCGTCCGAGCGAATCAAAATGTTGCCCTCCCATGGCGTGACGGTCTCCAGAATCATGGCCGGCCCGTCGATTGTCTCGGAATACTGCGCGAGAAGTTTTAAAGATCGAATGAACTGCGCCCAATCCTCGTCCGTTGAATACCCATAGCTTGCCTGCAACGCAGCCATGACCATATACGGGCAATGGATCGCCTTGCACAAGTCGAGGCACTGTTTGAAGTATTCCATGCTCTCGTCGATCCAGCGCTGGTCCCTCCAGAGCAGGTTCGCCATGTCGGGCTCAAACGATACGATCGGCAAACCGTATCGCTTTGACAGGGCATTGATCGTTTCAATGTCCTCCGGCCGCATGTCCGAAGCCAGCGCGTGCGGACGGCCGCCCCAGATTTCAATGCCGTCATAGCCGAATTTTGCGGCCGTTTCAAACGATTTTTCCAGCGGATAACGATGCATGCTTGCGGTAAAAAATGAGATCTTCATGAATTGCCTCCAGAGCAGATGATTCGGTCGATCCCGGCCGGATGTGAATTGCAGGATTGGAATGATTCGGACGGCACATCGTCTTCAGGACTACTTTGAATTGATGAGATGAATTGGAACGGAGGTTTCCCGGTTCTCCGTCCTTATGGAAACCGTTTCAATACGGCGTCCATTTCCTCCAGTTTCATATAGCTCGCAATGGAACCGGGACGTTCAACGAGCCACGCGCAGTAACGGTTGGCATATTCCATTGCTTCACGCAGGCGCTTCCCACAGACGAGGTTTTGCACGGTCACGGCGAGGAACGCATCCCCCGCGCCGGATTCGTCACAGAGTCTGACCGGATAGGCGGGGATTATCCAGCTTCCTTCGGGACTCCAGGCGCAGGCGCCCTTTCCGCCCAGCGTGATCACCACGGTTGCCACGTCGTACCTTTCCCCGATTTCCCGCGCGGCGGCTATCCAGTCGGTCACGTCCTGTCCAACTTTGCCAAGCAGGATCTGCGCTTCCGTTTCGTTGACGCAAAGAAGATCCACATACGGCATCTTCGGCAGAACGGCATCGTGCTCAATCGGACTGGGATTACAATAGACTTTCATCCCCATTTCCTTGCCCAGGCGCGCGCATTCCAGCGCCACGTCCACCGGTATCTCGAACCCGGTGATCAGGTGCTCCGCACCTTTCAGCTGCCGCAGATGCGAGGTTGCCTCCTCCATCGTGATATCGCTGCCCGGCGAATCGAAATTAAAGATCAGGTTCTCGCCGTTTTCCGCAAGCAGTACAAGCCCAAGGCTTGTTTTTATTCCGTCCTGCCGCCAGAAGTGCTCCAGATGCACGTTGGCGTCCCGCAGCCATTTTTCGTTGAGGAGCCCGCCGTCGTCGTTTCCGACTTTGCCGATATAGGATACGTCGCCGCCCAGCCGGCCGATGACGATGGCGCAGTTGACGCCTTTACCGGAATCCTGCTCATAACGAAGGTTCCGCGGAATTGCGGTTTCACCCTTGCGGGGAATGCGAACCACGTCGCAGTACTGGCCGATGCCGTTTCCGTTTACGACGACGACCTTCGGAATATGGCTCATTTTGCGCACTCCTTTCTGCAATCGTTCAGCGGGCGGCGGATATGCCCAGTTCCTTCACCAGCTGATCGAACGCCGCTTTGCCTTCCTGCGGAATATCCAGCATCTCCTGCGGATGGCGCGTCCCGCGCACATCGATACCGGCAGTGTATTTCATGCCGTAAATATACGCCGCGGAATCCGGATACTTCTGCATGAAGGCGCGCAGTTTCAGCACGGTGCGCTGCGCCTGCCAGGATCCTTCGCGGTCCCCGGCCATAAAACGATCGTAAATCGCCTTCATCTGGTCGAAGAACGGAACGCTCATAAAGCTGACCGTTGCCGTTGCCCCAAGGCACAGGTGCATGTAAAACGTCGCGTCGCAACCGGAAATCACGCAGAAATCGTCCATTCGGCCGTCCAGCTCGTCGATGCACTGCGTCAGGTGGACGGGATTGCGCGTCGCATCCTTATACCCCTTCAGGTTCGGGAACTCGCGCGCCAGCCTGCCGAGCATCCTTGGCGAAACCAGCTCGTTCATCTCGCGGCAGTTGAACACCATGACCGGAAGTTTCGTGACGGCCAGTTCGGAGGAAAGGTAGCGGTGCATCGCCTCGTCGGTCAGTTCGTAAAACGGCGGCGGTGTAATGGAAATCGCATGCACGCCGAGCTTTTCATATTCCGGAATGAGCCAGAGCGCATCCCGCAGGCAGGTCGTCAGCGCAACGCCGATTACCAGGCACTTCGTTCCCTTGACCGCATCCAGAGCGCATTTCGCCACATCCAGCCTCTCCTGCAGGGAAAGGGAATAGCACTCGTCGCCAAAGCCGTTGACAAACAAACCACCGGCACCGCGCAGCGCCAGATTACGGAAGATTTTTCCGGTTGTTTCAAAGTCGATCGTTTGATCCGGGTGATAGGAAATCATGGGCTCGGAAATGATACCTTGAAAGATTTTTACCATAGCAGCCTCCCAGTTGCGCGATTACGCGCCTATTCTTCAAACAGCAGATCTTCTCTGTGCAGAGATGCGAAAATTTCCGGAATCTGTTCCTTCCAGGGATAGTATTCCAGCGAGCCGGATTTGGTGACCAGATAGGCGGAGTAAACGTTCGCCCACTCCATGGCCTGTTTGAGCGTCCGCCCGCGACTGAGGCAATAGGTTATCGCGGCGAGAAAACCGTCTCCCGCGCCCGTTTCATCCACCATTGTCACACGCGTTCCCGGAATCCGCCAGGAACCCTCCGCCGTAACACCGCAGCAGCCCTGCGCGCCAAGTGTCATCACGACGCTGGCACATCCATATCGTTCCCGCAACAGAGTGCCGAGCCGCTCATAGGGCGTTTCGTCCGTCGGCGGAAGACCCAGCAGCGTCCTGGATTCGCCTTCGTTTACGCAAAGAACATCCACATAAGACATGTTTGGCAGTTCCAGCCCATCGCGCAGCGGGCTCGGATTCAGGAGCGTAACCATGCCAAGCTCCTTGCCGACGCGGCACGCGGTCAGACCGGTTTCCACCGCCTGGCCGAATCCGGAGCAGAGAAACCGCGCGCCTTTCATCTTGCGCACACAGCGTTCCGCCTCGTCCGGCTGCACGCAGTAAAGGTCGTTGTCAAAATCCAGCAGCATATTTTCGCCGTTTTCGGCGATGATGCAGAGGCCGAGGCAGGACTCGATGGAAGGATCCAGCCAATAGTAGGAAGGATCCACGTTGGATTCCGTGATCCATCGGTAGCCAAGCTCGCCGCATTGATCCGTTCCGCTCTTTGCAACAAACGAAACATCGCCCCCGAGCCGCCCGATCGCGCAGGCAACGTTGGTGCCTTTTCCGGCGTCCATTTCAAAGCGTCTGTTGTAAGCCACGCAGGTCTCGCCCGGCTGGGGAATCCGCTTGACATCGCAATACTCCCCAAGGCCGTGTCCGTTTACCACGATAATATCCGGTATCTTGCCCATACACGTTTTCCTCGCTCAGAGAATTCCTTCGCCCAGCGGCGGACGCGCGGTTTCGGTATCCGTCAGCACCAGTACTTCCGGCACATATTTTGGAAGAAGCGTCGCAGGATATTCAACCGTAGGCTCGCTGAACATCAGCACGCGGATGGCGGTCTGCTTCCAGCTGCCGGTGGTGACCATGAAGACCGCTTTTTTTGCGGACAGAATCGCTTTGAATCCGATCGTGACCGCCATGGGCGGAACGATCTGCACAAACCCGCCGAGATCCCGCTCGCTCAGAGAAATCAGGGTGTCCTCGTTCAAATGGACGATCCGTGTTCTGGAGTTTACATATTCCTCTTCCGTTACGGAATAATACGGCGAATTCGGGCATTCGCAGAACGCAACAAGGCCTTTGTAACCAAGACCTGCATACACGGTGTCCACCCCGCCAAGCTCTTCGATCTTGCGATCGATTGCGTCGATCTCGTAAATGCTGGGGAAGAACCGGTTTTCCTCCGGAACGTTCAATTCCGGATCGATTTTTCCGTAAAAGTCCGCCATCATATTGGCCTTGAGACTGAAATAGTTGTTGACCTCGGGATACGGGCGTCCTTCCCAGTCGAGAAAATCGTCCATATGGAATACAAAGACGTTCTTTAAGCTGATCCTTTCACGGTTGACGCGCTCCGCAAACACCTTGTACTGCCCCATGGGTCCGCAGGGCAGAATCCAGCGGGTCGGCTTTCCCAGCGCCTGATCCTTCAGCACTTCGTTTGCCATCATGTTGCCAACGGAGACGGAAACTTCGCTTTTCCGCTCGAATACCTTAACCGTTACCTTCGAATCCGGATGGTTCTCCAGTTCCTCCGCCGGAACCCGGCACCACTCCATCATTTTTTTCAAATCCATGTTCGACGGCATATCGTTTCCCCTTCTATCCTTGCGTTCGGATCGGTTCAATTCGTTGTCACCAAGGCCTGTACATCCCGCTATTCCACCGCGGAGCATTCCCGCAGCCATCGGGCGGCGCGGGCGGCCGCCTGATCGGGATCGTCGAAATATCTCTGGTTATTGATCTCCAGCGTAACGGACTGGTCGAAGCCGTGTTCGGCAAACACGCGCAAATAATCGGCCAGCGGATTTTCGCCGTCGCCCGGGCAGAGATGCCCGGTCGGGCACCCGTCCGCAAGATGCACGTGGCTGACCGTTCCAAACACCCGGTAGTATTCTTCCGGCGTTTCCCCGGCGGCAGCGGCGGCCACGCAGTCCACACAGGCCGTTAAGAACGGCGAACCGACCATATCGATGAACCGCTTGAGCATATCGCGATTGCAGCAGAAGGGGCTTTCGTATTTCTGTAGCTGCTCCATCACCATGCGAACGCCAAGCTGCTCGGCATATTCGGCAAGCATGCGCAGCGCTTCGACGGAGCGCCGGAAGGCTTCGCCCGCATCCTCGTCGAAGAGCGGATATCCCATCTGCAAAAAGAAATACCGCGCGCCGAATTCCTTCGTATCCTCAATGTATTTTTTCACAAGTTCAATGCTGTTTTGCCTGACAAACGAATTGGACGAAGCGACGTTGATCGGGTAAAGGCAGCTCTGCTCCGCCGTAAACACGGACATCTCCAGTCCCCAGTCGCTCAACAGGTTTCGAATCTCGCGCACGCGCGCCCGTCTGCAGCTCTCCGGCACGTCAAACGCGCTGTAATGCCCCGCGCCGCCCCAGAAATCCAAATAGTGAAACCCGTTGGACGCCACGGATTCCACGCAGTATTCCAGGCCAAATTGCTGATACATTGCGCTCATCACGCCAAACTGGGAGAAGCTGAGTTTTTTCATGCCGGTTCCTCCCAGATCTTTTGCAGACAGCTTAGGCTTTCCGCGTAGCTTGCCTCCGGCCGGTCGGCCAGTTCTTCGTCCATCAGCTCGATTACCACATCCCCGCGGTAGCCGTGTTTTTTCAGGTCCGCACAGTGCTGTTTAAAATCCTGCGTTCCCTGGCCGATGACCATCTGTTCGTTCTCTTCGCAGCTGTCCGAGAGCTGTACAAGCCGAATCCGTTCGCCAAAGGTTCGGAAATAATCATCCAGCGATTCACCCGCCAGTGCCGCGGCGGAGGAATTCAGGCAGACGCCTACCCCTCCTCCAACCCCGTCGATCATCCGCTGAAGCGCGGAAATATCCGGCATCAGGCTGGAGACGAACGGACTGACCGGTTCTAAAAGCAGTTCCGCTCCGTTTTGAGCAGCAATGTTTTTAAGCTGGTCAATTGAATCCCGCGCTTTGTTCCACGCAAGGCTTGGCGGCTGATCCTTGCGGCACTTTCCGGGATAGACCGTCACCATATGGCAGTCCAATTCCCCGGCCGCCCGCAGATAGAACGCAATCTGCTCCACGCTTTTTTTTCGGAAATATTCATCCTCGGATGCGATATTGACGGGCAGAAAATTCTGCTCCGGAAGAATGGCGGCGACGGTTAGTCCGCGCGAACGGATCTGCGCCGCGAGAGCCTTTACGTCAAATGGCTCCGCTTCAAACGGCGTGAAATGCGGGTGGCATCCGCAGAGTTCGATCCGATCGACGCCCAGCCGCAAGCAGCTGTCCAGAAAATAGCCAAAGCTGTATTTCCGGTAGGAAAAGCTGTTGACTGCAAACGCGGACGGAATTCTGCCGATCATATCGTTCCCTCTTTATACACGGATGAACCGATTGCATCTCCGGCGTTCCGCTTGAATATTGCCGCAAACCGGTCGCTTGGAATCACTCGGAATAGATCTGTTATATAATGCATATATTATATAGCTCTTGCTTGTGTTAATATACCACCGCACAGATGCACTGTCAATACATCCCGTGCGATGTTTTCCATCCGGAAGCGTCGAAAAAGAGCGCAGCCTTTCATTTCCCTCAAAAAAAGGATATAATACTCGTAGAAGTTTACTCATGCAGGTGGTTCTATGCATTCGATACAACCCATCTATCTCCAGCTGGCGGATACGCTGCGTGATAAAATCTACAATGGCGAGTATTTATTCGGGGATACCCTGCCCCCCGAACGCGTGATGGCGGAGAAGTACGGCATCAGTCACCTGACCGTGCGCAAGGCGCTCGCCCTCCTTCAGGAGGAGGGTCTTATCCTGCGTTTACAGGGAAAGGGAACCTTCGTCAACGCGCCGAATGTATCCATGGATATGCGCGAAGTGAGTGGTTTTACCAGCTTTATGCAGAACCACGGCGTTTCGGTTACCAACGAAGTCCTGCACAGCGGCGTTCGTCCCGCGCGGTACAAATACGCGAAAATTTTCCAGATTTCAGAGGACGATCCGGTTTTTGAGTGTATCCGCCTGCGTTACGGGGACGGCGCGCCGATGGCGATTGAATACAATGCCGTTCCGGTTCGATCCATTCCCGACGTTGCGCAATACGACTATACGGTTTACTCCCTCTACAGCGTTTACGCCAACAACAACGCGCGCATTGTCTCCGAGCGGCAGGTACTGGAGGTCGTTCGGATCTTCAATCCCCAGGCCAAGCTGCTGTGTGTGGAGGAAGGTTCCGATGTGTTTTTACTGACCTCCTTTTCCAAAGACGAAAACGACCGCCTGATTGAATATACCCGCATCTATAACAGCGATAAACGAATCACATTCTTTGCGGCCGCGGCGGATACAAGGCAGGTGTGTTCATGAGCAAGTATACGCAGCTCACCAGCGAATCCATACGCGAGGATATTGAGGAATACATCGACACGCACGGAATTATTCCGCATGAAGCGCTCCCTTCCGAGCGCGAACTTGCCGAACTGCTGCAGGTCAACCGCGTTTCCCTCCGGCGGGCGATTGCGCAGATGGCGGGTGAGAACCGGATTTATACCGTTCGCGGCCACGGAACGTTTCTCTCCCCGCCGAAGTTTCTGGAGCAGACCACCACCCACATCTCGTTTACCGACAGTTGGCGCAACGAGGGGCACCGCGTTCGCAGCGAAGTGCTGCGCTTTGCGGAGGAGGAAGCGAACCTGAAGGTTTCCCAAACGCTTTCGGTTCCGCTCGGTTCGCCGGTTTTCGAGCTGCGCCGCCTGCGTCTGATTGATGAAACGCCGGTCGCTGTTGAAACATCCTATCTGCTGGCTTCTCTTTGTCCCGGATTAACGTCGTTTCATTTCGGCGGAGAGCTCTCCCTCTATGCCACGCTTTCCCAGCGCTATGGCATCCGCATTACGCGGCAACAGCAGCGCTTGCGCACCACCCGGCTGACGGAGGAGGAGGCGCGCCTCATGGGCAGCGAACCCGGCGGAAGCGCGTTTTACATGGTTGCCGCAGGATATGGCGACGACGGCGTCCCCGTTGAGCACAGTGTAGCCATCACGCGCGCGGATCGCTACGCCATTGTGAGCGAAGCGAATCTTGCGCCGAAAATCCCCCCGCCCGAACCCTGCGACCGCCCGAACGAGCGGCAATAAAGCCGAAGAAACAGCCTCCCGCGGCGGTTCACGCCAAAGGGAGGCTGTTTTCCGTTTATCGACCGGCCGGCGCGGGCTTATGCCTGCCCGGAACGGTATTCGCTGACCTTGCTCATAAATTCCACGACGCGCGCCGGATCGATATGCCGCTCGAACATTCCGTTTTCCTTCAGCGTTGTTCCAACAAGCACGCCGTCCGCAATTGCGAGTTTTTCCTTGATGTTTTCCGCCTTGCAGCCGGTCGCGGCAAAGACCGGCACGCCGCTGGATCGGACGCGATCCCGTGTGCGCTCGATCAGATCGTTGCTTACCTCGAGCCCCGCATGCGCCCCTGCAACGCAGAACGCATCCGGTTTGCAGTTGAATATAATCGATGTGGCAAGCTCCGCGTAATCGACGGGAACAAGATAGGAATCCGCTTCGTTGTTTAGAAAATACAGCATCTTCAGTTTGTCCAGCCGCAGGGCATGCTTTCTGCGGAGTACCGCGGCAATGTCCGGCGCGGTTACGCCGAGTACGCCAACATAGGTTCCGTTGAACGTTCCGCGGATAAAGTCCGCCCCGACCGCCGCGGCAAGATCGATTGCCGCCATCGGGTCCGCTTCCAAATCGATCCCAAACGGCAGCCGAATCTCCTGTTTCAGCTCGCCGATCACCCGCGCCATTCCGCAGCCAATGATCGGGTCCGCTTTTTCCGGATAAGGAAAACTGAATTCATTGGAAAACAAAATACCGTCCACACCGCCGTCCTGCAGCGCTTTCAGGTCCTTGCGCGCATCGGCAGCCATCTTTTCCATGCTGTCCGTGCCATCGACAAACCGCGGATCACCCGGAAACGGATTCAAATGCAGCAGCGCTATCACGGGTTTTTCAACCCCGAACAGTTCCTTTGTCCAAATCACGATTGTTCTCCTTTGCTCTTTTGTCAGACAGATCTTATCGTATCCGGATCGGTTTCGCAATACGGCATTCGCTTCCCGCGCAGGGCACCGGTTCGCCGTGCATTCGCCTGCCGGATGCAAATCGGCCGCGTGTTTCGGTCAAATCCGGACAGGAAAGCCGGGCATTTGCTGACGGAATAATTACTTTACGCCTGACATTTTTCCCGTATGGGAACTCCGGATCGCCACAACTGTTTATCGTGACAACAGTTGTTGGTAGCACTCCGGCCTGCGGTCGCGAAACAGTCCCCAGTGGAGTCGTTCCTTCCGGATTCGATCGAAATCATAGTTCGCCGTCAGGATGCATTCGCTGACGCGGTCCGCCCCCGCGATGATCTCTCCGGTCGCATCGGTAAGAAAGGACGATCCGTAAAAAACGAGCGCGCTCGACTGGCCGCCGTTTTCCGCAGAGGGTGATACGCGCTCTTCTCCAACCCGGTTTGCCGCCGCAACGGGCAGAATATTTGCCGCCGCGTGTCCCTGCATCACCCGTTGCCAGTGCGGCTTGCTGTCTACGCCAAGAATGGGTTCGGAACCGATGGCGGTCGGGTACAGAATGATATCCGCACCCAGCAGCGCCAGGATACGCGCAGTTTCCGGGAACCACTGATCCCAGCAAATACCGGCGCCGACGCGCCCGAAGCGCGTTTCGAATACGCGAAATCCCGAATCCCCCGGCGAGAAATAAAACTTTTCCTGATAGTAATGGTCGTCCGGAATATGCGTCTTGCGGTAGACGCCAAGCAGGCTGCCGTCCGCGTCGATCATCGCGATAGAGTTATAGAGCCGGTTTCCGTCCCGCTCGAAGAAACTCACGGGAATCACGATGCCCAGCTCGCGCGCGGTACTTTGCATGTGTAAAACCGCCGGGTTCTCGGAAACAGGCAGCGCGTAATCCAGGAAATCGTATCTGCGCTGCTGGCAAAAATACGGCCGCTCAAACAGCTCCGGCAGGAGCGCAATCTGCGCGCCCCGCGCCGCCGCTTCGCGCACGAATGCCTCTGCATGGCGGAGGTTTTCCACGGGGTCGTTCGACATCTTCATTTGAATCGCGGCAACAACGGTTTCGCTCATCATCGTGCTCCTTTCGGAATTTGCTGGGTTATGCAATGGATGTTTCCGCCGCCAAGCAGGATCGCCCGCGAGTATATCGGTACGATCTCCCGCGCCGGGCAAAGCCGCCGCAGTATCTCCGCCGCGCGCGCGTCCGACGAGATATTTTCGCCGCCGAACTGCGGCAGCAGGATCGCGTCGTTCGTGAAATAGAAATTCACGTAGCTTGCGGCGAGCCGCTGGCCAATCTTCAGCGTATCCTCGCCCGTCTCAAACGTAAAGTTGGCCAAATCCTGTCCGGTCACGCAGACGGGATGGTCGGGAATCGGCAGCTTGTGGATTTTAAGTCTGCGCCCGCGCGCGTCCGTCTGCCGCAAAAGATAGTCGCAGTCCGCACGGCTCAGCGGATATTGCGGGTCCTGTTCGTTGTCCGTCCAGGCGAGCACGACCTCGCCGGGCGCGAGAAACGCGCAGACGTTGTCCACGTGCTCGTTCGTTTCGTCGTGGAAAATCCCGCTCGGCAGCCAGAGCACTTTTTGAACGCCAAGATAGTCCTTTAACTTCTGTTCGATCTGCTCTCTGCTCAAGTTCGGGTTTCGCCCCGCGCTGAGCAGGCAGGCTTCGGTCACAAGCAGCGTGCCCTCGCCGTCCGAGCAGATGGAGCCGCCCTCCAACACAAAATCCCCCGCGTCGTAACAGGGCGCGCCGATCGCGCGGCAGAATGTCTCCGCCGCCGCGTCGTCCGCCGCCCAGTCGGTATAGAGTCCGTCGGTCGCGCCTCCCCAGGCGTTGAAACGCCAGTTGATCCCGCGTACCTCGTGCCCGTTCGTTACAAACGTCGGCCCGATGTCCCGTGCCCAGGCGTCGTTCGTTTCGATTTCGAGCACGGTTGCATACGCGCCCGCCTGCTTTTGCGCTTCCTCGAAATGCGCCTTATCCGCGAGCAGAAAAACGCGTTCGCTCCGGCTGCACACGCGCATCACCTCGCAAAACACGCGCTGCGCTGCGCGCGGATCGACGCCCCAACTGCCCGCGCGAACGGGCCAGACGAGCAGTACGCCGTCCTGCGGCGCGTATTCACCCGGCATAGAAAATCCGTCTTGTGCAGGCAACGTTTTGAGCATATCAGGACAATCTCCCTTTAAAATCTTCATAACCGAACGTCTTTACCAGTTCGCAATCGCCGTTTTCGTGTTCCAGTGCAATGGCGGGCAACGGCATGCCGTTGAACGTATTCGTCTTGACCATGCTGTAGATCGCCATATCGCCAAACGTCAGCCGGTCGCCAACCCGCGGCATACGCTCGAAACTGTAATCCCCGATCACGTCCCCCGCAAGGCACGTCCGAGCGGCGAGACGGCAGGTGACGGCTTTTTCGTTCGGCTCGCTCGCGCCGAGAAGAGGCGGACGATAGGGCATCTCCAGCACATCCGGCATGTGGCAGGCGGCGGACGCGTCCAGAATCAGAATATGCATGCCGTTATCCATCACGTCCAGCACGGTGGTATCCAGCCACCCCGCGTTGAGGGCAATCGCCTCGCCGGGTTCGAGATAGACCGTCAGGTTGGGATACTTCGCGCGAATGCCAAGCAGCAGTTCGTCCAGCGCTAAGAGGTCGTACCCCGGTTTCGTGATGTGGTGCCCGCCGCCGAGGTTGAGCCACTTCATCCGCGGCAGAAACTCGCCAAACCTCCGCTCGAAGGCCTCAAACGTCCGGACGAGATCGCCGCTGTCCTGCTCGCAGAGGGTATGAAAGTGCAACCCCTCGACGCCCTCTAAATGGTCGGGGCGGAAGTTTGCCCGCGTCACGCCGAGGCGCGAATTGGGCGCGCAGGGATCGTAGATCGCGTGGCCCTGCTGCGTGCTGTACTCCGGATTCACGCGGATGCCGACGCTCACGCCGGACTCCTGCCAGAGCGCGCGGTACCGTTCGAGCTGCGAAAAGGAGTTGAACACGATGTGGTCGCAGATTTGAACCAGCTCGCGCATTTCGTCCTCCGTGTAGGCGGGCGAAAACACATGGTTCTCGCCGCCCATCGCCTCGTGCGCAAGCCGCGCTTCGAACAGTCCGCTCGCGGAGGCGCCGGAAAGATACCGCGCGATGAGAGGATACACGCGAAACATCGAAAACGCCTTTTGCGCAAGCAGGATGTGGCAGCCTGTGCGCTGGCTCACGCCGGAGAGAATCTGCAGATTCTGCCGGAGCGCCGCTTCGCTCACCACGAAGCACGGCGTAGGCAGTTCGGAACGGTTCATAGCAAGCTCCCATCCGTCAAAATCAGTTATACCACAAGTGGTAGATGTCGGCAACGTCCCGTTTGCCTTGCTATTCCACCGTTTCGGGATTCTCGTTTACCATCCATGGTAACCCCCATTGGTTGAGCATATCCATATACGGATCGGGATCGAACTCGTCCGTCGTGAATACGCCGGGCTTACGCCAGGTTCCGTCGAGCACGAGCGCGGAGCCGATCATGGCCGGAACGCCCGTCGTATAGCTGATCGCCTGGCTGCCCAGCTCGCGATAGCAGGCCTCGTGGTCGCAAACGTTGTAGATGAAGATCGTCTTCTTTTTGCCGTTTTTTAAACCGGAGATCAAGCAGCCAATGTTCGTTTTGCCCTTCGTACGCGGACCGAGCGAAGCGGGGTCGGGCAGCAGCGCCTTGAGAAACTGAATCGGAACGATCTGTTGACCCTGAAACTTAACCGGCGTCGTCGAGAGCATGCCGACGTTTTCCAGGCACTTCATGTGCGTCAGATAACTCTGGCCAAATGTCATGAAGAATCGGATACGTTTGATCTCCGGGTAGTGCTTCGCCAGCGCCTCAATCTCCTCGTGGTGCAGCAGGTACATGTCCTTTTTACCAACCTCGGGGAAGTCGTACTCGCGCTTGACGCTCATGGCCGGAATCTCGACCCACTTGCCGTTTTCCCAGTAGCTGCCCGGCGCGGAAACCTCGCGCAGATTGATCTCCGGGTTGAAGTTTGTCGCGAAAGGGTAGCCGTGGTCGCCGCCGTTGCAGTCGAGGATGTCTACGGATTCGATGCGGTCGAAATAGTGCTTCTTCGCGTAGGAAACGAACACGCTGGTCACGCCGGGGTCAAAACCCGTGCCGAGCAGCGCGGTCAGGCCCGCGTCCTCAAAGCGCTTGGCAAACGCCCATTGATAGCTGTAGTCAAACAGCGCGGAGAAGCCCTCGCGCTCCACGCGCTTCTCGTAGAGCGCGTGCCAGGCGGGGTCGTCCGTGTGTTCCGGCTCGTAGTTCGCGGTGTCGATGTAGTGCACGCCGCAGGTCAGGCAGGCTTCCATAATCGTCAGATCCTGATACGGCAGGGCGACGTTGAGCACCGCATCCGGCTGAACACGGCGAATGAGCTCCACCACCTCGTTTAGATTGTCCGCGTCCACGGCCGCGGAGGAGAGCTTCGTGCTCGTTTTGCCGAGCATGGAAGCGATCAGCGCGTCGCACTTGGACTTCGTTCGGCTCGCGAGCACAAGCTCGGGAAAGACGGCGCTGTTCTGGCAGCACTTTTGAATCGCAACGGAGGCAACGCCGCCGCAGCCGATGACAAGCAATTTCCGGTTCATGAATTTTCTTCCTCCTCCAGTAAGTCCTCTACGTATCGCGGCAGCAAAAACGCGCCGACATGCAGGTTTGCCGTATAGTACCAGGTTTTAATACCCCGCTCCTCCCAGCGCTTCTTGTCGAAGTGCTCCAGCGGGTGATACTTCTTGGACGCGAACCCGAAGAGCCAGTATCCCGCGGGGCAGGTCGGGATATGCGCCTGATACACGCGGCTGATCGGGAAACTCCGGTAGGCCTTCTTGTGCATTGCGCGGCAGGGGTCCTCGTCCTCGTCGAAAAACGGACTGCCGTGCTGATAGACCATGATTCCGTCCTCGTGCAGCGCCTTAAAGCAGCTGCCATAGAACTCCTTGGTAAAGAGTCCCGCCGTATGGCCGAGCGGGTCGGTCGCGTCGTTGATGATTAAATCGTAGTCGTCCTGTCGGGAACGCAAAAAGCGAAGCCCGTCCTGATAGTAAATCTTGACGCGCGGGTCATCGAGGCCGCAGGCGTTCGCGGGAAAGTATTTCCGGCAGACGTCCACAAAGAGCTTGTCCTGCTCGACAACGTCGATCGCCTCAATCTCCTCATAATGCGACAGCTCGCGAGCCACCCCGCCGTCCCCGCCGCCGATGACGAGCACGCGTTTTACGCCGGGATGCACCGCCATCGGCACGTGCACAATCATTTCGTCGTAGGTGAACTCGTCCTTTTCCGAAAAAATCACGCTGCCGTCGGAAGCGAGGAAGCGCCCGAACTCCGGGGAATCGAACACGTCGATGCGCTGAAAGTCGCTCTCGCCGGAGAACAGCTGTTTTTCAACTCGAATGGACAGCTGCACGTTTTGGGTGTGCATATCGTTAAACCAGAATTCCATCTTTTAACACCCCCTCTTTTTTTGAAAAAGAGGCGGCACAACCCGCATGTGCATATCGTTAAACCAGAACTCCACGCTTATACGCCTCCCTTTAACACGTTCAGATAGCGGATGTCGGGGTCTTCCGGCCCCTGCATACTGCTGCCTTTCGCCTGCGCATAAAGAATGTACTCGACAATCTCCTTCGTAATCACCTCGCCCGGTGCGAGAATCGGAATCCCCGGCGGGTAGCACATCACAAACTCGCTGCAGATGCGCCCGACGGATTCCCGAACGGGAAGTGCTTCCTTGTCTGCGTAAAACGCCGCCTGCGGCGTTGCCGCAACGACGGGCGAGATGTATTCCGCCAGAAACGCCTGCGTCGGCGCTTTCGCATAGAGCCTTTTTGTGTCCGCCAGCGCGCCGACGAGACGCTCGATATCCTGCAGACGATCCCCAATCGAGAGATACGCCAGGATGTTGCTGATGTCGCCAAACTCAATCTGAATGTCGTATTCGTCCCGCAGCAGGTCGTAAACCTCGATGCCTGCAAGGCCGATGTCCCGCGTGTAGACGGAGAGCTTGGTCACGTCGAAGTCAAAGATGCTGTCCCCGTTCACCAGCTCGCGCCCGTAGGCATAATACCCGCCGACCTCGTTAATCTCCTCACGCGCGTACTGAGCCATTTGCGCAACTTTTGCAAACGACTGTTCCCCGCGCAGCGCGAGGTTCCGGCGCGAGATGTCGAGGCTCGACATCAGCAGGTACGAAGCGCTCGTCGTCTGAGTCAGATTGATGATTTGATCCACGTGCCGCGCGTTGACCTTCGGCCCCAATAGCAGCAGCGAGCTCTGCGTCAGGCTTCCGCCGGACTTATGCATCGAAACCGCCGCCATGTCCGCGCCCGCCGCCATGGCACTCATCGGCAGATCGCCGTTGAAGTAGAGGTGCGTTCCGTGCGCCTCGTCCGCAAGCGCCTGCATGCCCCGTGCGTGCGCGAGTTCCACAATCGCCTTGAGATTGGAGCAGATGCCGTAATAGGTCGGGTTGTTGACCAGCACCGCAACCGCGTCCGGATGCTCGTCCATCGCGCGGCGAACGTCGAGCAGCTCCATGCCGAGCGGAATACCGAGCTTCGGCTCCACGCGCGGGTCAACATAGACCGGAACCGCGCCGCAGAGCACCAGCGCGTTGATCGCGCTCTTGTGGACGTTCCGCGGGAGAATGATCTTGTCCCCGCTCTTGCAGGCGGAGAGAATCATGCTCTGAACGCTGGAGGTCGTTCCGCTGACCATGAAGAACGCGTGCGCCGCGCCGAACGCCTCCGCCGCGAGCTCCTCCGCATCCTTGATGACCGAAACGGGATGGCAGAGGTTATCCAGCGGCTTCATCGAGTTTACGTCGATCCCGACGCATTTCTCGCCGAGCAGTTCCACAAGTTCCGGATTCCCGCGCCCGCGCTTGTGCCCCGGCACGTCGAAGGGAACGACCCGCTGCTTGCGAAAGCGGTTCAGCGCTTCGTAAATCGGCGCCCTCTTCTGATCGTTAAGATTCATCCTCATTCCTCCCGCCGGTTGCTCTTAAAAAATCGAACTTGCCGCAAAAGAAAAAACAGGCGGCATGTTTCGATACCACCTGTTTGTCGCGGGTTCTGTTTCTTCGTTCCGCGCGGTACATTCGTTCCGCGCGATCGAAGAAAACGTTAGCCTTGACCGTTTCATCAGAGCATTGTTAAGCATGGATGCCGTCGCTACTCTTATTGACCGTTTCACAAGTGGTGTGCAAGATTGCACCGGTTATGAAGTAACCAACTTATAAAATTTGAGTCTTTAAACTCAATCAATAATGTGACGCTTCACGTCACGCGCGGCGGCGGCCAGCCCTGTCCGATGGGCATTTTTACCCGGCCAAGGATCACGAATCGCTCTTGTTCGATTCGAGCTTATTTATCTTAACATAATACTGTGAAATGTCAATTATTATTTCCGGTATTGCGCAAACACCATTCCAAATAAACGGAATCCAAATCCGATTACATAATTTATGATAGAATAAAGCCATCCTTTCAGCAAACGGAGGAACAACTGATGCAGTTCGAATATGAAGCCCGCCTGAACAAACTGCAATCCCATTTACAAAAACAGCATCTGGACGCTTTTCTCGTCTCCACGCAGGACTCCATCTACTATCTTTCCGGCGCTTCGTATAAGCCGATTGAACGCCCGTTTTTCCTCCTCGTCCGACCGACGGGAAAATACGATCTGATCGTCCCGCACCTCGAATACGAGCACATGAAAAAGGTAGCGCAATATGGACAGATCCGGAGTTATTTCGAGTATCCTTCCGTTGAAGGACAAAACTGGTACGACGTGCTCCGTAGCATGCTCGGTTCCGGCGCGCGTATCGCGATTGAACCGGATTGTTCCGTCGCCATGCGCGATCTTCTTCCCGTGAAGGAGGCGGTGGTTTCCGACGCGATCCTTCAACTGCGCATGGTCAAGGATGCCGCGGAGATCGAAGCGATTCGAAACGCCGCAAAATGGACCGACCTTGGAATGAAAGCGCTGCACCGCGGCATCTACCGCGGATGCTCCGTGGTGGAAAGCGTTATGCCAGCGCGGAACCTGCAGACGGGCGTCATGAAAAGCGGCGAATATGATTACCTGAACTGCAGTTTCCTCACCGCGGCCTGGCCCGCGCCAAAGAGCGCGCAGCCGCACAGCGTTCCGGATTTTCATGCGCGAATGGGAAAAGGCCCGATTGTTCTGATGAGTTATAACCGCGTGAACGGTTACGCCGCCGAATGCGAACGCACCGTATTCCTTGGCGAGCCTTCCGCGCGCGAGCTGGAACTCTACTCGCTCGTGATGCGGGCGCGCGATCTCGCGTTTTCCATGCTGCGCTCCGGGGTGCGCTGCTCGGATATCGACCAAGCCACGCAGGAGCTTTTCTCCGGCGGCGGTTATGCGGAGCATATCATTCACCGGACGGGGCACGGCATCGGCCTTGGCAACCACGAACAACCCTGGCTTTCCCGCGGCAGCGAAGACGTGCTGGAGGAAAACATGGTCGTGAGCATAGAACCCGCGCTGTATTTCGACGAGATCGGCGGATTCCGGCACTCGGATACCGTTCTCGTTACAAAGGACGGATATGAACTCTTAACCCGCTATCCCTCGGACCTGGAGCATTTGATCGTGCGCAGAAAAAATTGGATCGCTGCGATCAAAGGCGCTCTGATCCGCAAGGCGATCCATTTTTAAGTTCCCTTTTCTTCGGTTTCCGCCAGGCGAATAACCCGGGCGCGTTTGCTTACTGCAGGCGCGCCTGTATTTTTCTTGGTTCCTTTACCAATATGGCGACCGCCAGATTAATCAGCGAAAGCGCGGCGACGGTATAAAAGATATACTGCGAACCAAAGGTGATCCAAGCCACGCCGCCCGTTACGCCAACCAGAATGGATACGATGTGATCCATCGTCATCGCCAGCGACAGCGTCGGCGTAACCTCCGAGCTGGAAAGCGCAATCGATTTGAGATAGACCGTGCGAATAATGCCCATTTGGGATGACAGCCGGTCAACAACGAACAGCGCGCCGGTCAGAAGCACCGGAAAGCCAACCTTTGCCAGAGCCCCCGTGTTGAACGACTGCGCAAGCATGCCATAGCACAGATAAACGAAGATAAACGAGAGGGCGTCCACATACAGCAGCTTTTTCACGCCAAAGCGGTCGATCCATTTGCCCAGCTGCGGCATCAGGAACATGCCGAGCGTAGAAGCGATAATACCCAGCAGTACGATGGTATCCACCCGCTGCCCAAGCGTTTCAATGAGCACCCACGGGCCGAATACGATCATAACCTGCTTCTGCACGCCGAAAACCACGGCGAGCATATAGTAAAACTTATACTCTTTGCGGAAAATGAACTTCGGTTTTTCGCGCTTGCTGCGCACCTGCCCCATGTCCCGCTTGAGTTTGATGAAAAGCAGCAGCGCCACGATATAGAGAACGGCGGCAACGACAAACGTCCATTTCGTTTTACTCTGAAAGCTGAACACACCGAAGCGGAACAGGAAGAAAACCGCAAGCCCCGCCACCGTAAGAAACGCAAAGCGAATGCCCGCCACCTGCCCCATCCGCTTGCCGAGCTGATCCGGCTCCGCAAGGGACATCCCGATGCTGTCGTTCAGCGGCATATACAAATGCAGCCCCATGGAGTAGAGGAAGAGGAATCCCAGCATCACCCCAAACGACGGTGTGAAGAATCCCAGGACAACTAGTCCGAGCGCCGCGGCGGCCTGCGCGATCATCGCAATGGTGATATCACCGAAAAACGAAATGGCGCTTATGAGAAAAAACACGATTACACCGGGCAGTTCGCGCGGAAACTCGATCAGCCCGCGCTGAAACCCGTTTGTGCTATATACTTCCTTAAAGTAGTTGGAAAATAATCCGTCGCTGAACCCAATCGCCAGATTGACCGTTGCAACAATGACAAAGAAGAACAGAAGATCCTTTTTTTGTTTTTCCGACATGACATCCTTTTTTCTTCGGCGCGCCCGCCGTGGTTTGGTATTCGTAATCTTACCATAGCTTCCCGTCCGCCTGCAAAGAAAATATCGCCTTTTTCAAGCGCAAAAAAAGCAAATACGGCCTTGGCCGCATTTGCTTTTTTGCTTGAGTTCCCTTACGCAGCCGGTTCAAACTGGCTGTTGTACAGTTCGGCGTAAAATCCCTTTTTCGCGAGCAGGTCTGCATGCGTTCCGCTCTCCACAATGTCCCCGTCATTCATCACAAGAATCAGGTCGGCATTCTTAATCGTCGAGAGCCGGTGCGCAATCACGAACGAGGTCCGCCCATGGGTGAGCTGATCCATTGCGCACTGGACAATTCGCTCCGTACGGGTGTCGACGGAACTGGTCGCTTCGTCCAGAATCAGCAGCGGCGCATTCTGAATCATCGCGCGCGCAATCGTAATGAGCTGCTTCTGTCCTTCGGAGAGGCCAACGTTGTCATCCAGTCTGGTCTCGTACCCCTTGGGCAGAGTCTTGATGAAGTGATGCAGCCCAACCGTCTTGCAGACGGAGACGACCTGCTCGCCGGACACACCCTCCTTGCTGTAGACAATGTTCTCGCGGATCGTACCGTCAAAAATCCATGTATCCTGCAGCACCATGCCAAACTGCTCGTGGACATTTTCGCGCGGCACGCGGCTGATCGGCACGCCGTCGAGCCGAATCTCGCCGCCGTCAAGCTCGTAAAAGCGCATCAGTAGGTTGACCATAGTCGTTTTGCCCGCGCCGGTCGGCCCGACGATTGCGACCTTCTGCCCCGGACAGACCTTGGCGGAAAAGTCGTGGATAATCGTCTTCTCGGGGCTGTAGCCAAACTTCACGTGCGAGAACTCAACCTCGCCGCGAATGTTGTTCAGCCGTTCCGGTTTGTCGCACTCGTCTTTCAGCTCCTCCTCCTCAAAGAAGGCAAACACACGCTCGCCCGCCGCGGCGGTGCGCTGGAGGTTGTTAAACGCCTGCGCAATCTGGGACAGCGGCTGCGTAAACAGGCGCACGTACATCATGAACGCGACAATCACGCCAAACGTGATGACGCCTTTCACCGCAAGCACCGCGCCGACCACGCAGACGGCAACATAGCCGAGGTTCCCGGCAAAGCTCATCAGCGGCATAGTCAAGCCGGAGAGAAACTGGGACTTCCAGGCGCTCGCATAGAGCTTGCCGTTGATCGACTCAAACGTTTCGCGCGCGGCTTTTCCGCCGTTATAGACCTTGACCACGTTGTGCCCCGTGTAGATTTCCTCCACATGGCCGTTGATTGCGCCGAGGTCGTTCTGCTGCGCCGAGAAGTACTTCTGGGATCTGGCCATAATCACGATCATCAGCACAAACCCGAACAGGCTGCAGCCGACGGCGGTCAGCGCCAGAATCCAGTTATTGACAAACATCATCACAAGCGAGCCCGCCAGCATGGTGACGGAGCTGATGAGCGTTCCCAGACTCTGGTTGAGCGACTGGCCGATGGTGTCCACGTCGTTCGTCACGCGGCTGAGCACATCGCCCTGGCTGACACGGTCGAAGTATTTCAGCGGCAGGCGATTGATCTTCTGCGAAATTTCCGTGCGCATTTTTCGGGAGATCTTCTGCGTCGTCCCCGCCATCAGGTAACTTTGAAAGAAGTTCAGAAGTGTAGAACCCGCGTAGAGAAAGACCAGCGCCCAGACGATGGCCAGCACTGCCGAGAAATCGATGGTGCCCACCACCGGCATTTTGTTGACCATCGCGGGCAGGCCTTTTGTGATTTCGTTCGTCAGGTTCTTGAGCTTGTCCGGACCTACGATCTGCATGACCGTTCCGCCAATTGCGGCGGCAAACGAAACGAGTATCACCGGCAGGTAATTCCGGCAGTATCGAATCAGCTTGACCATCGTTGCTTTAAAGCTCTTCGGCTTTTCAACGAGCCCGCCGGCCATCCCGCGCGGACCGAAGCCCTGACGCTGCGGAGCTGCCGGGGCTCTTCCCTGGCTCATTTCTTTCTCTTGGCTCATATTGCCAGTTCCTCCTCACTCAGTTGGGACATGGCGATTTCACGATAGACGGCGCAAGTCTTCAGCAATTCCTTATGGGTTCCGATTCCGACCACGCAGCCTTCGTCCAGTACGACAACTCGATCCGCATCCAGAATGGTGCCAATGCGCTGGGCAACGATCATGTTCGTTACTCCGGCGGTTTCCTTCTTCAGCATCGTGCGCAGCTGCCGGTCGGTCTGGTAGTCCAGCGCGGAAAAGCTGTCGTCAAAAATATAGATTTCCGGCTTGCGGCAGACCGCGCGCGCAATGGAAAGCCGCTGCTTCTGTCCGCCGGAAAGGTTCGTGCCCCGCTGCGCAACCTCCGCCTCGTACTGCCCTTCCATGCCCTCGACAAAGCCGGTGCTTTGCGCAATCCGGACGGCTTGCTTGACGTCCTCCGCCGTGGCCGGCGCGCGCCCGTTGTCCCCGTAGCGAACGTTGGACTCCACCGTTCCGCGGAACAGAACCGCCTTTTGCGGCACAAACCCGATTTTGTTGTTCAGCGCTTCCTCCGTGTATTCGCGCACGTTTCTTCCGTCCACCAGTACCTCTCCCTCCGTTGCGTCAAAGAAACGTGGAATGAGGTTGATCAGCGTGGTTTTCCCGCTGCCCGTCGAGCCGATAAACGCGATTGTTTCGCCCGGACTCACCGAAAAGTTGACGCCGTGCAAGGCGTCGTCCGCCGCGCCCGGATAACGGAAGCTCACGTTTCGAAACTCCACTGTTCCGGCCAATCCCGGTTTGCCCGCCGTTTGATCGCCTTCCAGAATCGTCGGTTCCGTGTTGAGCACCTCGTTGATACGCGCCGCGGAAACGGAAGCGCGCGGCAGGAGGATGAAGATCATCACCAGCATCATAAACGACATGATCACCTGCATGGCATAGGCGGAGAACACGACCATGTTCGAGAACAACGTGATCTTGTCCATCATGCCCGCCGCGTCAATCAGGTAAGCGCCAATCCAGTAGATCGAAAGCGTCAGCCCGCTCATGAGCAGCGTCATCATCGGCATCATCACCGCCATGGCTCGGCTCGTAAACAGTTGCGTACTTGTGAGTTCCTCGTTGGCAACCTCAAACTTGGCCTGCTGAAAGTCCTCCGCGTTGTAGGCGCGCACCACGCGCAAACCCGTGAGATTCTCCATCGTCGTACGGTTGAGGTTATCCGTCAATGACTGCATCTTTTTGAATTTTGGCAGCGCGAGCGACATCAGAATCGAAATCATTACGATCATGATCAGCAGCGTGACCCCGGTTGCCTCCGTCCACTGAAGACCTTTCCCGGCGATCTTCGTAATCGCCCAAACCGCCATGATCGGCGCTTTTACGATCATTTGCAGGCCCATCGTGATGAACAGCTGAATCTGCGTAATGTCGTTGGTCGAGCGCGTAATCAGACTTGCGGTTGAAAAGCGGCTGATCTCGTTCATCGAGAACGAGTCCACCTTGTCGTATAGGTTGCTGCGCAGCCGCCGCGAGAACGACGCGGCAATTCGCGCGGCAAAAAAGCCGACGACGACCGAAGCCGCAACGCTGCCCAGCGCGCAGAGCAGCATATAGCCGCCAGCCGTCCAGATATCGGCCAGCGCGCTGCCCTCCGTTTGCGTCAGCCGCGTAATTTCGGACATGTAGTCCGGCAGCTTTAAGTCCAGCCAGACCTGCGAAACGATGAACAGGAGGCTGATGCCAGCCTGAAGCCACTCCTTGCCGCTCAGCCGTTTGAGTATTTTTAGCATGCGTTCCTCTCCTCTTCTATGATCCGCCGACGCCGGCTTTGCTCGCCATCCGTCGGAGATAATTATCTAACATTGTTTATTACGAATATTATTAGTATTTTGGTCAACAAATATCTTGTTATTGACTGTTTGCTTGGGGGTGTTATTCACCGCACCCCTTCATATGTTTTGCAAGAATCGAGGTAATGCGAACGTATTCGCGCGCGTCCTCCTCGCTGAGCACGGAGAGAATCTGCGTAATGTTGTCCAGTATCTCCTCGGTGTGCTTGCGCGCCTGTTCCTGGCCCAGTTCCGTCAGTTCCACCAGAATCCGCCTGCGATCCTCCGGATCGATTCGCCGCGTGACAAGACCCTTCTTTTCAAGGCTGTTCAATGCGGCGGCAATCCGGGCGGAGCTGATGCCCATTTCGTTGCTGATTTCGCCGGGCAGCACAGGGCCGTCGTGATAGGCGATGTATTGGATCGCAAACGTTTCACCACGGAGCGATTCGCTGATGTGCTTCTGCGGCCGCGCTTTTTTGAGGGAGTGCAAGTCCTTGAAGAACTCGACCGCCAGTTTGCGGTAATCCATCGTCCATCGCCCCTTTTCCAGAATAACGTTTCTATAACATTGTTCGTATTTTAATAGTGTTAGCTATTCTCGTCAATAGATGCCGCAGAAATGTTGCATTTGATTGTTTGCTCTTTTTCTTTTGTGTTTCTTATCTGCATACCCTGAGGTGAACAGGACTTCTCAGAGCAAAAGCAGGGCGCCGAAGGCACCCTGCTTTTGCTCTCCAGCGTTGTGAAATCAACGCACTTTCTTCAGATCAGCGCGCTTTCTTCCTTACGCGTCCAGCCGCCGTCGCCAATGTAGCCTTCCGGCAGTGCGGCTGGCGTTTCGAACGAGGACTGCAGCGCGTACGCGCCGCCGCTTTCCGCGCTTTGCATCATACCGTGCATCGTCTCGAACACGTGATAGGCCATCTCCTTGCCCGCGCGGTGATTCCGTCCGGTGCGAATCGACCAGGCCATCTCCGCCGCGCCAAGCCCGCGCGAGTTCTCC